>NZ_PJBZ01000088.1 GCF_002835995.1 Psychromonas sp. Urea-02u-13 | reverse complement strand
ACCTATAAAGACGTACTCACTGTGCAACCTTTTGGCAATAGCATCACAAAAAGTAATATGACAGGTGCAAATATTACTGAATATTTAAATAGCGTTGCGATGTTTGAAGTTGGCTCTGGTGCTTATGCGCAATTTATTGGTGTCTCAATGACAGTTGACTGTAGCGCAAGCACGGTTGATATCAGCGATATTAATGGTAAAGGTTATGATGCATCAGCAACTTACAGCTTTACCGTACCGAGTTATAACGCTGCAGGTGGCGATGGATATCCAATATTAGATCCGATTAAAACTGGCTATGTGGATGCTGAAGTCTTATATACATATTTAAAAGATAAACGCACAATCACGCCAGGTGAGTTTACACCGACTAATAATGTGGTTTATAGCAACTCATTAAGCGTGAACGGTTGCCAGCTCTAGCCAATAGTCCATTTTTATGGTTCAATGTAGCCTTGAAAAACAGTGTATTTTGCACTGTTTTTTTTTTGCTCAATATAACGTAACAACACATTTTGTTAACCGAAAAGAAATTGTAGTAAGAAGTTTACTGCTCTCGATCTAGCTCACAATTTCTACAGCAATAACTGCCTAAAATCATTGCATCTTAAAAACAACAATAAATAAAAAAAATCCTTAACGGAATAAAGGATTTTATAAACAGCAAATTTTTATGGCGTTATCAGCAGGTGCAATAGTGAGGTTATTAATTCCTTGTCTAAAGTTGCCACTACCAGCTCCACCCGTATTACCCGGCATTATATGGATTTTTAGGGTTTACATCGGTGGGGTCATATACCAGCAATTGATTAGTGGATATTTTACGTAAAAGAACTTACGTTTAAAATCAACTAATAATAAAAAACAGATATAGGAAGTAAACATGGAAAGCAAATTAGATCAATTACGTAAAGTGACAACGGTTGTAGCAGACACCGGTGACATTGAGGCGATTAAATTATATCAACCACAGGATGCAACAACTAATCCTTCATTGATTTTAAAAGCAGCTCAAATTAGCGCCTATGAACCATTGATTCAAAGTGCAATTAGTTATGCAAAAGCACAAAGCGATGATCAAGCACAACAAGTAGATGATACTTGCGACATGTTAGCGGTAAATATTGGTAAAGAAATTCTTAAAATTGTCCCTGGCCGTATCTCAACGGAAGTTGATGCAAAATTATCTTACGATACAGAAGCAAGTTTAACCAAAGCACGTAAATTAATTAAATTATATAACGATGCAGGTATTAGCAACGACCGCATTTTAATTAAATTAGCCTCTACGTGGCAAGGTATTCGTGCAGCAGAGATTTTAGAAAAAGAAGGCATCAACTGTAACTTAACTTTGTTGTTCTCTTTCGCTCAAGCACAAGCCTGTGCCGAAGCAAATGTTTACCTTATTTCTCCTTTTGTTGGTCGCATTATGGACTGGCACAAAAAGGCTGAAGGTAAAGATTTCACACCTGAAAATGATCCAGGCGTTAAATCAGTGACCGCTATTTACGATTACTACAAATCACACGGTTATAACACTGTTGTGATGGGCGCAAGCTTCCGTAACACCGGAGAGATTTTACAACTAGCTGGTTGTGATCGCCTAACAATTAGCCCACCGCTTTTACAGGAGCTAAGCGAATCAGAAGGAGAGGTTATTACACAGTTAGTAGAAACAACAGCACTTAACGAAAGACCACAAGCGTTAACAGAAGCACAATTTTTATGGTCACATAATCAAGATGCGATGGCAGTAGAAAAACTTGCTGAAGGTATTCGTAATTTTGCCATTGATCAAAATACATTAGACGAGATGATTAAAAATCGTCTTTAAAAACAACTTTAAACAAAACTTTAACTAAAACGGAGAGTTAGCATGCATATTGTAATGGGCCTAGTGGGGATTATTTCCCTTGTTTTAATCGCAGTTATTTTTTCTAGTAACCGTAAAGCGATCAACATACGAACAGTGGTGGGTGCATTTGCCATTCAAGCGGCCATCGCGGCCTTTGTTATCATGACGCCATTTGGGTCAACTGTTTTACAAACGGTTTCTTCAGGTGTTCAAGCGGTAATGGATAGCGCGAATGACGGTATTGCTTTCTTATTTGGCGGTTTAGTATCAGGTAAAATGTTTGAAGTGTTTGGTGGTGGCGGTTTTGTATTCGCATTTAAAGTACTACCAGTCATCATCTTCTTTGCTGCTTTCATGGGTGTACTTTACCACGTTGGCCTTATGCAATTTATCATCAAAATTTTTGGTGGTGCGTTACAAAAGTTATTAGGTACAAGTCGTACAGAGTCTATGTCTGCTGCCGCCAATGTATTTGTTGGTCAAACAGAAGCGCCTTTGTTAGTTAAACCTTACATTAAAAACATGACGCAATCAGAGCTATTTGCTGTGATGTGTGGTGGTTTAGCGTCTGTTGCTGGTGCCGTGTTAGTGGGTTATGCATCACTAGGTGTTAGCCTTGATTACCTTATTGCGGCGTCATTTATGGCTGCACCGGGTGGTCTATTAATGGCGAAGCTATTACACCCAGAAACTGAAAAACCGAACAATGACATTATTGAAGGTGAAGAAGAAGCAGAAAGTAAACCCGTTAATGTTATCGACGCAGCGGCAGCAGGTGCTTCTTCAGGTCTACAACTAGCACTAAACGTAGGTGCAATGTTAATTGCATTCATCGCGCTAATCTCATTAGTTAATATCATGTTAGGTGCATTTGGTGGTCTATTTGGTTTAGAAGCACTTTCACTTCAACAGATTCTTGGTTACGTATTCGCTCCTATTGCGTTCTTAATCGGTATTCCATGGTCTGAAGCAACTGCTGTTGGTAGCCTATTAGGTCAAAAACTAGTGGTAAATGAATTTGTAGCTTTCATCGACTTCGTTGGCATGAAAGACACACTAAGCGCACATTCACAGGTAATTGTTACTGTTGCACTATGTGGTTTTGCAAACTTATCTTCAATGGCTATTTTGTTAGGTGGTTTAGGTGTTCTTGCGCCATCACGTCGCCCAGATATCGCTCGTTTAGGTCTTAAAGCAGTACTTGCAGGTACGCTTTCTAACTTTATGAGCGCTGCATTAGTAGGTATTTTCTTTTCGATTAGTGGCGCAGCGCTTATCGGCTAAGCAATTGCTTAAAAGAAATAACATTTAATAACCCGCCACCACATTTGTGGTGGCAAATTTCACAACGGGTATAACGCAATGAATACACTACAACTTGTATCTAAAGAAGCTATCTCATTAATGGATTTAACCACGTTAAATGATAACGACACGGATATGAAAGTCATTCAGTTATGCAAGGATGCAAAAACACTAGCAGGTAATACAGCAGCAGTTTGTATCTACCCTCGCTTTGTTCCCACTGCGCGCAAAGCGTTAGCGATGCAAGACAGTGCAACTGTAAAAATAGCAACGGTTACTAATTTCCCTCATGGCAATGACGATTTAAACATCGCCTTTGCAGAGACACGTGCAGCAGTCGCTTACGGTGCAGACGAAGTAGACGTGGTATTTCCTTACCGCGCACTTATCGCTGGCAATAGTGACATTGGCGCACAAATGATAGCAGGCTGTCGCGCGATTTGCGGGACCAACGTTTGCTTAAAAGTCATTATCGAATCGGGTGAATTAAAGACCGATGCATTAATCAAACAGGCGAGTGATATTTGTATTGCAGCCGGTGCAGACTTTATCAAAACATCTACCGGTAAAGTACCTGTAAACGCAACATTAGAAGCAACCAAAGTGATGCTTCAATCAATTAAAGACTCAGGTAAAAACGTAGGCTTTAAAGCTGCTGGCGGCGTAAAAGACGCACAAACAGCAGGCAATTATTTACAACTTGCACGCGATATTATGGGTGATGACTGGGTAAATACAGATCACTTTCGTTTTGGCGCATCAAGTCTCTTAGTTAGCTTATTAAACGAATTAAATCTGACAGACACAGTAACAGGTCAAGTAATTGATCAAGGAGCTTATTAATGAAACGCACAATGATTTTATTGCTTGACTCATTTGGTATCGGCGCAACAGCAGACGCCCATACCTTTAAAGGCACACACCCAGACGGCACTGATTTTAATGACGTGGGTGCAAACACACTAGGTCATATCGCGAAAGCCTGTTTCGAAGGCAAAGCAGAAGAAGGCCGTACTGGCCCATTACATATTCCAAATATGAACAGTTTAGGTTTTGGCCAAGCGTGTTTTGAAAGCTCGGCTTTATACCCAGCAGGGTTAGATCAAAATGTCACGCCAATCGGCGCCTATGGTTATGCCAAAGAACTTTCAACAGGTAAAGATACCTCAAGTGGTCACTGGGAAATTGCAGGCGTACCGGTATTGTTTGATTGGGGATATTTCTCAGACAAGAAAAATAGCTTCCCACAATCACTACTTGATGAACTTGTTAAACGTGCAGACTTACCAGGTTACCTTGGTAACTGTCATTCATCAGGCACAGTGATTCTTGAAGAACTTGGTGAAGAGCATCTTAAAACAGGTAAACCAATCTTTTACACATCAGCAGATAGTGTTTTCCAGATTGCCTGTCATGAAGAAAGCTTTGGCCTTGAGCGTTTATATAAACTCTGCGAATTAGCGCGTGAATTAGTAGACGAATACAATATTGGCCGTGTTATTGCGCGCCCTTTCTTAGGCACAGAAGCAAGCAACTTTGCACGTTCAGTCAATCGTCACGATTACTCTGTTACACCACCAGCACCTACCCTGCTTGATAAAATGAAAGACAGTGGCGGTGAAGTGGTCAGCATTGGTAAAATTTCAGATATTTATGCTGAACAAGGTATTACTAAAGCGACTAAAGCTTATGGCGTTGATGGTTTATTTGATGCAAGTTTAGCGGAATTTAAAGCGGCAACAAACGACAGCATTATCTTCACCAACTTTGTTAACTTTGACGCTGATTTTGGTCACCGTCGTAATATCTCTGGTTATGCAGTGGCACTAGAATACTTCGATGCACGTTTGCCAGAAATGTTCGCATTATTAGGTGAAGACGACCTATTGGTATTAACAGCCGATCACGGTTGTGACCCAACTTGGCCAGGAAGCGATCATACTCGCGAGCATATTCCAGTTATTTTTTATGGCGATAAAGTGAAAGCAGGCTCAGTGGGTTTGCGTGATACGTTTGCCGATATCGGCCAATCAATTGCAGATTTTCATGACTTACCCGCACTTGATTACGGCACAACAATTTTAAAATAACTTAATGCAGCACGGTGGGTCTCAGCGACGACGTTGACCCCCCACCTTATTCACGCTACAAAACAAATTAATTACTATCATTTTTGGAGAATTATCATGGCAACACCTCATATCAACGCAGTCGATGGCGCATTCGCAGAAACAGTTTTAATGCCAGGTGACCCACTACGCGCAAAATATATTGCTGACACTTTCTTAGAAGATGTTGTGCAAGTAACAGACGTACGTAACATGTTTGGTTATACCGGTACTTATAAAGGTAAAAAAATCTCAGTAATGGGCCACGGTATGGGTATTCCATCTTGCTCTATTTACGCACACGAATTAATTACTGAATACGGTGTTAAAAACATTTTCCGTGTAGGTAGTTGTGGCGCAGTAAGCCTAGATGTAAAAGTACTAGATGTCATTATCGGTATGGGCGCATCAACAGATTCAAAATGTAACCGTATCCGTTTTGGTGGACATGATTATTCAGCCATTGCCGATTACGGATTGCTTGAGAAAACAGTGAACGCTGCACGTGCTCGTAAAATTGATGTGAAAGTAGGTAATATTTTCTCAGCAGATACTTTCTACACGTCAGAACCAGAGATTTTTGATGTACTAGAAAAATACGACATCTTAGGTGTTGAAATGGAAGCGGCTGGTATCTATGCCGTTGCTGTTGAAAATGGCGCAAAAGCAATGTGTATCTTAACCGTATCTGATCACATCAGAACTGGTGAAAAAACAACATCAGATGAACGCCAAACAAGTTTTAACGAAATGATTTTAATCGCGCTTGATGCTGCGATTACAGCATAAAAATTTATACCAACGTTCGTTACGTTCGCGCGTTGGCATAATTAAACACTAATAAGATGCAGAGGCCATTTGGACCTAAATGCACATTCAAAAAAACCTATCGAAAACAAGGAAGAAACAATGAAAAAATCAATTATCGCTGCAAGTTTATTAGCACTTGGTTCAGCTCCTGCTTTTGCAACAGATTACTCTGATGGCGACCTTAGTAAAAACGACTACAAGTGGATGCAAGGAAACCTAATGTATTCAGTTGGTGAATTACCTTCAAATACTGGTGGATCTGACCATGATTACCTAGAACTTGAATTTGGTGGCCGTGCCGGAATCTTAGATTATTACGGTTACGTTGATATCTTTAACCTAACAAACAGCGATAGCTCAGATAAAGCAAGCTCAGCGAAAATGTTTGCAAAACTAGCACCACGTATCTCATTAGACGGTTTATTTCAAACAGATCTATCAATGGGCCCAGTACAAGAGTTATACCTTGCATCTGTTTACAACGTAAGTGGTGCTAATGACGTAAACAACTACTCTGTTGGTTTAGGCTCTGATGTAATGGTGCCTTGGTTTGGTAAAATCGGTTTAAACGCATATGCTTATTATGATCTTAACCAGAAAGATTGGAACGGCTACCAAATCTCTACTAACTGGTTTAAACCATTTTTCTTCTTTGAAGGTGGTTCATTTATCGCATATCAAGGTTACATCGATTATCAATTTGGTATGGATGATGATGCTGTTGGAAATGCTAGCCATGGTGGAGCAATGTTTAATGGTATTTACTGGCACTCAGAAAATTTTGCTGTTGGATATGGCTTAAAAGCTTACAACAACATTTACGGTATCGACGATGGTGTTGCTAACTGGGGTGGCCCAAATAATGTTGAATCAACAGGTATTTCTCATTACTTTGCTGCAACTTACAAGTTCTAAAAAACAGCAGTAAATCTTAAAACCCTCTTTGTCCCATAAAGAGGGTTTATTTTTGTCTATTGAATCTGCGCTAATCGACAAAATAAACTACCATAGGCATTAAGCGATCATCTTAATTAGTACAAACATCTCATTATCCTCGTTACCCAACATCGCTTCACTATTATTATAAAAACTGATCATAAAAACAGGTCATAGAAACAGATCACAAAACCATCAACATATACGCTAACATTAACAACGTCAGGAGTTGAACATGGAATTAGACTGGATTGAATGGTACGGCTATCTTGCTTCATTAGTGGTTTTTATCTCACTCACAATGACCTCTATTATAAAATTAAGAATATTTAATTTTATAGGCTGCCTTATCTTTGCCCATTATGGTTTATTGACAGGTTTATTGCCCGTCACCGTTGCGAACCTCAGTATTGCAGTGATTAATATCTACTTCCTCTATCAAATTTACCGCAGTAAAGAACAATTTAAATTAGTGGATGCCGAGGTGAATTCCGCTTATTACCAGCACTTTATCAACAGCAATCGAACTGAAATTAACAAACAAGCGAGCATGAAAGAATTACAAGAAGTGAACTGCTCATTTTATATGTTACGTGACGATAATATCGCAGGTATTCTGGCGGGTTTTAAAGAGGATAACGGTACTTTCATACTGTTAGTGGACTTCGTGACACCTAAATATCGAGACTACAAATTAGGGGCTTATTATTACAATGACCACCCTGACTTTCTAAAAGATAAAGGTATTAAAGCATTACAAACCTATGCTGCAGATAAAGACCATTGTTTTTATTTAGAAAAAATGGGCTTTGTGCGTGAAGATGCAAACGGCGGTCAAACCTACAAGAAAATATTATAAGCGAGTAGGTAATTTCAATGGCTGTTTCGTGCACTGCTAACTCTAATTTTAATTTTATTTTTAATACCCCCCCCCCAACCCCTTCGTGAATAACTGTTCAGGCTTTAAAAATACACCACGATTTAACAAAATCTCACCTATTTTAATAAGTACCCCCACATTTTGTAAGCACTAGTAATAACTTTAAATTACCTGCCCTCTATCCGATCAAGATCTCACTTCTGAAGCCGCTGAATAAATAAACTAGTTGTATACCCAAGCTACTTGAAGATGCAGGAATCAGCCAGTTGAGAGGTAGCCATATTCAAGGCATGAAGTTGAAGGTTTAGTCATTCTAAATCAATGCTTCATAACACAGAAGAGGGGTATCTCTCACCTGGCCCTACGGGAGGTTCGCTCGAAAGCCAGCTCTGCGTTACAACATTCGAAAAGGGAATAACCCTTCTCTTCATGTCGCGCCTTAATCTGACATCCGAGCGAGCCTCTGAATCTGCATCTTCAGGTAGTTTGGGTATATTAGAGATTCAATATTCAGCACTCATATTTATCATCAGGAGAAACAGATGCCATCTCGTCAACAACAAGCAAATGCCATTCGCGCTTTAAGCATGGATGCAATTCAAAAATCAAATTCAGGTCACCCCGGCGCACCAATGGGTATGGCAGACATCGCACAGATTTTATGGTGTGATTTTTTACAGCATAATCCAAACAATCCAAACTGGATGGATCGTGATCGCTTTGTGCTTTCTAATGGTCATGGTTCGATGCTGATTTATTCGCTTTTGCATCTAAGTGGTTATGACCTGTCTATCGACGATATAAAATCATTCCGTCAATTGCATTCAAAAACACCAGGCCATCCCGAGTTTGGTTATACAGCAGGTGTTGAAACAACCACGGGTCCATTAGGACAAGGTATTGCAAATGCAGTCGGTATGGCGATTGCTGAGAAATCGTTAGACGCGCAATTCAATAAACCTAATCACCAGATTGTTGATCATTACACTTATACTTTTTTAGGTGATGGTTGTTTGATGGAAGGTATTTCACACGAAGCTTGTTCACTCGCTGGCACATTAGGTTTAGGTAAACTAATCGCCTTTTGGGATGACAATGGTATCTCTATTGATGGTGAAGTCGAAGGCTGGTTTACCGATGATACGCCTGCACGTTTCCGCGCTTATGGTTGGCAGGTGATTGAAGTTGATGGGCATAACCCAGAACAGATCAAAGCAGCGATTATTAACGCACAAGCAGAATCAACAAAACCCACGCTAATCTGCTGTAAAACGATTATCGGTTTTGGCTCACCTGCTAAGCAAGGTACCCACGATTGTCATGGTGCACCTTTAGGTAAAGAAGAGATTCTGGCAACACGTGAAGCGCTGGGTTGGCAATATGGCGACTTTGAAATTCCTGATGATATTTACTCAGCATGGGATGCAACACAAAGTGGTGTGCAAGCAGAGCAAAACTGGAATGAAAAATTTAGTGCTTATGCAACTGAGTACCCAGAGTTAGCCGCCGAATACAAACGTCGTATGAGCGATGAACTACCCGCTCAATGGCAAGAAAAATCAACGGATTACATTGAGCAGTTACAAGCTAATTCAGCCAATATCGCGACACGTAAAGCATCACAAAACTGTATTGAAGAATTTTCAAAAATATTACCTGAAATGTTAGGCGGATCTGCAGATCTAGCCCCTTCAAACTTAACCATGTGGTCAGGTACAAAAGCGATCAGCGCTGACGATGCTTCAGGTAACTACTTGCATTATGGTGTACGTGAATTTGCAATGACAGCGATTATCAACGGCATTTCATTACACAAAGGTTTTGTTCCTTATGGCGCAACCTTCCTGATGTTTATGGAATATGCACGTAACGCACTTCGTATGTCTGCATTAATGAAAATTCGTGCGATTCAAGTGTTTACCCATGACTCTATTGGCCTAGGTGAAGATGGCCCGACCCACCAGCCAGTTGAGCAAATCGCAAGTTTACGCTTAACACCTAATATGAATAGTTGGCGCCCTTGTGACAGCGTAGAATCCGCTGTTGCATGGAAGAGTGCAATCGAACGCTTAGACGGTCCAACATCATTGATTTTCAGTCGTCAGAATTTACAACCTCAGCCACGTAATGCAGAGACACTTACAAATGTAACTAAAGGCGGTTATGTTTTATTAGATAGTAAAAATACGCCAGAGATTATTTTGATTGCTACGGGTTCAGAAGTGCAACTTGCCGTTGAAGCCCATGCTGCATTAACCGCGCAAGGTAAAGCCGTGCGTGTTGTTTCAATGCCATGTTGTGATGAGTTTGATAAACAGAGCAAAGAATATAAACAGTCAGTATTACCAAGTACTGTCAGCAAGCGTATTGCGATTGAAGCGGGTATTGCCGATTACTGGTACAAATACGTTGGTTTGAACGGCAAAGTGATTGGCATGACCACCTTTGGCGAATCAGCACCTGCTGAGCAACTATTTGAGATGTTTGGTTTTACTGTTGAAAATATTGTTAACAGTGCAAACAGTCTTTAAAAATTGATAACGTAACTAATTTGTATAATGAAACTAATTTGTATAACGAAACGAATAAAAAAGGAATAAATTATGTCTGATGTATTTCACTTAGGTTTAACTAAAGCGATGTTAGATGGTGCGACGGTTGCTATCGTACCCGGCGATCCAGAGCGTGTAAAACGTATTGCTGAGTTAATGGACAATGCAACCTTCTTAGCAAGCCATCGCGAATACACAAGCTACTTAGCTTACATTGATGGCAAAGCTATTGTAGTTTGTTCAACGGGCATTGGCGGTCCTTCTACGTCGATTGCAGTGGAAGAGCTAGCACAACTTGGTGTACGTACTTTCTTACGTATTGGCACGACGGGTGCGATTCAAGCACATGTTAATCCAGGTGATGTGATTGTCACTCAAGCAGCGGTTCGCCTTGATGGCGCAAGCTTACATTTTGCGCCAATGGAATTTCCTGCCGTTGCTGACTTTGAAGCAACCACAGCAATGGTTGCAGCTTGTCGTGACTTAGGTGTTGAACCGCATATCGGTATCACAGCATCATCAGATACCTTCTATCCGGGTCAAGAACGTTACGATACTGTTTCAGGACGCGTAACACGTCGTTTTAAAGGGTCAATGCAAGAATGGCAAGATCTAGGCGTTTTAAACTATGAGATGGAGTCATCAACACTGTTTACTATGTGTGCCTCACAAGGTTGGCGTGCAGCCTGCGTTGCCGGTGTTATTGTGAATCGAACGCAACAAGAGATTCCTGACGAAGCAACTATGAAAAAAACAGAAGTTAATGCGATTGCGATTGTTGTCGCTGCAGCTAAAAAGCTACTTTAAAGATGTAACTAATTAGGTATTTTAAAGTAATCAATTAAAAAAGGCAGTCACTTTCAAAGTGACTGCCTTTTTTATAGCTCAAACTAACTGGATAAATAACAACCTAAACTGTTTCAGCTCATTTCTTTAAAATTAATTCATTGATAATAAAAATTGGTCTAACGGTTGCCCTGAATAAACACTAGCCATACAACTGACACTCTGCTTCTTCAATTGATTACATACCTGAACGGCTTCATTTTTAGATGAAAATTTACCTGTTTTAATACGATAGTAGGTTTTGTTCTTTACTTGTACTTGTTCAATCAATGGTTGGTGATCGGTTAGAACATTGGCATTCTTTTTATAAATGTCAGACCAAGATTTTTCGACCATTTTTACGTTGCTAATAGAAACAAGTTGAACCGTATAATAAGCCTCTAATTTTTTATTTTTAGCTGACGTTTTTTTAGCCATGGCTGTATTTTCCGCGGGGGCGGCTTGTCTCTGCTCTGCCATTTTTTCTTGCTGTGCTACTAATGTTTTTTCATTTTCAGCCTCAATAACCAACGCATTAAGCTGGCTAATCAATAATCTTAGGTCTTTTTCAATGGTAATTAAACGTTCAACGCTCGGTTCGGCCACTTTCCAGTTTTCAACATGCCCCTCTAACTGGGCCACTTTTTCTGCAAGTTGCTGTTGTTTTTTTTCATTTTCTTGAGCAATCTTTTCCTGAGCAGAGATCTGCGCATCATTGCTACTACAAGCCGATAAGCCAGCAATTAACAGTATGAATATTAATGTGTTTCTTAATAAATTGTGCATGTGTAAATATTCCGCTTAATAAAGCAACAGTCTAAAACAATATAATATCTTAGAGGTTATGGGTAGCTCGGTTGTGTTAAAGGTTGAACTCAAATTCTTTTACAGCACAATTAATGTCTTGTTTTTGTAAATACTGGCAAGCACGATCAGCTTGTGTCTTATCTTTAAAGAAGGCTGCATTAATACGGAATAAACCTTCCTCGCTATTTTCCGAATAAAAAACCTGTTGCTGTAATGCATTGTTATAGTTAGGTTTAATAATTTGCCAAAATGCTTTTAACAAAATCAAAGAGTGAAACTCACCTAAATCGACAGTATATCCTTTCACAAAAGTGTATCGTTGTATCACAAAATCAGCCCCCGCTATCACGTCCCCCGCAGCACTGAATTCAAACTCTAGCACTTTAGCGTCATGTAAGTTTTTGCGTTTAATATCTTCAATATCAATCGAAGCGGTATATTTGCCAGGAACAAGATCGGTAAACAGGTAATAACCATCAAATTCTGTTTCTGTTGAAGCAACCAAGTCACCTTTTTCATTATGTAAATGAATATTTAAGTATGCCCCTGCAATATCATTACCTCGCTTATCCTTGAGGTAAACCGTACCATCTAACTCACCAGCGTTAACCATCGGAATATCTAATACATCAATAAACCCTTTACGGCCGGTAATAGAGACTCCAGGTGTAGCAGGAATCATAAAAGGATCTTCAACCGTTTTAGGATCAATAATGATATCTGTTCGTTTACCATCAGGTAAGTTAGTTAACACTGCAATACCATCTTCATTAGTATTTTCTTGGCGATAACCTTGCACTGCTTTAACTTTTACTCCTTCAAGTAAATTTTCACCTTCATCATATTGCCCGTTTAAGTTATCATCTTCAAAAACGCGAGCAAGCAGAGTTCCTTTTCTTGCCATAGAGCCATTTTCTATAAAAAACTCATCTGTTGTTGGCTCATAGCCAAACCCAAAAGCAGCGTTGACAGACCAATACCAATCATCATCATTATCATAATATACAGATGAATTTAAACGTACGGCATCTAAATTCCAGTTAAGCCCAAAAGTAGTATAAAGGCGGTCATTAATAGGCGAATAGGAAACTTTAGATTGCCCGCCCATTCTATTGGTTATTGGAAAATCAACACTGCCTTCTACCAATTGCCATCTTGCTTCCGGATGTAGCTCATAACCAGTAATCAAGCGAGTATATATAGAGCTGAAATTTCTAGCCACTTCAAATGAGCCAAAGGCATCGTCATCGTCATAGTCATAGTCATAGTTATTATTAACTTGATTAGCCCCTGAGTGTTTCCATGATAATAGGTTGGATAGAGAAAATTGATTTGACCTAAACGACAACTGATTAGATAAACCATAATTTATTTCTCCCTCTTCCGGAATAGAATGGAACCAAATATTTTCATAACTTATAGGGCTACTTAAGTTAACTCCAATTTGCCCATTCATAGTGAGATTATAGGTTTCACTTCCAATGTCTGAATTATTAGTCCCTTCGATGGAAAGTCGAGTATAAGAAAATAATAATGAATGTTGATCAAAGAGCGTTCTTGCGGACAATACTAAACGCTGATCTTTTATTTTACTGTCTTGGTAATCAGCGGTTAGCACTAAGTTATCAAATGGTGTAATGCTTGTACCTACCGAATAGGTGTATTCATCATCACCAATATCGTTAAAAATATAAGCGCTACCTAACGTTAAAGAAACGTTATCCGAAAGCCCCATAGACAAACTATTTGCAGCTTCCCATCCTTCCTCATCAAACAAACTTCGATCAGATATCCCCAATAATGTTTCATTTAATTGAGTGACAGATATATCATAACTAACTTCTTTTAAACTCAAGGCGTTGCCAGCAATATAAATAGGTTGTGTTTCTTTAATGACTTGCCCCTGACGCCCGTATAAAATAATTTCAAAATTATTATTACCGATATAAAGCCTAATATCCCTAAAATCATAACGGCCGTTCCGAATGTTTATCTGTTTATCAACAAACAAACCATTTCGATACAGCTCAGCATCCCAACCCGCCTGTACTTCTCCAGTAATTGTCGTTGTCCTATTATTTCCTGCTAACGATGACTTCGCATTAGAAAAACGAACGCCTCGGCTGTAACCCGAAGTCCGGCTATTAGCTGTTTTCACGGCCGTTACATCACCTAATTCATATTTAGTTGCGCGCAGAGGACCCAGTAAATTAGCTTCTTTATCTTCCTTAGAAAAGGTTAGTCGAGCATCAGATAACTTATCATTACTATTTCCATAGGCATAAAAAGAACTAGATAAATACGCAAGATCCTGAACACTTAATAGGGAATAACTACCGTAGATATCATCTTCTTTGACCGAGGAATTAAGCTGCACATCAAACAATGGGGCTGAAATGATTTGGTATTGACTTTTCTTCCAAGGATGTACGGCTACGCTTTGTAATCCCCCTCCAACTTCACGCATCTTCCTATCATTTCGCACTTCTATTGGTAACTTCTCTTCGCTTGAAACTAGCAACTCTAAATCAGAGAAATTAAAGTCAAAATCTACGTTGAACCACTGAGCAACAACCTCAGCTTCAACAAAGATATCGCCACCTATAATAAAATAGTTATCTTTAGTTAAGTGACTTTCTACCTCGTTAACTAAGACCTTAATAGCCTCATCTTCTTGTCTAGGAAACACCAGTTCAAAATTGTTTTTCTCATTTAAAAACCAGCCCTTTACTCTCTCCTCTTCAACATCTACTTCGATTGGGAAATCAAAGGTTTCAAATAATGATGTTAAGCTTAGCTTGGCATTAGCTTGGCTTTTCTCGGCAAAAATATCAGCAATGTAAGTTTTTCCATAAACTCCCCGCTTAATATAAATAGATAAAATCAACTCCTCTCCGTTAGGAATTCCTGATGATTCAGAAGCGTAGTGCTTAATACGTTGCTCTTTGTTTGCCTTATTAATGTTGGATATATTTGAGAGTATTTGAGGGTTGGAGAGAAGTAATTTCATTGTAATAGCGCTAACTGATAGAGAATTATCTTTTTCCGGGACAGAAGCGGATTGTACAGATATGCTACATATAAAAAATAGGCTGAATAATATTAATAAAAAACGATACTTAATCATTCTCCAACCTTCTTCATCTTGCTTAAGTTACTTAAATAATTCAGGGGTGATTTGCATTTGGTATTCTGTCAGTAATTTACCTGTTTCTTTTTTGATACCTTCATAAGCGACTCTTAACTTACCGGTACAACCCTTAATTTTACACAGTTGATCAACCCAAAATAGTCTTGCTTGCGTGACATTAAGGTCTGGATAAAAAGTAAAATCATGATGGCGAGCAACAACACGCTCTTTTCCGTTATTATCAGATAAATAAGCGATTAAATTCCCTGTTGTGGAGTACTTTGAATTATTAGCTAAAAAGACGTTTAATTGCCCCTTATCATCTTTATCTCTCGCTTTATATAAGTCAATTTTGTTAATAGTAACTTGTGAGCTAGCGGAGCCTTTACGAACTGAGACAGGTAAAATATAGGTAAAAAGCATTTTTACCTTCATAGACATTGTCCCATCACTATCCGTCACTCTTTTATCGGGAATTGCTTCTAATTTTAAATGTGAACGATACTCTCCATCTTCTAAACCTTTAGGTCGACGAACAGCCAGCTTTATAATTTGACGTTGCCCCGGCTTTAATTGCACTTGTTTAGGGCTAAAGCGAATCATATTACTTGAGGTAGTGTGCTCTTTCGCTTGCTCTTTGGTTAGAGATATATAAGCCCCTTGTTCAGAGAGCGTCCTTTCTACCCATGAAAGGCGATAGGTTCTCGGCTCATTAGAGGTATTTATTAATATCAATTCCTGTGAGCGCTGTCTATCTTCCAACATCACTTTACTAGGAGAAATAAGTAACGTGGCTTGAGCCAATACTGGTAGAAAACACAAAAAACTAATAAGTGTAATATTTTTAAAAACATTAAATTTCATTATTACTCTATCCCAAAGATGATGATTAGATGCTCTATTAGTCACTCGCTAAAAGAACACATGTAATTAATAGGAGATGACAATATTGTGGCGAACAGTAAACTCTAAGTCAGCATAATTATTATTACCATTACCTGAAGTAGACAAAGTGCCACCCACAAAGAAGATACCTTCACCATTTTCATCAATGGTAAGAGAAGGTTCAACGGTTAGGTTGCCCAAAGTAAATTGCTCAGAAGGAACACCACCACTGGTTGTCTGAGGTGTTATTACATTAGCACTAAGGTTTACGCTAGTATAAGGAGGCAACCCATACAATAAAAACTCACCGAGCTGACCAGGCACCAGTACTAGCATTTTATTGGTCACAAATGTATTGCCACTTAGCAAATCAATGCTTACAGTGCTCACCACTGAATTATCGGTCACAACAACGGTTCCAAAAGACAACTCATTTACCGCTAATACTCCTGCGAATAACGACTTTGAAAAAACACAAAACAAAAAAACAATAGCGGATAGCTTTTTATTTGGTTTCATAAACACCATTGTGATCCTAAAAGTAATATATGAGTTAGTACATAATAAATGAAATTTCCATAAAACCTAAAAGTTTAAATCAATTTTGAGGCTAGTGTAGACTATTCAATGAGATCAAAAAAGGCACCTAAGGTGCCTGTTATAAATGGATTTCTAGTAAAAAACTCTTAATAATTCACTTCCATCGTGTAAGTCGCGGTGTAATCTAAATCTAGGTAATTACCTTGAGTAAGGGTTGTACCAGTGGCGGGGTCAGATGTAGAAAGCTGTGCGCCAAGCGTAAAACTAGCATCACCATTTGTATCTGCAGTCAAATCGCCTGGACTGGTATAGGCACTACCATTTTTCGTTCCACTGGTTACAGTCGCTTCAAAACTATGTAGTAGAAAATAAGCAGTACCGGGAGGAGCAGAGCCTGCCGTCATAACAAGTGGCGCAGCTGGTGTTGCGGTCGGTAAAGTTATAGTTAAGAATGAAAAAGGCGCAACACCAGCAATAGTAAATATACCAGCGGTACCTGGTATTAATGTTTGCATGATAGCAGTAGCACCAACTGCTGAAACTGTTGAAACACCATCAATTGAAGCGAGTGTAATGGTTGAAAAGTCCCCCCCAACAACATTATCTGCTCCAGTTGAAGTTACCACTGCTTTAGCTCGTATAGTTCCAAAATCTAACGCTGTAGGATGATCTAAAGTAAATGCATTTTGTACCTTTACAGTTGCAATGGGAGCAGGGGTCATCGTTTCAGCTTTTAAATTGATAGATGTAGCGACTAAAGCAGTCCCCCCAAATACCTGTATTATTTTTCGCATTTCTTGATTCATATTAATGGCCTTATGTTATTTAAGTTATTTAAGTTATATAAAATGCACCAATGACTTACAACTCAACAGTCAATATTTAGTCACATATCCTCTTTAATAAATAACTTATCGACATCAAGTGTAAAGACTTTAACGATTTTTAGTGCAAATGAGCATTTATAAAAAAACCATGATGCAAGTCACGCTAACCTTTTTTAGCAACAACTTGGTAGTTGAGTACTTGACAATACTGACCTTGTTCTTCTAACGCCATACATACTTTTTTAGCAATCGATGTTGAGCGAAAAGACCCAACTACTAGGCGTGTGTATAATACGTTTCCCACCTCCGTCTGATAATAAAACGGAATTTTCCCTCGAAATTGACCAGAAAATTGAGACTTCAAGACTTGCCAGCCTGGCTCGACATTTTTTATCTTTTTATACGAGGCGAGGTGAATGCCTATTTGCGTGGTTGCGTTAACCGACTTAGGTGATTTATTTTCTTTAACTGGCTCTCTTTTTTTAACAGAGGGGCTTGATTTATCAACTTTTTCTGTCGTGGTTCTCTTGATAATAGCAGGTTGCCTTTTTACTTCTGTAACTTGCCTATTTTTAATTTTTTGTTTTGCTGGCAATGTCAATCTGTTTGGTTCAAGTAACTGTTTTTCAGTTGGTTGTGAAGGTAGAGGCGAGGATTTTTCTAACGCGCCAATAATTAAGGCTAAATCTTGCTCTGAACGAATTAATCGCTTAAGAGCGGGTTTCATTTCGTTCCACTCTTCGATTTGAGTGGTCATTAACGTTTTTAGGTCTTTGAACTCTTTCATCGCCTCATTGCTCATAACAGTCGCTTCTGATTCTTTAGCGATAGTCGGCGAAGGGATGCTACATAAAAAACAGAAGACAAAGCACAAGTATTGATTACTTCTGCTTTGTCTCTTTTTATTGTTTTTTTTTAAAAAACGCATCGACTCACCCACCTAGTAACCGTTACACATTAAACTCACCTCATTGACAATATATTGCCAATTCACTTATGTAATAAATAAAAGCAATTAAGGTGCCAAATCTACTCACAAAGTAAAAATAATATGGGGCAACGTAAATTCTGGGACTTATTTATTGTGAAAATAACTGCCTGAACTGCTTGGGGCTCATCTGTTTTTTGGCTTTAAACTGGCGATTAAAATTAGAAATATTATTAAACCCCACCAAATCTGCAATCACCGCAATGCTCGTTTCACTGTTTACCAACAACTCGCACGCTTTACCTAATCGATACTCGGCTAAATGTAGTGAGAAAGAGCTTAAAAAGTGCCGTTCAAAAATACGTGAAAGCGTGCTTTTACTGACATGAATATGCGCACAAAGATCCACTAACTTAATATCGTTACGGTAATTTTTTTCAATAAATAACGACACTTTCTCCACCAGCTTTAATTCTTTTCCACCCTCTTGCAATCGCTGTGCACGATAACTGTTTAAACGCTTAGCACCGTCAGATTCACTGAGTAACACTAAAATTTCAATAAGATGTGTCAGCGTTAATGCCGGGCTTAACTGCTGATGATTAACTAACAACCGATATACTTTATCGGATAATAAAGGCGAGAACTCAAGACCTTGTAACGCATCATCAAGCATCTGTTGAATATTCGCCAGCTCTGGTAACGCCACTATTAAACGCGAGATCCAATCTTGGCTAAACCAAATGATATAGGTTTCATTATTCTCATTTTGAACATTACTTTCAAAGGTCGAAGTATGTGGCAGATTAGGCCCATAAAGTGACAGGTCATTATGCTCAAACGTGCCGATGTAATCGCCAATAAATTTCTTTCCACTTAAGTGACGATGTAACACTAATTCATATTCAACGTGATAGTGCCAATCAAATCGAGACTGACAATGATGGTAATGCTGAATTCGCCAACCGAAGTCGGGTTTATTACTGATTTTCTCAATACTCGGCTTCACTGAAACACCTTTTACAAAGAGGAAAATGAAACAATAGTATCAGAAAATGGCGGTTTTTTATCACTTAACAGTCAATTAACGCGTAACTTAGCGACTCTTGTTAAGACTTATTCCGAGGAACCATAATGTCACTTAAAATACTGTTAAACCGACACCCACTGATCTATCTATTAACCTGTTTATTCAGTGGGTTTAGCTCCGCTTTTACGTCACCATTATTGAGCTTGTACCTTATTGATGAATTAAGAGTTTCCCCTATGCACATGGGATTCTTAATTGCAGTGATGATTTTAAGTGGTGTAACGGTTTCACAATACTTTGCTAAAAGATCCGATGAGGGAACCAGTCGGAAATTAATTATCTTAATGGGTCAACTTGGCTTTGTTATCTCGACGGTGATTTTGGCGTTAACACGTGATTATTATATTGCTTTAGGCGCGGTTATCTTTTTCATGTCTTTCAGCGCTTGTTCCCTGCCACAGGTCTTTGCCATGGGACGAAACTATGCCGATAAATATTTAGCAGACCAAGCGGTGTTCTTTGTCACTATGATGCGTGCTTCTATTGCGGTTGCCTGGGTGATTGCCCCCCCCTTGGCTTTTTTAGTCAATGATCAATTTGGTTTTACATACACCTTTTTAATCGCAGCCAGTTGCGGTGCAGCTGTGTTTTTTATCGTATTAGCAGGGTTACCCAATCTGCATATTGAGGTATCTCATAAGCTTGAAGAAATTGTGCGCTGGCAAAAGATACCCGGCGTATTGTTCTTTTTGTTATGTATCTTTTTTGCCTTCAGTGCCAATAGCATGTACATCACTTCAATCAGTTTATACATTACACAAGAGTTAGACTTTGCCTCAAAATGGGCGGGATATTTAATGGGTATTGCAGCCTTTATTGAGATTCCTATTATGCTTAGTGCCGGTTATCTATCACGAAAATTTGGCGTACAACGCCTTATTTTTATCGCCTGTTTAAGCGGTTTAATTTTCCATGCGGGATTACTGGTAGCCAAACAGCCCTGGGAGTTTATGGTCATACAAGTCTTTAATGGCCTGTTTATTGGTATCAATGCCAGCCTAGGTATGGTCGTCGTGCAAGACATGATGAAAAAACAGATGGGACTCGCTTCTACACTCTTCAGTAATAGCCAAATGTTAAGCATTCTATTAAGTAGTTTGATGGTCGGTTTTATCGCGCAATACTTTAGTTATTACGCCATTTTTATCGTTTCCTCATTATTTTGTGCTATCGCGATACTGTTTCTTTATCTAGCAGAAAAACAGACTCAAGGCGTTAAAAATACCGAGGTCTGTGCTTGAAAATCATCATCGCCACGCTTTCATAATAAATATCTACTATCGGCTGGATTAAAAACGCTACAATAGCTTTTTCCGTTTTGATGAAAGCCGATGACTAAAGCAATAATCTGCCGTGTCGCATTAGCGATTCCACTGCACAAACAATTTGATTACCTACTGCCTGAATACTTAGCTGCAGACTTCCTTGAGTCTGAGCAGCTGTTAGTCGGTTGTCGCGTGCGTGTTCCTTTTGGAGGGAAACGCCAGATGGTCGGGGTTATTTGTGAGGTTAATCCAGAACTTGATTATGATATTAATAAGCTAAAAAAGATTACCCAGCTCATTGATACACAATCACTATTAAGTGAAAAATTATCAACCCTACTACGCTGGGCTGCTTTCTATTATCAGCATCCCTTTGGTGATGTTTATCAGCAAGCGATTCCGACGGCGCTACGCCAAGGCAAAGAAGCCACTTTTAAAGGCAGTGAGCATTGGCAATTAAGCCAGAGTGTAAAAGCTGACTTGCCAGAGGGTAAGGCTTTTAATCTTGATGACTTCAAACGGGCTAAAAAACAACATCAAGCATTAATACTTTTAGGTCAGCAATGTTTATCCACCAGTGAGCTAAAAACACAAGGCGTTACTCGTGTGACGCTCAAAGCGTTGCAAGATAAAGACGTATTAACTAGCCTTGATAAACAGCCTAACATCAATTTAAATTGGCTTGAAAATTTCGAAGAAAGCACTGAAAAACCCAACTTAACCAGCGAGCAAGCACTGGCGATCACCGCTGTAAATCAGCAGAACCAAGCCTTTAACTGTTTTTTATTAGAAGGTATAACGGGCAGCGGTAAAACAGAGGTTTACCTCAATATTATTACGCCGATTTTAGCGCGTGGACAACAGGTATTATTAATTGTGCCTGAAATAGGCCTGACGCCACAAACCGTGCAGCGTTTCCAACAACGTTTTAATGTGCCTATTTACTTGAAACATTCAGCGCTTAATTCACGAGAGCAACTTGATAGTTGGTGCCATGCAAAACGAGGCAGCGCTGCCATCATTATTGGTACGCGTAGTGCTATTTTTAGTGACTTTAAGGATCTTGGTCTGATTATATTAGATGAAGAGCACGACGCTTCTTTTAAACAACAAGATGGCTTTCGTTACCATGCGCGTGACTTTGCGATTAAGCGTGCACACCTTGAACAGATTCCTATTTTATTAGGCTCTGCCACCCCTGCATTTGAGACATTACACAATGCACTGCAAGGGAAATATCAGCATCTACATTTAACCCAGCGTCCGGGTAATGCAATCCCTCCTTCAAGTAGCCTAGTCAATCTAGCAGGTTTGCACTTACAAGCCGGGTTATCACCTCAGTTAATAGAGCTGATGGGTAAACACCTTGAGAAGGGTAATCAGGTCATTTTGTTTTTAAATCGTCGTGGTTATGCGCCGGTTTTAATGTGCCACGAATGTGGCTGGTTAGTGAAATGTGGCCGTTGTGATGCCTTTTATACTTATCATAAATCAGCCAATTATCTGCATTGTCACCACTGTGCTTCAACGTTACCGATTCCGCATCAATGTAATGATTGTGGCTCAACACAATTAATCTCAACAGGTGTGGGTACGCAGCAGTTAGAAGAAACGTTAAATACACTTTTCCCTGATCACCCAACGGTACGTATTGACCGCGACAATACACGTAAAAAAGAGAGTTTTAATCAGTATTTAACCGATATTAATAACGGTAAATATAAAATTTTATTAGGCACGCAAATGTTAGCCAAAGGGCATCACTTCCCTGACGTTACCTTAGTGGCTTTAATTGATGTCGATGGTGCGCTGTTTTGTAACGATTACCGCGCGAGTGAGCGTTTAGCGCAGTTATTTACACAGGTTGCAGGTCGTGCAGGGCGTGCTGAAAAACGTGGCCAAGTATTATTACAAACCCATCATCCTGAACACAGTTTATTACAAGAGTTGGTTAACAGTGGTTATGCAGAGTTTTCACGCCATGCATTAACCGAGCGTCAATTAGCGCAATTGCCACCCTTCTCTTTTCAAGCCTTATTACGTGCTGAATCGGATAACGCAACATTAGCGGAAAGCTTCTTAGGTTTGTGCAAACAGATCATTACCCAGATAACAGTACTAAATAAAATAGATTCACGCTTGTTTGTATTGGGCCCCATTCCAGCTTCAATGGAACGCCGTGCAGGAAAGTATCGTTTCCAGTTATTATTACAATCTGATCATCGTGCCTTAATCAGTAAAACCCTTAATCAGGCGCTACCCAGCTTAGATAAATTACCCGAGGGCCGTAAAGTGAGATGGTCGATTGATGTGGATCCGATTGATTTTGTGTAGTTTATTACCAGCATAAAAAAGAGAAGTCATGTTTGTAAAATTCAAAAGAAATTAACCACGAAGGCACGAAGAAAAAAGAAGATTAAAGAGCCAATTAATTTTTTCCTCTTGGTTTCTTCGTGTTCTCTGTGTAACGAAGTGACTTCGTGGTCGTGTTTTTCGATAAAAAAGATTCTACGCTGCAGCAAAGAGGATTTAGGCAACTAAAAATAGGATCAATTATAATACGCTGCCGTGAAGTCCCCCCCTTAATAAGCGTCTTAATAATTAAACGCTTTCCAAGTTTTAAAACCGCCGGTTAAGTTTTTCACTTTATAACCTAAGTTAGTTAATAAGCACGATGCAACGTGACCACGTAAACCCACCTGACAATAAACAATAATCTCTTTCTGTTTATCAATTTGATTCAGGTTTGCACGTAAATCATCAACGGCAATATTTATCGCGCCTGGAATCATACCCATATTGCTAACTTCTTGTGCAGAGCGCACATCAATCAATAATTGATTCTCCGTTAATGATTTAACATCATCACTATGGCAAACGACTTCATCCCCTTTCATGACGTTACTAGCCAATAAACCAGCTTGATTGACCACATCACGTGCAGAACCAAAAGGAGGGGCATAACAAAGCTCTAAATCTTGTAGATCATACACAGTTAAACCTGCACGCTGCGCCACAGAAAGTACATCAATGCGTTTATCCACTCCGTCTTTACCCACCGCTTGCGCCCCTAATATTTTTCCATTTTCAGGATTAAACAAAAGCTTTAAAGTAACTGGGTGTGCGCCTGGGTAATAACCCGCATGACTCATCGCGTGCACATACACTTTTTCGTAAGCCATGTTTTTACGCTGCAGTGTTTTTTCATTAAGGCCAGTAGAGGCAACCGCCAAATCAAACACTTTACAGATGGCTGTGCCCTGTGTTTTTTTGTAACCTTCATTACCTTCAGCATTGTGCCCCAAAATAACATTGGCAGCTAAACGCCCTTGGCGATTTGCAGGGCCCGCCAATGGTGCAAGCATGGCATCACCAGTGGTAAATTCAGGGCTTTCGATAGCATCACCCACTGCAAAAATAGCGCTGTCACTGGTTTGCATAAATGCATTCACTTGAATACCACCAAGCTCACCAATTGTTAACCCCGCTTGCACCGCTAATGATGTTTCTGGTTTTACCCCGACCGCCATAATTAATAAGTTAGTCTGTTGTGTTGAATCATCACTTAATGTTAATAATAAAGACTTCACATCCTCAGTGATTGCAGCCACAGATTGCAACGCTTTACCTAGCTTTAATTCAACCTGATTAAGCTCAAGCTCTTGATGTAGCACATTCGCTATTTCAATATCCACAGGTGCCATCACCTGTGGTGCGAGTTCAATTAACGTTACTTCGATACCACGATGACGTAGTGCTTCAACCATCTCTAGGCCAATAAAACCTCCACCGCACACGGTTGCATGTTTGGGTTTATTGGTCTCAATCGAAACAATGATCGCATCCATATCTGGCACATTACGTAGGCTATGCGTTAAATGATTCGACACACCTGAAATTGGCGGGATAAATGGGCTCGCACCGGGGCTTAAAATGAGCGCATCGTAGGATTCCGTGTACTCTGCCTCTGTCATAAGATCACGTACAGTCACGGTTTTAGCTTCTTTATTAATCGCTAAAATTTCATTGTTAACACGAATATCAACATTAAAACGATTGTTAAAACTTTCTGGTGTTTGTAATAATAATTTTTCACGTAACTCAATCTCACCACCAATATGATAAGGCAAACCACAGTTTGCAAATGAAATATACGGACCTCGTTCAAAAACAATAATCTGTGCATTTTCATCCAGACGACGTGCTCTAGCGGCTGCAGATGCGCCACCAGCAACACCACCAACAATTAATATTTTCTTCGACATCATTTTTCTCCAAATAAAATACACAATCAATATTGCTTTTCTATCGCTAACATACACGCTTAAATTAGCAAAGGCTAATAAAGAAAAGGCTAATTTAGATTGATCTACATCAACATCAAATATAGACTGTAGGCACAGTCACTTAAGCGTACACAGTTATTAAGGGTTCAATATGAAAAACAAATTAGCGCTCATCCATGAGAAAGCGCCAGAAGTCAGCGAGTTATTAAAGCTCATCGCACATGCCGACCGTATGGTGGTGTTATGTTTACTTTCGGGCGGCGAAATGGGCGTAGCAGAACTCAGAGAGCATACCAAGCTCAGCCAGTCTGCCTTCTCTCAACACTTAGGTGTTTTACGCAAAAATAACTTAGTCAAAATCCGCAAAGAATCACAGCAAGTTTTTTATTCTATTGCCGATCCACGAGTGAACCTTTTGTTAAGTGCGCTTCAACAGGCTTTCTGCCCTGATGAATAACCTCATTCTTTACATAATACTAATCGGAATAATAGGAGATCTTAAATGGAAAATTTTACCCCGTGGATGTCACTCGCAGGTGGCGCTTTACTCGGTTTATCAGCTGCATTATTAATGTTATTTAATGGTAAAACCGCCGGTATTAGTGGTGTGTTAGCAGGTTTAATCACCCCTAAAAAGAATGAAGTAAGCTGGCGTATTGTATTTTTAATTGGCATGGTATTAAGTTTTTTGCTGGTCGCGCCATTTGCAGTTTCGTTACCCGATATTAGTGGAGAGAATATTTTCATTATTTCGTTAGCGGGTTTATTGGTGGGATTTGGCACACGTATTAGCAATGGTTGCACAAGTGGTCATGGCATCATTGGCATGGGCCGTTTTTCTAAGCGTTCTATTTATGCCACGCTCACCTTTATGTTTGTTGCTATGGTCACGGTTTTTCTTCGTGGTTTATTAGGTGGACTTTAAAATGCAAAAATCAAAATTCATCAATCTGATTATCAGCTTAGTATCGGGCCTTTTATTTGGCGCGGGCATGATTGTTTCAGGTATGGTCGATCCCAATAAAGTGATCGGATTTTTAAATGTTACT
The DNA here is from genome assembly GCF_002835995.1 of Psychromonas sp. Urea-02u-13. Taxonomy (GTDB): domain Bacteria; phylum Pseudomonadota; class Gammaproteobacteria; order Enterobacterales; family Psychromonadaceae; genus Psychromonas. The sequence continues at coordinate 4,307 of NZ_PJBZ01000088.1, read as the reverse complement.
GGCAATTGGGATCCGAGCTTAGCCTTTGTCATGGGGGGAGCTTTGGCAGTATTTACCCCTATTTATCATTTGTTCATCAAACAACGCCAGTATGCAATTAATGGCGAGGAACTTACGCTAGCAGCAAAGACTAAAGTTGATAGTTCCCTTATTACAGGGGCGGCTATTTTTGGTGCTGGTTGGGGATTAGCAGGTTTTTGTCCGGGCCCTGCAATAACAAGTATCAGCGCAGGCAGTCATATTACTTTAGCATTTGTAGTGTGTATGATTGTTGGCATTATGATTGCCAACCGCTATTTAGCGGGACGTTTTGCTCTGCCTTTTATTGGTTATAATAAAACCTGAGTATTAGACTTAAAATAATTAATAGCGAGTGCTTTTCAGCGTACATTTTATTGCCAAGATCTCATTTCCCTAATGATAGACTTTACAACTATGCCTAAACGCCATTAACTAACAATATACTCTCTTAGGATTTCACATGAATAAAAAACAGCTATTTGCAGGTTTATTACTAGGCTCTGTGCTTTCTTTTTCAACAGCAACCATTGCAAAAGAAGTGGTCTTCTCAGAAGATTTTAGTGGTGATTTTTCTAATTGGATTGGTAAAGAAGTTGAAGTGGATTCACCTAAGGGCACTCAGTTACAAAATGTAGATGTACTCAGTAAAATTGTAGATGATCCGATTCGAGAGGGAAAAAAGGCAGCTCAATCTACCGTTAAAGTATTTGGCGGCGACTTTATTACTCAAGAAAGCTTTATCCCGGGTAAATATACGTTAAGCTTTGATTACATGGGCACTTGTAAACGTGATTGTGGTGCTGCTGTGGGTTACGGTGAAGGTTTTCCTGGCGTAAAACATCATTGGTTAGCGGGAACGACACGCGCATTCCCACAAGGCTTACGTGATAATAATGGCTGGAAACGTTACACACTTAGCTTTAATGCAAAGTATGACTTTCACCTTGTTTTTGAACAGTGGACTGACTCTATCGGTGATGAAGGCACGGTTTTCTTTGCTGATATTAGCTTAACAAAACACTAAAATAATTCACTCATTAACATGGAGTAGTGGTCAGTAGCAAAAGCTACTCCTTGTTAAACACATAACAGTTTCTGCCTTTGGCTTTGGCTTCATATAACGCAACATCAGCACGTTTTAATACCACTTCAGCAACCTCCTCATCTCCCTTAACAGCGCCACCTAAACTAATGGTTAACGGTCTTCCAGGTAATAAGTCCGACCAATGGGCAACTTCCACCGCATATCGAACACGTTCAGCTAAACTGGTTATCTGCGCTAAGTTGGCTTCACAAAGAATAATCACAAACTCTTCACCACCAAAACGAATAACACTGTCGATAGGGCGAATTTCAGAAGATAAAATATACGCTAATCGTTTGAGAACATTATCGCCAATCTGATGTGAAAAATCATCGTTGACGGTTTTAAAATGGTCCGCATCGATCATTAAAATAGCGTAACTGTCATTTTTATTTTTTAACTCATCGTCTAACCAACGGCGGTTGTATACTTCCGTTAAAGGGTCGGTACAAACATCATGCTGTAGGCGTTCCACAATATAATGATGATCTTCAACTTGCCCTTTTAACTCTTTATTTTCTAACTTGGTATGCTGAATCAATAATAGATGTTGTTGTTTCGCTAATTTAGCAAAATACTCAGACTCTAATTTACCAACTGGGATTTTCCCCACTAAAGATAACTCGACTTGATGTGCTAGTTTTTCATGTTTCAGTGCAGCCTTAAAATCAAACTGCTGCGCATAAGCATCACTTAATGCTTCGTTAAGCTTCTGATCAATAAAGTCTAAGCCTAATCCGTCGATATAAATAACCGTATCAGCCAATAAAACACTCGCTTGCAGTGCTTGATTATCCGCAATTAAACAATTACCCCGCTCTAATCGAATCATGCTATTTGTCCAGGCTTCAACACCTGTTTTATTGATTTCCACGCCTAAATATATTTCTGCTAACGCTTCTTTTATCAGGCCTTGCATACGATATATTTTGGCTTGATAGAGATGTATTGACGCTTTAAATTCAGAGACTAATTCTAATGAAACATTATCGCGACAAAGCCTTAAATACTTTTGTGCTTTATCGTATTTTTTAAGCGCGATGTAACAGGCAACAATATGAAAATGTAATCGCGCGAAGGTCATCGCAGAGTTAGATTTACTCGCTAATAATTCAGCTTGGCTAAAGAAGTTAAAAGCGGCGTCATGCTCCCCCACTATCTCCAGCATTGAGCCGATACCCAGTAAGGCTTTAATAAAAAAATCAACACTGCCCACTTCCGCGCTATATTCGCCCACTTTAAGCCAGTTATCAGCAGCTTCTTGATAAAAACCAAGATCATTATGACGATAACTAAGGGCAGATAAAACTTGTAACCTATCTTCTGGTGAGGTGTTAATAGAAAAGAGGCCAATCGCTCTTTTTAAGGAAGCTAAACTAGCGGACGTTTCACCCAGCTCAATTAATATCTCCGATAACAGCAACTCACCATGTAACTTTTCTCGGTTACGGTAAGCGATTTGATCAACAAACTTTTTACATAATACTAAGGCATCTTCAGCCTGATTATTCTTAAGCTTTTTTCTCGCTTGCTGTAAAAGAGGCATATTATTCATTATTCACATCCCTCTATTTTGTCTAAATAACTTTCTTTATTCGCTAAAAAATCACTAACAGAAAAGCATTTCACCTTAGTTTTAGGGGACTCTTTACCGAGTCGCCACCACGGATAGGCAACTAACATTGCCGTTAACGAATCGAGTATTTTATGCTGTTGGTTATTTTCTAGCTGAAACAGCATTGCTAGGCGATTTTTTTTAAAACGTGTAATTAATTCATGGGGCTGACATAACGCATGCACAATAGGAAGAATCGCAATCAACTCTTTTTCACTTTGTAATTCAATAATAACAATGCTTTTATCCGTTTCAGGCAAGGATCTCTGGCAAGCATATAACCAAATAGAAGCTTCTCTAAAGGCGGGGAAACCACCCTCTGAGGCGTTAAATGCGCCCGCTTCTAAGCGTCCAATTAATAACTCTGCTTTATAGTTCAAGATATCAAAAGCTAATTCACAACGGTCTTTGCCTAACGCGATGCTTCGACTACGTAATAGCTTCATTGAAAATTGGCGATATTTTTTATAATAAAAAAGCATCGACTCGGGAACCTGACGCTCACTTTCGAGTTCAAAACGTAACCAATAAAGCTCAGACAATAATGAAAATTGATTGAGTCGAAGCGCCAACGCTTCTGCCTCATCCAAATATCTCCTGGCTGAATCATGTTTTTTTAATTGAATGGCAACAATGGCTTTGCTGATAGGTGTATGTGTTTCTACCCAAGGCCCTCTATTAGCAACGCGTTTATTATCGACGCTTTGCGCTACCTTTTCAGCCTCAGTGAAGCGCCCTAAGCTGGTTAATGAGATGCTTTTTAAATCTTTAATTTCAGTCGACCAAGTGGAGTCTGCATAACCTTCTAAGAAGTCTTCCGCTTTGTTTAATATTTCTAGCATTAACGAATATTGCTTGAGATCACTGAGGACCCAACTCAATAAAATGGCACTTTTACCCGCCAGTACATTAAAGTCATACTGTTCTGCCAGTGTCATGGCAAGTGATAGTGCTGAATAAGAAAGGTCTAATTCCTCATTCATTTTCCAAACATTAGCGACACCAATTAATGACTCTATTTGCAAATTAAGTTGGTTGTGTACCAGTGACTTTTCCATCGCAAGATTCCAAAAATGCAATGCGGAACGAAAACGCTCTAGTCCCCAATATTGTTGTGCGTAGACATGATATAACTCGGAGAGGTACTGACTTTCAAATTCGGGTAATAATAGCTGCTCTGCTCGCTTGCATAGCTTGATGCCTTTTTCATATTGATTAAGATGCCATGCAATACGCGCTAATTGCATCGTCGCCACTAACAGTGCTTGGTTATCATAAAGAATTTGTGCACGCTCAAAAATGCGAAGCACTTTAGGCTCCGCTTGCTGCGGATTTTCTACAATCAATGTTTCAACATCCGCTAACGCGAGTATTAAAGGCGTGCTATTTTCAGTGACCATTTAAGCCTTGCTAGTTATAAAAAAAACAACAAAAACATGATAAACAAAGTACCACAATTAAATATTAAGTTGGGACTATTCAGCTTTTTGTTAGTCGATCTTTGAAGGCCTGCACAAATTATATTTTTATAAATTCCTCTGTCTCAATTCTGCTCTTATTTAGTAAATAATTTTTAATTTAAATACG
>NZ_PJBZ01000087.1 GCF_002835995.1 Psychromonas sp. Urea-02u-13 | reverse complement strand
TATATGATCAAAGAAGTGACTGTCATTAGCACCAAGAACTTGATCTAAAGAGGTTTGGAATAGTTGTAATACACTTTCATTCGCAAAGGTGTAGTTCCCTTGTAGGTCCTTGCTATATATGTATGCACCAACGGTATTTGATATTTGTTTCAATATTAACAATTGTGTTGTTGTATTGCTTAAATCAGAGTGTGGCACTTGAATTCCTAAGCTAAAGAAAGCTATTTTATTTGCTGTATTATTGATAAGTCAGATTGAGTCTTGATGTGGACAATATATACAGTCTCAGTGTGTATGTCAGTATTGTTGATCCTTTTAAACGCTAATTTCCAGGACTGTGGAGTGTTTTTGTTAGCACTCTATTAATTATCTATTAAGTCTTTGCGCTCGCGAGGGTTAATGTGATATTTGTTATGTGCTTGCTATTAATTTTGTAAATATAAGGGGCTGAATTTAAAGCTAATTACATTTGATTTCAGTGTATTTAACTTTCTTTTGATAAACCGCTACGAGATCTGTTTTTAGGTGAATAATTATTGTTTTTAACCATCATAATTTTTCTAGCTATTGTATTATTAGGTACTTAAAAGTAATGGTTACTTTAACCTTTAGGTGTTTAACTCATGGTGAAAAAAACAAATGCTTCAATTGTGCTGATTGATGAAGAAGTAATGATGGCTGATGAGGAGTTTATTGTTAGCAAAACGGATCTTCGTGGCAATATTACCTATGCCAACCGCGTTTTTCTGGAGATGGCACTTTATTCTGAAGCTGAAATAGTGCACCAAAATCATAATATTATACGTCACCCTGATATGCCAAAAGGGGTGTTTAAATTCCTTTGGCAAACCTTAAAGCAGGAGCAAGAATTTTTTGGTTTTGTAAAAAATTTACGTAAAGACGGCCGTTATTACTGGGTATTTGCCAATGTGACACCTGAATATAACCAAGCAGGAAAGTTAGCCGGATTTTACTCTGTGAGAAGAAAGCCGCCAGCATCTGCAATCAACATCATTGAGCCTATTTATCAAGCGATGTTAGCGATAGAAAAAAAGGCGACATCAAATAAACAAGCGGAACAACAATCACTCGATTATCTTGTCGCACAACTACAGGCGCTAGAGGTTGAGTATCAGGATCTAGTGATTAGTTTATACAATGCTAAATCGTAGCGAAAATAATAATGCCTACCTCACAGAGAGCTTCAAGCATGCATAAATCAAACAAAAAAATCGCCAATATTACGTTATTAGAAAGTAAGTTGAAAATAGATGTCGGTGTACTCCTGTTCACTGCGTTGACGTTATTATTAAGTCTTTTTATCAGCACGATAAACACTTGGATAAATATTACCTGCGCCATGGTTATTACCTTTATTGCGCTTAAATTATACCGCGATGTAAAAAAGTATTTACTGACGTTAAAGCAAATTAACCAAGCATTAACGGAGGCGAATCAGGGCTATTTAAGCGGTCGAATCATTAAAGCCGATGAACAAGGTGAAGTGGGAAAAATAGCCTGGGAATTAAATGAATTCTTGGACATTCTTGAATGCTATTTTAATGAAGTGAATACCTGTTTTCGCCATGCTAAAGACAGTAACTATTCGCGACAAACTTTTCCGGTCGCGCTACCGGGTGTGCTCAAAAGTTCATTAAAAAACATTAATGTGTCGCTCGCAGCTATGGCGGACAATCTACAATATATTGCTAAAAATGCATTAACCAGTGAGTTATATGAACTTAATACTAAGTATCTGATTAAAGACTTAGAAAGTAGCCAAGCAGAGTTAAATGTCATTAATAACGAGGTTAATCAGGTCTCACACTTAGCAGCAGAAAATAAAGTGTCGGCGCAGCAGAGTGAGCAAGCGGTGACTAATATTAATACCTCTTTACTGACTATTAGTGAAAACGTGGCCTCTGTGGCTAACGTGGTCGGGGTGTTGAATGAAGATAGCGATAGAATCACAGCCGCTTTAACAACGATTACTGATATTGCAGACCAAACAAACTTATTAGCACTTAATGCCTCGATTGAGGCTGCTCGTGCGGGTGACCAAGGGCGCGGTTTTGCTGTGGTTGCCGATGAAGTTAAAGCGCTTTCTTCGCGCACTAAGCAAACGGCTGTTGAGATATCCACGATTCTACGCAGCTTTGAAAAACGTGTGGTTGAGATAACGGAGCAAGCCGAACAGTCCATTACACTCACGGGTGACGCGAACAAGTTGGTTGAAGATGTACAAACTAATATTGATGCGTTACTTGTCTCGTCAATAAAAACTGAAAGTTATGCGCAGGTTGCTAACGATCAAGCTTCTGCTTCATTGGCGAAATCTGATTTGATGGTATTTAAACAAAACGCGTATCGCTCTGTCTCTAATCGTGATGATCTAACATGTCGTGATTTAGTCACAACAGGTTACCGTGATTGCTCGTTTGGGCAGTGGTTCTACGGTGAAAAAGGCGCGGTATTTAGCCAAACTAATAGTTATGCAAATATCGAACAACCGCATATTAAGGTTCATCAGTATATTAATGCGGCTATCGCGAATTTAGATCATGATTGGTTAAATGACTTAGCGGTACGTGCGAAAATTGTTGATGATATCAAAGGCATGGAGCAAGCAAGTCTTAACGTATTAAGTGCCATTGACCAAATGGTTGAGCAGAAACTGCGTCTTAACCGAGCGCGATAAGCGCATTATAATTTCAATAAAAACGACCACGAAGCCACTTCGTTACCCCCGTTAGACAGAAGCAGGGAACACGAAGAAACCAAGAGCAAAAATTCAACTTGCTCTTTAACCTTCTTTTTCTTCGTGCCTAATTTCTTTTGAATTTATTTAAATTGTTTGATCATATTAATAATGCGCTTGCCCTAGACTTATCTGTGAAGCTGGTTTGTGTCACCCTCTAACGTATTGAATGGCAATACGTTAGAGGGTTAATGTTATTTTTTGGCCATCAGAAAGATAAAAAAGCTACCGCCTAAAATAGCCGTGACAATACCCACGGGTAAATCTTGAGGGGCAATTAACACCCGCGCTAGTGCATCAGCCCAGACTAATAACAATGCTCCCAATAATGCGCTCACCGGTAATACTTTACTGTTATCCGCACCCACTAATAAACGCACAATGTGTGGCACCATCAAACCGACAAAGCCAATAGCACCGCTAAAGGCCACCATCACACCAGTGACTAATGCGCACAAAAGAAACACTAATATGCGGGTTCTATTCACATTAATACCTAATGTGGTGGCGGTTTCATCACCGGCCATAATGGCGTTTAATTTTTTCGACCAACTCAGCATAATAATTAACGCGAGTAACAGCGTGCTAAAAGGGAAAATAAGCTGTGACCATTGAGCCGCACCTAATCCACCTAACATCCAAAACATCGCTGAAACAGCTGCTTTTTGTTCACCGGCAAAGATTAAATAGTTAGTCACGGACATCAATATAAAATGCACCGCAACGCCACTTAAAATTAACTTTTGTTGTGATAACCCTTGGCCCTGCTGAGCGACAAACAAAACCAGTAACATGGATAATAACGCGCCTAAAAAGGCTGCTAGCGGTAAGCTAAAAGGGCCAAGAAACAGGCCTACATGTAACAACACTAACACCGCCCCGAGCGAAGCACCGGCAGAAGCGCCAAACAAATAAGGGTCGGCCATTGAGTTGCGTGTGACTGCTTGTAAACAGGTACCGACCAAAGCAAGACCCGCCCCAACAAACACTGCGAGTAAAATACGCGGTAGTCGAATCTGCCAGATAATCGCTTCTTTGCCACGTGTCCAAGTGACTGCCTGATTACTTAGCTGATCACCTAAAGATAACTTGTGCTGGATAATCGCCCAGATAGTGTCCACGGGCACGTTGGCCGCACCTAACGAGGTAACGTATAAAGCAGACAATATGAGTATCACGCTTAACAGTAAAATGAGGGGCCCAGTATGATGGCGAAATAATGGCATTAGTTAAACTTGTTAGGGTAAAGATCGCGCGCTAATTTCTCTACGGAATCAATGTTTTCGATACCGGGGGTAGCGGCTGCATAAGTGAGAATCGTAAAACTGTCGTTTAGCACCGCATCAAGGTGTTGAGTGGCAGGAAAACGTTTCAAAAAGGCGATTTTTTCAATGGCAGTAGGCTGGCCATAATCAATAATAATGATATGTTCAGGGTTATTATCCACCACCGCTTCCCAGTTGACACGCGTCCAACTTTTAGCCACATCACGCATAATGTTAGCGCCACCGGCTGCTTCAATAATGGCATTAGGCACCGCCAGTGCACCGGCAGTAAAGGGCTTGTCTTGGCCACTATCATAAACAAAAACACGTTTTTCAGTCACACCTGTAACCATTGACTTAACTTCTGCCAGACGTGCTTGATAATCCTCAATTAACCCCTTGGCTTTGCTTTCTACTTTAAATATTTTAGCGATAGAGGCAATATCATAAAAAGTATCTTCTAACGTTACTTGGCTACGTTGTTGTACGTGCGCACAAGACTCTTTGATGGCATAGGTTTTAATGCCAACCTGCGCGAGTGTCACGGGTGTCATAATGCCACCCACTTGCATGCCATAATTCCAGCCTGCAAAATAAAAATCTGCATCGGCATTTAAGAGGTTTTCTTGGCTTGGATATTGAGGCGCTATTTCAGGCAAGTCACCCACTTTTATCGCTATTTCATCACTCATTTTATGGTGAGCAGAAACGCCTGAATAACCGGCCATATTGGCTTTTAAATCCAATGCGAGCATGATTTTTAACATGTTGATGTCATTCGCCACAGCACGCGTAGGTACTTTGTCGAAGGTAAGCGACTCACCGCAAACATCAATGCTGACATGTGCGTTTGCCACGCTACTAAAGAGTAAACTTGCGATCATTATTTTTTTCATTTGATAGTCCGTTATTTATAAAAATGGCCATTTAAGGGTTAAATGGCGCTTAGATAATTGATGCGCGGTACGGGGGTCGCAACCTGTTGGTCAACAAAGGTGTGCATAGAAAACTGCTCAGCCAGTGTTTGCTGTGTTAAGACTTCTTGCACTGTGCCTTGCTGGGTGATTTCACCTTTGTTTAAGACATACAAATAATCACAAAAACGCGCGGCCAGGTTCAGATCATGCAAAGTACATAAAACCGAAATACCTAAGGATTTAATCAAGCTTAATAATTCAAATTGATATTGTATGTCTAGGTGATTGGTGGGCTCATCTAAAATCAGTAATTGTGGTTTTTGCACTAAGGCGCGGGCTAATAAACAACGCTGTTTTTCACCCCCCGATAAGTGGTCAAAACATTGTTGTGCATTATCTTGTAAACCCACTTTTTTTAACGCTTGATTTACTTTTTCAAGGTTATTTTTACTGCATGAAAAAAAGGAAGCGTGTGGCGTTAATCCCATCGCAACCACTTCTGACACCGTAAATCCAAATTCCGCGGGGAACTCTTGTAATACGACAGCAACTTGCTGGGCAAAGGTTTTAGCTGGTAGGGTAAAAATATCGTTTTGATTAAACAAAACAATACCACTGTCGGGTTGTTGACGACGATAAGCGCAACGTAATAAAGAGGATTTACCAGAGCCATTAGGACCAATTAAACCGATAAATTGGCCGGCAGCTAACTGTAAATTTATATGCTTTAAAATGCTTTTATCACCTACAGACCAACTTAAGTCTTTAATTTGTAGATGCATAAAACCACTCAAACTGAAAATGAGGTAACACAATACTTCTCCTGATTGGACGCCCCGTCCACGGTGATGTACCTGTATTAAAGCTAAGCAACAGTGCATTAGCCTAAAGCAGGTTAGAGTGTCATAGCAGGTATCCTGGCTCACGATTCAACGCTTTTAATACCTTCCCAATCGTTCTTTTTACAAAACAATCAGTGGTTTTTATTAAAAACTTATCGTTCACAGTTGCGGGGGCAGCCTCGGTTTATCCGTGTTCCCATATCTTTCAAGTCTCTGAAAAATCGCTGTTAAGCGACCATAACGAGGCGATTCTAGCATACCTCATTATGAATAGTTACCTAAATGAGATTCATTATTGTTATAGCCATTGCATTCATTTAGTACTCTGAATATTACTATTGTTTCGAGTGCTGTTTGGGGGGATTTGGGAATCGGAACTTCTGTCCTGCGGGTATTGCGGGGTAGTGTATTGTTTTGGAATCGGGACTTCAGTCCTGCGGGTTTTGTGGTATTAGCAACAAAGGCAAGCCTAAAGGCTCACTTCCAAGGATATTTTGATATCGTTTTTGGAAGTGGGACTTCAGTCCTGCAGTTTTTTCTTTGTGGTAAATTACTTAAAACTGATTTAAGCGAGGTTATCAGGCCCTAAACGCATGACCATTTTACCGAAGTTTTTACCTTCTAATAAACCAATAAACGACTCAACTGTATTTTCTAACCCATCAACCATATGTTCTTTGTACTTGATGTCGCCAGCCATTAACCAGCTAAACATTTGGTCGCTGAATTCTTGATAACGATGTCCGTAATCATCAAAGACAATAAAGCCCTGCATTTTAATACGTTTCACTAATAACAGTCCCATTAACGCCGATAAACGATCCGGGCCACTTGGTAACTCTGTTGCGTTGTATTGTGAAATCAAACCACATAACGGAATACGTGCACAACTGTTTAGTAGTGGCATAACGGCATCAAATACTTTACCGCCGACGTTTTCAAAATAAACATCAATACCTTGATCACAAGCCTTAGCTAACTGCGCCGCTAAATCATCTGATTTATGATCTAAACAGGCATCAAAACCTAATGTTTCAACAGCGTAATCACATTTAGTTTTACCACCGGCAATACCAATGACTTTACAGCCTTTTAGTTTTGCAATTTGACCCACTAAACTGCCTACCGCGCCCGTTGCGGCTGCCACTACGACCGTTTCACCGGCTTTAGGTGCGCCAATATCTAATAAACCCATATAAGCGGTTAAACCGGGCATACCCATAACACCAAGTGCGTAAGATGGGTTTGGCATCGTGCTTGGTAGTGTTAATAAACCTTCACCATTAGAGACTACATAATCCTGCCATCCACCAAATGCCACTACCCAATCACCGACTTTAAAGTTGTCGTTTAAAGTTGATTCAACGCGGCAAACACTGCCACCAACCATCACTTCACCTAATACAACCGGTTCAGCGTAAGAAGCAGCATCACTCATTCGACCACGCATATACGGGTCAAGTGACAGGTAAACAGTGCGTAATAATACTTCACCCTGCTGAATACTTGGCTTCTCAGTAGAAACGATATTAAAGTTATCCGCTGTTGGCGCGCCAAATGGGCGTGATGCTAATACAATTTTACGATTAATAGTTGCAGTTTGTGTCATGGTAAATCCTAATTGAGGGGGCATTGTAGGCTATTAAAAACAGCCATTTTTATTAATGGCCGTTTGTTAGTTATGCTTAATGATGACAAGAAAACTAATTAGGCGTTTACATGTGCTAATAATTTCTCTGCTGCTAATACTGAACTTGCTGGATTTTGTCCGCTGATCATCAAACCATCTTGTACTGCAAAAGCACTCCAATCTTCGCCTTTTTGGTATTCACCACCACGTTTGATCAATTCATCTTCTAATAAAAAGGGAACAACATCGGTTAATTGCACTGCGTCTTCTTCGCTATTAGTAAACCCTGTTACCGCTTTACCCTGTACAGCAAATTCACCCGACGTGTTTTGTACGTTTAAGAATGCAGCGGTTGCATGACAAACGGCTGCCACAGGTTTGTTGCTGTTTAATAGTTTTTCAATCAATGCAATCGATGTAACATTATCGGTTAAATCCCACAGTGGGCCGTGGCCACCTGGGTAAAATACCGCATCGTAATCATCGGCGTTGATGTCTTCTAGTTTCTCTGTGTTTGCCACTAACTGCTGTACTGTTTTGTCCGCATCAAATCGTTTTGTTGCTTCAGTTTGAAAGTCTGCTAATTCACTTGTTGGGTCGATCGGCGCTTGTCCGCCTTTAGGTGTTGCTAATGTTAGCTCAACACCCGCATCGGCAAATACGTAATAAGGGGCTGCAAATTCTTCTACCCAAAATCCTGTTTTATGGCCTGTATCGCCTAATTGATCATGTGATGTTAATACCATTAATATTTTTTTAGACATGCGAGTTCTACCTTTGTATGTATTATTGATGACTGGTTAAATAACCAACTGTTATTTGATGGAAGCAGTATAGAACGCTTAGTCACCTTCAACAATGCAGATAAAATGAACTACATTGTTTTAATTATTGATACAATGGTGTGTGTGGAAACGCTATTGATTGATAATAAGTAAAATATAGGAAAGATAATGGATGTTTCGTTTGAGCAGTTAAAAAGCAGGGTGGTGTTTGCCCAGGTTTGGTTTAACTGAGCAGGGCTGTTCGAGTGATGCAGCTAAATAGACTGGTTTATGGTGCGCTGCAATTAATGATTAATGGTGGGTAAGATAATGGATGTTTCGTTTGAGCAGTTAAAGAGCATGGTGGTGTTTGCCCAGGTTTGGTTTAACTGAGCAGGGCTGTTCGAGTGATGCAGCTAAATAGACTGGTTTATGGTGCGCTGCAATTAATGATTAATGGTGGGTAAGATAATGGATGTTTCGTTTGAGCAGTTAAAAAGCATGGTGGTATTTGCCCATGTCGTTGAGCAGGGCAGTTTAAGTGCGGCGGCTAAGCAGATTGGTTTATCACGTGCTGTGGTGAGTTATCACCTTAAAAAGCTAGAGTCCCATTTAAAAGTTAAATTATTGAATCGTTCTACTCGATCAATTAGCTTAACCGAGGCAGGCAGTGTTTATTATCAGCGCTGTCGAGTGATTGCTGAGCAAGCAAGCCAAGCGAATCAGCAGATTGAAAACCTTAAGAATGAACCGGAAGGCTTGCTTAAGATTACTTGTCCGGTCAATGTTGGTTTACAACTGATGGTGCCGGCGCTTAACGAGTTTCGTGCGCTTTATCCTAAAATCGAATTAGATCTTAAACTCAGTGATGAAGTAGAAAATATCATTAAAGGAGGTTTTGACTTAGCGATTCGTGGCGCACCGTTAAAAGACTCTGGTTTACAAGCGAGTAAATTAGCAACATTACCCACCTGTATCTGCGCAGCGCCAAGCTATTTATTAAAGAAAGGCCAGCCAACTAAACCTAGCGAACTAACGGGCCATGATTGGGTTATTTACCAGCAAGCATCATCCACTCTTAATTTAAGCAAAGGCAGTCGCTCCTTTAGTATTATTACCAGTGGCACCGTCAGCACCAATAATGCAGCTGCGCGTACCGCGTTTGTTGAGGCGGGTCATGGGCTTGCTCGTATTCCGCTGTATGATGCCTTACCTAAAATTAAAGCGGGCCTCTTAACCTTGTTACTCGAAGATTACCAATTAGCCGATATTAACATTTTTGCGGTTTTCCCCCCGGGAACCGCAGAAACCAAAAAATTGCGTCTATTACTGAATTTTTTAAAAACCTTTATTACACGACAGTTATCAGAGCTTCAATAGCGGTTTAGTTGCCTGTTATTTTCCTTCGTCATGAGAGAAATAGAATAACCACTGAAAATACGACGGGAGCATTGTGCGCGAGATCAGTCACAAGTTATCACTGAGAGCATGTTTATTAGGCTATTGTGACAGTATATTGATCAACAGCTTGCAGTATTAAGCAGGCTTTTACTGTACAGTCTTTAGGTCTTCCTTATATAGAGCACATTTATGTCTACAGCTATTCAAGATTCCCCATTAACACTTGAGCAACTTGTTCAACCATTAGATGCGATGCAAATTGCACAGTTAAGCGCCTTTGCTTTGGATATTCCACAATTGTACTTATGCCGTGAATATTTACAGAGTGACGAACAGGTCGCTATTAAGGAATGTATCGCACGTTTAGAGAATGGCTTAGCGCAGCAAACATTCAATTTACAACGTTTAGCTGCATTATTAGTGGAAAAAGACTACTTTGACTCAGAAGAAGCACGCCTACGTTTAGCACCAGAGCCTGATTTTGAAGAGCTTGTTTAGTCTATTTTGAAGGTTTAGCGCGAACCCTTAGCTACCTCTTGGCAAAAAATTGGCAAAGAAATGGCGAAGCCTCTACTTCGCCAATTTTTACATCTCATAATTCTAAATTCTAAATCCCAGATTCGAGATTAATGACTTTGCTATTAGCTGCCTCGCTATTTTTTATTCTGACCTAATACCTGTTGGCAGTGACTAATAATGTTCTCTGTTAATTGCCCCATCAATTCCCCCGATAACTGCCAGCAATGCCAATACAAAGGCACATAAATAATATTATCAGGCAAAATATGTATCAGTTGTCCGCTGTTGATCTGTTTTTCAATATGTAAACGAGAGTTGAAGCTATAACCGCCATCTGCCAAGGTAATATCAACAAAGGCCTGAGACGAACGCACGGTATGACACGGGTATTGACCCTGTTGCAGTGAATAATGATCCGCCAAAAAGCGCAGGTGCATATCATCATGTTGATCAAAGGTCATGGCGGGGGCATGCTGCAAACTACGTTTATTAATACCCTGTGAAAAATAGCGTTTAATAAAGTTGGGTGTCGCGACACACAGATATTCCATATAACCCAGAAAGTGACTTTCACCGCCACTCATCGCTTTGGCTTTGCTGGTAATGCAAGCTAGCGCCTCTCCGCTAGAAACTCGCTCCCAAGTACGAGACTCATCTTCGACATAAAGATTAAGCTCGATTTGTTGTTGCTGTAACAATGGCGCTAAGGCGTCAACAAACCAAGTCGCTAAACTGTCTGCATTAACGGCGAGAGGCAGGCTTTGTAGCTGTTTTTCTTTATTTAACTGCTTATTTAATTCCGACTCTAACTGTAAAACTCGTTGATAATGGCCCAACAGTTTTTGACCCAATGCGGTGGGCTTAATCGGTTGACTACGAATCAATAAAGGCTGACCATGCTCTGTTTCAAGCAGTTTAATACGCTGTGAAACGGCAGATTGAGTCATGTGTAAACGTTTCGCTGCTTTATCAAAACTTTGTTCGCGTAATACCGCATCCAGTGCACTTAATAGTTTGTAATCTTGCATCATTTCCCTTATTTAACTGCCTTTTTATAGCATTGATAAAGTAATCATAAAGCCATCATTAGTAAAACTAATCAGTGATTAATATTATTAGTTATATTTAATGTTATTTGGCAGATATAGTCCAGTTTCATCACGAGGAATACTTATGCTAACGACTTATTTTACTGGATTAACCTTAATGGCCACGCTGATCATGCCGATTGGATTGCAAAATGCATTTGTATTAAATCAAGGCATTCGCAAGCAACATCATCTATTTGTCGCCTCTTTTTGTGCTTTCTCCGATGTGCTGTTTATGTGTGTTGGTGTGTGGGGGGGAGCTACCTTATTCAGTGCATTCCCGTGGTTATTAATGGCGATTACGTTATTAGGCGCAACCTTTATGCTGGTGTATGGCGCGCAATGTTTACATCGTGCAGTGAAAGGGGGAGGCGCAATCGAGTCTGACAGTAAACAGCGTAGTTTTAAAATGATTGTATTAGCATGTTGCGCATTTACCTTTTTAAACCCGCACGTTTATATCGATACCATTGTTATTTTGGGCGGTTTTGCCGCTAATCTATTACTAGAAGAACGCCCTTGGTTTGTATTAGGCGGTATAAGCGCGTCTTTTCTATGGTTCTTCGGTTTAGCTTTGTTAGGGTCAAAGTTTGCTCATATTCTGAGTAGCGTAAAGGCACAGCGCATTATTGATACTTTGATTGGCTTGATGATGTGTGCGCTGGCAGGTTTTTTATTATTAAGATTAGGGCAGTAGGGCTGGGATTAGTAACAAGCAGCTACTAGCGGCTTGTTACTCGTAGCTACTTTAATGGGATATAAATCAGTGTTTTTAAGTTTTCCGGTTTGGTTTTTCTTGGATCGCGATTTAAATATTCTTCAAAACAGGGAATATCACGTAACTCAAAGTCGCTGTTCATTAACCAATCATTATAAATAAAATTGTAACTTTCCGATAACGTCTCATAAGCGCCTTTATGTAAAAATAACGCATATTTCCCGCCACTAATCACTTGTTTTTGTAATGTTGGATAATCACTAATATCACCCTCAATATCTAAACAAGCGTCGTAGCGTAGATTCTCAGCAGCGGTGACCTGCGGGTTATCGTGACCAATACCAAATGAACGTATTTCCTTTTTCATTAAACGATTACCGTAAGCAAAAGGCATTAATGTTTCCCATGCTGTTTTTGCTGCTTGAGAATAAGCGCCAGTACCCCGTGCGCTAATCACGTTTATATCGGTTAATTGTTGGATATCTGCTTTCATGTTTAAACTCCGTTTTTTGAGGGCTGGTGGATATTGAAGCGCAATATCCCGCTGTAAACGAATCTGAGAAGGGGTGTAAGCGAAGCTGTTTTTAAAGGATTTATTAAACGCACTGGCGGTTTCAAAGCCAGACTGTAATGCAATTTCAGTAATGTTTAACGTTGGGTAACGCAGTTTACGTACTGCGCGTTCCAGTAAAAGGCGACGTTTATAGGCATAAACAGGTTCACCGACAAAAGCTTGAAATAATCGCTGAAAGTGAAACTCAGAATAACAGGCGATAGCAGATAACTCAGTGAGTGTTGGATTATCATCAAGATGTGTTTCGATGTAATTCATTACCTGCTTCATACGTGTGTTATGTCTACTTTGCTGATTCACATTCATTCCTTTTCTCTGATTCGTTTTGTAGTTTAAAACATACTTTAAAAGATAACTTTTCCATTTCTGCTAAGTAGATAATAAAATGAATAAGCCAGTAAAACCAATATACACAGCGCAATTTAAATTTTAAACCGCGCTATGCATGTTGGTAAAGTGGCTAATTATTCCAGCAAGGGTTTTACCACTCCATTTCGCCGGTAATTACTTTTGCACTTAGCTCTAAGTCTGCAACACCTTTTAAGGAAGGGTAATGGCTTTTCATTGTTTTGATAACATAATCTGAGCCTTTACCATTGGCTGTTTCAAGCGCCAGTTCGGTTTTTGTAAGGTAGTCGATAGTGAATTGAATCGGGCCCATTTTTGCTGGTATCTCATCAAGGTAATGACCGGGAATCACGCTTGTTGGTTGCAGTGTTTTCATGCGTTCAAGTGACTGTACCCATTTGTTACGTGCACTTTTTGTTTGGCTATCGGCAGTCCAAACATGCATACCTGATGTAATCGATACACCACCAAATACCGTTTTAGATGAGGGTAACCATAAATACGCTTGATGAGTGTTTATCTCTTTAACTTCAATTTTTTCGCCCTCTAGATATATTGTTGTGTCGTTGAGCACCTGAGGAACAAAAATGGATGTAGGCGCGCCATCACCTAGGATGGGTCCCCAATATTTCAATTTAGCTTCTTTGGTACGCATTATGTACTCAACAACCGCTTCACTTGCGACTACTTTGGCATTAGGAAATGCTTTAATTAAAGGTTGTAGACCAAAATAATAATCAGGATCGCCATTGCTGACATAAATCATGGTAAGGGTTTTATTGCTCTTCTCTATTTTTTTAACTAATGCTTGAGCATCAATGGTACTGAATTGAGCATCGAATAAAATAGCTTCTTTTTCACCGCTGACAAGCACTGAAGTGGTAGGGAATATGCCGTCTTCGCCTGGGTTGTATTGGCTTAATGTCAAATCAGCCGCTGATGCATAAGCAGTCATTAAAAGCGTACTTGCTAACGTGAGTGTTGAGAATTTCATTATTATATTTCCATTTAGATTAAGTAAGGGTCACTGAAAATGTGTGGTTGATGAGGTTATCTTATTCGATTGTATTCCGATGAAATAGGCTATAATGTGCACTACACTGTTTCATATTTCGAGCAAGTGACATTGGTGATAAGAGGCTAATAATGGATAGATTGAGCGCATTACATGTTTTTTCGACCATCGTTGAGCGTGGTAGTTTGAGTGCTGCAGCTGAACACTTAGATATGTCTAGAGCAAAAGTGACACGTTTTTTAGCTGAGCTAGAAAACTGGATGGATACTCGCTTGTTACACAGAACAACACGCAGCATGAGCCTAACTAGTGCAGGAGAAGAAACATTAGAAATTGCCAGGCATCTACTGGCAATGGCTGATAATTTAGATGCGATTCGCAATAAAAACCTCTTAAAACTAAAAGGGCAGTTGCGCATTACATCAAGCTATTCAGTCATTGATAGTTTTTTAATTGAAGTGATTGGTGAATTTACAGGTCGATGGCCAGAAGTGTCGATAGATATCGTCTCTACGGATAAATCCGTTAACTTGGTTGATTCTCGTATCGATTTAGCCATTCGTATTACCAATGATTTAGCGCCAAATGTGGTTGCTAAAAAAATAGGACAATGCCGGTCTGTTATTTGTGCATCGCCAATATATCTAGAAAAGCAGGGTATGCCCGTTGATATACAAGCATTGAGTCAGCATAACTGTTTATCTTTTACTTATTTTGAGCGTTCAGTATGGACTTTTGACGGCCCAAATGGTGTTGAGTCAGTACCTATTCATGGCAATATTAGTGCAAACATTTCTGAAGTGTTATTAGCGGCTACATTGCGTGGAAATGGCATCAGCCTACAACCGTTAGCTGTTGCACAACCGCTGATTGACAGGGGGGAGTTAGTGCAATTATTACCTGACTGGAAACCTAAAACGCTGGGTGTATATGTCGTTTACGCAACTCGCAAGCAAGTAACCCCGTTACTCAGAGCATTTATAGACCAATTATCAGATTACATGAAAGCATCTCCAGATTGGTAGATATCGAAGATGCTTGATGGTTTTTGCTTGGTAATTTTGCTTGGTAATTTTTATTGGTAATTTTGGGTTGGTAAAAGAGGGAAAGTTACTACTCTCCACCCTTAGTATTTTATACGCCAGTTAGCTAGACATGCAGTGCATAATGAATATTATGCATCGAGTTGCGTTGTCACTATTAGGTTACTCTGTAGGGTTTTATGGACAGGGCATTTATCGGCTATTTCTAACAGTCGCTGGCGTTGCTCTGTTGTAATATCACCTGAAAGTTTAATTTGACGGTGAATGCGTTCTGCAAAACCTTTACCTGCTTGGCTATTTTGGCAATCATCAAAGTAGTTGCGTTGGTGTGTTAACGTTACTTGGATATCCTCTAACATCAATTTCTTACGAGAAGCATACATCCTTAAGGTCATTACAGTACAAGCGCCCAGTGCCGCTAACAGGTGTTCATAAGGATCGGGTCCCAAATTATTACCGCCTACTTTTAGCGGTTCATCAGCAAGCCAATAATGACTGTCACTGACAACATTTAAGGTGAATTGATGGTTTTTTTCAGAGACAACAACAGAACCATTTTCTGCTAATGCAGGTTTATTCACTGTCGCTTTATCAACGTATTTATCTGCCCATGCACTGATCACCAGCGCTGCATATTCAGCATCGGTTTTATTCGATAACAAATGATCTGCTTGGTCTAGCGAAACAAAACTTTTAGGATGTTTTGCTGCACTGTAAATTTTTTCGGCATCGGCGATAGCAACGGTTGCATCCAGTGGGCTATGCATCACTAATAACGCTTTGCCTCTTAAATTAAATCCATTTCGGCTATGCTCGGCAACATCATCAATAAATTGTTTTTTGATTGTAAACTCACGCATTCCTAGCCGCACTTTGGCAATGCCTTTACTGTTAATCTCATCTAAGTGTTGATCAAAGTTATGAATGACATGTTGTGCGTCAGCGGGTGCTGCGATAGACACGACACCTTTAACTTCTGGAATATCATTAGCAACAGAAAGTACTGCAGCACCGCCTAAACTATGACCAATTAAAAGCTGAGGGGCCGCGTAGTTATCTCGTAAATAAGCGGCTGCCGCGAGCAGGTCATCTAGGTTCGATGAAAAGTTAGTATTTGAGAAGTCGCCATCACTGTTTCCTAAACCTGTGAAATCAAACCTCAGTACCGCATAACCTTGTTGTGTTAATGCCCGTGAAATTCTAGATGCGGCTGCAATATCTTTTCCACAGGTAAAACAATGGGCAAATAATGCATAAGCGCGTACTTCTCCCGCCGGGCTTTCCATTAAGCCAGATAACTTATTGCCTTGACTGTCAAACTCAATACGATTTTTCATTTTCGCCCCTTTATAATTGCTCGTTATTACAACAGATATAATTCCAATTGAAATTAATAGCAAATCTATTTTACTGGTTAAAATAACTTAATCGTCGTTGAAAGTTTTGTAAAGGAAACAACTGCGAGGTTAAAAACGTCACCATTAAAGGTTGCCACTGAATAAATGGTGACGATATCGCTTTAAGCCACTCTATGGGAGTGGCTTGTTTTTATTAATTATAGTGAAACAGGACTTTTCCACTATTAATTGCTTAGGGTGCTAGTACCAGAGTCACTATGCCGATAATCGTCATAATAAACAGTAGTGTGAATATGAGTCCCGCGACAATAAATACCAGGGGCTTACCTGTGGTAAAGTCGCGCTCACTATTTTTGCTGCTCTGCACGCCAAATGCAGCCGCTATGACACTAAAGGTCACTTCAAGCATTGAGGGATGCTTTTTTTCTTAGACTTGTCCTGCATTATTTATCCTTTTAGACGCCTGAAAAACATACGTTTTCTTTGGCCATTCAGTACTTCTGACATCAGATAACAAATAATAGAAGCATTAACTTTATTTATCTAATCGCGGTATAAAAACTGACGTCGGCAATATTGGTTTCAACATCAAAGTGATGATAAAGCTCAAAACAAGGGCGGTCATCAAGGGGGAGTTGAGACTCAACTACCTGCTCCATTAAATGATTCCAAGATGACGCATATTGATTGCTATCGGTAATGGTTTTACGTAAGTAGACATAAGGACCTGCGGGTAATACTTGTAATTCAATACCTTGAGAAGCTCCAACTCCTTGAGAAATACGGGTACCTTGAGAAACAAAGGCATCTTCAGGCACACTAATACAAATATCGGTACGGCACTTTTCACTCGGCGTAATTTCAGGATTATCATGGTAAATCATCAAACTTTCACCGTCTGCGAGAGAATGTAGATGTGCCCATCGATAGAGTTTCTCTAATGCTTCTTGGTAACCTTCACCATAGGGGCCGGTAACGCGAATATAGGCAAGATATCTCTGTTTAATACTTTCTGTTTTCATGACTGTTTCTCCTGGTTGTTTTGTTACTTGCTGGGAGAAATCAGAATAGGGTGTTTCTTCGTTTAGTGCGTTGTCATTATTGCGCATCAGGTATCCAATCTTGCTGTTTTGAATCAATGCGCGATATTGATCTAATGTAAGACAATTTCGAATGTCAGTGGCTGATAATCCATAATATTGACGGAATGCTTTGGCAAAGCTTTGTGAACTTGAAAAGCCTAATGTTAACGCTATCTCGGTAATGCTCTGTTCATTATAAAAGAGCTGCTGGGCTGCATATTCAAGTTTCAAACGCCTTAAGTAGTCCGCTAGTGTTTCCTGAGTAACAGCCTTAAAGATACGATGAAAGTGATAGGGCGAGAGAAAGGCTTTTTCAGCCACGTCTTTTAGGTTTAAAGGTTGCTTAAAATGCGCTTCTAAATAACGAAGCACGGGTTGTAATTTGAGCGGGTAGTTCGTTTTAGAGGTTAACATGGTATGACTCAAAGCAAATTAGAGTGATCAATATACCTGCTTTAGTGGTTTTGTCGTGTCCATTGTTGCTGTATTAGTGACATTGCTCTTATGCATACTTAATTGACTCTGTTACAGCTGATTCAATATGTTCGCCTCCACAATATTGTGAAGGCATAGAGCCACTTAATTATTCATTTGAATCAAGTATTGAATGAGCGGGCTTAACCTTTGAGACTGTAATTTTTTGTGCTATTGCCGTTTTAAGTGCCTGGAATTTCTCTTCAAGCTTAGGTAGATTTTGGCGTAGACTTGCTAAGTTTTCATCTTTACCTGCTTGCTCCATTTCTTGCGCGCAGGCGCTAAAGGCGAGCCCACCCACATTGGCCGCAGAACCTTTAATTTGATGCGAATGCTCACGGATAATTTGAAACTGTTGTTGGGTAATCGCGGCTTTAATTGATTCGAGCAATTCGCTTGTCTCGTTGATAAACATCTCTGCAACACTGCAAATCAACGCATTGTTATTGAGTAGTCGTTGACTCATGGCGAGATAATCAAATACCAGTAGTTCATCCTTTTTATCCTCTGTTACTTGATCGATTAAAGAGGGTTGCGTTAATGGGGGCTTATTTTCTCCCACATACTCAGGTAACCAATTGATTAGTGCTTCTTCAAGTTTGACCGGATCGATGGGTTTGGCCATGAAGTCATTCATACCCGAGGTGATACATTTTTCACGATCTCCCTTCATCGTATTCGCTGTTAATGCAACAATCGGAATCTGTCTATCAAGTACCTTAGTGTCTACCGCACGTATATTCCTGGTGGCTTCAAAACCATCCATGATAGGCATCTGACAATCCATAAAGACTAAATCATAAGAGAACATTTCTAAAAGCTTGATGGCCTCTTCTCCATTGGCCGCTAGCTCTACACATGCACCAAAATTTTCTAGCAAACCTTGAGCAACCAGTTGATTGGTAATGTTGTCTTCAACAACTAATATACGCGCTTTGTACTGATTCACTGCATCGTTGGAATATTGATGGGCTAAGGAGCTTAAGCGCTCTTCATGATTGGAAACACGCAATAATGTTTCATAAAGAATATGTTGTTGAATCGGTTTACTGAGGGTGGCATCAAATGCATAAGTATCGAGAGAGGGGTCACTCGCTGCATGTTGTTTTGATGAAAAAGAGATGAGCTGCGTATTGGCTAAATGTTTATCATTTTTGATTAACGATAAGAATTGTATTTCATCCATGGGTTGCAGGATCATATCAATCAATGCAATGTGATAGGGCGTCTGTTCAATTGATGCTAAGCGCATGGTATAAAGTGCTGCATTGGCACTGTCTAGCAGCGTGTGCTCTACTCCCCAATGACTGAGTAATTGCCCAAGTAGATGACGTGTTGTTAAGTTAGCCTCTACAACGATGACCTTCTGCTCAGTTAATGTAGAGGGTAAAGGCACGGGTTTGGCCTCTTTGCTATTTTCAAGATCTAAAGTGAACCAAAAAGTGGCGCCTTCCCCAATAACACTGTTAATGCCAATCTCTCCGCCCATCATTTCAACGAGCTGCTTGCTGATTACAAGGCCTAAACCTGTGCCACCATACTTCCGTGTTGTTGAATTATCTGCCTGATTGAAACGTTTAAATAGGCTTGTTTGCTGTTCTTCAGTGAGTCCAATGCCGGTATCTTTCACTTCAATTTTAAGTGTTGTACGTAACGCGCAGTGCTTTTCAACGCTAAAGTATACGGCGATTTCTCCCTGAGCAGTGAACTTGATAGCATTGCTAATCAGGTTGTTGAGAATTTGTCGAATACGTCCGGGATCGCCAATTAAACACTGCTGTTCTAATACGTTCGCTGGGCAGATTAGTAGCAGACCTTTTTCATGCGCGGGCAGTGCCATGCTACTCGAAAAATCGCTAATCAAGCTGCTCATTTCAAAATCTATCGGTTCAAGCTCTAACATACCCGCCTCAACTTTTGAAAAATCGAGAATGTCATTAATAATAGAAAGCAGCGATTCTGCACTGCTTTTTACCGTATGTGCAAAGTTCGTTTGTTGTTTATTTAATGACGTGCCTAATAACAGGTTCACCATACCAATCACGCCATTCATCGGCGTACGGATTTCATGACTCATATTGGCGAGAAACTCTCCTTTGGCCACATTGGCTTGCTGTGCTTCATCTAAGGCTTTTTGTAAGGCTTGTTCTCGAGTTTGTAAGGTATCTGCTAAGTTATCAAAGGTTTGACCAATAAGGCCTAGTTCATGTTCTGGCAAAAGATCTGTTCGCGCTTCGCGGTTATGACGTTGTGCATCCATTATTTCAACAATACGTTGGCTTGGTTTGAGTATTAGCTTGTTCATTAAAAGATAAATAATAATAAAAGCCACCGTACTAATGACAGTGAACAATGTGCTTAGCCATATTACCCAGCTAAAAGCTTCCGTTTCAGCTTCCTGTGTATATAAATTGATAATAAGAAAAGATAACTCGGGTTTTAAGGCATTATTTTGATTATGTGCAGAGATATGGATGCGGGTAACAAATTGGTAGATGTTGTTGTGTTCAGGGGCGAATTGACCAAAACTTATTCCGTTTTTTTTTGCCTTATGAGCAAAGGCTTCTAACTCTTTTAGTTCATTGTCTGTATGGGCTGATTGACTATGAAAAATAGCGTGATAATCAGGATCAAGCAGATGTATATTTTCAATGCTTGGGTCCGCTGCTGTAGCTAATAACGCACGCTGGAAGTCGGAAAGTGAACTGCTTGTTTCTGCTGAAATAACCAACGCGGTTGAGAGAAGTTGTCCTCGTTTTTGCAAATCGTCATGTAACGTGGTATTAGCAAGCCAATAAACGCCAACCGCACCACTGAGTACAGAGACAATGGCAAGTGCTAAGAGAGGGCGTAATAAGCGGCTATGTAGAGAACGAAATGAGTCCATATATTTCCAAGTCTATTTATAAATAGTGAGGGGCTTATTTATTGACCACTTACTTAATCGCAATATCGGTAAAGCATCGATTATCACAGGCAGGGCCCTCGATGACACCTATGTCAGTTAACGCTATGTGTGTCGCTTTCAATAATGGGGCTAATTTACCTTCGGCGCTTAAGTAGGTGATTTGCTCTTGCTGGGATACCATTTTTAACCCACTGAGTGCATCTATAAAGTCAGCGTTACTTAACTCCTCACGTTGTGCCATGCGGCTTATGGCATCATCATAATTACTTTCTTGGTATTGTACGGCCCGTGCAAAAGCACGTGTGACTTTAGCAAGGTCAGCGGCGCGTTCTTTAACAACGTCGTCTCGGGTAAATAAAATATCGATAATGGCACCCGGTGTTTGGCTGGTATCGAATAAACGCACAATATTGGGGTCAGCTAATGCTTGTGTCGCAAAAGGCGGGTAAGTTTGTGCCGCGTCAATTTCACCGGCTAATAACGCCTTAATATTGTTGGGTTGAGGCAGTGAAATAAGCGAGACATCTTTAAAGGTAAGCTGAGCAGAGGCAAGTGCATTGGCTGCTGTGAGTACGTCAATTGAGCCACCCTCTAAGCCAATTTTTTTTCCTTTAAGCGCTGCGACATTAGTAATGCTTTTATGGGCAAGTAACATATCGCCACCATTAGAGAAATCGGCCACCATAAAGACAACTGGTTCAACACCTTTAACATCTCTTGCAGTATAAAATTCCATTAATGTGCCTGCCATCACATCAAATTGGCCTTTTTCAAAAGCACGGCGTCCATCAGCGAGTGTTTGAAAGGGAATTAATTTAACGTTTAAACCTTCATCTTTGTAATACCCAAGCTGTTGCGCGAGAGTCAAATATTCATAACCGGGCCAAGCATTGATGCCGATCCGTAAGGCCTGTGTGGGGGCTTTTGAGCAACTTAATAACAATAGGCTGATACATGCTACGCTATAAATTTTCCAATATTTCATAAGCTTGCCTCTGATTATTTCAATTTAACTTGGAATCAAAATATAAGCGTAGCTAAAAAGGATTTTATTACAATGTGATGTTTTTTTTGCTTTTAAAGCGTAAACCTTAGATATAAGCCCCCTGGAGAGGAATGTAAACTGAGTATTATCTAAAGTGTTATGCAAAGTTTCAGTGATGCGACTCTATCTCATTAGCTTGCAATAAAAACAGTGGTATAGTTCATTTTTACCTTGGGTATCCATTGTCTACGGGCACATATGAGAAGCTATTTATGAATTATTTATCGAGTGTTGAAGTTGAACCTACAACGGATGCAAACGCATCTGTTATCTGGTTACATGGTTTAGGGGCTGATGGCCATGATTTTGAGTCAATTGTGCCAGAATTAGCGCTTCCAAAAATCTTAGCGATTCGCTTTGTTTTTCCGCATTCTCCTTCTATCCCTGTGACGATTAATGGCGGGATGACGATGCCTGCTTGGTACGATATTTTAGATATGAGTATTGAGCGAAAAGTCGATTTAGCGCAATTAACTGTATCAGCAGAGGCGGTTCAAGCCTTAATTGACCGAGAAATTGAGCGTGGTATTAAAGCGCAACGTATTATTATTGCAGGGTTTTCTCAGGGAGGGGCCGTTGCTTACCAAGCCGCGTTAACCTATGGCCAACCATTAGGCGGTCTATTAGCGATGTCGACTTATTTTGCCACTAAAGAGACTATCCAACTAGATGATAATAACAAGTCGCTTAATATCAATGTTATGCACGGCAGTGAAGACCCTGTTGTTGCTCCGTTATTAGGCGAGCAAGCCATTAACGCATTAACCGAAATGGGTTTTCAACCTGTATATAAGCAATATCCAATGCCACACAGTGTTTGTGCAGAGCAAATTTCAGATATCGCACAATGGTTACAAGCGCGTTTATAAGCACTCGTTTAATTTGCATGGATAAAGTGGCATAAAAATGTTCATTTTGTCCGTGTTTTTATTCGCACTGAGAATACATGAAAAGACTAATGTCATTAATACCCATAGACAAATGATAGGGACCAAGCGATATGAATCAAACGAGTGATGCTTATACTATCGCGCAATTAGGTCATGCGGTTTTGAGAGAGGTCGCTTCTGAGGTGGACAATATCCACAGTGACGAGTGTCAACAACTCATTAAAACAATGATGCTCGCGGTAGAAGAGGCCGGTGGAGTGGGTATTGCCGCGCCACAAATTCATCATAGTCTGCGCATTTTTATTATCTGTTCAAAACCTAATGCACGTTATCCTGATGCGCCATTAATGCGTCCAACAGCGATCATTAACCCTGAAATATTACATTGTTCTAATGAGAAAACAAAAGGTTGGGAAGGGTGTTTAAGTGTGCCAAGCCTACGCGGTTTAGTGCCAAGGCATGATCAGATTACTGTTCGTTATTACGACCAACAAGGTGAGCTGCAACAAAAAGAATTAACGGGCTTTATTGCGCGAATTTTCCAACATGAATTAGATCATTTGAACGGATTAACCTTCATAGACCAAGTAGAGACGACACGAGATTTAATCAGTGAAGTTGAATGGTATCGACAATTCGCAGCCGCACAGAGCTAACCATTGTTAGTTATACCCATGCTACCTCAAGATGCTTTGTCAGGCACAATGATAATCAAAAAATTTCCGATGGTGTTTACCTGCGCTTAAACTGTTTATTTTGTTTTTATGTTTATACGCTTTCCAATTAGAGACTTGAGACCCTTGGTTAAGATGCGGGAATTGTTGCTCACCTTGGTAATCTAACTCTAGAAATGCCATTAAACTTGCCAAGCTACCTTGCTCACTGATGTTAATGGATAATAAATCACTGCGGCCATTAAAATAGGTATTCACCTGCTGTTGGTGCTTTTCATAACAAGCAGATAAATGTGCATCGGTTAATAAATTATTATCTGACAGCGTAAAGGTTTGTTCAAAACTGCGTTTTAAGACGGGGTTAAAATGCCCGGTTTTAGGCACTAAATGAGGTGCCATCTTGACTAATAAACGTTGCATGGAAGGCAACCACTTCGACAAGTCTCGCTGTAAATAGACAAACTTTGAACCAGGGAATAATCGATCAAGTTGTTGATAATCTGAAAAACAAGGTGAGTCAGAGACCACATCTGCTAGCTCAAACGCCTGTTGGGTGAACGCAGTATGTGCCACTTTAAAACCACATTCTAGTAACGCAACACTGATACTTGTTGTGCCTGTACGTGGTAACCCAATAATAAAAATCTTAGCCATGTGTTCCTTTAAATTGGTATTGATAGCAACATATTAAAAAGGCACGTTACTTTCTCTTTGTTACAAGAAAAATAACGTGCCTTTTAAAGAAGATTTTCAATCTAACCTAACCTATATAAACTAAGGCACTAGGTATTATTTAGTCATCTCTTGGTGCATTGCTTTAACTAATGCAACCAGTGCGTCTTTTGATAGTCTGTTCACTGTTGCAACGGTTTCTGCTAATTGTTCTTTATCAGCCACAATAGGTGTGTAATCTACTGTTGGTTTAAGTAGCGCTTTAATTAATTTCTTCGCGGTATCAACATCATTCGTTTCAATAATATCTAATATTTGTGCTTTCAGCTGCTCGTTTTTTGGCAGCAACAGCTTAGAAATATGGGTGAAACCCACCACTTCACATTGCTCTAATGTGCCAAATTTAGGCAGCATGCGCCAAGAAATAAGTGTATTAGGTGTCACTTCTTCAATATTCGTTGGGCATTCAGCGATAACGTTTGACCATACCCAATCAAGAAAAGCTTCATCACTACACAGGATCTCTCTTGCTTTGTTGCAAGCTTTACCAATTTTATACTTAGCTTCTTGCTTCTCTTCGGCTTTTGGTGAATTAGCATCGATGTAATGTGTTGTATCTAAGTATTGTAAGATAGTTTCTTGTTGTTCTTTTAACGCTGAGCTCATTCAATATACCTATTATGTAACACCTCATTCTTGGGTGTCTTGCTTAATGGACGCAGTTTACCTTAAAAAGGAAAATAGTCGCGAAATATGGGGATTTTAGTTATTTTAATTTAACTGGCTTTGGAAATATAGGGGGTAAAGAGGCTTGTTGATAAAGCTTGATTGATAGAGCCTGATTGATAGAGGAAATGAGGTGTCATGATCAACAGACTTCACTTTTATTATTTGGCAACGAAAAATATTGTCGTTGAGCTATCAGCGCTTTAAAACCGATCGATTGATACTTGTAGTACTTAACCGTGTTTAATAAATAGGATATCGCTGTCGTTGTAGCTATCGTTACTCTGGTCGATTTCACACTCATCATTGGCATTTATCATCACATGAATAAATTCATCTGCACGACTCAGAAAGACGGCCACGAGCTCAGGGTCAAAATATTTACCCGATTGTTCGGCAATATAGTCGAGTGCATCTTTTACTGGCCACGGTTCTTTATAAGGTCTTTTGGTCACCAGTGCGTCAAATACATCAGCAATGGCAACAATACGTCCTTCAATGGGAATAGATTCCCCCGCGAGTCCTCTAGGGTAACCACTGCCATCCCATTTTTCATGGTGTGATCCGGCAATGGTACTGGCAATTTTAAGTAAAAAAGAGGAGTCGCCTGCTAATAAGGTTTCGCCAGCTAAAGCATGGGTTTTCATGATTTCAAACTCTGCTTCGGTTAATTTACCCGGTTTAAGCAGAATATGGTCTGAAATAGAAATTTTACCCACATCATGTAAAGGAGCCGTTTTTTTGATCATGTTAACAAGATCATCGGGCAAGCCAATGCCTGATGCTAAAATGCGTGAGTATTCACCGACTCTAAAGGTGTGCTTAGCAGTATCGTTGTCTTTCATCTCACCGGCAATGGCGAGGCGATCAATTAAGTTGTCTGTAAAACTATTTATCTCTTGGGTTCTTTTTTCTACCCTAAGCTCAAGTTCATGATTAAGGTTTTTTTGTAATTTAAAGCTATGGGTAATCGCTAATAGGTTGTTTATTCGTAGGATTATTTCTACTTGATCAATCGGTTTGTGGACAAAATCATTAGCACCTCTTGATAATGCTCGATTTCTTGTTTCGACATCGTGAGCGCCGGTAATAAAGAGGATAGGTAGTTCATGTTGGCTATATTTTTTTCTAACTAACTCCATGACATCAATACCATTTAAATAAGGCATTTCATAATCGAGTAACAATAGATCGTATTCTTCTGAGGCTAAACTATTCATTACTTCGCGTGGGTCGGTTAATACGCTGACCTCCCGAGAAATTTCAGTTTCAATCAGTTTAGTAATAACAAATAAATTGGTGACTGAATCATCACAAATTAGTATTTTGTTTGGCATGATCCCTCCTTGTCTTAAATGAGTTTATGTTGATAAAGTAAATTTAGTATAAAACCACAATAAGTACATGTGTTTTAGTTGTTAATCTCAATTTTGAGGAAAACAGATTTTAAAATAACCCTTATAAATTCGACTTATTTTAAAGGCTAGCGTGTTAACGAGGGGTTACAGCGATTATTGCAGAGGGAGGAGTTATGATTAACAGGCAAGTATTTTAATTGTAGCCGCGTTTTAATATCAGTTTATTTGACCTTGTGCAAAGCTCAACTCGCTATAAAAAAAAGAATAAGCGCAATACATTCACTGCGTTTATTCTTTTCTGTTTTAGTTAGCCTGAGTGCGGGTTAACTAACCTAGCGCAATACGTGGATCAACAAAGTCAAAACCGAGATTTTGAGCGACACTTTCACAGGTCACATGGCCATTAATGACATTAAGACCATTAAGGAAATGTGGGTCATTCAGCAATGCCTTTTTATAACCTTGATTCGCCAGCTTAATAATGAAAGGTAAGGTCGCGTTGTTTAATGCAAACGTAGAGGTAAGTGGCACGGCACCGGGCATATTCGCGACACAATAATGTACTACATCATCAACAATGTAAGTTGGGTCAGCATGGGTTGTCGCTTTACTGGTTGCGATACAACCGCCTTGGTCAATCGCGACATCAACAATCGCAGAGCCGGGTTTCATATTTTTGATATGCTCAGCGGTGACAAGTTTTGGTGCTGCCGCTCCAGGAATCAATACACCACCAATGACTAAATCCGCTTCTAATACATGTTTTTCCAGTGCATCAGCGGTTGAATAAACCGTTTGAATTTTATTGCCAAACTGCGCATCAAGACGGCGTAATACATTGATATTGCGATCTAATAACACAACCTTTGCGCCCATACCAACGGCCATTTGTGCCGCGTTATTACCCACCATACCGCCACCAATAATAACGACTTTAGCGGGCTCTACGCCGGGTACGCCACCTAATAACATGCCACGGCCTGCATTTGATTTTTCAAGTGCTTGTGCGCCAGCTTGAATCGACATGCGACCTGCAACCTCTGACATTGGTGCTAATAAAGGTAAGCCACCGAAATTATCGGTCACTGTTTCATAGGCAATACACACGGCTTTTGAGTTAATGAGATCTTCTGTTTGCGCTAGATCGGGGGCAAGATGCAGGTAGGTAAATAGAATTTGGCCTTCACGTAACATAGCACGTTCAACCGCTTGGGGCTCTTTCACTTTTACGATCATATCGGCTTTAGTAAATACCTCAGATGCATTGTTTAATATTTCAGCACCGACCTTAATGTAGGCTTGATCATCAAAACCAATGCCCATGCCTGCATTGTGTTCAACAACAACTTGGTGGCCGTTGTGAATCAACTCTAAAACACTACCCGGTACCATGCCAACGCGATATTCGTGATTTTTTATCTCTTTAGGGACACCAATAATCATTGTATACACTCCATTATTTCTACGTATTAGGATTAATACCAACGTGATCACATTGATATAACATTGTTCTAGTATAGCCATATGCTTTTAGATTAAGGTGCTGTAATACGGCTTTATCTAGTTAAATATTTTGTTAAATTAATGTTAAATAGTGTTATGTGCTAAATGTGAAAAACCCAGGAAAATAACCATGAAAAGAAAATTAGATCGTATTGATAGAAACATACTTAACGCATTACAAAAGAATGGAAAGCTGTCTAATGTTGAGTTATCTAAATCGGTAGGACTTAGCCCAACACCTTGTTTAGAAAGGGTAAAGAGGTTAGAAAAAGACAATGTTATTATGAATTATTGCGCTAACCTTAACCCTGAATTTTTAGATGCTGCATTGGTCGTTTTTGTTGAAATAACACTGACACGCACCTCTCCGGATGTCTTTGAGCTATTTTCAAAAGCGGTGATGGATATTGGCGTTATTCAAGAGTGCCACCTTGTTTCGGGAAACTTTGATTTCTTATTAAAAACGCGTGTATCGGATATGCAGGCTTACCGTAACTTAATGGGAGATACGTTATTAAACTTACCATCGGTGAGTGAAAGTCGCTCTTATGTGGTGATGGAAGAGGTCAAAGCGGGTAATAAGTTAGTCGTTCATTATTAACTAATTTACCTACTATTTTGCGAATAACCCGAGTAAATAGAGCAGGGGAGTCATCGCTCACTATGCTCGTATTATGCTAGTGATGAAGCGCGTAAGGTCTGCCATGCTTCGCAGACTTGACGAAACTTATCTGCATGACCTGAGGGTCTATCTGGATGCCATTTAAGCGCGAGTTTTCGCCATTGGCGTCGAATATCTTGCTTTGATGCGCTGTCATCCAGTTCAAAAATCTGCAACGCTTGCTGTTGATCGATGAGTTGATCTGTCTTGCCAATGTGCTTGTCGAAGCGATTCCAAAATTGTGTAAACAGTACCTCTATAGAATCGGCGCTGGTTTCAAAGTGCGCCCAATCTAAGTAATAGCAACGAAGCGCGGCCTCTTGCTCTAATACCAATGGTAAGTCTGTAGGCAATTTTGGAAAAATCTGGATATCCATTGCTTGAACTTGTAACCATTGCTCAGGCAGTAATATGTCCTGTAATTGATAGAGCGCATTCATCAATAAGAAGTTACGTTTAAATAACGCTTTATTAGTATCATCATCTAAATCGGGTAGCAAACCATCCTGTTGTAATTGACTGGCGAGATGATGGACTTTACTGCTTTGTTGCGCGTCTCTGAGTAGAGTGAGCAGTGGCCAAATTAATGGGTTTTCAACGCATTGTTCTGAATTAGGCTGCATAGTTTAGAATCTCTACTCAGTAAGAATAAATAAAAATGGGCTTAGTCTGTTTTTATATTAAAGACTGCAATAACGGTAACTATCTGATTTTTTATAAATAAAGTCATATTAGAGCATACAGCCACTGGTGAAAAGTCCAATCTTAGTGGGTAAAAATGACAGGCAAGATCAAGGTTTACAGCCTTTTAAATTTAATAAGCCAACTCGGGCTTGGTTTGATCATCATCAACGTTAAATTTAAAGCAGCTGTTATAGTAGTCATGTTATTTATCTAGCGCATTATTTAGTGAGTTAGTTATCTAACGTCCAATTCACTCTTTTAGGAATATATACACTTTGATGATCAGTCCGCCTTAAGCCATACCCTTCCGAAACGCTTGTTTCAAAAAATCATAATCGGTAATTCCATTATTACCAACAAAGCTGTCGATTAAATTTTCACAACGTATTTCCTATTGCCCCGGTAAATGTTTTACACGTTTATTTTTGGCAAAATGCACTAAACCTAAACCGCAATAAACATATTTAATGAATTAACTTTCAGACTTTATCGCATTTTAAATGCGATACGCTTGCTGGTTTGTTTTGTTTAGAAAACTTTTCTCGCTTATTGCAGGAAGAGGGTTTAGTCGCATTGTTTACCTTGGAGTCATAATGCTACAAAAAATTAAAAAAGAATGGTTTTCTAATACCCGAAGCGATCTGCTAGCGGGTATCGTTGTTGCACTCGCGCTTATTCCCGAAGCAATTGCATTTTCAATTATCGCCGGCGTTGACCCCAAAGTGGGTCTTTATGCTTCTTTTTGTATGGCCGTCATTATTTCATTTACCGGCGGGCGTGCAGGCATGATCTCTGCAGCTACTGGCGCAATGGCACTATTGATGGTGACGTTAGTTAAAGAGCACGGGTTAGAATATTTGTTAGCCGCCACCGTATTAACGGGCCTCTTACAAATCATCACTGGGTAGCTTAATGCGCTTTGTCTCACGAGATGTGGTGACTGGGTTTGTCAATGCGCTAGCCATTCTCATCTTTCTTGCTCAATTGCCTGAATTAACCGATGTGACTTGGCATGTCTACGCAATGACCGCGGGTGGATTAGGGATTATTTATCTCTTTCCTTATCTGCCTTTCATTGGGAAGTTACTGCCATCTCCTCTTGTTTGTATTGTTGCATTAACCGTGATTTATATGGTTGTGGGCATCGACATCAGAACGGTTGGGGACATGGGACAACTACCCGATACGCTGCCTATTTTCCTCTGGCCTGATGTGCCACTCAACCTAAATACCTTGTTTATTATTCTTCCATATTCCTCTGCGTTAGCGGTGGTGGGCTTACTGGAATCGATGATGACAGCCACTATTGTCGATGATTTGACCGATACACCCAGCGATAAAAACAGAGAGTGTAAAGGTCAAGGTTTAGCGAATGTTGGCGTGGGATTAATGGGTGGTATGGCGGGCTGTGCGATGATTGGCCAATCTATTATTAATATCAAATCGGGTGGGCGTAATCGTTTGTCATGTTTGGCCTCTGGTGTGTTTTTATTATTCATGGTGGTTTTCTTGGGGGAAGGGTTAAAACAGATTCCCATGGCTGCATTAGTCGCGGTGATGATCATGGTGTCTATTGGCACATTTTCGTGGTCTTCAATACGTGATATTAAACAAGCGCCACTATCGAGTAATGTTGTCATGTTAAGCACGGTTTTTGTGGTGGTATTCACGCACAATTTAGCCACGGGTGTTGCCGTTGGTGTGTTGCTCTCATCGTTGTTTTTTGCAGGGAAAATTAGCCGTCTTATGGTGGTTAAAAGCAACACTCTGAATGAAACATCGGGTCGCCATTATCAGGTCATTGGGCAAGTTTTTTTTGCTTCTTCTGAATCATTCTTAACGTCATTCGATTTTAAAGAAGCCGTTGAAAATATTCAAATCGACCTAACCGAGGCACATTTTTGGGATATTACTTCGGTCTCGGTACTCGATAAAGTGGTGATTAAGTTTCGACGAGAGGGCGCCAATGTTGAATTGATAGGCATGAATCAAGCCACCGCTACTTTGATTGATAAATTTGCCGTGCATGATAAACCTGACGCATTTGAAAAACTGCTTTCTAGTCATTAAGGATGATTAATATGAAAAAAATTACAGCATGTATTGATGGAAATGACATGGCAACTATCGTTGGTGAAGCGAGTTTTTGGGCCGCTAAAAAGCTAAAAGCACCGCTAACTTTGTTGCATGTCTTGGATAAATCAGAATATCAGCAGAACTCGGTGAATGGGTTGTCGGGCGCTATTGGCCTGGGAGCGCATGAAGTATTATTAAGCGAATTAACGCGTGCCGATGAGATACGTAGCAAGCTTGCATTACAGTACGGGAATCAACTGCTTGACGATTTATTAATGACAGCAAAGAAACAACCGCTAGAAAACGTGAACAAGCAACAGATTCATGGTGACTTAGTGTCTTCGCTGCTTGATTTAGAATCTACAACACGGTTATTTATCCTCGGTAAATCCAGTCAACAGGAGGCTGAAAACAGTCATGTTGTGGGCTCTCTGCTTGAAAGTGTGATCCGTTTAATCAAATCACATCTATTGATTATTACGCAACCCTTTCAAGCTCCGACAAGTTATATGGTG
>NZ_PJBZ01000086.1 GCF_002835995.1 Psychromonas sp. Urea-02u-13 | reverse complement strand
GCGTGATGGAATCTGGGCTAGTGCATGTTCGTGCTGCAAAAGAGGATGGTCGTTGGGAAAGCGCGTATGTTGTCAGTGAAATGGCAGTGCCATCGGACTTTTTAGACGTGCTTGAAAGTCAGCCAAATGTTAAAGCGTTTTTTGAAACACTGACTAAATCGAGTCGTTATGTTATCGCGTATGGACTGATAAGCGCCAAGAAACCGGAAACCAGACTAAAGCGCTTCAGCAAGTTCATGGGCATGCTGGTTCGTGAAGAGAAGCCTAAATAAGCGTCACAAAAAACTAAGAGGTAACGTAAAAATCGTTACCTTAACTCTCTGATTAACTCTCTTGATCAACTACCTGATGGCCTTCTGGATTGGTTATAAAAAACTCAAGCTGATGTTTGTCGATAGGTTTTGAGAAGTAATACCCTTGGTATATATCACAGCCTAATTCAGTGAGCGTTAATAATGCTTCTTTTGTTTCAACCCCTTCAACCACGGTTTTCATTTTTTTGCATTGGGCAATTGAAATCATAGTACTAATCATTGAGCGTGTTTCGGCATCATCAACAACATGATCCACAAAAGACTTATCTATTTTTAATTCATCGATAGATAAGTTATGAAGAATACTTAACGAGGAATAACCCGTCCCAAAGTCATCCAATGAGATGCGAATACCCTGTTTTTTTATTTTGACCATTAGACGTTGCATGGCATCTATATCATCAATCAATACACTTTCTGTTATCTCTAATATCAGTAGGTTGGTTGGGAACTGATAACGTTCTACCAAAACCATCAATATGTCGTAAAAGTCAGGCTTTTTAAATTGTTTGACCGAGACATTAATTGAAACACTAAAGGCTGTGCCTATTCTTTGTTGAAGGCTGACCATATCACTTAATGTTTGTTCAATAACAAACTCGCCAACGGTATCCATTGCCCCTATTGATTCTGCGATAGGAATAAATTGATCGGGAGACATAAACCCTAAGGTCTTATTTTCCCATCGAATTAATGCTTCAACACCCACAACCGTTCCATCAGACAACTGCTGAGGCTGGTAAAGCATATAAAGTTCATTGTGCTTGACTGCATTTTTTAGCTCTCTTTCGACACTACATTTATAAAGATAATCATTAAGCAGTGTTTTGTTAAAGAAAGCGGTCGTATTCCTGATCGTTTTAGCACTGTTCATTGCTAAGTCCGCATTACGTTTAATATCTTCAGGATTACTACTGTCTTTAGGGTAAACGGACACGCCAATACTGGCTGTGAGTAGTATTTCGGCATCATTAATTAAGTAAGTCGTATTGACCGATGCAAGTAGTTGCTTACAAAATTCGTTAGTTTGAAGCTCGGTTTTATGAAAACAAACTAATATAAATTCATCGCTACTGGATCTAATAACCAAATCTTGAGGGTGTGCAATACCTTTAACTCTAAGTGCTATTGCTTTTAAAAGTTGATCGCCCACTGCATGGCCATAACTATCGTTGATGGTATTGAAATGGTCTATGTCTAAATAAATAAGTGTGAATGGCGAACTGCTGTTAACTTTTTCGCAGTATTGATCAAAGTAATAACGATTGAATAGCTGAGTTAAATAATCATGGTTAGCTTGGAACTTAAGTTCTTTAACTTTTTTTTTCTCACTGCTGGCAATATTTCTGAAAAGAAAAAAGATCAACACGATAGACAATAAATGCACTAGGACTAAAAGCTTAACTTTGTATAAAAAAGCCTGCATTATTTCAGTGAGTTTTATTTCCGTTATCAACCACATTGAATACTCCTTTATGTAAACAGAGGCATTGATGTATGTATTTGATCCACGAAATGTTTCGTTAGTGAAAGTTATTTCACTTTCTTTTAACTCTGCAAGGGGAGTTTTCACCGTTTTTGAAAGTTCTTCAATGGTGATTTTTACTTTCGATTTAGGAATTTTTTGTTGGTAGACGTTTGCATCATGAATTCTATCAATAGGTGCTAATTGAAAATAGCGATCCATTTCTCGATACAAATAGGTGTTGTTGAAGCCACTTTCAATGACGTTATTAACAAAAAAACTAAAACCTTTATCGACGCTTACAGCAATAGATAAGATCATTTTAGTATCACCCATCGAGTCTCGCACTGCCAATCGAAAAGGGATGATGATGTCATTTAAGCTTTCGCTGAAATAGGTGCGTCCGATCACCATTTTATTTGCTGTAATTGTTTTTTCAAATGAAGCTTTGCTTTCACTGACTGTGAGTAATGGTCTTCCGTCGGTTTCTGGGTTAACGGGATAAGTACTTCGAGTAGAGCCATCAAGATTAAACAAGCCAAAAGCTCTGACGCTTGAGTGTAAGTTTGTCGCTGTTTGCATGATTGATATAATGCTTTCTTCTTCAATCATTTTATCATTTTTAAGTACTTGGCTAGCAACAATACTAAGTAGTACTTCATATTGATCAAAGGTCGCATTCAGAGAGTTTTTGGATATGTTTGTCAGGCTAATCTGCTGAGTAACGAACTCGTCATATACGCGTTGATAAGTACTGTAAGAGGAGATGCTGAGCGATAAGCCCCAAAGAATACTGACGAGGTAAAATGCCATCCATATGTTTTTGTTAATCAGCGTCATGTAAAACCTTTCATCTCTTTTTGTACAAATATGTATTTTAAATTAGAGGCATTTAACTAGCGACTAAATGACGCGGAGTATAATCTTTTTTGTGGCTTAAAGGTAAATAAAATGTCACTACAAAGCTCTTTTTAATTTAGCCAAATTGATCAGTTACTTAGCGGAGTTGGTATTATTAAAACAGGCACAAAAAAGGTGCTTAAAAGCACCTTTTTGTTTTTATAATATTAACGACTACGCTAAGTCGCCACAGAAGCGGTAGCCTTCACCGTGGATCGTAGCAATAATCTCTGCGCCTTCTGGCACACTTTCAAAATGCTTACGAATACGACGAATGGTCACATCAACGGTACGATCTTGTGCTTTTAATTCACGGCCTGTCATTTTCATTAATAACTCAGCGCGGGTTTGAATTTTGCCCGGGTTCTCGATGAAATGTAACATGGCACGGAACTCACTGCGTGGTAGTTTAAATACATCACCACGTGGGCTAATCAACGAGCGACTATCTATTTCAAGTGTCCATCCGCTGAACTTATAGTTCTCAACTTTTTTACGTACTTCTTCAAAGTAGATATTATCTTGCATCGTACGGGTTAACAGATTACGTGTACGAATGGTTAATTCACGTGGATTAAACGGTTTAGTAATATAATCATCTGCGCCAATTTCAAGGCCTAAAATTTTATCAACTTCGTTATCACGACCGGTTAAAAAGATCAGCGGAATCGCTTGAATCTCACGTAATTCACGGGCTAATAACAAACCGTTTTTACCCGGTAGATTAATGTCCATGATGATCAGGTTAATGTTGTTATTACTAATAACATCGTGCATTTCGTTACCGTCATTGGCTTCGAATACTTGATAACCTTCTGCTTCAAAAACACTTTTTAAAGTATTGCGTGTAACTAACTCATCTTCAACGATAAGTATATTGGCTGTAGACATGTTGCTCTCCTATTTTTAAATTCTGTATTTCACCTGATAACGTTAAAACAAACACTTGGGAGGATGATGTGTTTTATTTTTAATTCATTAACGTTAAATGCATTAAACAAATATTTTACATATAAAGCTATTTTGTTGATATAAATCGCACATATTGTAGAAGCACACTAGGTGAATGTGATATCTAGCACTTTATTACCACTTTTTTAATGGTTCTCACTATAAATAGTTAACATTCAGATAACAACTAGATTGTCTCTCAGAAGAGGATTTAGAGATTGTTAATTGATATGCATCAACCTGCTTGTTTAAGTTGTTTGAAATGGAGGCTAAATCTTATCTGTTTTACGCCTGTTGATATAAAAAAGCTATATCTTAGTAAGTAAAGTTCTACTGTAGAATTGCGCTGAAATTGTCTGATTATACGCCTCACTTGTTCCGTTATTTCCCCTGTTTTACCTGATGTTACGTGTTATGCATGCTTGTTAGTCGGTGTTAAAGGGGCAAAATACTTTGAACTAGCAAGGGGATCAAAGCTTTGCTACAATGCCAGTTCATTTTTTTACATTAATAAGTTAACTCCACATTATGTTTCAGCGTTTATTTCATCAATATAATTATTTTTCAGCCGTGCTTTATAAACAATCGGCAAGCATCGTTAAATTAATGAGATAAATAAACCTTAAAACCCGCGCCTATTTGCGGGTTTTTTTATTATAGAAAGTAGGGATTCTTTAAATGCGCGTACTTAAATTTGGCGGCACATCATTAGCAAATGCCGAACGTTTTAATCAAGTTGCCGATATTGTTATTAACAATCAGCAACAGTCTCAAATCGCTTTAGTGTTATCTGCACCTGCAGGCGTGACCAATAATTTGGTCGCGGTTGTTGAGAAAACCAGTAACGGTTTATCAGCAGAAACCCATTTAGTTGATATCCAACGCATTTTTGCAGAGCTGATTAAAGGGCTAAAAAGTACCTACTCTGAGCTTGCTGACGATCTATTAAAAACCATTTTTGAACGTGAGTTATCGCACCTAAGCGATTTACTAGAAGGTGTGCGTTTGTTAGCGCAGTGTCCTGCTAGTATCGAAGCGCAAATCTTAAGTAAAGGTGAGCTACTTAGTATCGCGTGTATGAAGCAGTTATTAATTGCGAAAGGCCATACGGTTGAAGTGATTAAGCCGCAAGAAAAGTTAATCGCTAAAAAAGGCGGTTACCTTGAAGCGCAAATTGATATCGAAGTATCACGCGCACTGTTTGAAAAAGAAGGCCTAGTCAAAAATGCTATCTACCTGATGCCTGGTTTTACTGCCGGTAATGCACAGGGTGAAACATTAGTATTAGGGCGTAACGGTTCTGACTATTCAGCTGCTGTTTTAGCTGCTTGTTTAAAAGCAGAGTGTTGTGAAATTTGGACTGATGTAGACGGTGTTTACAGCTGCGATCCACGTTTAGTAAAAGACGCTAAATTATTAGACTCGTTAAGCTACGCTGAAGCGATGGAGCTTTCGTACTTTGGGGCTAAAGTATTACACCCTAAAACAATCGCACCGATTGCACAGCATCATATCCCTTGCTTGATAAAAAACACCGGTAACCCACAGGCGCCAGGCACATTAATTGGAGCTGAGCACAGTGATGAGGAGCTACAAGTGAAAGGAATTTCAGATCTTAAAGACCTAACCATGGTGAGCATTTCAGGCGCAGGCATGAAAGGCATTGTGGGTATGGCTGGGCGCATCTTTAGTACGGTTTCACGTGCGGGTGTTTCAATCATCTTAATTACACAATCTTCATCGGAATACAGCTTAAGCTTTTGTATTACCTCTGGTGATACAGACAAAGCCGTTGAAGCATTAAAAGAAGAGTTTGCCCTTGAGTTTTCAAACAACTTATTAGAGCCTCTTGAGCTGATTAAAGAGCAAGCAATCATCTCGTTAGTGGGTGATGGCATGAAGAAAGCAAAAGGTGTTGCTGCCCGTTTCTTAACGGCATTAACGGAAGCTTCAATCAATATTACTGCGATTGCGCAAGGTTCATCTGAGCGTTCTATCTCTGTGGTTGTTTCTGAGAAGAAAGCGCAAGAAGCGGTAATTGCTTGTCATCAGAAATTCTTTGCAAGTGTGCAATATATCGATATGTTCTTAATCGGTTGTGGTGGTGTTGGTGGTGCATTGGTAGACCAAGTTTACCGTCAGCAAACACGCTTAGCAGAACGTAATATTCAAATCCGCGTATGTGGTGTGGCAAATAGCCGTGCAATGTTAATGGATGCAAAAGGCATTTCTCTTGAAAACTGGCGTGACCTGTTAAAAGATGAAACAGCGCCACTGTCATTATCTAAAATGCAAACCTTGGTTAATGAGTCTCATATCATTAACCCTGTGATTGTTGATTGTACAAGTAACGATGCGATTGCAGCGCGTTATGTTGACTTTTTAGGCGCCGGTTTCCACGTGGTAACAGCGAACAAGAAAGCCAATACAAGCAGCATGGATTACTACCATCAGTTGCGTTTAACTGCATTGATGAAGCGTCGTAAGTTCCTTTACGATACGAACGTAGGCGCGGGTCTTCCTGTTATTGAAAACATGCAAAACCTATTTAATGCCGGCGATCAGTTAGTTAAATTTAACGGTATTTTGTCGGGCTCTTTATCGTTTATCTTCGGTAAATTAGACGAAGGTCAGTCGTTCTCTGATGTCACTACTGAAGCACGTAACATGGGCTTTACTGAGCCTGATCCTCGTGATGATTTAAGTGGTACAGACGTTGCGCGTAAATTGCTTATTTTAGCACGTGAAGCGGGCATGGAAATCACGCTAGACGACGTTGAAATTGAACAAGCATTACCACCAGGTTTTGATGATACCGGTACGCCTGACGAATTTATGGCGCGTTTGCCTGAAGCGGATGCTTACTTTAAAGAGTTACAAGCTAAAGCCGATGAAAAGAATCAAGTGTTACGTTACATCGGTAGCATCGTAGATGGAAAATGTAAGTGTAGTATCGAAGCCGTTGATGCTGATGATCCACTTAATAAAGTAAAAGATGGCGAGAATGCATTAGCGTTTTACAGCCAATATTACCAACCCATTCCATTAGTTTTACGCGGTTACGGCGCAGGTACTGAAGTAACTGCAGCTGGCGTATTTGCTGATGTATTAAGAACTCTCAACTGGAAACAGGAATTTTAATATGGGTTTGCAATGGCTTGTTGTTGCAAAACAACTTAAAAACTCAGGCGTAATAAATATTACGAACAACTATCAAGTTCAGAAACAGGAATTTTAACATGTCTCTTGTCGTTTACGCACCGGCTTCAACCGCTAACGTAAGTGTTGGTTTTGATGTACTTGGTGGGGCTTTAACACCTATCGATGGTCAGCAATTGGGTGATCGTGTGAAAATCAGCGAAGGTAAAGAAGCGTTTACCTTTGACTGCGTGGGTCGCTTTGCGCATAAATTACCAAGCGATCCTAAAAAGAATATTGTTTTTGATTGTTATGTGGCGTTTAAAGAAGCGCTGTTAAAAACAGACACTACATTATTGAATGTGGACATTACCCTTGAGAAAAACTTGCCAGTAGGCAGTGGGTTAGGTTCAAGTTCAAGCTCAATCGTAGCCGCATTAGAAGCACTAAATGCACTGCATAAACACCCACTTGATGAAACAGTCATGCTTGCTATTATGGGCGACATGGAAGGTATCATCAGTGGTGGCGTTCATTACGATAATGTGGCGCCGTGTTATTTAGGTGGCATGCAGTTAATGATTAACGAAGGGGATATTATTAGTCAAAAAATTCCTTCGTTTAAACAGTGGTACTGGGTTGTTGCTTATCCGGGTATTACTATTTCAACCGCTGCAGCGCGTGATATTTTACCTGCGCAATATCGTTTAAGTGACGCATTAACTTACGGCCGCCGTTTAGGGGCGTTTGTTCATGCTTGTCATAGTAATCAACCTGAGCTGGCTTCAAAAATGCTCAAAGATGTGATTGCAGAACCTTATCGTGCACAGCTAATCCCTGGCTTCAAAGAAGCGCGCTTATTTGCAGAGCAAAGTGGTGCATTAGCGATGGGTATTTCAGGCTCTGGCCCGACTGTATTTGCAGTGATGACCGACCTGCAACAAGCTCAATCTTTACAAAATTGGTTAACGGAAAACTTCCTTCAGAACGATGAAGGATTTTGTCATATTTGCCACCTTGATGAACAAGGTGCGCGCGTGTTAGGAACAGAACTATGAATTTATACAACATCTCAGATAACAGCGAACAAGTTAGCTTTCAACAGGCCGTAAAACAAGGTCTAGGTCGTGGACAGGGTCTATTTTTTCCTGAAACTATCACGCCATTAACTAACATTGACGCGCTACTTAAAATGAATTTAGTTGACCGTTCAACTGAAATCTTATCGCACCTTATTGGTGATGAGCTAAGTAAAGAAGCCGTAAACAGTATTGTTTCACAAGCCTTTACCTTTGAAGCGCCAGTGAAAAAAGTAACTGACAACATCAACGCATTAGAGCTTTTTCACGGTCCTACGTTAGCATTTAAAGACTTTGGTGGCCGTTTCATGGCGCAATGTCTTGCATCGTTTAAAGACAACGGCAAAA
Source organism: Psychromonas sp. Urea-02u-13 (assembly GCF_002835995.1). Taxonomy (GTDB): domain Bacteria; phylum Pseudomonadota; class Gammaproteobacteria; order Enterobacterales; family Psychromonadaceae; genus Psychromonas. The sequence goes on along the minus strand of NZ_PJBZ01000086.1, from coordinate 23,553 downwards.
TCACTATTTTAACAGCAACATCAGGTGATACTGGCGCAGCTGTAGCACATGCTTTCTTCGAAATGGAAAACATTGATGTCGTGATTCTTTACCCGAAAGGTAAAATCAGCCCGTTACAAGAAAAACTGTTTTGTACACTAGGTAGCAATATTACAACGATTGCAATCGAAGGGACGTTTGATGACTGTCAAACAATGGTTAAGCAAGCATTTGACGACCAAGAGCTAAAACAAGCAATTGGCCTAAACTCTGCAAACTCAATTAACATTAGTCGTCTTGTTGCACAAATTTGTTATTACTTTGAAGCCTTTGCACAGTTAGACGAAGCACAGCGTAAAGACTTAGTGATTTCTGTACCAAGTGGTAACTTTGGTGACTTAACGGCTGGCCTACTGGCTAAAGCACTAGGTTTACCAATTAAGCGCTTTATCGCAGCAACTAACGAAAACGATACGGTACCGCGTTACTTAGCGGGTGAAGCTTGGACGCCTAAAACGACGATCCCAACACTTTCAAACGCAATGGACGTAAGTGCGCCAAACAACTGGCCACGTATTGAAGAGCTATTTAAAGTGAAAGGTTGGTCTTTAAGCGAGCTAGGTTACGGCAAACTAAGCGATGCACAGACTAAAGAAGCGTTATTAGCATTAGACGAATTAGGTTACCTATGTGAACCACATGGCGCGATTGCTTACAGTGAATTAACAAAACAATTGCAAGAAGGTGAGACAGGTCTATTCCTTTGTACTGCACACCCTGCTAAATTCAAAGAAAGTGTTGAAGAAATTTTAGGACGTGAAATTTTCATTCCTGAAGCCTTAGCATCACGCGCTGATTTAGCGTTACTTTCTAAAGAAATGCCGGTTGATTTTGCACAAGTGCGTAAATTACTAATGGCACTATAATCGTCTGTTAGTAAACGATTATTATAAATAAAAAGGGCGTTTTATACGCCCTTTTCTGTTTTTGAAAAGGGGCTAAAAATGGGTAAAGTATTAAACGATTTGTTAAATCAGCTCAGTTTAGAGAAATTAGAGGAAAACCTCTATCGTGGTCAGAGTCAAGATCTCGGTTTAGGTTTAGTCTTTGGTGGACAAGTAATGGGACAAGCTATTTCTGCCGCTAAAGAAACAGTCTTACCAGAGCAACGTGTGCACTCTTTTCACTCTTACTTCTTACGCCCCGGTAAAACAGACAGGCCAATTGTTTACGATGTTGAACGTATTCGAGATGGTCGCAGTCTTTCTGCTCGTCGTATTAAAGCGATTCAAGATGGTAAAGCTATCTTCTATATGACTGCCTCTTTTAAAGCCAAAGAGAAAGGCTTTGAGCATCAAGATAAAATGCCCGATGCGCCTGCGCCAGAAGAGTTAATTTCAGAGCAAGATATGGCACTGATTCATACGGACATGTTACCCGCTAACATCCGCGATAAGTTAGTCTGTGAAAAACCAATTGAAATGCGTCCTGTTACTTTTGTGCATCCCGTTGAACCTGAAATTGAACCTGCAAAACGTTTGGTGTGGTTTAAAGCAAACGGAAAAATGCCTAATGATTTACGTGTTCATCGTTACCTTTTAGCTTACGCATCAGATTTTAACTTTCTACCTACTGCGTTGCAGCCACACGGTGTGTCATTTTTATCACCGGGTATGCAAGTGGTTACCGTGGATCACTCAATGTGGTTTCATCAAGACTTCCGCTTAGATGAATGGTTATTGTACGCCGTAGAGAGCACTGTGGCCTCTGACGGGCGTGGTCTTGTTCGAGGTCAGTTCTTTACGCGAGATGGCAAGCTCGTCGCCTCAACGATTCAAGAAGGCTTGATTCGCAAGAAGAAGATAAATAAAGCAAAGACGGATTAAGATCCACCCTGTTTTATCGGTTGTGTAGTGAAGCGATACATTAATTCGGTTAATCCTATTGGAATTATCAATGAAATTAAAAATGTTAGTCACACTGATAGTCACCCATTTATTGGTCGCAGTGCTAGGCGTTGCGGTAGGAATATACGCTCTGCCGATTATCATTGCGCCCGCTGCACCAACGGAATCTGAAATAACGGCCATCGCTTCTCTGTCACAATATGAAACTGAGTTCAAAAAAGATCTGAAAGACAGTGATTCATTTCATTGGGGGCAAGGTAAAGTTGCTATTGGCCCTGAATTTATCTCCTTAATGGGCAATCTTGCGCCGGGCCCGGATTACAAACTCTATCTTTCGCCTGAGTTTATTGAAACTGAAGCCGATTTTAATCGTTTAAAAACATCCATGTTACGTGTTGGCGATGTTAATACTTTTAATAACTTTGTGGTTAGCGTCTCACCAAGTATCGATGTATCTCAATATAATACTGTCATTATTTGGTGTGAGACGTTTGGCGAGTTTATTACATCTGCACAATATCGTTAGACCTTTTTAGTGACTGAATACTCCAAGGTAATTGTCCGATAACAGTAAGGTGATAATATTATATGAGCATTCATTTCGATTGGCATAGCGATAAAATAACGGCCGACACTCCAGTAACAACAAACTATAAAAACACGCAAAATGTGCGCCGGTTTTTAACCGAAATATGTGGCGCTGGTTTTACCTTTAATCGACCATTCATGGCATGGATAAAAGATGAAACACCTAAAACCATGGGTGAGGTTGCATCAGAGTGGCTGTTACAAGCTAAAAAGTAATTGCCTGAGTGACGCGATTGTTGGAATGAAAATAGTTTTTTGTTTTATTTCTATATCGTAGCGAACAATTCCCTCTCTTAATAAGCCGTTATACCAATTGGATTTCAACGATGAATATCATTAATTGTAGTGAACATTATTTAGACAAGTTAGTTGTGCTTTTTGAAGAATATCGATTTTTTTGTGGTTTTGAGCGCAGCCCTAAAGAGACTAAAGCGTTTTTGAAAAAACTAATAGTGAATGAAGAGTCGGTCATTTTTATTGCTGTAGATCCTGAAACAGACAGCATCATGGGATTCGTGAATTTATACCCGAGTTATTCTACGCTGGCGTTACAGCGATTATGGATTCTTAATGACCTTGGTGTCTCGGGGGATTTTAGAGGTAAGGGTGTGTCAAAAGCATTAATTTTTAAAGTGCAGGAATTTGCCAAACAAAGCAACGCGATTCGTATCGAGTTGAAAACAGGATGTACCAATACTACCGCCTTAAGTTTGTATCAATCGATGAACTTTACCGTAGACACAGATAATGTTTATTATCGGGTGCCTTGCTAGCAAACAGGGCTGCCTCGTAAAGAGGCGTCTATATGATAAACACGATAACCGAGGTACGAATGAATTCAATCGTTTTAGTGACTGGCGGTAGCCGAGGCATCGGAGCCGCAACGTCAAAGCTACTTGCAAAACAAGGTTATGCAGTTTGCGTTAATTACATGACCAATAAAGCTGAAGCCGATAATGTCATTGCTGAAATAGAAGAAGCGGGCGGGACTGCTATTGCCGTTCAAGCGGATGTTTCAAAAGAGCATGATGTTATTCGCCTTTTTAATACTATCGATAAATCCTTGGGTAACATCACCCATTTAGTGAACAATGCCGGTGTATTACTTACGCAAATGCGTGTCGCTGAAATGACCGCTGAAAGAATCAATAAAGTGCTGACCACCAATGTCACTAGCTACTTTTTATGTTGTAGGGAAGCAATCAACAGAATGCCTAAGGGAGGCGCGATTGTTAACGTTTCTTCAGTCGCGTCAAGATTAGGCTCTGCTGGCGAATATGTTGATTATGCAGCATCGAAAGGGGCAATAGATACATTAACGATTGGTTTATCGCTTGAGGTGGCTAGTCAGGGGATTCGGGTAAACTGCGTTCGTCCAGGCTTCATTTATACCGATATGCACGCTGATGGTGGCGAGCCAGATCGCGTTAATCGCGTGAAAGCATTAATACCTCTGCAACGTGGCGGTAAACCAGATGAAGTCGCTGCTTCTATTGCATTTCTTTTATCCAATGATGCCTCATTTATTACCGGTACCTTCATCGATATCGCCGGCGGTAAATAGCCACTTCATAAGGCAATTTAAGCAGACAAAAGCAATTTCCCTCTCTTTTGTCTGCTTAATACGCGACCCATAGTCATTATTATTCAATCCACTGATTTGCTTGATTCATTGTTTACGGATCGGTAATATCATTTTTCTCATTTTGACTTTATTTGGTATTTATATGATTAATAAAAAGGTTCGTTGGGGTATTGCTGGATTAGGTAAAATTGCCCATCGTTTTGTAAAAGACTTAACGCAGCACGTTGATAACGCCGAGTTATACGCGGTTGCAGCAAGAGACCAATTACGTTCAGATGCCTTTGCTAATGAATACGGCTGTCAAAAAAGTTATGGCTCATACCTCGCATTAGCAGAAGACCCAAATGTAGATGCCATCTATATTGCAACCATCCATCCCTTTCATAAAAGCATGGTTGAACTGTTTTTGAACAAGAGTAAACACGTTTTAGTTGAAAAGCCGGCTTTTACTAATGTCCAAGACTGGGATGAAATGTATTCGCTTGCGCAAGAAAAAGGAGTATTGCTTGTTGAAGCGATGAAATTTGTGGCCTTCCCTGCTTACCAAGCATTACGACAGTTTATTCAAGATAACAATGTGAAAATAGACTCGGTTGAAGGCGCTTTTGGTAACTGGCATGAATTTGATACACGAGAGCAAATATTCAATCCTGATTTATGCGGTGGCGCAACGTTAGATGTGGGTGTGTATGCTTTATGGTTGTACGCGGATTTATGCCAACTCACCAACAGTGCATTAGTAAAGCCTTCTGTAACACACCAAAAAGATAATGAGGCCTCTGAAGTTGATGAAAACGTTGAGTTTATCTTTGATGGAAAAATTAACGGACATATTTGCGCTTCAATTACGCAAAACCTAAAGCGTGAAGCCGTCATTAAAGGGCCTGAGTTAGAAATAACCATTCACGAAAAATGGTGGAATCCTCAAACTATCGATATTTTATATCAGGGGAAAAAGCAGCAAATTACTTCGTCGCAAAAAGGCGGGGGATTTGAACACGAGATTGAACACTTTTCTTCATTAATTATTAATCAGAAATTGGCATCTCATTTTATGCCTGCTGAAACGAGTCGAAACGTCATTTCAATAATGCAAACAAGTTTAGTGGAAAATGATTTTAAGCATTTAGTTAATTAATAAATCGGCATTCTTTTGTCGCTTAAATTTACTTGTTATTGGTAAGCTTAATCCATCCCAGATTTTGATGCTGTGATGGAACGAATGAGTAATAAAAGGGTGAGAAGATGCTTATCTGAGTAAAGTGTTTGAGAACAGCGGTTCAACAGAATTAAAGGTGAAGCTTAATGTTAATCACTCCTTTAATTCTCTATTTTTAGCCAATTAATAGAGGGCGTTAATGTGTATTGGAGTATTGCTACATGGATAGCATTGATTTATTTGTAAAAAATTGGGGTAGTAAGCGTGCAATGGTACCTATTAATAATCAGGATATTGTGGAACTTGAAGAGAAGTTAAACGCTGTTTTACCTGAGTCATATAAATACCTTATCTCTACCTACGGCTTAGTGCACACACCTAATGTATTAACTAAAATTTGCGATTTAAACTCCGATCTATCTGAAGTACAAGATTTTTTGAGCTTAGGTGATGTTGACTCGCTTTCAAAGCTTTATGAAATGACAGGTATGCCCAAGGGACATATTCTATTTGCATCTGACTGCAAGGGTAATATGTTTTGTTTCAAACTCGAAGATTGTGCTACTCAACAAATAGATTCGCCGGTGTGGTTTTTTGATCACAACTTGTCTACTGTTAAAAAAGTATCTGATTCTTTTATGGGTTGGTTAGATGAGTTTAATGGACTTTAATATCGCGATAAAGGCACTTAACAGGCTGTAAATTTCGCACCTTACTCCTCATTTAGCTAACCATTTTTGTCCGTTTAAGCGGACGTTAGCTATTCAGGAGTTTGTATGCAAAGTCACGATGAAATTATCGTAGAATGGAAAGGCGATATATTAGTTATTTATCCTCAAAGCCCTTTTGATGAAGAGGGCGTCGAAGAAGTTATTGATATTATTAAAAAGACAGTGCGCACTAAAAACAATAAAAACTGGTCGAGGTTGGAAGTCTGGTCCGATAATTCGCTTGGTTCACCGGCGGTGATGAGCAATGAAAAAGCGTTCTCGCATTGGTGCAATGAGAATGGCTGTGTCGCGACTGCGCTGGTGGTAGAAAATGGATTTCAGCGTGGTATCACTGAGAATCACTTGTCAGACAATGTTGAAGTGTTTAGCTGTGAAGTAGAAGCGACTGATTGGTTGATGGCACATAACGATAGCTAATGACCTATTCATGTTAGTTACTGTCATGTGTTTTTCTGTTTATTAAGGTAACGACACTATTAAGGTAATTATATTATTAAGGTAATCATGTGATTGTTTGGCCATGTATTTTGAAATTAGACGGCGATGATGAGCTTATTTATTTAGGCTCTGAATGCGCCTTTAAGTACGAGTGTGACGCGTTAATCTTAAGTGATGACGATTATATTTTAGACTCTACGGGTTGCACCTATCTAGTGGAGGAGCGCTCAGGTGTATTAACGCTAATAAAAACCGGACGGGTATTAGAACTCGAAGACGTGACACAATTAATTCGCGCTAACGAGTTTCAAAAAGCAGAGCTTTGCCTGACCAAAATTTACTTTGCAAGTATCTCAGATGCGATTAAGTCAACCAATGAACTGGCATTATTAAACCAACTATAACCTGCAATAATAACTTAGGTTATAACTTCAATGATAAACCCTAGTTAAGCCTTTATCCTTAACTTCCTCTCTTTAGAGTTTTATTTTCTATTAACGACTAAGGCCTTTTTGTGACGCTATTAAATCAATACGAAGTGCAATTTATCACATTTATCAAAACTGAAATGAAGCTGGATTTAGCCCATGATCTTAACCATATTTTACGTGTTGTAAAAACAACTAAAAAACTGTGTAAACAAGAAAGGGCAGTGGGTGAAATTGCTATTCCGGCTGCTTATTTACATGATTGTTTTTCATACCCCAAAGATCACCCTGATCGTGCACAAAGCTCGATAATGGCTGCCGATAAAGCCATCGATTTTTTAAAAAGTATTAACTATCCAGAGTATTATTTTCCTGATATTCGCCATGCGATTGTTGCGCATAGCTTTAGCGCCAATGTCGATGCGTTAACGCTGGAAGCTAAAATAGTACAAGATGCAGATAGATTGGATGCGCTAGGAGCAATTGGGATTGCACGCTGTATTCAAGTGGGCGCAAAATTAGAGCGACAATTGTATTCAAGCATTGATATGTTTTGTGATAATCGAACGCCAGATGATGGCACTTATACGCTAGATCACTTTTACACTAAGTTATTAACCTTAGCTGCGAGTATGAAAACACCTTCGGGATTAACTGAGGCACAAAGTCGCACTGACTTTATGCGTGACTATTTAAAGCAATTAGCATTAGAAGTACAAGAGAATTGACAGCATGTGTTCGTATTAAAATCTTAATAAGAAGACATAAAAAAAGGGCCTGCGTTACAACATAACGTAGGCCCTTTTTTAATACGCCAGTTCAGCGTATTCATAGTCTTTCATTTTTATAAATGAAAGAAAGCTAATTTTTCTTTTTGCTGCTCAGCGAGTTCAGACAGTTCAGCACTTGCTGTTGCGCTTTGACTAACACCCGATACATTCTGATTAATTAAATCAGACATGTTAGTCACGTTACGATCAATTTCTTGTGTTACTTGTGATTGCTCTTCAGCGGCTGTTGCTACTTGTGCATTCATATCATTGATTTGGAAGATAGCGGCGGTAATACCTTCTAGTGCATCATTCGCTTGCTTCGACAGTGTTTGGTTTGTATCAAGCATCAAAATACTTTCTTGCATGCTGTCATTCGCATGTGAAGACTGGGTTTGTAACCCTTCAATAATCGTTTGAATCTCAATCGTAGATTCCTGTGTACGACTTGCTAATACACGTACTTCATCTGCTACTACGGCGAAACCACGACCGAGTTCACCAGCACGGGCTGCTTCAATCGCGGCATTAAGAGCTAATAAGTTAGTTTGGTCTGAAATGCTACGAATCACTTCAATCACATTACTAATTTGCTTAGATTGCTCTTGTACGCTGCTCACGACTGTCGCCGCTTCAGATAAAGTAACGGCCATTTTAGTACTGGCTTCTTGGCTTTGTGCGAAGATATCTAAGCCTATTTTTGCTAGTGCATCTGCTTCTTTTGCCGTTGAGTCAGCCAGTGTTGCGTTATTACTTACATTGTCTGCTGTGCTTGAAAGTTCATTTACCGCAGAGGCCACCTGATCAATCTCATTCAGCTCAAGTTGTGCATTTGATTGCGCTTGGTTCATCACGGCTGCTAATTCAGTTGATGCCGCTGCAACGTCTTCACTAATGCGTGTTAATGCTTCAACAGTATTATATAGCTGAGTGACGGTCACGTTTACGCTTGCGCCTAAACGAGAAATCTCATTGCTACCTTCTTGGTCAGCAGTCACAGCAAGGTTACCCTGTGAAACTTCACGCATGATCGCTTGTAGTGCGGTAATCGGTCGAACAATTTGTCCTGATAAGATCCAAGCGCCTATAATAGATAGGACAAAAACAGCCAGTGTAATTAATGACGCGTTAAGCATCAGCTTGTCGTTATCTTGGGTACTTTCACGTAAATTTTCAGTTGCGTAGGCATTCACTTTTTGAGAAAGGGTATTAATAGATTCTACCATTTCAGTGCCAGATTTTTTGTATTGTGAAAGAAAGTTAGCTAACTCACTTTCTGATACTAAACCACGGTCATTTTTCTTCAGTAATAGCACTGCATTTTGTGAAAAACGGATGTAGTCGCCAATCGCGTCATCTACATTTCTTACGTATTTTGAAAGTTCTGGTGTGTTGTTAAAAATAGACAAGCTAGTGTTGATTTCTTTTGTGCTGTTTTTTAATTCAACAAGAAAACTGTCACGACGATTTGCATCATAAATCGCGTAAACAGCACTAATGCGTAACGGGTAAATTTTGTCGTCAATTTTTGCTAATGTATCTTTGTAGCTTAATAAAGAATGTGTATCTTTAGTAATCTCGGCCTGCTCTTCAGACAGGTTATATTTTGTGAATAATAATGACGTAAATAAAATAACAACCATGATCAATACAGGTAACAAAACTTGCATTCGGATGGATATAGTTTTTAGAAATGTTTGCATTTAAATCTCATAATTTGGCATCCCTACAGGCGTGTAGAAAATATGAACGATATATTAGAGGCAGATCACAGTATTGTCTATAGAGAAATGCATTTGTCACCTATAAAAAGGTGTTTTAGTTAAGGTTATATTGATTTAATCGAGGTTCTGTAAATAACTCACAGAGAAGCCGCTTTATTTTTACTCATTTCATACTGCCTTTGCTAGCTTAGGTTACTTTGTATCTTGTTTTTTAAAGTATTCTCCTCTGAACCTCGCGCTACTCGTGTTAGTTACACTAGTAGCGTATTTAGTTACTTATTTAATTGTTACTCTTTAAAGCAACTTTTATCTGCCTATTTGGGTGAGAGTGCAATCGAAAAAATGCCTTTATTAATACAGCTGGCATTAAACTCTACGCAATTAAGGTCACTATGGATTTAAAGACGTTACTCTCTCAAAAATGCACCGTATTACATCAGCAAGATGCTAATGGTATCGCATTAATAGTCAAAGAAAGTGCAAAATATCGTTGGTTTGAATATGGCGGAACATCCACTCAGTCGTTAATGAATAAATCATTATCTGAGGAAATTTTGATGCCGGTTTATCAATCATTATTGCTTTTTTTATTATTCAAAAGTAGCCCGCTTAAAATATTGAATTTAGGCTTAGGGGGCGCATCTATTGAACGTGCATTAGCGACAATATCTGATTTATTATTAACCTCCGTTGATTCCTCTCAAGTTGTTATTGATATGGCTAAACGCTATTTTAATTTGCCACCAAGCGTTGAAGTGTTTTGCCAGCAAGCAGAGCAGTTTATTGAACAAACGGATGCGTTATATGATGTGGTGTTATGTGATTTATTTATCGGTGAACATAACCCTAAATTTTTATTTAAAGAAGATTTTTATCAACAGTTAGCAAAAATAATGGTCGCTAACCACGTACTAATGATAAATTTGCAAGCCGATACAGATGAGCAGTTAATACATGCTTTACTGGCCTTAAAGGCTGTATTTCCTTATATCGCATTCATGGAGTTTGACGATTATAGCAATATTGTTATTATCGCAAGCTCTCACGAAATTCCAGAGCAAGCCAAGTTACAGCAACAATTGGCCAATTTTACATTGCTTGATTTCAGCTGTTTTTTGAATTCTAGTTTAGAGCAAGCGATTGAGAAGATGCGCTATATTCCACGGGCTAAGTAAATGATCCGTTAAAAACTACTATTCAATAACTACCTAGGAGCCAATAATGGGCTTAACAGAAATGACGTTCTTTGAACGTTTTGAAGCGGATATTTTATCCGGCAAAAAAACAATTACTATTCGTGACGAAGCAGAGAAAAACTTTACCCAAAATAGCACGGTTCAAGTCTCTACTTACGAAACTAATCGATGGTTTTGTCAGTTACTCATTAAAGACGTACAACCTATTAATATCGATCAATTATCTGAATTTCATGCAACACAAGAGAACATGACGCTTGATGAATTAAAAGCGGTTATTGAAGAGATTTACCCAAATGTAAAAAGTTTGTATGTCATTAGCTACGAGCTGGTGGGGTAAAGTCAGCGGTTAGCTAAAAGTCAGCTGTTAGCTGTTAGCTGTTAGCTGTTAGCTATCAGCTAGATTCAAAGCCTAAAAGCGATTGAGCACGAAGTTAAAAGAAGAAAATATGAAGTTATGAGTAAGAATACAAATCACCATTACTTTATCTATGGTGATTTGTATTCTTACTCTTTGAGTATTGTTGGGCTAAAACTACATCGCCACTCGTGCTGCAATCAGCAGTAATGCCACGCCAGTCACCTTATCAATGATATGCACATTGTTTTTTAATTTTTCCACTACTGATGACTGTGATAATACAAAAACGATAAGGCAATAATACAAAGTATCGGTACTAAAGACGGTAGCGACCATGATCAGGTTTTGCAACCAACTGGCATCAGCTTCAACAAATTGTCCAAATAATGCCACAAAGAAAATAGCTAATTTGGGGTTAAAAAAAGCAATCATAAAACCTTCTACAATGCTCTTTTTGATGGTCACACTTTCTTTTTGTTGCATCATACGGTTTGCGGTTGGTTTTGAGGTGAGTGCTTTGTAAGACAAAAACAGAAGCATTGCTACACCCACATATTTAATCACATTAAATAGCCATGGTGTCTGCTGAATGACTATCGCTAAACCAACGACCGTTAATGTCGCATATAACGCAATTCCTAATCCATGAGCAATGCTGGCTGCGAAGCCATTCATACGACCACCAGAAATAGTGTGCTTTAAGACAACGGCAAGGCTTGGGCCTGGTGTTATCGCTCCCATCATACAAATGAGCAGTAAAGATACCCACGCAGTTAATTCCATTACAAACTCCTATTTTTATATTACCTAATAAACCCACTTAATGAGGCTTATCTTAATTGAGTTCATGTATGAGTAAAAATGGTACTTACTACTTGTAGGTATGAAGTAATTTCATTCCTTGGGTTTTGGTATACTGAAGATGATTTTTGAGCAGGGGATAACACAGTTCTCTGAACCAAGTATGTTCAGGATCTTGATGATGTTTTGCATGCCACAATAAGTAATATTGCTGCGCTTTTAGGTCAAAGGGTAGCTGCATGATACGTAGGTCATTCTGTTGCGCAAAATCAGCAGCGATATGTAATGGTGTCGTCAGTAAGGTATTGGTTTTTAATAACAGCTCAATAGCCGATTGAAAAAAGGGTACCGATGCAAATACGCGACGTTGCTCACCAAGCTCTGCTAACGCTAAATCTACTGAACTGTCTTTATCTCCTCCTCCACTGATCAGTACATGTTGCGCATTAATATAATCGTTTATTGATAAATTATTTGAGTAGCATAAAGGGTGCTCAGCGCGACATATCATCACCAACTGATCTTCTCCTAAACTTTTCCCATGTAAATTTTCAGGCACGGTATCGGTGATCGTGCTGACTAGATCTAACGACATACTGGCTAACTCGGTTAACTTGTCTTTATGCCAAAGCTGATATTCAACACTGGTATTTGGTGCGTCACAGATTAGTTCGCTACAGATTGATGGCAAGATAGCTTGAGCCACATAATCGCTTGAGGCTAAGGTAAATTTACGTTGGCACTGGCTGGGGTCCATTACACTTGGCTGATATAAATTGTCTAATGTTTGCATCAACATCGGTAACTGTTTTTTTAATGCTTGCCCTTTAACTGTTAATACAAACTGATTACCTTCTCTGATCACTATCGGGTCATGAAATGCGCTACGAATTTGGGTTAAGGTTTTGCTTATTGCCGATTGCGTGACATTGAGTTCGCGTGCTGATTCTGTCAAATTTCGAGTTTGCAAAATAGAAATTAAAGCGGGTAATAATTTGTAATTATTCAAAGGGAAGTTCGCCATACAAAGTGATCAGTTACTTATCATAGCGCAATTTTTTTTGCTGTTATTGTAAAATAGTAACAACCTGAGCCATCTGCTTTGTAAATAGGTGCTATCGCTAAGTCAAAATAGACCTCGCGATATTAATCTCTGCACATGGCATCAATCAGTAAAGAAACTCGTACTTTGCTCTATCAACATATCAGGTTGTTCAATTGATTGAATAATAAAACTAAACTCTGTTTTTTTACGCGCTAACAGTTCGCCATCAATGGCCAAGGTAATGGGGATTTCTTGCATAATGCCAGGCGCAACTAGTCGCTGTTTTGGTAGCCTGATATCAGGGACATTTAACCCTTTTACATCAATATTAAAATGCAAAGCAACTTGTGTTTTGTTGAGTATTTTTAAGGTGTAAGTATTCTCAACAATACCTTCAAAGTTTACCCGATACAGGGCAGTTCTATCACGAATAATACTAACATCTAAAGGCACTCTATTTTCAATCCATAAAGCCAGTAATAAAATAGAAACTAAGGTTAAAGCCCCATAAGCGCTGAGTTTTAAGTCAAAGCGTTTCGATTTTTTGCCGGCTTGTTGTGATTCATTACTGTAGCTAATCAGTCCTTTAGGGTAGTTAAATTTTTCCATGGTTTGGTCACAGGCATCGATACATAAACCACAATTGATACATTCGTATTGCATGCCGTTACGGATATCAATCCCCGCCGGGCAAACATCAACACACAAATTACAATCGACACAATCTCCTAATCCAGTCTCTTTAATATCGTCTTTGCGTTTACGTGGCCCACGGTTTTCACCGCGCTTAGCATCGTAGGAAACCATAGAGGTGTTTTTATCAAACATTGCCGACTGAAAACGCGAGTAAGGGCATAAATGAATACAAACATGCTCTCTCATCCAACCGGCATTAATGTAAGTAGAGATAGCAAATAATAAGACCCACAGGGTTACGGCGCGACTCCACTCCAATGTCAGCATAGTGCTATAAAGTTCACTGAAGGGCACAAAGTAAGAGAGGAAGGTTGTTGCGGTGAAGATCGACATGAGTTGCCAAATGAGATGTTTGAAGGTCTTTTTAGTGGCTTTAGTGAGAGTCCACGGGGCTTTGTCTAGGGCCATACGCTGATTACGTGTGCCCTCAATTCTGTGTTCAACCCACACAAATAACAAAGTCCAAACGGTCTGCGGACAGGCATAACCACACCAAACGCGTCCCAGCCAAGTGGTGACAAAAAATAACGCAAATGCAGCAACAATAAAAATACCCGCGAGCAAGATAAAGTCCTGTGGCCAGAAGGTCATATTAAAAATTCTAAATTCTTGTTTTACGACATCTAATAACACGGCTTGCTGGTTGTTATATTGCACATAGGGCATGGCAATAAATAACAGCATCAAGCACCAGTTAAGGCTACGGCGGATTTTTTGATAAAAGCCATGTTGTTCTCTGACATAAACATCTGTTTGAGATTTGTAAGGCTTAATAATGAGTTGTTCTTCTTGCAGGTTAAATTTCATTGTTGGCTACTAATAGTTGGCTACTAAGAATTAATTACGTAGTGACTGTATATCAATAATTATGCCAAAAATGATTTAATGTAAGCCTTTGTATTTAAAGTGTTAATTTTTTAATTTGATATTGAGAGGGCACGATATATCGCTGTTGCGCGATATGTCGTGGTTTTTCATCTGTTATTTAACTTGAGTGCTGGGCATTTAGCTTAACGGCGATGAATTTGAAGCTTCTTCATGCGTGAACGTAAAGTACTATCAGGTAAACCAAGCACCTTAGCTGCGCCATCGTCACCCCCAATTCGCCAAAAACAGTCATTTAAGACATCAATAATGTGGGCCTTCTCAATCTCATTTAATGGTTTGTTCTGTGTGTTATTGGCAAGTGGCGATTTTTCAAATTTTTGCTGGATCTGTAGCGTGTTTGAGGTGGATAAAATAACTTCACGTTCAAGAATATTTTGTAATTCTCTAATATTGCCTGGCCAATGATACTGCGCTAATTTGTTGAGGCTACGCTTACTGATACCGATGATGTTCTTATTTAGTTTCTGATTCAGTTGCGCCAAAATACTATGACAAAGCAAGGGAATATCTTCAATACGATCTCTTAATGCTGGCATCACAATAGGAAATACATTTAAGCGATAAAACAGGTCCATGCGAAACTTACCTTGCTCGACCATTTTTTGTAAATCTTGATTGGTGGCTGCAATAATACGAATATCAACTTTAATGGTTTTACTGCCTCCCACACGTTCAAACTCTTGCTCTTGTAAAACACGTAATAATTTACTTTGCGCATCAGGTGAAAGCTCACCGATTTCATCTAAAAACAGTGTGCCTTTATCGGCAAGCTCAAAACGGCCTTGGCGTTTGTCAGTGGCACCAGTAAATGCGCCTTTTTCATGACCAAAGAGCTCTGACTCCAATAAGTTAGCTGAAAATGCAGCGCAATTAACTTTAACCAGCGGTCTATTTTTCCGTTGGCTTAACTGATGTAAATTACGTGCGACAAGTTCTTTACCTGTGCCGTTTTCACCTAAAATAAGCACGGTACTGTTGGTATGAGCCACTAGCTTTATTTGCTGCAACATCGCTTGGAATGTAGGGCTATTACCCTCTAAACCTGAGCCATGCCAGTTTTCATTAATTTCACTTTGCAGGTAACTGTTCTCTGCCTGTAATTTTTCTGTTAATGCTTGTACTTGTTTTAAGGCCGAACGTAGTTTGCTTTCTGCTAATCGTTGCTCGCTAACATCCCGAAACACCGCCACCGCGCCAATCAATTCACCTGCTTTAAAGACCGGGGTTGAGGTATATTCAACGGGGAAGCTAGTACCGTCTTTTCGCCAAAATACCTCATGACTAATTTTTCGTTCTACACCATCACGCATGGTGTTGTAAATATTACATTCTTCACAGGGGTAGTTATCACCATTTGCATGGCTATGATGATGGTATTGATGGATGTTTTTACCCAGTAGCTCTTCTGCTTTCCAGCCTGTCATCTGTTCTGAAGCGGGATTTACAAACACCGCATGGCCATTTTTATCAAAACCATAAACGCCTTCACCCACAGCATTAAGCAATAATTGCGAGTCCGCTAAGAACTCTTTAATAGTGGCGGTCATAATTTTTCTCTCATTATTGTTGAAGGCGCGATATATCGTGGGGTAGTATTAGTTTATCAGTTATCCATTAAAAAGACAGGCAGGAGAAGCGCAAGACAAAAAAGTAACTGTTACAAACGGTTACAATTTTGTAATGATAATCACTATCGGCTATGTTGTTTAAAGCCTATAATCCTCAACTTTTTCATGAATCGGATTAGAGTGATGCGAACAAGACAAAAATCATTGTGTAGAACCGCTATTTTTCAGGCTGTTTTATTGTCAGTGATCACGTCTCTATTATTTTCAGTAAAAGCGTATTCAGATTTTTCTGGAGCGGTTGATGTATCTGTTTATTTTGAGGAGAAGAATGATTATTTAAACTTAGTGCTTCCCACTTATCGAATACAACAAGTTACAGAGAAAGAGAGAGCGACACTTAAATCCTCTACAGTAAGGTATGTTGGTATACCTGTGTGCCATAGCCTTATTTGCAACCAGAATGTTGCTGCGCTTGATTTACCGAGCTTGCCCGTTGTAGAGACACAAGAATATCTGCCCTTAGAAGAAGAGATTACAGAAGCGGGTTTCCCTAATTTTGATCCCCCCGTTAGATGCCAATATTTAAATCAACGCGCTGAAATGCGTTCTCAGCCGTGTTTTTAATGAATGTGAGAAATTTAATAAGCGAAACGTTCCATTTTCGATTACGCTACCCCTACTTTATAAAACACCTAATGGGGTAGAAGATGCAACGGCCAAGCAAAGAACAGATTAGATTATTACCCTTGTATGTCGGCCTTGGGTTAAGCGAGATTCACATCGTTGAAAATGAGCAAGATGCACAGCAAGCATTGGCGGTATTAAGCACAGAAACCTCGCTAGGTTTTGATACTGAAACTAAACCTATTTTTCGTAAAGGGGTTGTTTGCCCCGGTCCAACATTGATTCAGCTGTCTACGCCTACGATGGCATTTTTGTTTCCAACACGCTTTCCGGCAGCTGTGTCGGCTGCCAGCGTATTATTAAGCGATCCTCTGATAAAGAAGATTGGTTTTGGTACCAATGGCGATGTTAAAGAATTACGTAATAAACTCGCTATCAATATGGTCAATACATTGAATTTAGCAGTGGCCTTAAAGAATTTAGTGGGCGAAAAAAATCAAATTGGCGCACGAGCAGCGGTCGCAATGGTATTGAACGCCAGATTACCAAAAGGGGCGCAGCAATCTAATTGGGGCGCTTACCCGCTGAGTAAAAATCAGATTTATTATGCCGCTAATGACGCACATTCTGCTATTTGTATTGCTAATACCTTGAATTTGAAAAACAGATAAATCATCGCATTAGCGAGTGTGTAATAAGGTGTAATATTATAAAAATAGGTTTTAGAGTAAAGTGTTCTGTAGACAAGTTATACACTTGTTTCAGAAGATTTATTCTTGCACCCACTTGTATTTATCAATCTGAAGCAAATGTATGACTTTGTTGAAAAGCCTCAATCTTAACGATTTGAGGCTTTTTTATTGGCCGTAGAAAAATATTATTAGTGCTTGTTAGCTGGTGGTGGATTGCTTGTTTTTCAGTGACATTCGCTAAAATTCATTCGCTAAAAAGGCACTGAACTATTACTCTATACGTCCAACTAATTGAAAGAAGTAATACTGTATGTCTTTGCCTGCTTGCCTAAAATGCCAATCTAAATTTGTTTACCAAGATCGTAATAACTTAATCTGCCCTGAATGTGCTTTTGAATGGAATCCGGCTGAAAAATTGATTGAAGATACCGTGATTGTAAAAGATGCCAACGGCACGTTATTAGAAGAGGGCGCTAAGGTCACATTAATTAAAGACCTCAAAGTGACTGGTACGTCTATACCCGTCACCATTCAAGTTGCAAAGTTCAGCAAGTGATGAGGTGAACAGATTTTAGGCAGGAAGTTGAAGGTCTAACTGGTTCAATCAATACTTCCTAACAACGAAGGTGTTTGCCTCATCGCTTGCCCTACGGGTCGCTAGCTCGGAAACCAATTCTGCGTTGCAACATTTGATAAGGGCTAGCCATTGTCATCATGTTGCGTCTTGCCTTGGTACCCGAGCTAGCGACTGAACAAAGCACCTTGATTGGTAACGGGTATAATGTACTCAAGGTGGGCACTAAAGCGGTTATCAAACGCATTCTTGAAGGAAAAGATCACCAATTAGACTGTAAAGTCGATGGTGCGGGTGAGATGATGGTCACCGCTAAATATGTAAAGCGCGCTTAATACTCGATAACTTGCTATTAACTTATAAGCGCATCTAATTCATAGATGCACTTCGTTTTTAGTTTCTTTATGGGTTATTCAGAGGGGCTAAGTGTTAAACCAATCAACAGAAAAGCTCGGCTTAACTGAAAAAGTCTCACATAAATGTTCGATGCTTTTTTGATCGCTAATGTGTTTTGCATGAATACCACTGGTTATAAATAAGCTACTGATACCCGCGCCATTAGCGCCCGCTATATCGTGCTCTAAGCTATCACCCACCGCAATCGCATTTTCCCATCCGCCTACTAGCTCTTTACACATGGTATAAATTTCACGCTGTGGTTTTCCGTGCCAGTGCACTGTGCCACCCATTTCTTGATACGCTTTAGCGATGGCGCCCGGACAGGTTTTTAATGCACCATCTGGTGACATAGCAACGAGGTCTGGATTGCTTACGACTAATTCAAGGTTGTTTTGATAAGCCATTTTCAAGTCTGGTATATAGGCCTCAACATCACCTCTATCAACGCCACAACATAAAACAAAGGAAGCATCCTGTATTTTTGCTTCCGTTAACCCGCAATCATCCAGCACGCTATCATCGTTATCCCAAGTAAAGTGCAGTGCCTGTTGGCCTAGCTGTTTAAATTTTCCTGAGCTGAAGTTATGGCGCATGTGATCACCCGAGGTTAATACATCAAAGTACAAATCACGGCTAATACCAGAGTCTTGCAGGCGAGCATAAGAAAACGCGCCAGACTTACCACTGTTAGAAAGAATAACGACTTTTTTGTTATGCGCTTTTAAAAATTTTAACGCTTCAATCGCTGCTGGAAATGCGTCGCCTCCATTATGCAAGACGCCCCATTGATCCAGAATGAAGGTATCGAAACTATCAATTATCTCGTTAAGGCCATTAATTTTTTTCACTGAGTTTATTCCTTTGTTGCGAGTCTGGTTAGGTGATTTTTTGGTAACTACTCAAGGCGTCGCTATTTAAGCCTATTTATGAAGTACATCCCTATACTTCATCGCTACGCGACTGGCTAAAACCATTCAAATATGTTCCATACATATTTGTCATCGTTAAAAAATGCTTATTTAAACAACTAAACTGCGCTTTTTCGCCTTGAACTAAGCATAAATAGCTTAGTCCTGAGCAGTTACTTTTTTGGGGGCTTATATTGCTATCGTACTGACTGAGCACTCTGATTTAGCGCACTAATTTATGAGTATGCGTGCATATATGAAGTGCCATTAATGTAGCGATTCTATAACTATTTTACTGTGATTGTGAGGGGGATATTGATAAAAAAAAAGCAGTATTGAAGGGGAGTTATCACTTTGGGAAAAAAGGATAACTGAAGGCTAATCGCTAGCCTTCAGTTAAGTGGTGTTTATCTTTCCCAGTAAGCTTCTTCTAAGCTGTCTTCTCGTTCTGGTAAACCGCGAGAAAGGCGTGGGCTATGTTGTGCAAGCACTTCATAAGCAACACGGTTTGCGTATTTACATATTTGAGAAAAAGAGGAATAACATAAACCATCACTAATATGTTTGCTTGAGCCCGGTATATTGTTTTTATGGAATCGATTAGAAGCGAGATCATGTAACAATGCCGAAAGGGCTGCATCACCAGCACCATTGGTATTTCGTATGATCTCAGGTCCACCCATATACGGCGAGATATGCGCATAAACTTTAAGAGGATTTTCACAGTCACTGTGTAGTTTTGGTCGAGAAAATTCAAAGCGGTTAAACTCAGGAATCATGCCCGGTAATAGTGCGTTAGAGGTTTCTCTTTTCTCTGATTCTTCGGTATAACCTGCCGTATAAAGCCCTAATGGACCTGCGGTCGTTAACACTAAATCACACAATTCAAGCGCGGCTTCACTAGCAAGTAAAGGATCACTAAAACCTGTTAACGCCTTACCTTCATCTTCATTCATCGCTAAAATGGTCACATTTTCTTTGATAAAGTCACGCCACCAAGTTGGTTTCTCTTCAATTAAAAAGTGTGTGCCTAATGTCAAAACGACGGGTACATCGGCTTCTTTAGCATATTCAATTGCCTTTAATGCAGCTTCTGTCATTTGATCGCCATCACTCGCGCGCATTAAATAAGCTGTTAATACTAAAGCGGCAGAGCCCTGAACAATATCTTTATCGATATATTCTGGTGTTAACTCGTCCATTGCACCTTTGCTGATGGCAAATGTACGCTCTCCACACTCAGAAATCAGCGTAAAACAACGTCCGATTGATCCTGAAACAGGTTGCAGATAATTAAGGTTAACTTTTGAAGAGGTATTACACAGGTAGCGATAAGCGTAACTGCCGACTTCAAAATTATTACTCATTACACCAAATAACACAGACTTATCATCAGCAAGAATAGAGTAGTTATGCACTGTGTTGCCAATCGTGCCGCCTGCAAATTCATCACTGATCATTTTATTTTCTTTTAGCTCGCTATAAAGCGCATGAGCCATTTGATCATTAATTAATGTCGAATTACCTTTGGGTAATTGGTATCTCTCAAGCAGCTGATCAGAAACTTTCGCTTCGATATCAACCAAAGTCTGATCGATGCCTGAAATATAAGTGGCAGTCGGTTGCGGTAATGGGTTCAGTTTAGCCAATAATGGATCCCGATTGTTTACTGGGAAATAGTGCTTTGACTTACGTTGACCTGGAAACTTCATTTTGTGCTCCGCAATATAAAAATTGGCATTAAAATCTGAATGTTTATTTACTTTTTATCTGTTTTTTATTTAGCAGAGTAAATTAAACGGAGCGGGATTCTAGCACGGTTATTTCAACTTAACGATGTCGTTTCAATTTATGTAAAGTTAAATTACCTTTAGTTACTTTGAGTGCTGTTTTTGGAGGCTCGTTTCTGTGTGGAAATGAAACAAAGAAGTCAGTTTTGAGTTGCTTAGTGGTGCAGGTCGTCAAGCTCATCCAGTCGATAGATAATCTTAGTTGGCAGTGGTTTCGCCTCTCGGCGAGTCACTTTTTCTCAACAGCAAGAAAAAGTAACCAAAAAGTGCCGTTCCGAAACGTTTTTTATCTTGCTAAATAAATCCCTTTCTACGCACCAGTTCGGACCGCACATCCCTATGCGGAACCGAACTTAAGAGAAACATCCATGTTTCTATTTGCTAAAGGAATTAATTTACCAAGAAAAACATAAACGGAAAGTAGGTGTTATCTGAATGAGATTAGTTGGGTATATAAAAGTTGTAGAATAACCTAGTTTACTTCTGCAAATAAAAGAAAAATAAAGACCTTAAACTTTGAGTGCACAAGTCGAATATTACTGTTTTTGAGTTGTTCAGTGATGCCATTTGTCAAACTCATCTAGTTATAGGTAACCTTAATTGGTAGCGGTTTTGCAGTTCGAGAAAATCATGTTTTCATTTGTTAAAGAAATTAATTTATTAAGAAAAATGTAAACGGAATAGCCGCTTGCCTAAATGTAATTTATTTGTGTAAATTTAATGATTTACGTGATGAGATTAAAAGCATCATATCTACTTTAATAATATAATCGTATCCCTAAATAGGGGGAATATACGGTCACTTTCCATTTAACAAACTGTTAGCTGTCTCGTATTTACGGTTCAATCGAAGCTTATGGGGACAATCATGGATAAAATTGAAATAGTTAACACGCTTTGGGAAACATTTAGCAAAGCTGATTATCGAAGTACAGAATCAATCCTTCATTGTGATTTGAAAGTTGTATGGCCAACTAGCCGAGAGTTTTATGATTCTAGAGAGATGTTTATCGCTGTAAACGAAGCTTTTGGTGATGGTTGGCGTTTTGACGTACAAGTGATTGAAGAAACACTTTCAGATCGCGTTATTAGTGTTGTATTTGTCTCTAGCCCCGATTGTAACGATAGTTTTTTTGCTACTTCTATCTTTGATTTTGAGAACGGAGTCATCATAAATATTGAAACATATTGGGCTTTCAAAGATAAGCAACCTGAATGGAGAAAAGCGCTTAGCACTGTTTATTAAACACAGCTAAGAAGCACTTTAAACGGAACATAAACAGTTGATTATTGTTTGTTCCTCAAAAATTTTAGCGAATCATTTCTGTCCGTTTAAGTGGCGTTATGTTTTAAAGGAGGTTTGGTGGATATCCTTAAGTATGCCGAAAAAGCAATGTCGATGGATAATGAAACCTGGAGCAGGCATTCCAATCCTTGGAGTGTTTATACAAGATTTACAGCTTTACCATTGATATCTTTGGCTTTTTGGTCAAGAGAGTGGTTTGACGTTTATTCTTTAGTATTAATTGCGCTTTCTTTTTTATGGGTTTGGGTAAATCCTCGATTATTCAGCGAGCCTAAAAGGACTAATAACTGGGCCTCAATGGGGACATTTGGGGAACGTATATACTTAAATCGTGAAAATGAAGTTATACCCATTCATCACATTAAGGCCTGTCGGGCTCTTCAAGTATTAACAGCAATGGGTCTACCGTTTTTTATATATGGGCTTTATGCCTTAGAACTTTGGATTTTAATACTTGGAAACTTTTGGGTAATGGCATTTAAAGCATGGTTCGTAGATCGCATGGTGTGGTTGTACATTGACATGAAAGACTCAAATCCCATCTATCAATCATGGTTTAAAACCTAGTATATAAATTTGCTAAAGATAACGAATTTCTTAAACGGAAAATAACAGTTGGCCATCGCTTTGCGATGAGTACATTCACATTTACTAACTATTTTTGGGATCCTCATCTTAGGGCTTAAAATTTGGGGCGAAGATTATAGTTTTAACCGCGAGGAAGGTGTTTAAACGTAACTAAGAGCAGTTACTTAGGTTTCGCTTTACTGCACATTATAATCAATGTTTTTTACCCGTTTGAGTGGGTGTTAGCTAACTAATATTTTCCGGAGAGTTTAAATTATGCCAATCCAATTGTGTGAAATTTGTGGTGAAGAAACTGCTCATAAAGAAGCGATTGTGCAGAAACCTTCTAAATATGGGAAAAGCAAAAAAGAACAATTTAAAGCTTTTCTATCTGGCTTTTTTCTATCGGATGCTAGCGTAAGCGATTTGTCTCATGCGCTAACTGACCGATACGTAATTTGTGAAAAATGTGGACATAAAAAATTAGAAAATATTCGAGAGTAATATTAATAATTAAATTAGCTCGTTTCTGAGATGGAAGTTAACGATAAGATCTTTAAACGAAATAGTTGGCTGTTTCGCTCTGGTCCAGAATTATAAGCAACAATTTTTGTCCGCTTAATTAGGTGCTATACGTTATCAAAGAGTCGATATGATCGTAATCTTCGGAATTAAAGAAAATCTTAATCCAATAAAAGCTAAATTATCAGATGTCATTCATCAAACTATGCAAGATACGTTAGGTATGCCTGAAGACAAGCGTATTCATCGTTTTATCCCAATGGATAAATCTGATTTCTACTATCCAGGCGGTCGTTCAGATAACTAC
>NZ_PJBZ01000085.1 GCF_002835995.1 Psychromonas sp. Urea-02u-13 | reverse complement strand
CCATTAGCACTATGCTAGGTCGCCTAAAAGAAGAAATGGGGCAGGCGTTGTTTATCCGTAAAGGCAGAGGTGTTGTCGCCACGAGTGCAACGCTAAGCTTATATAATCAGGTTCAGACTTCGGTTCATCAGTTGAGTGGTGTTTTTCATTCGTTTTCTACTTTTGACCCAAGCTTAACAACACGTAAATTTGTCACCACTGCCCCCGAACATCTACAGTGGTTTTTACTCGATCATTTTTCTCTAAATAGTAATGATAATGTGTCTATTGAGGTACATGATCAACCTGGGGATGATGAACATCTTTATGATGCTATGCTGACTCAGAAGTTTGATGTGATGGTTGATATTTTGCCATTGAATAAACCTAATATAGAAAATATGCTCTTGTTTGAAAGCGAACTTGTTGTGGTATGCAGTCAATCTCACCCACGCATTAATGGCACTTTATCACTTGAACAATTCTTTGCTGAGGAACATGCAGTATTAGAACGAACACGGTATAAGCAGTTCAGCTTAGAACACTATACGGACACAGAGGTAACCGAACGGAAAATTATTTATCATGGCCGTTCTTTGTTTAGTAATATGATGCTTGTTAGTCAGTCCGACTATTTAACCGTTGTGCCTTTATCGATGGCATTACAATCAAAAGATAAATTATCATTACAAATACACAAGCCACCGTTTGATTATCAAAAAGTAAAAAGCTACTTAATTTGGCATCGTAAAGTCACTCAAGATCCTGCAAATACGTGGCTTAGTGATCAACTTATTAAGCTTGCGAATAAAATTAAAATAGAAAAAATGGCTTATGAATAAGATATTGGGTTAAATAGTTTACAAGCCTTATGACTAACACAGTTCATTACCCTACTTTTAACCGCATGAATAAAAACGCCCTGAGCCACTTGTGGATATCAACATATTGATCCACTAATTTTTTAAGGCAACAAAGCAATATCCCCCCTTAGTCTTAATTCACCTTCTTTGATTAACCTTCGTTGTGAATCAAAGAAGGTGAATTAGCACTTAACAATAACCCGCACCATAAAGCAGTATTACTCATAGAGTAAAACGTACTAATACGGCTAACCACAAGTTCCTATTTCATCTGTTTTTTCATGTGTTGATTAGCCTAGAAGCAGAGTCTTGCGGATACACTTAAACTTAATTAACCATCGTAATAGCCTGTAGTTACTACAGCCGTTCATCGTTACTATGGTAGCGAAATATTAAGTTTCAAAATATAAAGTGCAAACTAGGAAATAAGATGAACATCATAAAAAGTATTTTTAGAGTCATTTCAATAATCTGCATCGTTCTATTCAAATTTATCTGCTTTATGGGCTTGATGCTTGGATGTGCGTATTTGTTGGCGCCACTGGGCACAATTAACTCTAAAGATATCGACTTAAGCACCTTCACGAATGCGCCTAATGACACCATGATGGTGATATTCAATTCAGAATATTTTAGTGGTTACCTTTTTGCTGTCACGTTGGCGGTGGTTATTTTTGTTTTTTATCTACTCTGGGAATTACACGAAGTTGCCGTACATAAAGCACAAGAAAAAAATAGCACACACATCCAATTAGTCTTTGCATTGTCACTGTGTGGATTGTTTATAAACAAAACTTGGTGGGTACTTGCCATCATTATTGCTTTTGCTAACTGGCAACACATCGGTGCTTCACTGACTGACATTATTAAAAATGCACTGGCGACAAAAAACAACAAAATACATGGCAATGATAATGACAAAAACACATTACCTCACAAGGATGGGCAAGCCCATTAATGCGTGATGGATTTTGTAGCTAAGACGGTTTATTTATTACGATGAACATATAGCGAATATAGCTTTAGTGCTGATGGAGATACTTTTTATCACCTACTTATGCGCTCAACATGTGGTGTTTTTAATGCTCAAAGAGAGTCGTAAAAAATCCATATCTTAAAATCGAATTGCTATTAATACTATGTTGTTGATTTATTTTACAAATATGGTGGTTATTAATTTTTATAGTGCTGTTAGTGCACAGTGACTTTCTGGGATGTTTATTAACCACTTGGTGAGACGTATCTATCACCTATCGATAAAAGTTAAAGGTGTTGTAAATGTGTGTTTACAACCAAAAATGAAAAGGTAATACAATGAAAGATATAATAATTCCTTATATCCTATTAATGTGGGTATTAGTTTCGACCGGTGCAATAAAATGGTCATTAAAAAGCGCAGTCTGGATAGTCTCTGGTGGCGTGTTTATTTTAGTTATATTAGGCATTATGTCGCGTTTGTGGGCACCCGTTGATTTAACCTACTCGTCAACAGTAAAAGCACCACATGCAATACTATCTCCACTATTTGGTGAAGAAATTGATCGTATTTATGTTGACCATAACCAAGTTGTTAAAAAAGGCGATATTATTTATACCTTAGTGGATACCGATTCTGCCGCCGATATAAAAAAGATAAAAGCCTCAATTATCAAACAAGAAGAGTCTATTTCACAGCAAAAACGTGACTTAATACGAGCAAAAAAATCACCTGAAATCTTCAAATTTAGAGATGTTGAAAAATACAGATCAGACCTTAAAGTCGCCAATGCATCGTTACTTTCACTGCAAGCAGATTTAGAAAAAACACTATTTGTACAAAAAAGAAAAACGGTAAAAGCCCCATTTGATGGACAAGTGTCCGTGGTTAATATCGCCGATGGTAGCCGTATCGGTAATATGCATATCTATGATACATCCAAAAAATTTATGGAAATGCGCATCTCAGATCAGACTTATCGTTATGTAAAACCAGGACAATTTTCAGAATTTTATGTTGATGCTTACCCGGGTGAAATCTTTCGTGCAAGAGTGCATAGTTTTACCGCTGGCACAGGCGAATCATCTATCTCCCCAATACAAGGGCCACAAAGTGTAAAACAACATGTTGGTGCTAATGCGCGTTCTCATGGGCGTACTGTTATTTTAGAGATTATTCAGCCCGAAGGTAAAGTGATTCCAATCGGCGCAACAGGATCAGCCTGGATAGCGGCATTAAAACCGCACCCACTATTTGGCTTTATTGATGTTATTGGTGCTGCCACGGTACGTCAACATTCATACAAGTCATATTTTAATGCTCTATAAAACAAATAAGAGGTAGTCACTGATGGCCCGCCTCCTACCTCATTTTATTGTCTGTGGCTAAATATTATTAATTAGCCACAGACAATTTTTTATTATGAAAAATCACAATAAAAACTATTGCATCATATTCTATATGAAATAAGAATGATCATTAATAACACATTTAATAAGCGTGCACTTTTACCTTCATCATTTTAAATACAACAGAAAATAGTTTTTTTAATAAAAAAATACCAGGCTTTATAGCGGTACTCCTATTTTTACAAAAAATAACATAAATTAATCGCTAACAAGTAAGACACTAATGGCAACTTCTGCTGAACCTCGCTCATAAATTTCGCCATTAATCGTGTCGTATGTAAGCACTTTATTATTGTTTTCAGTCGGCGTATTACTCCAAATATACGCTTTTAAGCTACCGTCAGTAGTTTTATATGGGAAAGCACCATAAAATGCTTTCTCATTTAAAGAAGGAGCTCGACAGCTATGCTCGGTCAAAGACACCAATTCTTTAATATTAGGCAAACGCCAATTTGTTTTACCCGCAAAATGATAGAGCGCGTTGCTTTCACTGTTGTTAATCGCTTCAACATCATTAAGAGCGGCTTGCCAGAAAACCGTATTACCCTCACCATCACAAATTTGGTTATCTTTATCCCATGTTTTACCTAGTGGGCAGCGCATCCAAGTTAGGCCTGAAATACGATCATAAACTGTGCCATTATCATTAGATTGGTAACGAATGTTGGGTACTGATTTACCTTCACTCATTGAGCACTCTTGAGCAGCTATACCAGCAACCGGTAATAACGCGAGCATTAACCCTAATACTTGTTTTTTCATTATTGTGTGATCCCTTTTGCAACTAGGCGTAGTGGCATTTGATATGAGTCATAGTTGTCATTTTCAACTTGGTCGCTGTAAATTTCTATCATCGAGACAGTGCCTCGGTTACTACCACGAGTCTGAACAAGTGAGCGCATTTCTGAGCCACTCATCGCTGTATCTGAATATTCAGTAAAGCTTGGCGTTGATGTCCAAACTGAACCCGTTTCCAAATAGCTCGCTTTACTTTGCAGTGGGAAGTAAGCGTGAGTCAAACCATAAACCTCATCGTCGTC
The DNA here is from genome assembly GCF_002835995.1 of Psychromonas sp. Urea-02u-13. Lineage (GTDB taxonomy): Bacteria > Pseudomonadota > Gammaproteobacteria > Enterobacterales > Psychromonadaceae > Psychromonas. Next base: position 27,917 of record NZ_PJBZ01000085.1, on the reverse strand, counting down.
ATCTTTCTGTGTTTCACCAAAGTTAATCAATCCATAGAATTCATTAAAAGTAGGTAAACGCCAAGTACTAATACCACAAACCTTCATTTCATTGAGATAGTTAACATATTGCTCTGTTGTACAGATGTTATCTCCGGTTGCTTCGCATCCAGCCAGTTTAATATCTTCAATATACGGTTCGAATTTACCAGACACCTGATACGCAAATAGACGATCAAAATGTTGAGCTGAGCTGGCGTCATTCAGTTTACTTTCCCAGATAAGTCCTGTGCGCTCATCTTTAACACAAGGCCATTCAGCTACCTCAGTCGCCAGTGGCTGACCATTGGCATCTAGTTTGACAAATTTAAAGCCTTTATCCTTTGCGTCAGAACCAAAATCTGCATCCTGACCCGGGTAATCCACTTGAGAAATACTGCTAACACCACCATCAGATAAGAACGTGGTTACGCCAGTATCATTAAGTGCCACTGCATCCGCGCTCTGATTTAACTCATCCACAAGACCTTTCAGCGCTTCCTCGGTAGGCGCAGTGTTTAGAAGAATATCTTTGTAATCTTCTAAACTACCGCTCAAAATTGCCAAAGAGTAATCTGCAGCGCTTTTGTCCATGGCACCAATAATGGACAAAATATTATTTTCCAGTGTGGCATACTCATTGTTGCTACCTTCATTGAGTAAGTTATCCGTCGCAGGCAACCCCAGTGCAAGCAGTTGTTTTTTTACTAATTGAACTGCTTCATCAATACTTTTTCCTGACGCAACCTGACCTGCCACTAAGGTAGTGATGGCATTAATTTCATTACCCGTTGCTTTTTGCTGTCCTGGTGATACAAAAAAAGCATTGGTTTTTTCACCACTTTTGCTTGCTTTGCTATAACGAGACAAGTTGCTTGCACTCGCATCAAGCTGCACAATAAGTGGTGCATTCAGAATACTTTTCTGGCTACTGGTAATGGTAAATAGACCGTTGTTTGCAGGCACACTCGGTTCACCTGAATCACAGGTAAAATTCCCATTTAAATCCGCACAGACGGTTTCACTACCGCTAGCAGCCAGCGCGGTTACACGCCCCGAAACACTGTAAGTCGGTGAACTTTGATCTGAACTACCGCCAGAATCCGAACTGTTACAACCCGCAGCCAATAAAGCCAAAGTCACTATAGTTAGTTGATATTTCATTTTTTTCCTTGTTCTGTTTGAGTATAAAGATGTCGTTTACGACGTAAGCATAAAAAAATGAGACCGAGCAGTAGACCATGTGACATTGCGCCACCACTACTAGATCCGGCGCCATTATTTTCATTACTGTTGCTATTAGAGGCAGTGTTTGTACAACTGTATTGTGCAACCTTAGCAACTGCCCATTCAACCAAGTTGCCAGTACTATCAGGAGAGTAATCCGTTACTTCTAGTCGCCAGGTTCCAGCCATTGGTTCGCCAATAAATGTAGAAAGATTATTGTCATGTTTGGCGATCCAATATCGAGCGAGTGTCGATTGGGAATAGGTTTGATGAGTAAGAATATCCTGTCGTGTTCCTTTAGGAGAAATAACCGTGACACGTAGATCTGCAATATTTTCATGAGAAATTTTCAGGTATAGCGCTAAGTTATCGTCTACGGTGTTCGAATCACCATTGATAATAAAGTTGAAGCTTTTAAAGCCATGATTTATAGCTCCATGTTCATTGACAGTGGCATCCGGTAATACTGAGTTTTGTATCTTAACATTCTGATCAAGCTCAGGAACCCCATATACTAGCGTTGTCTCTTCGGTCCAATCCAATGCCTGAAGCTGGCGATTATATTGGTAAGCAAGTGCAGTGCTCAACGTAAATGATTCACCACAAATAGCCACATTTGGTAAATGAATCCTTTTCTCTAGCGTGGAAAATTTATCTGATGTAAGGGCCTCACTCGCACTAATAGAGGTCTTTATTAGACCCTCTATAAAAGCCTGACGGCCGTTAGCCATCAAGCGCATATTTAGCGGATTATTATGGTCCACGTAACGAGAGTCGACTTCAACTCTAAAGGGAGCTTTGAATAATCCATGCACCTGAAAATTAGCTTTCAAGAGTGCAGCATAATCACGCCCCGGATATAACTTGTTAGCAACATAAATCATGCTCTCTGCCAGATCATGCATTTTCATGCTCCGACCCATGCCATACATCGATTCAAGTACGATCGTATCAACTTCAATAAAAGCGTCTTTTCCGTAGTGCTCTGCCCCCTGTTTTAGCGTTTGGAATAAAGGGGTAGACCACAGCTCGTCGCCAAGCTCTCCCCCCGCACTTTCATGAGCGCGGTACTCACTTTCTTCAAAGTAGCGTGCTTTTTTATTCCAAAGACTACGCGTCACTATTTTACTGCCGAAATAACCATCCCAATTGAACACGGTATCAATTTCGAAATCACTGCCTTCTTCGTATAACTTGCGATAGCTATTTGACCCCGCCCAGTAATCGGCAAAACCTTCAGCCATTGCTCCGGTGTGCCCATATCCCCAATCCGGTACAATCTGATAATGAATGCCATGGGCCAGCTCATGAAGAACAACATCTGCATCAAGCGCATCGGGTGACCCACCAATACCAAACATGACCGCCTTAGGCCCCATGAAGTAACTAGAGTTATTGTTTGACAGACCACGCCCATCAAACTTGACCGCATTGGAAAAAAGAGAGTAACCAAGTGATTCCAAGTAGCGAAGTGACTGGTCAATTTGATAAAATGCCATTACCTGCGTGAAGTTGTTACTCGCAAAAGTGAGGTTTTTTAAATCTTCAATTTGATCAAATTCGATGGCCTCTTCTAAAGCAAGAAATGAGGCACTATCATTTTTTTCCCATACACCAGAGTCTGGATTTTTAGCTTCAAGGTACTCAGCATCCACCTGTTTCACACGCTCATTAGAAAGATAAAACTTACCACCCGAATTCAGTAAATCGACATCACGCAAGACAAAGCGCGCTGGGTTCGGATAATCAGCGACATCCGCCCAAGGTACATCGGGGGCGCCTTGTTTATCCATGGTTCTCAAATCAAGTTCAAACACGTTGACCTGCGCATTAACTAGGGAGCCAGTAGACAATTCAGGAGGAGAATTCGCTTTAAGCCGACGAGGAGACTCAAGCTCTGTTGCTGTTATGGCAACACCGTCACGTAAAATAGTATCTTCTAAACTCTTAAAAACACGCTGAACAATGCCTAAATTATCCGTGTGTAAGACAATCGTGCGTTGCGCTTTATATTCGCCATTTAGGGTAATATTGAAATTATATTGATGGCCAAGCTTACTTTCACTTTCATAACGAAGCGCCACGCTACCAATATCCGGATAATGAGTTTCGATGTAGCTTTTAGCTGCCACTAAATCAGCCACAATTTCATTTCCTGCAGGGTGCTCCCATTCGCCACCCTGAGCGAATGCACTGATAATTAACAATGCAAACATTGTGAGTTGAGGTTTCATATCTATTCCTTAGAAAGCGTAACGCGCATTAACAGTGAAATATCTGCCCGGCTCGGTAGAAAATCGAGTGGCGGATTCAGACACGCCCGCCACATCTTGATAACGGGTATATTGACGATCCAACAAGTTGATCACGTTGACATTCACGTCGAAATTTTGCGTAATTGAATAACCGGCACCAAGGTCAAACGTTGCCCAAGAAGATGTTTGAGCACACTCCGTTTTCAGTCCTAATTCAGAGCTACAGCTTGGCGTTCGATTCATCGCATCAGCCCAATTTAAACGGGCATAGGCGTTAAAGTCAGTGTGGTCATAATTCAGCTCAACATTTCCTTCCAGTGGCGTGAGCGAACGAATGTATTCATCGTTATCATCTTTACCGTTGACCCAGCCCGCTTTGGTGTTAGCTGACCAATTTTGGTCGAAAATGTACGCCACTGTGATTTCAGCACCATAGGTATTAACACCATTAAGATTTGCATATTGCTTCTGCCACAAGCCTGTTTGTGCATTAAACCCTTGATCAGCGATGCCAATAAAGTTATCAAAGTCGCTGTAAAAAACTGCGCCATAGACTCGTAATACGCCATTGTCATATTTTGATCCCAATTCAAAATTGTCACTGGTTTCAGCTTCTAAATTAAAATTAGGCAATATTTCAAAAGGAGTGATCGGGACAAAATCGTGATTCACATAACCGTATGTTTTATCGTATTCTGGCGCGCGATAGCCATGTTTATAAGAGATGTAAACATTCACCTCGGGCGTAAACTGGTACGCCAAAGATGCGCTTGGTGAAAGTTCGCTACTTGAATTACTTTTTAGCTCGCCATCAACGGCAATGGCATCTTCTTTTTCAGGGCTAAGACGATGCATGTCGAAACGTAAACCAAGCATGGCAGTCCACTTATCAATCGAGATCGCATCCTGAGCAAATACACCGATTGAATAACTGCGTGCCGGTGCAAAGGGATTAGTACTAGAGGTACTATTACCGTTCCAGTCACTCGTCGTTTCCGATACAGGACGCTCGTGATAACTGGTTTCAGCGATGGCTCCATACACTAAATTATGTAACAAGCCATTATTGAAAAATTCTTTATAAAAATCGGTAGAAAGCCCCACTAAGTCATCACGAAAACGGAGATTTTCAAGCTCACGGCGTAGCTCAGTAATACCATTATTTTCACGGTACATAAGGCGATTACTATGCTCTTCATTTTCGCTATAGCGCAAATAAGCTTTGGCATCCATGCTGTCAAACAGAGTATTTTCAGCAAAGTATTCCGCCCCCGCCATCACCGTGTAAGTGCTTTGTGTTGTTTCCTCATCAAAATCTTTGATATTCCATAAGCCATCTGGCTGAAGTGAGCTGATACCCTCTTGGCGTTGTACTTCTTCACGGTAAAATTCAGCCTTGGCTTTTAATAACCAGTGCTCATTAAGGTCATAATGAAACGTATAAGCGCCATTAACTCCTTCCATTTCTCGGTTGTACAGGTCTTGTTCATAGTTACGCGTTTCTTCGCCAGTCCAATAACTAACCGAGATCAAACTGGTAGAGTCTCCCGCACGAAAGGCTAGATTGGAGCCAAGTTTGTACTTATTACTGATACCGGTATAAATACCACTCGTATCAACATAAACGTTGTCTCCTTTAAGGAAGTCTTCAGGCGTTTTCGATTGTAGAATCACCGCCCCACCAATTGCACCAGAGCCATAAACCGTCGAGCTTGCCCCTTTTACAACCTGAATCTGTTTCAAGGTCGACAAATCAAAAGCGTTACGCCCTACTTTGTTATTAATGTCTGCAGCCCCATAACCATCGGGCATCGCAATGCCATCTTTTACTATGGTGATCCGGTTACCTGTTAGGCCACGAATAGTGATATTTTGAGGTCGCCCTGCACCACCAGTAACACTCACACCAGGCTCACGATTAAGTGCATCGTATAACTCGGTTGCACCTTCACGATCTAGGTCTTCACCTGTGATCACCGCCACAGAACCTGCCGTTTTAGACAAGTCTTCTTCGTATTTATTGGCGGTCACGACGATTGTTTCGAAGTTGTTAACGTTTGATTCGGCGTGCACTATGCCTGCCGTCAATGCTGCTAGCACTGAAGCACTTATTCGGGAAAGTTTCATTAATGACTCCGATTAATTAATATTTTTTAATTGTGAGATGAGAAAGGTGTAATCCATCGCCTGGTGTTGCAAATATTTTCGTCTGTCGGTCATATGACCACTACTGAAATCAGTTACCAGTAAATAAGGTTTTTTAGCGGTGCTTTGTTGGCTGATTTTGGCAAGATATTTTGCCCCTTCCCAATAAGGTACTCGGGTATCATTCCACCCCACTCTGACCATCATTGGCGGGTAAGATTGTGCTGAGATATTCAACACAGGATCATAGGCCTCCATCAATTTCAGCTGTGCTGCAATATTTGGATTTCCCCATTCACGATACTGCTGCGCCGTCAGTGGCAGTGAATCGTCAGACATACTTGCAACGACATCAACAAATGGGACATTTAAGCTTGCAGCAGTGTACCAAGATGGTTGTTGATTGATTGCGGCGGCTACTAAAGTGCCACCAGCACTAGATCCCATTGCAAGCACAGATCGTTGACCACCTTTAAATTGCTGCACTGCTTTGGTCGCGGCCAAATAATCATTAATGCCTTGCTGTTTATTTTTGCCACGACCTGAGCTGTGCCAACCTTCACCGTTGAAACCACCACCTCGAACATGCGCAATGGCATAAATAATACCGCGATCCATCAAACTGGTAATTTGAGGCATAAAGTAGGGTTTCATGGTAAATCCGTAAGCACCGTAACCGTACAAAACCACTGGAGAATCACTTTTCAGCATTGCTTTGTTGTACGCGAGAGTCACTGGCACCTGAACACCATTAGAATCAACTAGGATCTGCTGGGTTTGGTAGTCTTCGATTTTATAATTTGGATAAGTATCCTGACTAAGCACCGTACGCTTGCCCGTTTCAATATTGAACTCTTCCCACTTAGCAGGTTGAATCAATGACATACTACGTATACGGATAACATTACTTGCATAGTCACCAACACGGCTTACCCAACCAACGTTACCTTGCTCAGAGAGTGCGATACGTGTTTTTTTTCCTTGGTTATAAGGTATGACAAGCAGTGTTTTACGTCCTTTATTTTGTTCGATGACAGCCATAGCAGACTCAAACAAATAGAAATTTTTGAGCTCTATCTGCTCTTTCGGCACATAGTATTGTTGCCAGTCACTTTTGCGCCCTAAAGGAGTTTGGTATAGTGCAAACTTGCCATTAATATTACTGTTGATAAATAGTTTTCTATCGGCGATATCAGCGTAATACTCAATATTTGATTGACGTGATTTAAGGGGTAAGGAAAGCTCGCTGCTTTTGAGATCCAAAATGCGCTGTTCACTGGCAGATTCGTTATTTGACTGAATCAATGCATAACGGCGATCACTGGCTAAATAGGCAGATACCAACCAATCCTTTGATTTTTCGCGGTACAGGACAACACGCTTATTAGGCTGAGCAATAACACGTTTAATCAGCTCATATGAATAACCATTTTGTTGGTTTTTATCAATAGTGAATATCGACTGATCATCTTCACTCCACAGTAGTGTTGTTTGTGACGCTTTAGCCAGTATCGTTTCATTACCGCTAGCCAACTCAATAACAGTTATTTGGTATAACTCGGTGCCGGTCAGATCTTCAGTAACCGCTAAGAACTCTCCGTTATGGCTTAGTGCCCAGCTACCCAATTGGTAGAAATCATGAGAGCTGGCTCGTTGTTCAATATTGAGCAACGTTTTTGACTGCTTTGTCGTTCTGTCTCTACTCAGTAATACACGCCCCTCTTTCACTTGAGTTATTTTGAATTCATCATTTCCAATAACACGCCACGGTTTTTCTGCTTTACTCGGAGACTGCGACTGCCAACTTGAAAGTAGTTTTTGTTGAAGCGGTTTAAGTTGAAGAAGGTAGTTATCCGACTCTTCGTTCTTTTCTTGCAAGTAGCGTTTAACCTCCTGATTCTCACGCGTATCGTCTCTTAGCCAGTTAAAATCATCTGACGCCTGAGCGTTTCCAAGCGTTGAAAACAACACCAACAAAATCAAATTTACATACTTCATATTACACATCACCAGATACAAGTTTCGACAGGGCGAGCATAATGCATGATAATACAACCAATGTAAATGATATTAATTATCGATATCATTATCATTTAAAAAGGGAGCATTTAGCAGTATCAGGAAGTTATTATTTTTGTATTGAACGCTAGCTAGATACTTAAAGTTCAGTCTTAATGAACCCTGCCGAGTCATTTAATATCAAAAAACAAAAGTGAATTATTTATAGGTGGGGACGGGAAGATGCGATTAAATGTAAAATAACCTGCAACATTGCATAGTCTTTTGATAGAAATGAAAAAGGAGTTCTAAAATCACTTTTCAATAATTAATGTAAATTACATACCGACTACAGCATATTTTTATTAGTAAATACAATACGTTAAATGGAATGACTTTGCGTCAAAATACATTTTTAAAAATGCAAAGATAAGTAATGGGATATTAGGTTTATTCGCATTTTATTTTTTAAAGAAAATAAAAATAAAATACGAATAGGCTGATAAACTTAAGTTATTTGTAACTACTCAGGCCGTTGCCATTTAAGCCTAGTTCATCGTTGAAAAATACTCATTTAAACCATTAAACTGCGCTTTTTTGCCTTGACTAGGCATAAATGGCTTATCCCTGAGCATTTATAGTTTATTTTTATAAAAACAACTCAAATTCGAAGGAGTGCTGAGTAGTTACAGTTATTTTAAGGCTATCAGCCTAAAAATTAACAACAGCGCAGGTTATTAATAACATTTTAAATCTTTGTTTCTACTATGAAGTCCCTTCATAGCCAACTTCATTTCATCTTTATTTACATAACTTTTAGGCAGTGGCATCACACTAAGACGGTAATCAATAGCTTCAGGAGAAATACTGGATGTTTCCGTCACCGGCGTTATCATGACAACGTTCAAATTAGCATTGCGGGATTTTATTCGAGAAGCGATTCCTAAACCTTCAGCAACATGAAATCGTCCTGCCACGTGCATGATCTGTCGACCGGGATGTTTTGCCAGATAATTCACCATGCTTTCTGCCATCGTATCGTCCCATGTCGTTTGTGCTGCAAACTGCTGTTTCGTTTTAACTTCATCCCCATGGTGCATCAAACTATTAAATTTCTCCTGATAACCATCAGCTGTTAGGGTAAGTTGTTGGGCAACCCATTTTCGTTCATTTAGTGGCAGACGTGTCAGGTACTCTGCCCCATTTTTACCAATACAACGTACTATCGTTTTGGGTGCATTGGCAGCAATCACATCTAAACTATTCTGTTTAGCAAACTCAACCAATGGGCGGTAATCACTGCTGTAATTTGACCATGCATTGGTATTTTTGATCAGTGCTTTCTCGCCAATTTCTCCCGTTAAGTATTGATTCAATATCTTCTGATGGTCTCGGCTAAACTGCTCCATCGACAGCACTAAATTTATATTTTGGCTATAAAGCTGAGCAAGCAGTTGAGCCTGCATTAAATGTACGCCAGGATGACCATGCCATTCACCCACTAAAATAATATCAGCATCTTTGACTGCTTGGCCAAGCGCTAGCAAGCTAAGTGCAGTGTTTTGGCCAGAGGTGATTGAATAATCATAGAGTGTCGGCATCAGAGTCGATTTAGCCGTCGCAGTAGAACCAAGTTGGTTTGAACAACCAATCAATAAGCTCGCAGATCCCAATACAACCCATTTATTCATTTTTTTTAGAACTGCATAATGACTCTTAATCTGTCTTAAAATTTTCACTTCAGAATCAATACTGTTTTGGGTACATTCGTTTTTTATTTGCTTCATCTTTACTCTTCTCACAGTTTTAGTGTTTAGGTATTCGCTATCAGTCTTAGCTACTAGGTATTTCAAATAGCCATACGCCTCATCGGTGTAGCAGGTATATCGATTAGCTGATTATCGCCATGATAGGCAGAGCAAAAATCAAATGCAAATAACAATCAATATCAATTGAAAAAATAAAGATGATTGAAAATAAACAGACTCAGCTTATAACCTCGCGATTCTGCAAGTAAGAGACTCTCACATTATCGTCAATAAAATTAAACAAAAATACGTAAAGAGTGACACCGAGATCTAGAATAAAAGCTTCCCATAAGCTGACGTGTAAAATAAATGCCATCACGGGGATAGTGAAAATTAATAAGCCTGCTTCAAATAAAACTACGTGTATCACTCGTAATGAGTGTGAACGTTGTTCTTTAGGTCCTGCATAATTTGCTCAAAAAAATAATTAAACAAAAAAAAGATAGTAACGATACTTGTAATGACTATCATGGTGCCTTTCAAAAACAATGAATGAAAAATACGCTATTTTATACTCATCACAATGACCATCACTTTCTTCCTCTTAAATTGTTCAACATGAACTAATGAAGTCACGATTATGGCAGTTAAAATGTTAGATGAAAGTTAACAGCCATCGAAAAAATCATGACCCACGTAAATTATTACTCCTTCGGTGAATAAATTATGTACAGATTTGAACAATTAAAAATATTCGTGACAGTGTGCGAAAGTAGTTAATTTTCCGCAGCAGAACGAAAACTAAAACGTGCTCAATCGGAGTCAGCCAATCGATTACAAATTTTGAAATCACGATTAATCAAGATTTGTTCAATCGTGATTAAAACATGCCCACGCTGACTAAAATGGCAACGCGCTATTACCCATTGCGAATTCGGTATTGCACCAGTAAAAATATTTTTGACAAAAAGTCGAATCATTAACAAAAGAATACGAACATGCATTAGTCATTGCCGTCGATGAGAGCTTAATTAATGATGATTTATTAAAAACGTTAATGCCCTTAACCGATAAATTCTCTATTACGCATATTGAGATTATTACAGCCTCTACTCTTGATATTGAAGAGCGAACCCGAACAGGGAAAGTACAAGCGGGTATTGTTTATGCAGATGGTGAACGGAAAGTAGATATGGACTTTTCTCGCTAGACCATACACGCTTTTTAACGATTGCTTCGCCAGATCATAGCTTGGCTAAATTGCCTATCGTACAGGGCGGTGATTTAAAAGCGTGTCGTCAATTAGTGCATCGAAGTGTAAAACAAAAAGAACTTTGGTTTAGCTATGCAATAAGCTCTATGGTTTGGTTCATCGACATTAGTAGATTTAGCCGTTCAAGGCGTCGGTTAGGCTGTGGTACCTGAATTACTGGTACAAAAATCGATTAAACAAGGGAAGTTCATTTCTTTGCCAGTCGCGCACGAATATAACAGATGGTTAAACACCGTGGCTGTTTGGTTTCACCCAGTCACTCAGCGGGACCGGTATTGGAAAGTTTGCTTAATGTATAAAACAGTTGCTCTTTAGATAACGAACATTGTCAGTACTCAATCCCGATATAATTTCAGTTATTTAGACCACCTTGCATGTACTGTGTGGCTTGTTGTGGTGACTTCGATGAAGTTAATATTACTTTCATGTTTGAGCGCCTGGTTTTTAGCATTCACTTTATGCATCTTAAATATTATCTCAAATAGCGACGGTGTTCGCACTTCTCAGATAAGCAATGAGTCTTATTTATCAGCGACTTCTATGGGTAACGGCAGAAAATTAAAAATCGATTTCCGCCGATTAATAAATAGCGCTCAGCTTTATTGTTGTTCATAATAAAGTTCTTATTTACATGCTGAGAGTGAAAAATGGAGCTTGAAGAGGTTTACCGCCGAGATTTAAATCTATTAGTTGCGTTAAAAGTATTAATAGAAGAAGGCAGTGTTAGGCGTAGTGCAATTCGACTTAACCTCAGCCAATCTGCAATGAGCCGTGTTTTAGGCAGGCTAAGAGAGCTACTTAATGATCCTCTTTTCATCCGTCAGGGACAACATCTTCAACCCACACAACGTGCTATTGAGATAAGCCTCGCGGTGAATGAGCCGTTAGAGTCATTACGTGGGATATTATCCCCTAGCGATTTTGATCCTAAGCAATGCGAGCAGCACTTTACTATCGCAACAACGGATTATGCGATGCAAACCATTTTACCCTACGCATTGCCCCGTATTTACGAAGAAGCGCCTAATATTTCACTGGAATTCCCCCCTCTTCAGCAAGACAAAATGCTTAACCAGTTAAGTTCAGAAGGCTGCGATATGGCGATTTGTCGCCCGACACATAGCATTGAGCCTTTGCTACATCAAAAATTGGGGTTAGTCAGCGTATTTTGCATGTTATCAAAGTCTCACCCGCTTGCAGACAAAGAGATAACCTTAGCGGATTACCTTGCTTACCCGCATGCTTTGATTGCGATTAGCGATGGTGTAAAAGCGCTCATTGATAGCGCGCTAATAGGTCATCAAAAACCTAAAACGGTCTTGCGTGCGTATCATTTAGAGGCTGCATTAACCATTGTTGATAAAATGCCACTCATTATAACCGTGCCCGCTGACCTCGCGTACTTAGTGGCAGAAAAACATGATCTGATTGTGAAACCGTTACCCTTTGAATTTAAACCCTTTGAATATTCACTTATCTGGCACCCACGCTGTGAGCATTCTGCAGAACAAGTCTGGTTACGTAATTTATTAAAAGAGCAATGTGGTCAATTAATTGATAAACGCGTGCAGGAGATGGGATTGATCTAGTTGTTATACCGATAAATCATATAGGGCTTGCAAGATACGCTTTTTATTGTCTCGCAAGCCCTCAAAGCGCCTTACAAAACTACAATGGGTTCTGTCGCAAAGTTGACGAAGTAAATCAAAGTGTTAATACTATTTCGATACATTTGGGAGTATTGATAACATGGCAATCAACTTTTCAGGACGACATTACCCATTAGATATCATCATGATGGCTCTGCGTTATTACCTGGCTTACAAACTAAGCTACCGTGAAATTGAAGAGATATTCGCTGAGCGACATATTCATTTTGATCACTCAACGTTAAATCGTTGGGTGATCAAATACTCTCCATTGCTTGAAGCTAATTTCAGAAAAAGAAAACGTAACGTCGCTGACTCATGGCGGATGGATGAAACCTACATAAAGATAAAAAGTAAGTGGGTTTACTATTATCGAGCCGTCGATAAGCACGGTGCTATTATTGACTTCTATTTAAGTGAAACCTGTAATGAGCAGGATGCACTGACCTTCTTTGATAAAGCAATAAAGAGCAGTGGCTTACCCCGTAAAATTGTCATTGATAAAAGTGGCGCGAATGCCGCCGCGCTAGATACTCTCAATATTCACCTTTGGCTGGGAGGATACATGCTGCGTATGGTCGAAGTATTAGCGGTTAAATACCTCAATAATATTGTCGATCAAAGCCATCGAAAAGTGAAAGGTAAAATGCATCAATGCTTAGGATGGAAGTCTTGGGTTGGTGCGGAATCAACGTTAGCCGGTGTTGAAGTATGCGCCATGATTAAACACCGGCTAAAGTTGATTGTCATGTTATTAATACTCTCAAAGATATCGAAATATTACTAACGCCTTGATTTACTTCATCAACTTTGCGACAGAACCCTTTGGTTTTCACTTAATATCGAATTTGACAATGCTACAATCCAGACCCCAATTTCATCCCTAACATAACGGTAACAATTCATTATATCTTGTGTATCATTCAAACCTTTGGCCATAAATGGCGGGTCGTCAAACAGATGACAAATTACTGTTGAGTCATTGAAATATGCAGGACATGCCTTATTTGCGCTATCACATACAGTAAATACAAAATCAAATTTAATATCACCTAGTTCTAATGGAGTCTTTGATCTATGTTTACTGATGTCTATTTCTACTTCCTGCATAACACTAACCGCTATTTCATTTAACTCTTGTGGCTCAGTGCCTGCTGAGAAAAAATTAACATTCGGTATTTTTAGCTCATTAGCAAAACCTTCAGCCATTTGGCTGCGACAAGAATTACCTGTACATAAAAACAACACGTTTAAACTGCTTGATCTAGACATTTTATTCCCCAATTTTCATTTGTATTAATTGAATAACTTTTTTAGTTTTGCGTTGTACTTAAAAATGACGTATTGCTTATCCTGCAACACCACTGAAATATTCTTCAGTGATTTTACTAGCTGGCCGGTTGAAGACTATGTCGGTTTGTGAACATTCGACAATGCGTCCACTTCCATTGAAAGACCAGCATACAGCTACTCTCTCAGCTATCCGCTTCGCTTGTGCCAAATTGTGGGTCACCATAACGATAGTCACGGTTGATTTGAGTTCTTGAAGTAATATTTCAATTTTTTCTGTTGCCTTTGGATCCAAAGCACTACAAGGTTCATCTAACAGAAGTAACTGTGGTTTTAAAGCTAATGCTCGGGCAATACACAACCTTTGTTGCTGTCCTCCGGAAAGTTTTAAGGCACTTTGATTTAGCCTATCCTTTACCTCATCCCACAATCCAGTTTGTTGTAACACATCGAACATTCTAACTTCTCTGTCTTTTTTTGACTTGAGCCCATGGTCTTTTAACGGGAAGCATATGTTGTCTTTCACAGACATGGGGAATGGATTTGGACTTTGAAATACCATACCTACTTTTTGACGTAGTTTGGTTAAGCTATACTGGTCGGTAAGAACATTCTCACTGTTAATAAGAATACGACCAGTGACTCGACAATCATCAATCATCATATTCATTCGGTTAATACTTGCTAAAATACTACTTTTTCCGCACCCAGAAGGACCTACCAGTGCTAATATTTCGTTAGGATTAGCATCTAAAGTGACTTTATTGACCGCAAGTTGTTGGTCATAATAAACCGATAGGTTTTCAATTCTTAGCGTCGCTGCTTTTTTTCCTATCGATAGTTTTTCTTGTAAGTTTAAAGTTTTTATATTTTTTTTCATAAAATCCATTTGGGTGAGCATCCTTATCTACAACCGTCGGCAAGAAAATCTCACCAACGCATTTAAAATAATTAGAAGTAAAAATAAAACTATTGCGGTGGCTGATGCAGCAGGCATACCACCGGGTACATTCATTGCTAAGTCATAAATATGAATTGATAATGACCTCCCTGAATCAAATAAAGAGTTTGGATACCTGAGCGCATAACCCGCTGTAAATATTAACACAGCCGTTTCGGCTAAGGCTCTGCCCATAACAACAACAACAGCGGCGCCAATACCTTCTGCAACACTGGGTAAGAGCACCTTTATAATAAACCCTGTATGCGATATATTTAACGCTTCTGCTGCCTCACGGTAGCTGGCTGGGCTATTTTTTAAATTATTCTCACATAAACGAATGAATAAAGGCAAAACCATACAAGCAAGTGAGAGTCCACCAGACAATATCGAAAAACCTAACCCCAATATTTGGCAGAAAAAAACATAGCCAAACAATCCAAATATTATTGATGGGACCCCCGCCAAAACATCTAAAGAAATTTGTATCCATTTATCGACTTTATCATTTGGTGACACCCTTTCATTTAAATACAACGCGGTAGTTATTCCAATAGGAATTACAACTGCCAAACAGACGATGAGAATTAGACTATTTGAGATAAACAGAGACGAGATCCCCCCCTCTCGACCTGAATTCTTAGGTATTTCGGTTAAAAAAGACCAGTTCAAGTGAGCTAGCCCCTTAATAAAAACATCACTTATGATACTTAATGGCAGTAACATTGTGCTTAAGGCGACTGACCAGATAATAATAGTCATAGTATGATTAACTACTCTTGCATTATTCAACTGGCTGTCTCTTGAATGCATAAGCCAAGCTCATTAATATTGAGGTCATTAGTAAAAGAATCAATCCACTCATGAATAAAACACTTACATGCATTTCAGTAGCGTAAGACATCTCCAAGGCTATATTGGCGGTTAATGTTCTAATGGGGTCAAACATACTAGTGGGGATCTGAACAATATTTCCGCAAACCATCAACACTGCCATAGTCTCTCCTAGGGCTCTACCCGTCTGCAAAATCAGGCCTGAACTAATATTAGAGATGCATGAAGGCAGAACAATTTTCCATATGGTTCCCCAACGGGTGATGGAAAGTGCTTGTGCGCCACTAAGCCATTTTTTAGGTACAAGTGCTAATTGATTATCAACACAAATCACCATTAATGGTAAAATCATAATTGCAATAATGATCCAACCAGCTAATAGACTTGCGCCAGGAGGTGCATATTGACCAATCCAAGGCACAAGGACTAGCACCCCCCATAAGCCATAAACAACGGACGGAATACCAGACAACAATTCAATTAAGGCAATGTAAACTTTAGCCAACGATTTTGGTGCATAATATCGACAAAATAACGCTAATAAAATGCCTAATGGAGCAGAAAGTAACAAAGGTACTACCATGATAGAAATTGAACCAACAATTATAGGGAATAAATTAAAGTTATTAGTCGTAGGGTACCAGCCATCATCAACGAACAGACTGCTAAGCTGATTATCAGTAATAAATGGAAGGCTTTTAAAAAAAATAAAACTGAAAATAAAAATGAGAACCATGACAACTAAAATAGCACTCGCTTTGAGCATAAGTTCGACAGCTTTATTTGTTCGCATTGGTAGATACAAAATAATGTTGATTAATCACATCAGATACTGCAGCTGATTGTGCGAAGTTGATAAACTCCATTACTTCCTTAGATGTTTGGCCTCTCGTGACCAAGTTGAGTGGTCGTAATATAGGGAAAGTGCCATTTCTAACATTACTTAATTTAGACTCTAGGCCATCAATGTCTATTAATTTCACCGACATTCCGTTTTCAGCTTCAAATATTGCGGCACCAATTGATACATAACCTATTGATAAAGGTGAGCCAGCAACCATGTTCAAACCTTGCTGGTTATCTCCAACAATGATATCAGCCTCAACATCACTATTTTTCATACCAAAGTGTTTTAAAAATAACTCGAGTGTTGAGCGACCCTCTGCTTTATTAATAACGACAATCTTCTTGTTAACGCCTCCCACCTTTTGCCAGTTTTTTATTTTCCCCGTAAATATATTTAACACATCTTGATGGCTTAATTGCTTAACGTTATTTTCTTTGTGTAAAATAACAGTAATACCATCCCAAGCAATAGTATGCTCCGTGAATTCAGCTTCATTATCTTTTAATTCCCTAGAGATCATGCCGATATTAGATAAGTTATTCTTAATATCATTAATACCTCGTGATGACCCCCCAGTTTGTACGTTGATCAATATATGAGGGTTTAAACGTTCGAAACGGCGACCTATTTCCATAATTAATGGCGCTACAGTACTTGACCCCGTCAATTCAATTTTTGTTTTCGAGTTGTTATTACAACTAACGCAAAATGTCAGCCCAATAATAATAATGATTATGTTTTTAAACTTGTACATATTCTATCCTTGGTAATAATTATTTGTTTAGTGCAACAATCTCTAATTCTTGTTTGGACGCTAATTTATTGTCCCAAAGATTTAATTTCGACTCCATAATGTAAAACCAAAGGGTAGGGAATAAAGCTAAAAGACCATGTACAATGTAGCCAGTATTAATACCTTGTTGTCCAGTATTTTTTAGTTGCCAATAATCAACTGTCGGATTTGAATGATGATCAGCATGTCGCGTTAAGTTTAAAAGTGTCCAAGATGAAAAGGCATTACTGCAATCCCAACTATGTTTTAACTCTACTTTAGAGCCTGCCACTCTAACAATGCCATAATGTTGTATGTAGTTAATGATTTCTAACAAAATTTTTGCTACTAAAGTAGCGATCATATAAGCAAATACCCCTTGCCATCCAGTCATGTAATATATGGCAACACCAAGTGATACAGTCATCATTCCCCCAGAGAACACCCTATTTTTTACAAACCTAAATAGTGTATTTTCCATCTTTAAACGTCTTTGCTCGACAGAAAGAGATTCACGATATTGACCTATCGATGAACGTATTATAAATTTATATACATTCTCGCCTCGGCGCGCTGTTGTAGAGTCTTTCGCTGTTCCAATATTAATATGGTGACCATAAACATGAGAGATGGAAAACTGTGCATCCCCAACAAGCGCCATTGTCCACCGGCCAAGTAAAACACTATAATTATCTCGTTGTTTATGAACAAGCTCATGAGCTGCGACAACGCAACTGCTTAAACCGTATCCACAATAAATGGCAGGGATAATCAGTTCTTGCAAAGTGTCTGTTTTTTCGATAATCGTTATACTGAAATAATTGTTAAAGAAAAAACCAACCCCAAATAAATCATTCGGAGATGCCCTCCAGCTTAAAGCTAACAATAAAGCCAGTCCCGCAGGTAAATACAGGTATGGTAATAAATTAATTAGCATTTGGTTAGGCTCGGTGTTTCGCGTATCGTGAGCTAAGGTTATGTCAAGAATCATTGATAGTAACAGTGTCAACGACAATGAAACTAAACTCCAAGCACCTCCCATCACAATGCCAAAAAAAGTCACCGGCAAAAAAAATAAAACACCTACATAATATCTAATCCACATAAGTTACACTCTCTCTCATATTAGGACGATTATAAATGCCTGAACAACCAGTAGTACAAATAATAAGGTCAGATTCTGGAATAGCCTGGCAGGCCAACACATAACCCAATTTAATTTTTTCTGCTGATATGATATTATCTACTTCGATTAGATATCTCGTTTTTCCTGACTCGATGCGACACATACAAGTTAGACAAGTACCGACGAGACATTTGTATGGCATGTCTATATTTGCATCTAAAATACTCGTGAGTATTGACTGAGTTGGCTTTAAATTAACTACCTGACTATCAACCTGCCCCTGAAAGCCTTGGAATTTTAATATACCTTTATACATAAAAACCTCAAATTATGGTGACTCAGATTCAACAACTGATGCAGTGATTCTCATACGTAGTTGTTGATTCTTTTAGCTTATTTAATCCATTACTACTCTGCTTAAGGAAAACAGATTGGCATACTTCAACAGACTCTAAGGTTGCATTAACATGGACCATTCCTAACTTTTTAAGGTAACTACGCGCGGTATTTTCAAATTTCCATTGAAAGGATGCAATTTCACTGTTGGTCTTTATTAGTCCACCGAATATTCTTTGTTTCTTGCTCAATTTAGCGATTGGCAACTTGTCGTACTCCTCGTAAAAGATTACCCTCTTTGGTCGCAGTGTATTATCAAACCAAAGCTTATAAAGCTCACGAGGAGTTGGCAGAACATCATTATCAGACGTTACATTAAAATAACTATCTTTAGGAAGATGGTTATATGCCCAATGAAAACTTTCCTCAAATGTATCAACATGCAAAAGGTTTAGCGGATAATGTTGCGCCAACAGATGCCATTCATCATCTACCGAGTCTCTAAATAATCGCTCTAACAGCATCCATTGTTGATATAAACCATATCTCTTACCATGATATAAACCGTATTTACTATGCCCAATAACGATTGAAGGACGAATGATCAAGAACTTAATCCCACTTGTAGCAACGATTGCTTCGGCTTTTCGCTTTGAATAAGTATAAAAGGTAGGATCTTTATCTGGCTCAGGTAGCTCGCTTTCAGTCACTAATTCGTTTGTGTAACCAGCACTGTATGCTGTAGATATATAAACAAACTTTTTCGCATTAATTTTTTTTGAGAAATTGATAAACGTAGATGTTAAGTTGATATTGATCTGAGTCAAATGTTCTTCATTAAAATAGTCCACGCTACCTGCCGCGTGGATAACACTCTCAATATCCAATATTTTTAGTTGTTCTAGATCAATTTTTTTATCAAATATATCTTGCAAGTCAATGGTACTAAATCTTGCCGCATATTCATCGATAACCGGTCGATGTGTATCTCTCAAATAACCTATAGCCTTCTCATAAATTTTACTGCTGTCGTTATTACCGCGTATTACGGCAATAACATCACTGTTGCTGTTATAGAAAAGGTTTGAAAGAATAATATTGCCGAGAAACCCTGACGCTCCGGTTAGTATTATTGTAGACATTGTCTAATGCTCCAACTAGCAACAGGCTGACGTAGGATTTTCTGAAAAGCCAGAAACATTAGTCACTAAGCTATTAATAAACTCAGGTTTAACGCCTATATTGTCCATCGATTCTACATAAAACTCTAACGCCATTATTTTCATTAGGTCAATGTCACTGCCCATGTCATTGACGCTAAAAGTGCCGCAGGTCACCCCCATTTCATCGCATAATGTATCGCAGTCATTTCGGATTAACCGAAATAATTCGGGCATGATCTTGTCATGAGTCTTTTTAAGCTCAATGTAAAAACCCGCTTCATCGTCTTTTATTGCCTTGGCCAAGTATGTAGAGCCACTGTCTAAATGTTGCAATTCGTCCTGAAGAATTCGTTTGGCAATACTTGACGTTTTTTCGTCAACAATAGAGTTTTCTCCAGACATTATACGGTACAACACCACAGCCTGAGTTTCCAACATAAGATCTTGGGCCATATAACAAGCCAAGATATTACCATTTCCTGCGCACTCAGTGACATATTTAACAATATTAAGCCAAGAAGGTTCAACGATATGTGTCACAACGGGCACGTCCAACTCCTTCGCCAAATTTTGTAGCAGTCGGGCATGAGAAGCTTCTTCCAAAGCCTCTTGAAGAAAAACTATCACATTATTTATATCGGGGGAAATCGTAGCCATATTGGTGTAATTTTTAACTGCAACCAATTCTCCCGCGATTGCATTTGAAAGAATAAAACCAATCAAGTTTTTGTAATTAGTACCATCAAAATCGATGTTATTTTTTACTGCTACTGCTGCATTACTCATCTGTCTATTCCTTTTTACAGTTGTGATTTATTTGGTTGCTTGTAGATGGATGCTATGTATTTTCCCAGTGACCTTATTCAAAAGTGTTTTAAAGAACATATCGCCTAGTCCACTTTTGAGGCTTTCGACCTCCAAATCCAATATGGCTAAGATTTCTTGCTCTGAGTATTTTTTATGTCCTATTATTTCTATACTTTTAAATCCGGTTTGAACTAAAAGGTCCAAATATTTATCTATTGTTATTGCACCTGCCACACATGTAGCATAAAGAGAAGCTTGGTTAAGCAACCACCTTGGAATATCTTCTATGACTATATCGCTGACAGAAATAGAGCCGCCATCTTTGAGGACACGATACATTTCAGACATTACTTGTTCTTTTTCTGGAGACAAGTTAATGACACAATTAGATATAATTTTATCGATAGTATTACTTTCAAAGGGTAAATCTTCGATGTATGATTTTTTTAGTACAATATTCTCGAAGTCAGTTTGATCAATTCTTTTTTGAGCTAATACCAGCATTTCATCTGTCATATCAACCCCTATGACAGTGCCTTTGCTTCCAGTCACTTCCGCTGCCAAAATAAGATCTAGGCCCGTTCCGCACCCTAAATCCACAACAGTGTCTCCTGGATTAATCAGAGCCATTGCCACTGGATTTCCACATGCAAATGTATAATTGTCGGTATTTTCTGAAATCGACAATTCCGCGACGCTATAGCCAGCAGTGTCTATAATTGCGTCCTGCCCTTTAGGCATAGTTTCATTATTATTTCCTTGCCCACTTACCGCGTTAGCATAGGCAGAGCTAATTAGACCATGAATATCTGACCGATATACTTTCGTTTTTTCCATGAGTTACCTCCGGTATTTACATGCTTAGTAGAATAGTAATAAGATTGAAAATATCGCCATCTCTGATTTTTAACTAAACAATAGAAAAGTTAGATTGTGAAATGTAGAGCTGCTTATGAGGGGGCCGAGTAAGTACTTGGGATGTACCAACTCGATTTTGGGTACCTTTAACGCAGGAATATATTCCTGGATGAATGAAGAAACTTAATAGCAGAACCATAGCCAGACTCTCGAATCGTAGATATAAAGTATCCTGTAATACGTCCCAAAAACTAGTAATGGGCACCCAGGGATTGGTGAAAAAATTAAAATGATTGATAAAATACTAAGCTGTTTAATTTCCCCCTAGTGAGGTGAAGTATTTATATTTAATGTCAACCTTCAATCAAAACATGATGAAGCACCAATGATTTTTATGCAAGTTTTTTTACAAAAAAAATAGGCTCTGTCACAAAGTTGACGAAGTAAATCAAAGTGTTAATAATGCCACGCCTCAATGGGGTTCTGTCGCAAACTCAAATTATGTGGGCCTAAATGAAAGATGTACTCTTCCTCATATACAATTATGCAGCGAGAGCATAAAACTGATCCCATGAAGTAATTCCTTCTGAGTCGAGCATCTGTCCATGTTTAATCATGGCGCACACTTCAACACCAGCCAAAATTGATTCAGCACCAACCCAAGATTTCCACCCTAAGCATTGATGCATTGTACCTTTCACTTTTCGATGGCTTTGCTCGACAATATTATTGAGGTATTTAACCGCTAAGATTTCGACCATGCACAACATGTACCCGCCCAACCAAAGGTGAATGTTGAGAGTATCTAGCGCAGCTGCATTCGCGCCACTTTTATCAATGACAACTTTACGGGGTAAGCCACTGCTCTTTATCGCTTTATCAAAGAACGCCCGTGCATCCTGTTCATTACGGGTTTCACTTAAGTAAAAATCAATAATGGCGCCAACTTTATCGACGGCTCTATAGTAGTAGACCCACTTACCTTTCACCTTTATATAGCTTTCATCCATTCGCCATGAGTCAGCTACTTTACGTTTTATTTTTCTGAAACTGGCTTCCAGCAATGGAGCATATTTGATCACCCAACGGTTTAAAGTTGAGTGATCAAAATGAATATTACGCTCAGCGAATATCTCTTCTATTTCACGGTAACTTAGTTTGTAAGCAAAGTAATAACGCAGTGATATCTGGTGGGTAATGTCGTCCTGAAAAGTTGATTGTCATGTTATTGATACTCCGAGAAATATCGAAATCTTATTAACACTTTTATTTACTTCGTCAACTTTGCAACAGAACCGTTTAATGAGCTATAAGCGCAGAAACATTGATGTTGTGAACCTAATGTACTGCAAACATAAATTATTGATATTCAATTGGTCATTGATGCGTTTTTTTTGGTGTGTATAATCACACACTAAAAAAGGCAAGGTAGCGGTAAATTGATTTTATTTTACTCTTTGTTAGTAAAATAAATGGCTTGTATTTAACTTCATTGGATGATAAAAAATGTATAAACAGTATTCATCGTTAATTAATAAAGTTGTTGTAAACAGGCATTACAAAGACATTGGCATTCAAAAAGAGTTGTCAACTAAATTCAATGATAATGGCTTCGTCACTCTGCCTGGCTTCTTTCCTGCAGAGATATTCTCCGGATTGCAAGATGAAGCTCAGCGAATAGCTCCAGCTAGAGTGGCTAAAAATTTCACCATGCCTGGTTACGACACACCACGACAGCTTTCAGTGATATCAGGAGAACAAATTCTTCGCTCTTCATTCTTTATTCCCTCTCTTTATATAAACGCAGAGGTTGCCTCTGCTCTATCCGCAATTACTGGATCTAAGCTCTACAACGTTGACCATAAAGAAGAGTTCATGGTCATAAATTACTTAGAGTCTAATGCCAGTACTCATGGGTGGCACCTTGACGATCCAAGGTTTGCACTTGTAGTCATACTTGATGCGCCAGAGTGCTACCAAGGAGGGTCCCTGGAAATTATTAAAAACTGGAAAAGTTACTGTGATGAAAACAGTTTTGATCCCCTTTTTGACACAAACAGAGCTGTTGAGTCTGCTCGAGAAGATGACCTAGTAACAAAAATTCACCACAACACCGGTGATGCTTATTTGCTAAATGCTGGAGATTGCCTACATCGAGTAACTCCAGTACAAGGGGAAGCCAAAAGAACCGTCTTGAATATGGCTTTTGACTCAAGGCCAGTAGTTAAATTTGGTGAAACAGCTGAAATTTTATATGGAAACAGCACCACACCTAAGCACCATAAGGAAGTTCAAAGTGTTTAAAAATAGCAGATTAATAGGTAAAAAAATAATAGTAACTGGAGCCGCAAGCGGGATAGGGAAAGCCTCTTGTGCCGCTTTGATAGAACAAGGAGCAGAAGTCTTAGCCTGCGACATAAATGAAGAAGGACTAAATGAGGCTGTTGAAAGCATTCTGCTAAATTTTCCTAGCGCTAGCTTACATAGCTTCACTTGCGATGTTTCGAGCTCTCAATCTTGTCAGGAAGCAGTAAATTTTGCGATTGAGAAGATGGGGGCTGTAAACGTGCTGTTTAATAATGCGGGCATAATTAAACGAACTGATGTTTTAAATACAACAGAGGAAACATGGGACTTAGTAATGAACGTCAACCTTAAGTCTGTTTTTTTGATGACTAAATTTACAGTCCCTAACATGATTAAACATGGGGGGGGCTGCATTATAAATACAGCTTCTGGTTGGGGGATTAACGGAGGACCTAAAGCTATTACATATTGCGCTTCAAAAGGCGGTGTTGTGTTACTAACGAAGGCTCTAGCAGTTGATCTTGGAAAAAATGGAATTCGAGTAAACAGTTTGTGCCCTGGAGATACAGAAACCCCTTTGCTAATAGAAGTAGCAAGTCAATTAGGGTTGCCAGATGATCACCTAATCAAACAAGGTGCTGCTCGCCCCCTAGGTAGAATTGGGACTGTTGAGGAAATAGCAGATTGCGCTGTTTTCTTAGCCTCTGAAGAGTCCAGATTTATGACGGGTACAAACTTGGTCGTAGATGGTGGAGGCTTAGCGGGGAGTCTTTAATATGATTTTTACTAAAAATAAAGCATCAGCCCTACAAACGTTAAAGCAAAGGTGGGAGATGCAAAACTATGAAAGTTTAGACGAACTTCTTACGGCCAAAAAAATACAGAAAAAACAAAATATTATTGAGTATGGGGTGGCCAATTACGAAAAATACCGGCTCTTTGCGTGGAATGATTGATTTATGTACACTTCATTATTGTTCATCATTATATCGCAACCTGCTTGCAGCAGATTGCTGAAAACCCGAATGATATTGATGCATTGCTGCCATGGAATATTAAGCGTCGCTAGGTGCCATTGCCCAGACGCTTACGAATGTACGCCACAAATAGTGAATGGTTCAAGTATGAAATTGATGAAGCACATCGTTTAGGTAAAACCATGGGGGCAAGAAAGGATTCCTAAAATCGTACAAGAAGCCTCATGGTGTGAACCAGTTGGATGGAACAGTGCAAGCGTTATAGCTGCAATTAGAGAATATTCTAATTAGAAATTATTGGAGAAGCAATGGGTTAATTTAGTCGCAAGCGTTAAGTTTTCTATTTACCATAACACCCGTTAAACACATAACTTGGAGGCGATCTAATTGGTGGCCTTTTTTGTGTCTAGTAGTAAATTCCCTAGGGCGCTTTGTGCCCCTTTCCGCCCAAGGAAGCTAACTCGCTAACGCCCCCATTGCGAGTTAGAAATGAATGTTAAATTGAAAAGAAAAAAGGCAATACGCGACCCCATTGGCACACTCAATTTAAATTTAACATGACCCCATTTATTCACATCCAAAATTATTGAGGCATTTTGGGATTAACTTCAAACGTATAAGTACATACTGGTTTAACTTTTGATTTTGAACCTTTAGATGGGGACTCATAACCTAAAAATGAAGATGCGCAAACTTTCTTATTTAAACTCTTATCCATGCCGCCACCATCCATCACTACCACCTTTGAGTTCATGGTGGAATTAATTAGACGCAAGTTCAGATATTTATTCCCTGTAAAAAAACAACTTCCACTTGATTTTATTTGAGTGTAAATTTCTTTGTATGAGTTCGGTGGTATAGTGTGCTTTTTCTTCAGATCTTCATAGTACCAGCATTCATTATGCCCTCTTTCTACAACTAAAGGCTCATTAGTATTGTTTGCAAATGTTATGTTCACGTCTCTGCCTGCATATAATTTCGAGTTAAAAAACAAAAAAAACATAACAACATAATAACCATTAAGGTATTTCATTTTTACTCCAAAGAAAAATTAGTGTGATATATAAATTATAAAAAGATCTATTGTTGAGATCTATGCGCTTGTGCATATGTGACCAACCAAAAATTGCTGTGTTTTTCCCAAGCCAAGCTAGGTATCCAATCTGGCTTATCTAAAACCCTCTCCCTTATTTTTCTGGTATTTACATCTAAAATATAAACGTTAACATTATAGTAATCTTCTCCCTCTGGTTGGAGTGGAGTAGTAAAACTCCAGGTGCTGGTACTATCTGTCGTTTTTTTAACTTCCGTGTAGTATGAATGCTTCATTCCATGAGAGGAATTAATAAACCCGAGTTTTAAACCTACGCTAAATCCATTGTTATTCTTACTAGTTTGTACAATATCTTTGGTTGCAATCTCGCTTAATGAATGATTACTCTTATCTGACTTCAACAAAGTAGAATCTTTAATAGTAACAAATCCATTATCACGGCACCATTTCATTCCACCTTTACTCGAATCATTCCACAGAGTATTGTAATGTTCTGAAGCGCTTTCCCAATCGGAATTATTTTCCGGAAGCCCATTCAAACCTGATGTTATAGATGAATATTCTCCTGAATAATTTATTGATGAGTTTCCAAGTAAAAAATAGGTCGATTGTGGATCTGGGTATGAGTCCTCAGTATTAACTCCAGATAAAATATATATGTAAGGAGAAGGGGCTAACTTATCACTAAACTTGATTTTTCCTCTCGAATCGTTACCAGACATTAGCTCATAAATTGTTCCAACAACCCTAGGTTGGGAATATATCATTACGCCATATTTAGAAAACCCCTTAGTTCCTGAATAATCCAAGCTAAAATTGTATTTATTACTTATGGTTTTGCTTGTTCCGCTAGTTTTAATGAGAAGATTCTCTAATTTTGGAGTTATTGAGAAAAACCCTTTAGTTAATGATGAGCTAATATCGCTACTTTGCTCGGTTGTTTTTGATTCTGAGTAGCTATACTTTGATGATAAAATACATGAAAAATTTAATGAAGGTGGATTTTTTGCTGTTTCACCAGAGGTAAAAGGAAATGGTGGAGGACCCATTATTAATCCTATGGCATCGGCAGTACCAGGGCTTGATATATTTCCTTCAGAATCAATTTCGAGTTTTTCTCCACTTAGATTAATGACTCCAGAACTAATGGCTTCATGGAATAGTTCTTTGGTATTAATTTTATCCGTTGTGAGCAAAAATCCAGTGGTGCCTAAAACCACATGAAAGTCTTGGTCTGTATAAAAGGTTTTTTTTGATAGTTCAGAAAGAGAAATATTTCCAGCCCATTTATGATTCCTGTACTTGGCACTTATATTGAAGCTAATCTCAGCACCATTCGTAACCCCGTTGCTCTGAATAACATAATCACCCATTTTTTCGGTAGTATATTTACCTTTATTGTCGATGCCTCCATAATTACAGTCATAATTAGTATACATAGATAAAGAATCTATTATTGGTTGTGATTCTTTTGTCAGTTTTAATGTACAATCCGCTACTTGAAATCGACCTTTTCTATTGAAATTGCTTTTTCCGCTAGAACATGCACAAAAGCCCATGGTGGCTATTGCAAACTTAACCTCTCCTTGGTTTTTTTTATCCTCAGATTCTATGTAAGTGCATGACATCATATTATACAACCAGTTTAGAATCTGGGGTTTAACGTAATTATACTGCATCAAAACCTTTGTCCAAGTGCTTGTATAATCTATATCCGTCCCTTTGGGTTGGGGGTCGCTGCGCTCTCCATAAGGGAATAGATTTATAAATTTAAATTTGTCTTTCGCAAATATTGGCTTGCAATTTACCAAGTCAATGTTCACTACTGTTCCATCACATTGGACAACGTAAGCTCCGTTTACCGATGAGCCGGGAGACCAATAAGACATGTGCCCAGGAATATGTCCTCCAAATGCGGTACATCCATGGGATGTATTATTTTCTGAAACAACTTCGAAAGATGAGCCTTGGTTCGCCTCGTAATTTTCCTTATCAAGGACCCAAGTATAGATTCGACATTTCATATCCATTGGACTTCTCGCCGCAACATCTACACCCGTCGAGTCCATTACTTCTTTAGTGAAATATTGATATGAGCTTACTAGGTATACTTTGTTCTCATCTCCTGTCTCAACAATAAATGAGTAGAACCATGAATTAGTTTCGCTAGCGCAAGGGTTAGTGTATGACTTCGATGTTTGAATGTACTCTTTTTCTCCAACAAGAATAACTAAGCCAGAACTATCCTTAGTTTTTTTTACGGATACTTCGTTTCCAAAAGCCTTAACCAGTC
>NZ_PJBZ01000084.1 GCF_002835995.1 Psychromonas sp. Urea-02u-13 | reverse complement strand
CTCCTGAAATGAATCAGAATTAAGAATTGACACCATAGTCACTTGCTAAGCGGAAAATAATAGTTGGCTATAATCGCGGAGCGATGGCCAACTGTTATTTTTCCGTTTAAGCAACTTGTTATAAATCGTCTTCGAATTTTTCTCTAAGCTCTTGCGCTATAGCTTTTACCTGAGCGTGTTTTCCACTGGGGATGCTAGTTCCCTCTAGCGACGAGTCAAAGAAAGACATTGTGTTCGAGTCCTCATCTTCTGAATATTCGCCTTTTGCGATAGCCTCTTGTTGCGCCAGACTAAGATCCTTTGCCGCTTGATATGCAGATTCTCTTGAATGATCACTTGTAGCTACTAAAACAGCCGCTTCATTAATCACTTCTTCGAATAAAGCCTCGCGATGTTCTTGCTCAGCTATTTCCACACCTAAATTTGAACCAATTCCCATAATACATCTCCATTGTTGATAGTTAACACATAAGATTTATAACGCCGCGTTAAGCGGACAAAAGTAGTGGGTTAAAATGTGTAGCGAAGCGAAACGTAACCCACTGTTTTTGTTCCGTTTAAACGCCTTGTTAGTTTTAGTCTACCGACATAATTGCAACGGATAACACTGGCATTGCATTTACATTGAGTAGACTTTCTATATCAACATCTGGATTGTTTACTCCTAATATATCACCCAGAATAGTTTTTGAACTCTGTTGTTCTTCACGATCAAATCCATTTAACTTGATCTTACCTTTTAATAACAACTCATCTAGCAGTTCGAAATATTCGTCAACGCTTCTAACTCTTTGCCCAGCATTATGTCCAAATAAGTGTTTCGGTAAAGATGATTCTTTACATTGCACTAATATTTCATTATTTAAAGTATCCCATGCACTTATTCCTGAGGAGTCCTGACCGTGTTTCCACGTTCTAATATAATTAAAACGTTTACCAATAGCAGAGCTATACCCTTTAATTTTTTTCCTTTGATATAGAGATTCAAAAATTTGACCTAAAGTCACATCAAAAATTGAATCTCGTAATGGAGGAGCGCACATCCATCTTGTATCCCATTGGCATAACTTCCTCGGAGGGCAAACCATATACCAAGCATACTTTGAGTCGTTATCTTCTAGTTCTGTTAGTTTCAGTTTCGTTTGACAAGACTTTTTATTCGCAGACGTTTTGTATAGATCAAAAGTTGGCCATTTGCTTAATAATGTAAATTCTTTTTCTGAACTATTATTTTTAGTTTTAGACGGTGTGACGGGGACTTTTTGCTCTTTGTTAGAGTTTGAACGTTTAGCTTGCATTAAAATTGAATACGACTCTTCCTGTACAATAGTCCCCGATGCTTCTAGCTGATGGTGAAACATAAATGCAACGTCACCGACTTCCACCTTCTGCGTAATCTTATTCCCATTATAGTCAAAAGTATCATCACAAAATGACGCCAGTGGCCGTTTATCAATCCAACTTAAAGATAGCTCTATCGCTTTTTTTTTATAATGACCAGTAAATTCATCTGAAAGTAAATTGTATAATTTGTTTAAAAACTCAAATTCAAACAATTGTGCAAGTTGAGCTAACTCTCCAAACTTTTTTTGTGTTTTATATTGATCTTCAATTAACTTATCAATCTTTTGATGTAACTCATCCATTGTAATTATTCGACCTCTATACTCGATGTAAAACTAACAGCTTTATATACAACACAGTGACGTAAAAAGCTCTTTCTAGCGCCACAATAGCCATGTTGTATATATTAATTATTTAAAAAAACAGAATAATCAACAAAACAAAAAAAATCAATAAATTATGAGTTAAATTTCTAAAATAGTGAACAGGAAAACACGTCACCCTGTTGTCTATACTCATCTTCGAAATACCCCCAACACTTTGTTTTCTCTAGAAAAGTAAATGAGTGTCATTAATAACCTTCACAGTGCCGGTTTTTACAGTTCCGACAAAAGCAATACGATGTCGTAATAACTCGATTTATTGAGATAAAGCGTCACAATTACTGGGTATAAACATAGCAATGTTAAAATTACCAATGGGGCCGCGTCTTGCCTTTTCAAGTTAAAATTCATTTCTAACTCGCAATGGGCCGTTAGCGCCCTAGCTTTTCAACCAGCAAAAGGGATAAAAAATGTATTGAACTGATCAGCAAACATGCTCAAAAGAGACAAACTTCATTGTAAATGATCAAGCTTTATTCTCTTCTGAAATATTTATCTTCATACATATTTCTCTTCTGGCCTATTTATCTTCCGACAGCAATACAGACATAACGCTGAACCTACTCCACAGTGACCGCTTTGGCTAAATTACGTGGTTGGTCGACATCCGTGCCTTTAATTAAAGCCACATGATATGCAAGTAACTGCATGGGAATGGTGTAATAGATTGGTGCGGTAATATCACTCACATGAGGCAAGGTAATTATCTTCATGCTTTGGTCTGATTCAAAACCCGCCTTAGGCGCACAAAACACATACAGTAAACCGCCGCGTGCACGTACCTCTTCAATATTCGACTTTAATTTTTCAAGTAAATCATTGGTTGGCGCGACCACAACAACAGGCATATCAGCATCCACCAAGGCTAACGGGCCATGTTTTAATTCACCAGCGGCATAGGCTTCAGCATGTATATAGGAAATCTCTTTCAGTTTTAAAGAGGCTTCCACTGCAATGGGATAAAACTCACCACGGCCTAAAAACAAGGTATGCTCTTTATCTGCAAAATCAGGTGCGAGTGCGGCGATTTGTTTATCAAATGACAACGCTTTTTCAATTTGAGTCGGTAACGCATAAAGCGCATCAACAATCTCTTTTTCTTTCTCTTGTGTAATACGTTTCTGCTCTTTACCTAATGCAGTCACTAGCATTAACAAGGCGGTTAATTGAGTGGTAAATGCTTTGGTTGATGCCACGCCAATTTCTGTTCCCGCACGTGTCATAAAAGCAAAATCAGACTCACGTACCATTGAAGAACCGGCAACATTACACACTGTCATCACGCCCATATAACCACGCTCTTTGGCTAAACGTAGGGCGGCTAAAGTATCCGCTGTTTCGCCGGACTGTGAAATAGTAATCAACAGACTATTTGGTCGAGTTACAAATTGGCGATAACGAAATTCAGAGGCTATTTCCACATCACAACTTACACCCGCTAATGATTCAAACCAATACCTTGCGGTCATGCCAGCATTATACGAAGTACCACAGGCAATAATCTGCACGTGCTCAACCTTCTTCAAAATTTCAACGGCGTGCACACCAATACTTTCAGTGATCACTTCACCCGGTCTAATTCTGCCTTCCATGGTATTGATAATGGCAGTGGGTTGTTCGTAGACCTCTTTTTGCATAAAGTGGCGAAACTTACCTTTGTCGCCGGCATCTTGTTCAACATTCGATTCCGTTATTTCACGTTCAACTTGCTCTCCACTGGCATCATAAATATTAATCTCATGACGGGTGATTTCAGCAATGTCCCCCTCTTCAAGAAACATAAAACGGCGGGTTACATTTAAAAGCGCCAATTGGTCCGAAGCTAAGAAGTTTTCACCCACACCACAACCAATCACAATTGGGCTTCCAGAGCGCGCAACCACTAAACGTTTGGGATCAAGTCGATTCATTACTACAGCGCCATAAGCACCTTCAAGTTGTGCGGCTGTTTTTTGTACGGCTTCAATTAATGTTGTAGCGCTTTTTAATTCCCATTCAACCAAATGCGCAATAACTTCAGAATCTGTTTGTGATAAAAACTGATAACCACGGCTTTCTAATAATGTACGTAATGGCACATGATTTTCAATAATACCGTTATGAACAATAGTAATATCGCCCGAGACATGTGGATGAGAGTTAGCTTCAGAGGGTTCGCCATGTGTTGCCCAGCGTGTATGTGCGATACCCGTGCCACCAATCACAGAGGTATTTTTGGTTACCTGTGCTAATTCATTCACTTTGCCTAAGCGACGTAAACGTTGGTAGTTACTTTGTCCGTCAACCACCGCAATACCCGCAGAATCATAACCGCGATACTCTAAACGGCGTAAACCTTCAACTAGTATTTCAGCGATGTCTCTTTGTGCTACTGCACCTACGATTCCACACATGGCGATACTCCTCATTGTATTTATTACTTAAATTTAGGGTAACAATCACGCTTTATAACGCGTTTAAATAACGTATTCTGAAACTGTTCTGATATCAATTTCTGTTGTTTAGCGATTAAAAACCTTGTTGTGCACGTTGCTGTAACTTACTGAAAGAGGCGACCGCCGTGATGACAAATTCATTGGTACTATTGATCGCCTGTTGCGCTTTATCAGTACGGCAAAGCTGTTCAATATAACGCCCCTGTTCTCCGAGTCTGCTATTACCATGGGCCAAGGCGCTGCTACTAATACTGTGAACTTCAAAAGCGAGGCTAGTCATATCTTGCTCTTCAAGCGCCTTTTTAATGACCTCTAGGCATTGTTTACTTTCTACAATATAAAGCGCGATCAATTCGCTAACCGTACTGGCACTGGTATCAATAACCAGTTGCTTCAATACCGATTCATCAACTAAGGCATAGTCTGAAAAGCTTTTAGAGAGGACTTTAACCTCACTATTTAATGTCGATAAACCTTTTTCAGGCGAACTGTCTTTAGTCCAAAAAGCGATGCAATTAAGCGTGGCAATACGATCAATCGGTTTACTTAAATAATCATTCATTCCGGCGGCCACAAAACGTTCTTTGTCGCCATTTAATGAGTGGGCAGTTAGCGCAACAATCGGGATATTGGCAACCTCGGTTGATAAAGCACGAATCGCTTGGGTGGCAAGCATGCCATCCATACCGGGCATGGAAATATCCATTAATACGATGTCATAAGGGATTTGCTGCACGGCCTCAATGGCTTCATAACCATTAGAAACAACATCGACACTCAGTTGCGCAAATTCAAGAATGCTTTTAATCACCATTTGGTTAGCGGGATTATCCTCTGCTAATAAAATACGTGTATTAGGCGTTGGCATCTGTAAGGTGTTTTCTGCTCGTAACACACTGTTAATCTCGTCTTTCTCGCTGGCATTAACATCAATGAAGAATTCAAATGTGCTGCCTTTATCAAACTCGCTGGTCACGCTAATTTCGCCATTCATGAGTGTCACTAAGCGCTTGCAAATAGCGAGCCCTAACCCAGCACCTTCGTATAAACGTGAATGAGTTTGATCAACCATAGTAAATTCTTCAAATAAAAGATGCTGATTTTCTTGGCGAATGCCAATGCCCGTATCACGTACTTGGCACACTAAAGTGAAGCCTTGCAAGGACGTACTTTTGAGGTCAACCAATACATCAATGCGCCCTTGATCGGTAAATTTAATAGCATTGTTGATCAGGTTAATCAGTATTTGACGGATTCTATCGGGGTCACCTTTAACGTATTGCGGTAAATCAGGGGCTAATAATAAGGATAATTGCAGGGACTTTTTCTGCGCAAGGTGTTGCAATAATTGTATGCAGTTTTCTAATAACAGGTGTAAATCAAAGTGACTATTTTCTAATTGTAATTTACCGACATCCATTTTTGTAAAATCAAGAATATCATTAATAATGGTTAACAATAATTCGCCAGAGTCACGGGCAGTACTGACAAAGGAGTGCTGTTTTTCATTGAGAGGAGAGTCTTTTAATAAACCTAAAATACCTAACACGGCATTCATTGGCGTACGTATTTCATGACTCATCGACGCTAAGAAACGGCTTTTTGACTCATTACTCGCATCCGCTTCAATGCGTGCTTTACGCAGGTTTTCCTCATTTTGTTTTTGCTCACTGATATCCATTGAATGGGCGATATAATGCGTAATTTCTCCCTTTGCATCTTTAATCGATGAAATATTCAAATACTCCGGATAGATTTCACCGTCTTTGCGTTTATTGTTAATTTCACCGCTCCACTGCCCCTCTTTTGCCAAGCTATCCCACATATTTTCATAAAATTGATTAGGGTATTGCCCGGAAGATAAAACACTTGGATTTTTACCTAATACATCTTCATTTGTATAACCGGTAATCGCGGTAAACGCGTGATTTGTACGAATAATATTGGCCTGTGCATTACAAATAAAGATCGCTTCGCTCGACTCAAACGTACTGGCCGCTAAACGTAATTCAGTTTCCGCCTGCAAACGTGTAGTAATATCGCGAATAAAAGCAGTAAACATAATGCCGCCATCAAACTCAATCGGAGAAATATTAATTTCAATGGGGAAGTGGTGACCATCTTTGTGCTGCGCGGTCAGTTCTAAACGTTGGTTAATGACCGCCGATTTTTTAGTTAATAAATATGCTTCGATACCATGATGATGTGCATGGCGTTTATGCTTAGGAATAATAAAGTCAGAAAGGCAATTTCCAAAAATCTCATCATAAGCCCAACCAAATATTTTCTCGGCCACACTATTATAATCAACCACCATACCCGCTTGATCAATGGTGATGATGGCATCTAAAGACGCGGTTAAAATAGCGTGATTTTTAGCTTGATTACTGTGTGCCAGTGATGCCATTTTTCTTTCTGATTCAATACTCTGAGATAATTTTTTATAACTAACCGCTAAGGTAGATGACATGTGATTTAAGGCATGCCCTACTTCTGAAATTTCGTCATTACCTTGAATCTCAATTTGATGACCAGGCCCAGCACTGGCGATGGTTTCTGATGCGTTTTTTAAGCGCTGTAAGCTCTGTGTTAAATAAGTGCCTAAGACATATGAAAAGATAGCCACTAATACAACCACTAAGAATGCCAGTGCAATTGCCCATCGTTGTGCTTCAACTAATGTACGTTCGATATGTTGTGTAGATAAACCGATCTCAATCTGAGCATAAGTTTGCACGCCATTATTTATTTTAATTTCAAGATCAAAAACACCATCGTTAACATCAGCCAGACTGAAATCATGATTTTTGAGTGCAGACAATAATGTCAGGTCACCGCCTTCAGAAAATACATGATCGTTATTACTAATGCGGACATAAACAATATCGGGGATATTTAAGGAGTCTTCAACAAAACTTTCAATGGTCGCTAAATCAGTACTTAACACGGCATCTTTAAGCGCATGGCTATAGAGAATAGAAGTACTTTCTATGCGTTGCTGTAAGTGTAATTCATGAGTACGTTTTAAATAACTCATGCCACTGACAATCAAACCTATTAACAAAACGGTTTGAATTAATGCAATACCAATGATTGTTTTTAATCGAAAACTCATATTATTTATCTAATTGTTTAAGTTGTAGCTGGCGAATATCATTCCATTGACTGTCTACTGCAGCTTCAAAGCCATGGATACTAATTTTCTTTAATAACTGTTTTCCCTCGGGACTCTGTTCGACCAATACTAACGCTTGTTGAATTTTTTCTACCTCAAGCTTATCAACACGTGGATGCACCGCTATCGCATGGGGGGTGTAACCTTCTGTTGTCCAAAGAATGCGTAGCTGTGCACGCACTTCTGGTGCGACACTCTTAAAGGTACGCATCACACCACCACCCGCAGGATAAATACCTTTGGCAACGGTCCGATAAACAGAATCATGTGATGAAACGTATTTAGGTGAATAATTTATGCCCTGATTAGCTAAATCTGATTGTGGGATAATTGTAGCTGCAAATGCAGCGGGAGCAGGGAAAGCTAACGTACTGTTTTGTAAATCTTGTAGCTCGGTCACTTTACTGTTTTTAGGCACAACAATAATGCCTTTGATTTTTTTGTCGCGGGCCTTGGCAATCGCTTGATAACCCACCGTTTGGTTAAAGACAACATAATGATAAGGATTCATGTAAGCAATATCGTATTCCCCCTTGGCTAAACGCTGTTCAAAAATAGGGATGGTTGGCGCTGTTGCAAAATGTATTGTAAGACCGGTTTGTTGCTCAACACTATTTACAATCGGTTGCCATAAGGCCACTAATTTACTCGCTGATTGCTGGGGCACAAAGCCAAAAACGAGCACCTTTTGTTGCGCATATGCGCTGCTTTGCAGTAATAAAAAACTGCCCAAAAGCATAAACAAAACAGTAAAAAAAGACGCTGACTTAGAAGCAAAAGTAGATATTGAATTCATTAGATTATCCTTAAATACGTGTTAGTTATTAGCTTACGATTAAGTGTTTTCTACTCGTTAGCACTTGGTTCCATTAACAGTAATAATGCATCATCATTCGGTTTTGATTCGGTCAGTTGGTCAAAGACCGCCATCACTTGTTGTAATGCCTGTTTAATAGGTAACGCTAAAGTAGCCAGTAATGTGGCGGTGATTTTTTCTCTTAAATCATCGCGACCGATATTATCTTTTGCGGACTCAAATAACCCATCGGTGAACAGTGCAATACGTTGCCCACGCTGCACAACAAACTCGTTACTATCATATTGCGCGTGGTCGATTAAACCGGGTAACGCACCGCCACTGGTCAACGCTTCCACCTTCTCATCGGAAATTAATAA
Organism: Psychromonas sp. Urea-02u-13; assembly: GCF_002835995.1. Classification (GTDB taxonomy): domain Bacteria; phylum Pseudomonadota; class Gammaproteobacteria; order Enterobacterales; family Psychromonadaceae; genus Psychromonas. The sequence continues at coordinate 24,105 of NZ_PJBZ01000084.1, read as the reverse complement.
CGGCGCCGGGTGCCCAGCACTGGCTAGACTAATATGGCCATTTTCAGCAAGTTGCACTGCACAACAAGTTAAGGTGATTTGCGATAATAATTGGTCCTTCATCGCGCAATCAGATAATTGCGCTAGTAAATCCCCCGGTTCAATCGTACTTGGCATCGCTAACATCAAACCATGTAAATACCCCGCGTAGGCATGAGAAAAGAACTTCGCGCTATCGTTATGCCCCATGATATCGGTGACTAACAAATGAGTACTGTTGGTGTGGCTTTTATGCAGTAATAAATCACCTCCACCAGCGCCTGTATTACGGCTTGCAACTTGTAAACGCCAGCCTTTAATCGCTTCTGGCAATGTAGGTGTTAATGATGAGGTGATTTGTTTATCGATACGATTAGTCAGCTGTTGATAGACCTGTGCACTTCGCCCAAAAACACGTTTAACGGCGGTTAACAAATCGGTTTTATTAATGGGTTTAAATAAATAATCATCGATGCCTAATTCAGCCGCTTGTGATTGCATCATCTGATTACTTTCACCGGTTAAAAAAATAAAAGGAATGAGTTCACAACCGGGTTGCTGATTAATTTTTTTGCGCAGCGATAAACCATTCATTTGCGGCATTTTAATATCTGACAACACGAGATGAATGGGTTGTTGCTGCAGAATTTGTATCGCTTGATAACCGCTATTAGCGATGACCACAGTATAATATTGAGAGAGATATGCTTGGTATAATCGACATAATGAAAGGTTATCTTCCACTAATAAGATGATGCGCTGACTTTGCAAAATCGGACATAACCAGTGCAAACTCAGATGATTTAAGGGTTTGGTATTGCCTGGCACATTATAAAACGGCTCTCTCGCCATATTATTTACAAGATTAGCCGGCACATAATCAATGGCATCACTTTGCGCGTGCATTAACGCCACCCCACGGCCACCTTCACAATCACTAAATTCGGTTAATGGTGCATCTTGTAAATGGCAAGTGGGATCCCAGGGTAAGCTATCATCACTTAAAATCAGCGCCCAGCCCTCTGCATTTTTTTGAAAGGTTAAATGCACAAAAATAGGGGTCGGTTTGGCGTGATCCAAAAGGTTGGTTAACGCTTCAGATAAACACAATAACATTTTGTATTGAAGCTCTTTTTTTGCAACTTGCAATTCAATCACGCCCTGTAAAGCATGACGCATTTGACGCGGTGTTTGTGGCGTTAATTGAGCTTGTAACGTGAGCAGCGCATTAGTCATAATATTATATTTCCAAAGTTAACAAGCGGCTTTTATTCAATAAACGGAAGAAGTATTGCTGAAGTTTAGTACTCCGAGCAAAAAAACGATCCGTCTCGCGTAACAATTCATCTTTTAAACTGGGGTTGTCGCGGTCATTAATCACACTACCAATTAAATGTGCTTGGGCATTGTTCAGCTTACTCAGTGCATTACTGATTGAAGCCATCGGTGTTTTTCCCGCTAACACCACTAAAATAGCAGCATCACAAGCAGCCGCAATACGTTCAGGGGGAATATTATGTGCATTCATTCTGTTTAATGGAGAGGTATCAATAATCACTGAGTCATACTGTTTTAACCATTGCTCAATAAACATTTCCAGCACCCCTGCTTTGCGCAATTTCATCACACTTTCACGTGTGTTGGGCGCGGTAATTCCGGTTAATACCACTGAATTTTGTTCATTAACAGTGAGTGTAGGGGCGCTTAATAAATCACTATATTTGGCTTCAACAGCCACCACTTGCTTGCAGTTACTTGCGGGGGTCATACTATGAATGTCTAATATTGAAGTTAATGTCGGACGATATAAATTAAGGTCAACTAGCAATACCGAATTACCCGCGAGCAATTGACGCTGCGCGAGTGCTAAGGCCAAACTTGTTACGCCCTCTCCAGACTCTGCAGCACAAATCGCAATTGAACGCTGTCCGGTGGTAAACGCTTGTGCGAATATCTGTTCAATTTCGATGTTTTCATAGGGTATATTTGACATGATGCTCTCCTTATTTAAACGCTTAAAGCAACCCAATTAATGCACCTAGCGCGACAATTTGCACCACATCGGTTAACCCTTTACGAAATTTCTCATAGGCGCTGGCACTGCGGTAAGGAATATAAATCGTGTCACCTGCACGTAATACCGGTAACTCAGCAAAAGCAGCGGTTTCGGTGAATTGCGTTAAATCAAAACTACGTGCTTGGTCTTTACAACATGACATATTCACGACGGTAATATTAGTAATATGCGCGTCTTCTTTGGTGCCACCCGACTCGGCTAATAAGTCTAATACCGTCATAGTGTCATCAAAGCGGTAACGACCTGGTTTGTTGACTGCGCCTAATACACGTACCGTGCTTTCTTTTGATTGGTCTAACCATAAACGGTCTTTCTCAGGAATATAAATCGTATCGCCAGTACGTACGATAGGTAATAAATCGTCATCGCCGGTTTCAAAATACAACGCTAAATCCACTTTACTCACGCCTTTTTGTTTACTGTCGCGATGATTAATACGCACGTTACGTAGGTCGGCTTTATCCGTTGGACCATCGGCTGCCGATAAAATATCTAAGAAATTCATTTCATCGGCAAACATGTAACGCCCAGGCGCGCCAACTTGGCCAAAGATATAAATCGATTTATCCGATGATTGGCGTATCCATTGTGCTTTATTGTCTTTTGGGTCAATCGGTAACTCATGCACCATAATGGTACTGCCCGCTTTAATAACAGGGAGCGAACTATCACTTTGCCCTTCTTTTAAAAATGCATTTAAATCAAAATTATAAGCTTCTGAACGACCATTATTAAGCGGGATAACAATCTCGATAGTATTAGTATCCGCTTTTGAGGTTGGTCCACCCACATGGGCTAATAAATCTAATAACGACATCTCATCTGACCATTCAATTCGCCCAGGGTGCTCTACAGCACCCAGTACTCTTACAGCGCGGTTAGGGGTTATTTTTAACCACGACTTTTCATTCATATCGGTTTTTTCGGGAACAAAAATCGCATCTCCCGCGCTAATTTTAGGTGGTTGTTCTTTGGTTAATCCTTCCGTATAAGCACTTAAATCAAAAGCAACAATGCTACCGTTGGCTTTAATTACCCTAATTTGGCGAGATTCAGCAAACCGTGTAGGGCCACCCGCATTAGCTAAAATATCCATAAAGGTCGCGCCATTTTTACTTTCAAAAGCGCCGGGTTTAGCCACTTCCCCCATGATATAAACCATTTGCGCGCCAGACTTAATCTCTTCTTCCTGTTTAGGCACAAAAATGGTCGCACCTTTCTTAATTTCAGGCAGGTAACTGGCATCACCACTGTCGAGATATTTTTTAAGATTAAACAGTGTCGGTCTGCCATCGGTAATCACGCGGATTTTTTCAACACCCGCATAACGTGTTACGCCGCCCGAGCCCATTAACAAATCCACAATGTCCATTTCATCACGAAAGGTAAAATTACCCGGGCTGTTCACTTCACCAAAGACTTTAATCGCATCACGTGTATTCGCAGCGTCACCGGCATTCACTAATTCCGATGGATTAAACTCAACTTCCACATTACCTGTCATTGGTGAAGCGGGAATAAATAACGCATCCATTGATTTCAGCGTGGGTAATAAACTTCTATCACCACTATCGAGGTATTTTTTGTAATTAAAAAGCGTGGTTTTTTTATCACGAATAAGTTGCATACGATCTAACTGAGCACCAGAGCGAAGCCCACCAGCAGCGTGTATGGCAAGCTGAATAGAGGCATCCGATTGCAAAGTAAACTCCCCCGGTTGGGTCACATAACCGCGTACGCTGATAATCAATTGTTGTTTTAATAAATACACATTAAGGTTTTCTAAATCGATAAACACTTTACTCAGTTTTTCTTCTACTAAGGCATCAATCGCTTTTAAAGTTAAACCACTCACTTTTATTTGCCCTACTTCAGGTAATAGGATCATGCCTTGTCTATTTACTTTCAAGGCTTCTTGTAAGCTTTCCTCACCCGGCAGTGCGATTTGCAACAGGTCGCCATTTTGAACAATATAGTCCGTCGCTTGTGCCTGGCTAACTGACACGTTAAGTAGGCCAATATTGAGCACTAACATGAACAACATTATGATTCGCTTGAACGCTAAGTTTTTCATTGTGTCATTACTCCTGAAGCCGGATTAACAGTAATTAATTCAATGCTCACGCGGCGATTCACTAATCTTGTTTGTGCTTCATTACCAACAAACAATGGCGCTAGCGACCCACTGCCATCTATCTCAATATTGTTTGGATCTAAACCAAAGATTTGTAAGTAACGTTCCACTTGTGCTGCGCGTTGCATTGAAAGTTTTAAGTTATAACTGTCCGTGCCTTTGGTATCAGTGTGACCGGTAAGTTTGAGGTGATATTGCGTATAAGGGCGCAGTAAAATGCACACTTCAGCTAGTTGGCCGATATAACGAGGATTGAGTTCTGCAGAGTCCGTGACAAACTGATTGTTATTGTTTAATAACAACATGATTTCTTTAATCTTATTGGCGCTTAATGCTTGCTCTGTATTTTCCGCTTTGTCTTCAAGGGGTTTTGCTCTGTGGGGTAAACAACTTTCTTGTTGCTGTATATAGTTAAGGCGGCGCTGTAGACGTTCTAACTGGTCACGCTGAATAATAAGGTCATTAGCGGCATCACCGTCTAATCCACCTTGTAACTCACGAGCAATGCGCGCTTCTCTAATTTGGCTGAGGCGAACAGAAGCAGGAAAACAAATCTTAGCCCCCGAAAGAATCAATGACTCTAAATGGCGACGTGTCATTTGTAATTCGAAATACAAAGCATTTTCTAAACCAACAGGATGATCAGGCATTTCGCTGTATTGATGTTCAGCAACACCGCCATAACCTTTGGGCGCGCTATTTGTACAACCCGCTAAAAACAATAAGCTAGTAGATAATATCAGCGCTGTGATGGGAGCCGTTATTAGACGCATGATGCTAACTCCTGATCATGGCCACTATTCAGTGGAATCGCGGAATCAATACGTAATAACGTCATTAACTCTTTTGGCTGTCCTTGCACGCCAATAATGCCCATCGTGCGTTGCTGCTCTTTCAAGCGTTTAAACAAAAACACAATCGCACCAATGCCCGATGAATCAATGAAACTAATGCCACTGATATCAAGCACAATATGTATTTGTGTTTGTTGAGTTACAGCTTCTAAATCAGGGCGGATTTTACTACAACCGTCAGCATCCATTTCGCCGGTTAATATAATAACTAAGTGCTCGTTACTGCTATTAACTTGTTTAATATTCATAATATCCATCCCATATTGTTGAAGACAGATATTATATTGCAGAGTTCGAGCCAACTTTTAATTCGCAATAAAATCAAAAGGTTAATGTTTTTCGTTGCATTTTGCATGAAGCTTTATTTTCTGGATTTGCAAATTGCAAATTGATTTGCAACGACAAATTCGCTTTATCATTATGCGATCAGTACTCACTGCCCAGTAATGAAAAATGACAGATGACAGATGACAGATGAATTGACGCAAACACTCTTTGATATAAATAGCTAAGGAATCGCTAACAAGGTCTTTATTAAACGATGATCTGAACCGGGCATGATTTGTTGGTATTTATTGAGCACCGCCATTTGTGGACTAATCAGGCAATGATCAACATAAGCACTGAGCATTGGCCACCAACCATGTAAACCACCGTGAGACCAACTTGGGATATAACCAAAACCAGCAGCACTGTTTTTAAGGGCTGTATTACGTTGTAATTTTTTAAAAGCGCTACTCCAATGACTGCTATTAAAATCACCAATAATAATTTTATTATCTAATAGAGACTCAGACACCAGTTCGCTAAGGTAAACAAAGGTTTTATTACGCTGTAACCATAACTGCTCATTACGTGGGGAAACGGGGTGAATCGCGTATATTTGTACCGGTGTTTGTGATTTAGGACTCTGTATCACCACCTCTAAAATATGTGTTTTTTCTGCATTCAATTGATGGCTTTTACTTTCAATAATCGGCCAACGCGAAAATAATGCTAAACCAGAAGGCGTGCCATTTAATGATTCAAGGCCTAGTGAATAGGGATAATATTGCAATAAGAGGCTTAGATTAAGACCCTGTTTATCAGATGCCTCTTGGAGCACAATCACATCTAAATCTGATTCGCCTAATTGTGGTAATAACTCATTAAAATAGGGATTGGTGTAACTAATATTAAACTGGCCAATATTTAAGGTTTGCGCTTCCTCTAAGCTTGTTTGCTGAGGTTGATATAAAAACCACTGTTGGTTAATAATAAGCATCACTAACAAGCCACTCAACAAAGTATAAAAACGTAATCGGTAGATGATGTTAATCACAATCAGTAACCCTGCACACAAAGACCACTGCCATTGCAAATTACTCAAGTTATCAAGCCACCACTGCTGCGCGCTAAAAAAAGGTAATGATAATAAAACTAATATCAGTGCATTGCCCCCCCAGATAAAACCACTGCGTAATGCAATAACATTGACATTGAGTTTATCCATTACACTTAACCACAGTGATCACTGTTTGCACTAAAATCGCAATATCGGTTTTTAACCAACTAACAGGGCTAGAAATAGCTAACGAATACGCGTGGTCAAAGGCCAGTTTCTGGTCGATATCATTAACACTATCAAGGTAACTTTGATTGGTTTGCGCTAACCCCGTGATACCGGGTAAAACTTGGTAAGTACGCTCTGTAAAAAAGGGCATTTTCTTTTCAATTTCAGTGGTTAACTCAGGGCGTTCTGGACGCGGCCCAATTAACGACATTTCACCGCGAATAATATTAAAAAATTGTGGCACTTCATCTAAACGAGTTTTACGTAAAAAACGACCCACTCGGGTTATTCTTGGATCGCCTTTAGAAGCTAAGAGCGCTTTACCCGCGATTTCTGCATCGGTGCCCATGCTTCTAAATTTAATAATTTCAAAGAATTTGTTCTGCCCTTTGGGCGACTTTCCAAGACGTATTTGTTTATAAAATACCGGCCCTTGGCTATCTAACTTAATCGCAATGGCAAGTAATACAAATACCGGCGCTAATACGAATAAAGCACACACAGAAAAGACTAAATCAAAGCCGCGTTTCCCGTATCTAACCCCTGGGTGAATATAACTATCCTGGCTAGCGGTTAATCGGCTAGTGAACTTAATGGATTGTGAAATAGGTGAATTCATAATAATGCCCCTTAGTTAATTTTTGTCCAGCGATCACCGTCAAGGTGTAAAACATAACGTATTGTGCCAATCAACCCGGCAACATGACCGCCCACTAAATACCCCAATAAACGACTGACTTTGTTGCTCTGTTTCGGTTTCATTAATAACTGCCAGCTTGCTAGGCCATAAAGCATTAGTTGCGCTACGGCTAACGCTAAAAACAGTAAATAATGCGAGGCTAATAATAAACAACCCAGCAAACTAATAATCATTAAAAAAGGCATTAATACACGTAAAGCTTTTCCTGAAATAAAAGCAAAAGCGACCCCTTTATAACGGGGTAAAAGTAACATTTTAAGGCGTAAGAGTTGTTGAACATTACCGGCTGCAATACGGCGACGGCGCATATGATCTTGGTCATCACTGGATTTTTCTAGCTCTAACGCATTAATGCTGTTTTCATAATCTGCTCGGTATCCAGCGGCTACAATTTTCATCGGTAAAATAAAATCATCATTGATAGTATCGCTAGCAAGTGGTTCAAATAACTCACGACGAAAAAGATAAAAAGCCCCGTGTGCGCCTAGTGTTGATCCAAGAGCAGCTTCACTTATTTTTATTTCACTTTGGTAATCCCAATACGCTTGTTCACCTGCTGAGCCCGGCGTTAATAACCGATAATGTCCATTTAACACACCGATTTTTGGATCTTTAAAGCGGTTAGCTGCAATCATTAATGCATCAATTGAAATCAAAGCCGAGGTATCTGTTAACGCCACTAAATCACACTTTAATGTTGGTAATAACTCATTAAGCAGTGCTATTTTTCCTCGATTAATCTGAAAATTAATAATGGTAATCGCGAGCTCTGCACATTCAGGTTCAGCAGCTGTCGCCTTTGCAATGGCATAGGTTTTATCTTGGCATCCATCACAACCAATAATCACCTGTAGATGTCCGCTTGGGTAATCTAAGGCGGCTAGATTACGAATTTTCTCTGCAATCCATTGTGCTTCGTTATAAGCAGGTACCACAATCGCGATATTAGGCAAGTCGTTATCTTTATTTGAACAGGTATATTGACGCGCGGCTGGTGGGTTAACGGATTGTCCGTTTGTTTGTTGTTGCTGTTGTTGATGTTGATGCAGCTGCGCAGATTGTTTTTTAAATAACTTCAAAATAAGTGGGTAACCCAAATGATGATAGATCACTAAAAAACCACTGATCAGCGTGAGTATTATTATCATATTATCCATGACAAACTCCCTGTGTGGTTAACGCATTACGCAGTGAAACATAAGCACTGACCATGCTTTTTACATTGGCATTTTGCTGTACAAAAACACGTGGCATAGCCGGTTTTCTATTATTAAGCATTTCCAATAAGACTAAGGCCATTGCATTGGCATCTTTAGCCTTAACCAAACGACCACTCTCGGGGCTTAACGTTTCTTTAGAAGCGCCCACATCAGTGACTAATGTGGCGATGTTACAAGATTGCGCTTCTAACGATGACAAAGGAAAACCTTCGTTTAATGACGGTAAACAAAATAGGTCTAAAGATTGATAAAAAGTCGCCATCGCATCTATGTGCCCTAAAAAATGCACTCTCTCCTGCAAGCCATGCTTAATGACTAATTTGCGTAAGCTATTTTCACAGCTTCCCGACCCCGCTAATGCAACATGCACCTCAAGGGGTAATCGACTTAATGCATCAATTAATACATGCTGACCTTTTACCGTTTCCATACGTCCACTGCAACCAATCAACTTGATTTGTTGAGGTAAACTGAAGGTAGCGCGCGCCATGACTTTATTGCCAGGTGAAAAATAATCGCTATCAATACCGTTATGAATAACATTAATGGTTTGTTTGCATTGCAGATGTTGCTGCATATGATTTGCGACCATTTTTGCATCTGCAACTAAAATAGGTTGCACACATTTAATCACCATTCGCTGTACTAAACGGCGTTTTGTATTCGCTAAATGCCATGCGTCATGTTCCGTATGAATACGCTGTTTAACCCCCGCCAAGCGTGCCGCTAACCCCGCGTAAACAAGCGGGCCAATATGATGGGTATGCACGGCATAAACGTTCTTTTGTTTAATTAAATCGATGAGTTGTTTGATTAATGCTGGCTGTAAACCGGGCTGTTTATCCAAAAAGATGAGTTGCTCTTTAAATTGGCTCAGTTTTGGCCAATTTTTAACTGCTTGTTGGTATGTGCCCTCAAGGCTAACAATAAACGTAACTTCATTGCTCGGTGCAAACTGCGTTAAGTCCAAGGCAATGCTTTCAATGCCGCCGGGGCGTAAATGTTGCACAACTTGTATGATCGTTTTCATGAAATATCTCCATTACGTGTTGCCAGAGCAACATAAGGAATACGTGTTAATACTGGGATTTCTGTTAGTTCTTCTAATTGGCTACGGCGATAAATCGAGGTATCACTTAACTCTTGAATTAGCGCAAGGCTCACGCCTAAAAATAATCCGCCTAATACACCACTGATAATAAAAAGAATGAGCGGAGGGTTTGAAGGGGAAGAAGGCGTGAAGGGGCTATCAATTATCTTAATACGTTTATCTTGCTCAAAAACACTCAATGACGCAGTAATATTGGCTTTCTCAAAACGTAATAACATGTCGTCATAAAGGTCACGTTTTACCGCGACCTCTCTTTGTAATCTTGATAACTCACTGGCATTCGCCCCGTAACCAGAAAGTTGCTGCTCAAGTAACTTAATCATCACCATTAAGCTATTAACCTCTTCTTGTAACCCTTCTACCTTGCCACTGGTTTTTTGCATGGTTTGTAATTGAGTAATTAACAAAGGCTGTTTTTTAGGATCGTTGCTACTTTGGTAATTACTGCCAATGGCCCAAAGTTTGTCGATATTAATCGCTTCATCTGTTGTGCCTAATAATTGCTGTCTTTCCTGCTCTAGGCGCTGTAATTTTCTTTTTGCGGTAATAACCTTGCTGTGTTGCTCGGTATAACGGGCACGCAATAATGAAATTTCTCCTTGCAGACGCACAATGTTTTGCTCAATAAGGCTTAACACCGGATTAGTTTTTGATAATTGTTGATTGATGCTACCTAAACTACGCGAAGCCCCCGCTAACTCGGCTTGCTTCTCTGCCAAACCTTGCTTCATTTGTGCAAGACGATTGACATTAGTGAGGTATAACTCGGGTAACTCTTCTGCATACTTGTCTTTAAATCTCGCCATCGCCGTTTCCGCTTTATCTAACTCTAACTGACGGTTTTTAAGATGCTCAGCTAAAAAGGCACTGGAATCGGTCATTGATGAACGCTCGGGCGCTAATACCTGTTCAATAAAATGATCACTGACCACCTCTAACATGGACTTCATACCTTTTGGGTCATCCGCGCGATAATCAATGCGAATTAAGTCTTTACCCACCATGTTGATGGTCAATGCGTTAGACAACTCATTAATCACTTGGTCATGTTTTTGAGGTGTTGATTGCGCTGTGATTAACCCCTGTTGCAACGCCACTGAACCTAAAATATGACGGCTATGTAATAGGATTTTCAAGGAATTGATACGCTCTTTAAGCATCGCTGAAACGGCTAAATCTTCTAAAAATGGGTTTAGCTTAGCGGTTTCCTGCAACAACATACTGGTATGTGCAGTGTATTTTTTATCACTCAACTGACTCATTAACACCGCAAAAATAGGCAATATAAGCATCGGAATAAAAATCGTATAACGGCGACGCCACGCCCCCGCTAATAGATAATAAAACTGGAAGTAGAGGTTATTCATAATTCACCCAACCAGTGAGACAATTTATTCGCGCGGGCTTGCCAACTTTTTTGCGCCACCACATCACGTAAAACAGTAGAGAATTGAGCTAACGATTGAACGTGCTGACTGTCTAATAACGCTTCAACCATCGCATCACTGTTATTAGCAATTTGCACTAAACCACGATAAGCATCTATCGCCGGAAAATGGGTGCTGATAATAGGTCGGCCAGCGGCTAGGTATTCTTTTAATTTTAATGGGTTACAGGCTCTAATTTGTGCATTATCACAAAAGGGTAATAATGATGCCGTCCAATGTTGGCTGTAACTAGGTAATAGATGATGTTCACGTTCGCCTAATAAAGTCACATTCTCTAAGGCACTGATTAAGCTGATATCAACCACCGCTTTACCAATAAAAACAAAGTGCCATTGTGGGAGTTTTAAAATGGTTTCACGTAATAAAGGCAAGTCTAACCATTGTGAAATACTGCCGTAAAAACCTGCAATAGGACGCCCATCATCGGGTAGATCATTTGCGCGTGGAGTCGCTGTTGAAAATAGTTTGTAATCAACGCCATGAGTTAATAGTTGGGTATTGTGTTTAGGAAAGTGCGTCACTAACTTAGGGCTTGCCGCTAATATTAAATCCGCTTTTTCAGATAACTCTTGTTCACGTAATGCGACCGTATTATGGTCCACTCCCGCTAAACCAGAAAAATCATCACCACAATAATAAACCAAACCGGACTCACCTAAGTGACCACTAAAATCAACGGCCGTCGGTAAAGAAACCCATAACAAGGGAGAGTCTAATTGTGCTTTTTTGATGATTGGTTTAATTTGTAATAACAATAATTGGCGGGCGATAAAACGTGCAAACTGGCTACGTGGCGCAGGAAGAGTACGTGGGTTAACCACATAAAAATCATGATTTGAATTAGCTTGCTCTAAATGCTTGCTTTCTGAATGATCACTCTCTAAAGAAGCGCTTTCATTACTTGCTGTTATCGTATTATTCTTTTCACTCTTATTCTTTTCAGTATGACTTGCACTTAATTTCATCCAAAGGCGCTTGGCATCTTGCCAATTTAAAGTTGGCTGGCGTAAACCGATTGAGTTAATCCACACGACTTTACGTGTTGTAGCCAGCTGTTTGATTAAATGCTGCGTGCTACTTGGTAGCCCCTGCCAGTCTTCAGCGAAAACAATCAGATCATGATGCATATTATTTCGCCTCACTGTTGTGTGTTTTGAGGCTGCGAATGACTTTAGCGGGAATGCCCCCCGCCAATACCATTGCCGGTAAATCATGTGTCACTACACTGCCCGCAGCTACAATCGTTCCTTGGCCAATACGCACGCCTGCCATCACCGAAACGCCTGTTGCTAACCACACGTCATCTTCAAGGATAATCTCACCAACCTGCGAATCTAATTCAGGCAAACCTTTAGCGCGATCAGTCGGGTCTAATGGATGGCCTGGATAGCCGGCTAATATCGTGCGCCCTGCAATACGCACGTTATTACCTATTTGCACAGTGTTGCCAACAGCAATCGTTGTCATCCAACCAATATCAACGTTATTACCAACGGTTAAGGTGGGCACTATGTTACCGGTCGTACGCCCTGAAAAAGTGGATTGTCCAGAAACGCGGCAGTTATCACCAATGCTAATTTGTACCGGACCACTGATAAAAGGTAACCCGCCATAAAGATTCAGATATTTACCCAATGATTGAACACGCCCTTTAAACAAAGGTGTCCAGCATAAAATACGCATGATATGTGCAATCAGGTTGCGCGTAAAAATGAACGCAGAATAGACAAGACGTAATATAAATTTAGGGGCAGGAAGTTCAAGATGCAGTACCGCTTTAAGCGATTTAAAGATAACTTTAGCAATGGGATTAGGACTTGTTTTTAACCACTGTTTACTTTGGTTTATTGTAAATGCTTTCATAAATAACCACTCCCCATTTGCTAATCTGATATTTAATTTATCGTATGACCACATAGCAGAGGTATTGCAGAGAACGCGCCAACTTTAATCTTAATAAAATTCAATAAGTTAAGTATTCACTCTCATTTTGAGAGTGTATTTGAGTAGTAATTTGCAAAGCACATTCGCAAATTGCAATTAAGGAAAGCAGTAAAGAAAGAAGCGAAACATTAAAAATATAACCACGAAGCGCTTCGCTACACAGAGGACACGAAGAAAATCCTAAAAAGGATTAAGTTTTAAGGTTTTAACCTTCCTCTTTCTTCGTGCCTTCGTGGTTAATTGCTTTTGTCTTTTTCTGAAATTTTCTATCAAGCGGTGATTTCTTGGTTATGGCATCAGTCGGTAAATGGCTATCACACCAATGGGCAATCGCAATCACTAGGGCTGCTAAAATATAAATAGGCCAAGTAAAACCTTGAGTCAGAAAAGTCGCAGAGACAATGGTGCCAATTAACCCTGCAAACACCGCTTGCGCCATGCCATAAATGGCGGGAGAGACCAAGTCTGAGTGTGTTTCGATCCGTTTTAAGCTGGTCATGACACTTTTAATTAATAATACAATACAGGCAATAAAAACGATGAGTCCTAAAAATCCCGTTTCCGCTAATATGCCAAACCACGTACTGTGCACCGCATGGTTTAAGCCATCCCAATGCTGGCTGTAATAATAATAATTAGAATAGAAGTTATTAAGGCCCACCCCAGTTAATGGATTATCAACCGCCATACCAAAGGCGGCCTCCCAGGCATATAAACGCCCCATTGCCGAGGCATCAATGCCATCTTCAGCAGCGCCACCTGATTCACGCCCCGAAATACCCGCAAAAATAAATAACAAGGCGGCCCCTATAATAATCACAGTAAAAAAAAGCGTTTTAGATTTGATTTTTCGATAACCAAAAACGCCAAAGATACTCAACATACCTAATAACCCGCCACGACTTTGTGTGGCAATAATGGCAAAAAACAGGACCAGTAAACTCACCGCACCCAGTGTTTTATTAAACCAGCCCATGTTGTTGGTAAAGAACAAACTGCAGGCAAACGCCACCGGAAACATTAATACCAACGCGAGATCATTCGGGTCGCCTAATACCGAGCCAATAGCACGTCCAATAGTAACCCGCGTCCCTTCCACCAAACCAATGCCGTTAACCTGGTTTGAAAGCGCAACAAGGCCCACCAGCATGCCAAAGAGCGTGATTAATCGACAACTTAAGGCAAAGTCTTTTTCACTACGCGAAAGCCATGCCACGGCATAGGTCATGATAATAATTTTCCAATAAATGATTTTGAAATACTCTATTGCAACGCCTCGATTACTGGCGAGTATCACCCCAATGAATACCAGCACAAAAAATAGTGTTAATACGCTTAACTCTGGACGCCAATAAACCTTAAGTTCATGTGATATCAGCGTGTGCCAGGCAAGTGCGCCTAAGGAAGCCAATGATAATAAAAGCGGAATTTTAAAATTATAAATTTGCGGCACAACTTCATGAATGCGGAAAAATGAAAAAATAATAAACAGTAAAACAAACAGAAATGGCAAACGTAATACCACTAACAACGCAATAGGTGCGAAGCCAATGACCACCAAAATAAGCGGATTAGGAATCAACGGCCACAGCATTGCAACCAACCCGCATACCAAAGTACAACTCAGTGCGGGTAATAATACTGATGGACGTTCTATTGTGTCATTCATAGTGAAACTTGCTCACCAGAAAAGCGGGGTAAACGAAATAGATGTAAATAATGCGCGCAAAATAATAAACAGATCATACTCGCGATTAAGGTAAAAAATAGGCTTAATAAACCGTTTATTTGCGTGCCTACAAATAACCACAGGGCAGCCACTAGCGCGAATATTAATAAATTGATGATCGGGTAATCTAATGGTAAATAATACTGACTGACCTTATAAAACAAGATAAAACGAATAACCTGTGCTAATAACAGAGCACCAATTAATCCCCATACTTGATATAAAGGTGTCAGCCATAACATGGCGAATAACCCTACGCTGGCACCGATGATATTAATGATTAATTGACTGTTTGTGGTACTGCCATGAAAACAGCCAATATTAAACAGCTCAACTAACTCTTTGAATAAATAAACCAATACAATCGCAAGCACATAAGCACTTGCTTGATGATAATTATCGGGTAATAAAGCAATAATTAATGAAGGAGAAATAAGGGCTACAAAAACCGAAATAGTTAATGCTAAACAACTGCCAAGTACAATCATTTTTGCGACTTGTTGCTTACCATCAATGCGCTGTAATACTTCAAAGCGACGTGGAGACCACCACATTCCAAAGGGTTGTAATAACAATATCATGGCTAATGCGAATTTAGCTGCAATACCAAATACAGCCACATCAATTAACGAGGTGTAGTCCGCGAGTACCCAACGGTCTAAGCCATTCAAAACAAAGGCCACCATGCCACTGCCGACGATAGGCAAGCTATAGACAAAAGAGTGGTAACTGGTGCGACGACTAAAATGCAACCCCGTGTCTTTAATTTGCCAATAACCCAATATTAGCGCCTGCAGAACAGCAGCCAATAACGCAGCCTCTAATATTCCAGCAACACCACGTTCGAAGATTAATAAAATAGCGACCAGTAATGCCTGTAACAATGCACGCCCACTACTAACAAAGAAAAATAATCCTGCTTTGTTATTCATTCTTAACCAAGCAAGTGGAATCGCAATACAACCCTCTAGCGCAAGCATCAACAGTACTAATCGCACTTCATAAACACTCGGTTCACCGGGGATTAAAGTAGTAAACCAAGCGGCAGCAAACCAAGCGACCAATAATGCAAAACCACCAATAATCAGTGTTAATGAAAATATTTCAGCGCTCACCTGACGTTGTTGCTGCTTGTCTTTAGCGCAACCTGCAAAACGAAATAAGGTATCTTGTAGGCCCATGCCCACAATAATGCTACCGATAATCGCCAAACTAGTAATCACCTCAAGTCGACCAAATTCAGAGGCGCTCAGATGCACGGCAATAAAGGGTAAAAGTAATAGCGACACCCCTTTCATTAAGGCAATGCTTCCCCCGTATAAACAGCTTTGTTTGACGCTATCACTTATTATAATTTTCATAGGCTAACCATTCACTAAAGTAGAATCAGGCGCACAGCGGCACAGCATTTCGATGTTCTTTTTAATGTCTTGATATTGCACAGAGGCACGATAATGTAATGCTAACTGAGCGGCGGCTTGGCCCATTTTTATCACCGTAGGCATATTCTTATTAAGCATCAGTATTTTTTGTTGCAGATCTTGTGCATTGTCAGGTTGGTATTTAATGCAGTTAATATTGTCTTCTAAAATATGATCCCAATAAGCATCATCGGCCGGAATAAGCACACACATGCCCGCCGCCATCGCTTCTAAAATTGACAGGCCAAAGGGTTCATTTTTACTGCTTGAAATGAAAATATTGGCACTGGCGCGTAACTTGTCGATATGTGCAGGGCTTTCATACCATTTCACTTTATTGAGCGATACTGGCGCGTCGGTAATCGCTAATTGAGTCGAATGGGGCTTGATATAACAAATATGTGTTTGCGGGCGCAATAACGTATCAATGCCCTTTAAAGCCTCCAGTAATAAATCTAATCCTTTCCATTTTAATAATGAGGCAGCCCAAAAAATAACCGGCGAATGTATCTGGCATTGTGTTGGCCAATCTTCATCACACAAGCCATTTTCAAATAAGCAAAAATGAGCAGGTAAGTCCTGCTCCACCGGTCCCAGTACACGTAATGTTTTATGTATTGAGCCAAGTGTGCTGTGCAGATAATAAACTTGATCCGCATGATTTAAACAACGGGCAATCGTGCGTGAGGTAGCAACAGGCCCGTGAATAAATTGAATGATATTTTGCTTTAAAAAAGGCTTAACCATGTACATGGCTAAATCAACACCGGGACCCGATGCCCCAACGGTAATATCTATTTTACCGAAGCGTAAACGTAACAATAAGAGATAAAATGCAATCACTAAATGGCGTAAAAAATAAGCGATGCCTTGCTCTTTATTTTCTAAGAATCCAAATTCAAAAAAAGACATTTTGGTAAAGTTAGCATTGCCCCAGGCTTGCTTGTCCGCCGTCAATACCGAGATACGCACCTCCTCATGGTCAAGCTGGCGTAATACATTAGCAGTGGCTACTTTTGAGCCGCCATTAAAGGGAATAGGATCAATTACAACAATATGGGTTTTATGCTTCATGGTGTTGCCCTCTTTTCATGAATCGCTGACAACCATGTACAAGTGATGTCATCCAAGATGTATTGGTATACCAAGGCGAGAATACTTCAGGGGTTTGTAATAATGTTTGGTAGGTTTGTTCAAATTGTTGGGCATTATGGCGAATGGTAAAATTTTCCAAGATATGTTTCTGCCCTGATTTTGCTAATCGATACTCTAATGAGGGTGACTGATAGAGCTTTTCAATCGCAATACTTAATGCAAAGCTGTTTTCAGGACTCACCAATAAACCTGTTTCGTTGTTTTTGACAACCTCAGGTATTCCTCCAATGTAGGGGCCCACGATAGCGAGCCCAGCTAAACTTGCCTCAGCAAATACCAAGCCAAACGCTTCTTCGCGAGCCCCAGAAACAAATAGATTCACAGTACCACGCAGAATGCCCATAACATTATCCTGCTCACCTAATAAGGTGACTTGTTGCTGTAAACCCAGTGACGCTATTTGAGCTGTAAGTGCTTCTTTTTCGGGTCCGTCCCCAATAATAAGCAGATGCATCGGCAACTGTTTTTTTAATAACAGCGCTAACGCATCAATGATTAAGTCCATGCCTTTACGTTTGATCAATGAACCCACGGCGGCAATCACAAAGGTACCGCAACTAATATTTAAGCCATGATGTAAATCGATTAAGGCTTGCTGAGATAATTTTTTATCATCGATGCCGTTAGGTATTACCTGTCTACGTGATACGGGTAAGTTATCTTGGTAGAAAGGTCTCATCACATACTGGCTCACCCCGACCACTTTACTCACGTGATAAAGCCCAAACGTTAAACGGTCACGTAATGGATAGATTGCATGAATCTGACATAATAGCGGCACATGTAACTGGCGCGCGGCAATATTTAACCATTGGCAAGGCACGGCACTATTGGCATGCACGATATCAATGTGCAACGTGGTAATTAATTGTTTCGCTTCTTTGATTAAGCGCAGGAAATTAAGCACATTAAACCGCGGTGCTTGCCAGCCCAATAAAATTGAAAAATGAGAACAAAACACTTTGATACCGAGTGCTCTGGCTTGCTGCGCCATGATGGGCTGGTTGCACCATAGAATAGGCGTGTATTTTTTCGTATCGATATTTGTCATTAAATCTAATAAGCATCGCTCACTGCCTCTTATCCAGTTATCACCGTAATGCGTAAACAAAATGTTTTTAGTGCCCGTTCTATTTTCCGTTTGCATAAAATGAACCTTATGAGGAAGTGATATAGTTAATAGAGCAAACCTTGTTCCAACTATTAAAATTTTTTATCTGATTGATTTTTATGAGTTAATTTTATTTAAGGTATTAAGTGTTAATAAATTTAAGCGCTTGCTAGTAATCTGCATTGCAAATTGCAAAAAACAAATGCGTTTGCAATTTGCGTTTTGAAATTTTAAATAGCTCGCAGAGTTTATGACTTATCACTAAGGGATAGCCTAAAAGGAAGTCATACAAGCGTGGGTTATAAGGCAGGTCTAGAGAGGCTTATAAAAGAGGACTATTGAGGGGAATTGAGGGTAATAAGAGAAGGTTCATCGTAAAAACTAGCGTAGCGTGAGTTTAGTCACAGTAGAAATAGCCTCTTATAAAACGAAACATCAAAGAGGCCGTACGCTCATATATATAGTTTTTGATATTTTTCGATTAATTTAGGAATGGCAACGTGGCTAGCGAATTGGTGATTAATTTTTTGCTGGGCGGCTAACTGAAAATTCTCTTTTTGTTGTTCGCTAAACGTCAGCCATAAATTAACTTTATTGGCTAATGTTTGCACATCATGAGGTGCGACTAACCAGCCATTTTTACCCTCGCAGATTAACTTATTTAACGCGCCAACATTAAAGGCAAGTACCGGAATACCTCTTGCCATTGCCTCTAATGCTGCCATCGGTAATCCTTCAAAACGAGATGGCATGACTAATAACCCGACCTTAGACCAGACCTGTGACATATCATCTTGTTGCCCGTGTAAGTGCATGTTTGGTGTTGCGATTTGTTGCATTTGAGTAAATAAAGGGCCACCACCATAAAGGTGGAATTCTACTTCAGGCAACAATTTTGCTATTTGTAAAAAGTAATCAGGCCCTTTTTCATCACTGACTCGGCCCACAAAAGCGACCTGTTTTCCTTGGCCAAGGGACAGCTTGCTATTATCAACAAAGTTATCAAACACCTCTGCGCCAATGGGTAAACGTGCCGCGATTTTAGGGCTGACCGCAAACACATGATTCGCCAAAAAAGCACTGCTTCGGTCTAACCAATCATAAAATGCCAATCTTCCATGGCCAATTTCGCCCGCATGATAAGTGCTGATCACCGGCATATGTAATAAACGCGCGACCACTCTGCCAATAATGCCTGCCTTATAACCATGGGTATGTAACACAGCGTGAAGTTGCGTTTTGAGTAACTTATACAATTTATTATATTGCCCATCGAGCACTGTATATTGAATACCTAATGCCTGTAAATGTTGATATAAAGGATGCGCACCATAATCTTTTAAAAACACCACACAAACATCTACCTGATGTGCATTTAACCCCTGTGCTAACTGCAACACATGAGACTCTATGCCACCTGCGTGACGGCTATCTAACAGGATCCAGACTTTAGATACATTCATACTTCCCCCTATCGCACTATGCCATGCTTGTTTCCACACGGCCTTTAGCTAACCAATGCAGCGTTCATTCATCCGCTCTACTCAATGCACTGCATAGTTAATGCCAAACAAAGCCAATCCCCCCTTTAACCCCTATAAATAACGCCTCACAGCCTCTATTAACATGATGCGGCTGAGCATTCCTTTTTAAGCGCCACCTCAAAGCAAGTAATAACGCTTAGCTGCAATGCATTGCGCTTCGCAAAATGCAATTTTGCACACTTAGAGCCTTCCACTATTTACTTTTAAAATAAAAAACAAAACCCAACAAGCCTATAAACATTGCCGTCATGGCCCTTTAATATTTATTTAAACCTGGTTGGCATACAACTTGTGTATAGCTTAGTTATCTCTGAAAAATCATAGCAAATGGAGTCACACCATGAACGATAACTATCATAACAACATCAACCAGCGCTTTAACACGCTGAGCTCAACAGGACTTAAGTCAATCATTGTCGAGATCCTGTTACTGGCCTGTATTTTGTGTTTGCTTTTATTTAGTGGCGCAAGCAAAGCAGAGGCGTTTTCAACCTGCCCAAGTAAAGCGTTTCTCTTCCAGGGTAATCCCGTTGCCAGTTACGGCATCAATCTGGTCACAGGCAACTATGACTTAATCGAAGATGATCCCGGCATTAATGCCAACATCAACGGTTTAGGGTTTGATGAGCAAGACAGATATTTATATGGCTTTGATACCTCCAACCTACAAATGGTGCGTATGGGCAGTGACTTTCAAGTTATCACACTCAACCTATCAGGATTACCCGCAGATACTACATTTTTTGTTGGTGATGTCGCAGACCATTATTATTACCTTTATCGTAAAGGAAAAGGTTTATACCGCGTTGATTTAACGCCTTTAGATAACGATGTAAACGCGCAGCTCACGGCGATAAAAATAACCACCAGCAGTAGCATTAACCTAACGGATTTTGCATTTCATCCTACAACGGGCCAGCTTTACGGCGTAGATAATGGCAGCGGTATTCTCTATCAAATTAATCCTGAAAATGGCAGCGCTATTGCACTGGGGAATAGTGGTGAAACAGGGACCTTTGGTGCGATGTATTTTGATGTTAACGGTTACTTTTATTTATCACGTAATCAAGATGGTAAAATTTATCGTATCGATTTATCGAGCTTAACCGAGGCGGCCACGCTGCCAGTCGATGAGAATTTAAGCGTGGCAGCGGTCAAGTTTGCCGATGGGCCTAGCTCTAGCCAAAATGATGGAGCACGTTGTGCAAGCGCGCCATTAATCGATGTCGATATTGCTTCAACTATCGATTTTGGTGATGCGCCGAGTAGCTATATGACGTCATTAGACAGCAACGGGCCACGTCATTTATTAGATGGCACTACCTATTTAGGCATCACTGCTCCCGATGGTGATTACGATGGTTACACAGGTGCAGATTCCGATGATAGCAGTGAAGTTAATAACACCAGTTTTGACGATGAAGATGGCGTTAACTTTGTTACCGCGTTAGAAATCGGCCTCGATTCAGTGGTCAGCGTTTACGCCTCTAATAGCGGTATATTAAATGCGTGGTTTGATTGGAATAATGACGGTGATTTTAATGATGCCAATGAACACATTTTTGCAGATGTCACTTTAGTCGCTGGCAACAATAACTTAATTTTACGTGTGCCTACCGATGCAGTTGCCAGTAGTAGCTGGAGTCGATTCCGTTTTAGCCAACAAAGTGGTTTATCATTTTTTGGTGGCAGCACCAGTGGCGAAGTAGAAGATCACCCAATCAACATCAGTGAATCAGGATTAAGTTACCGCTACCACCCAAGTGAAGGTAGCTGGTTAACTTTAGCCTATGAAGACCAATGGCCAATCAGTGATGACTACGATATGAATGATGTGGTGATGCGTTACAGAACCGTTGAAGTGATACGTGATAATGCCGTCGTACGTATTGATATTTTAGGTGAGTTACAAGCCTTAGGTGGCTATTACCACAATGGTTTTGCCGTTCATTTCCCAAGTATTGCAACATCCAATGTCAATGCACAAACCTTACGTTTATTACATAACGATATAAAACAGCAATATAGTGGCCAAAATGGGGCAACTACCTATGACATTTTAGAAGCCGATAATAGCACTAATGATGCAAATGCAGTGGTCGTCATTAGCCAAGACCTATGGAAGCAAGTCAGCAGTATCTGTAAACATTACCGTAGCGAAACAGGTTGTAATCAGAATACCTCTTTTGACTTTGAAGTTAGCATTCCCCTTATTACTCCCATTGCTTTAGATAGCATGGATGCATCCCCTTTTGACCCGTTTATTTTTGCCACGGAAGGACTTTATCATGGTGAAATATTCACCAGTCATCCTGGTCGAGGCCTAGAAATTCATTTGGTGGATCAAGCGCCCACCGAAAAATTCAACGCCGATTTTTGGGGTTTAGGTGATGATGATAGTAATCCAGAGATAGGACGTTATTTCCGTACAGCTAACAACTTGCCTTGGGCTTTAGAAGTCAGTGACCAATGGCAATGGCCAACGGAAAGAAAAGCAATCATTCTCGCTTACCCGCACTTTCAAGAATTTGTTGAATCACAAGGTCTAAACAAAAGTAACTGGCACGAAACAGAACAAGCAGCACAACAACACCTATTTTAATCTTGAACCTAATCAGTGGAGTAATATTATGTTTTTTTTAAATATAAAAAGATCAAGCTTGTTGGCAATGAGTGTATTAATGATTGGTTGTGGTGGCGGAGGCGGTGGTGGCGGAAGCGCTGCAGGCTCAGATAGCAATGCAACGGATACTAATACCGATAGCGCAATCCCATTAATCACAATCGCCAATAATAGTGGCGCAGCGGAGAGCACACAAACGGCTATCGAAATGCAAGATTTAGTCGCGTCACCTAAGTTTTTATTCACCAGTAAACAGGCAGTACAAGTCAGCGTTTCACTTTCAGAATATCAATTACAACGCGCTTATATTTCTGTTTATGGTGATTACCAACAATTACCTTCAGGTCGTTTTTATCCTGACTCAAGTAGCCGTACTGTGGCGGGTGATTTACAGCAGGGACAATTTGATAATACCTTTGTCAGCTTAACTAATCAGTCAACTTACCTTGTCGAAGTATGGTTATATGATGGCCAAGATGCTTTACAAAAAGAGCTTACGCTAAGTGATAATAAGTTACTTTGGTAAGCGCATTACATAAGCGACATTTGTAAATTCAAAAGCCATTAACCACGAAGGCACGAAGAAAAAGAAGGTTAAAGAGTAAACTCAACTTTTTGCTCTTGGTTTCTTGGTGCTCTTGTTTAACGAACCGCTATTACAGGCCCTTTTCAATCATCTCTTTAATCTTGTGTGCTTTGACAAAATGATTTAATTGATGCGTTTCAATCCACCAAGTGGCCGCTTCCATCAATAGCTCAGGTGTCTCGTTTTTATTGGCAAAAAAAGCATAAAATGAAAGGCCTACATTATCCCCTTTCATTAAAATTTTTTTATCGCACACCGCGATGGCCTTATCTCTTAATACTTGTCTCATTGTACTGCCTCATCATGCGATTCAAAGTGATCGTAATTCAATCTCAAAAATCCAAATAAGAGCTTGAAAGTAGATGACTATACCTGACACACTTCAACTTGCAGGTTAAAATCTCTGAAAGTTATCGTTAATTCTCGTATTTAAATCAGCACCAATTACAGGCAAAGTTGCATCAAAAAAGTGATTGATGCTTTCTCGAAAGGCCTTGGCAGTAGCGAAATAACGGTTATTTCTCGCATGTTCATTCATTACCTTCCACAGTCGCTCAATAGGGTTGAGATTTGGACTGTAGGGAGGAAGATAATGGAGTATTATATTAAGCTCTATTGCCTTCTCAATTACCAGATGAGAGCGATGATAACCAGCACCATCCAGCACTAAGTGAATACTTTTTTGAGTGTTATAACGTTGTTTTATTTTATCTAGAAAATCAATAATGCTGTCACCATTAATAGTCTTATATTGTGCAGTAACTGCATTCGATAAATTATTTAACTCAATGGCTCCGACTACATTTAATCGGGTTCTGCTACCGGTCGTTTCAATTGTTTTATCAACACCTGTACGTATCCAGCCTGATGTTATTTTC
>NZ_PJBZ01000083.1 GCF_002835995.1 Psychromonas sp. Urea-02u-13 | reverse complement strand
TACGATAAACCCCAATCTTCGAAAGAAGGTTGGGGTTTTTTCGTTATTAGGCACTTTGACGACGATGACCTGCTCGAACAGGGGATAATAAAAGCATGCCGAAGGCATTTCCTTATGTGCGAGAATAGGGTGATACCAAACGAATTTAATTTGTGATCAGTGTTGCTAGTTTAAATGAACGACTTCTGCGTTGTGGATTTTATGAAGGAAACAACCATTCATTGCAATTCACGCCTTGATCTCGTTCATTTATCCTGCGCAATACAAGATCATAAATTAAATGCGTTTGGTATTAAGCGCGAAGGCTGACCTGTAGCTAGCTTTAAAGCCAACGCATCAAACCCACCGGACAAATATTTTGTTATCCATTCATTAACCAATCGCCGACTTACATTCAGTATTTTTGCAATAGAAGTTCTGGATTGTCCTTCATGAAATTTTTGTACAGCTAAATAACGTAGCTTAAGGCTGGCGTTGTTTGTGTACGGAATTGATATTTGAGAGTTATTTTTCATAGGATAAATGGTTGTGAATTTATTATTGAACAATAACACAATAGATCACAAATTAAATTCCATTGGTATTAGTTATCACCTCTGAGATATAGAGTAGCCGATGCGTATAGTGATAGTAGGGAGGATTGTGTGACAGAACAGGTTTACGAGTAATGTTCAGCCATCGCCACATATTTTTCAGTTTCTAGTATTTACTATCGGGCCATAATAATCGAATAGCAGTATATGTAAGCCCCGATTTAGATCATACATAAAAATGCTTTACGCTAATGTACAGACGCTCCGTGAGAATGTTTTATAACCGAGCAACTAATTTAAAGCGATTGTACTCGTAAGCCACTGCACATATTTTCATGGCTTTGATTTATCTTGAATGAATAATGATATTAAAGAAGAAAGTAAAAGTCGGAGTTTAAAGTTCAGCATTATAATTCGAATAACATCATTCGTGATTATTCGAATCTCAGCATACAAAAAAGGCGTTAATAACTTAGTTATTAACGCCTTTTTAATTTTTTAGATTAATTGTGGTTACTGGTTAAAGCAGATCTCAATAAATGCACTGCCGTGTTCTGAAGTGAAAGGCATTAATACTTTTGAACCATCTACTTGATGTTTAATAGTATGTGATGGGCCTGATACAACAACAGGTGTCGCCATACTAAATTCAAAGCCTTTTTCACCTAGTTGGCGTTTTGCACCACCGGCAACCATATTAGTAATCTCGCCAACCATGTCAGTGATATCATCAGAAATATCTTCTACTTCATCGCCTACCATCAAGCGAAATACATTAAGTGCTAATGCTTTATCAAAGCTAATCGAAAATGACCCTTTCGCTGTCGGTCCAACCATGCCGATTAAGCCTGAAACGTCACCACGTGCTAGAGCATCTTTTTTAAGGCTTGGTTTACCTGGTTTAATATCTATTTGTGCCATCGTTTGTAGTACATTGATAAACGAGGATAAAAAGGGGTTTACAAATTCTGCATTCATAGTTTCTACACTTGTATTATTAATTTTATTAAGACGTTAATTATAGAGGCAGTTGTGACAAATACCATGTGCTTCTAAAACTTTATTCGTAATTTTAAATCCTGACTGAAGCGCTTGATCTGAAAATGCGTTATCTATCACAGGATCGCTTAATTCTATTACTCGTTTACACTTTTCACAAATTAGCAGTTGCATGGGATGTTCACAACCAAAATGTTCACATTTTAGATATGCGTTTAATGATTCGATGCGATGAATAAAATGATGTTCTAAAAGAAAGTCTAACGCACGGTAGATAGTAGGCGGTTTAGCACTGCTATCATGTTCTTTTAGCTTTTCTAATAAATCGTATGCACTTATTGCACCTTCTTGATCTAGCACGAGTAAAAATACGCGTTGACGAATAGCGGTAAAACGTATTTTTTTCTGCAAGCAAATATCAATTGCGCGTTGTAATAAAGCAGTGTGCATAGTCGTGACTCATTTTATCAGTTAGATTGCCATGGTATCATATAAGCTATTATTACGATTTATTTTAAGTGAAACCATGATTGAAACTTCAAAAAAATACTCAAGTAACCGCTTCTCTATTGCACCTATGCTTGATTGGACCGATAGACATTGTCGTCATTTCCATCGTGTGATGAGTAAAAACACCTTGTTATACACAGAGATGGTTACCACGGGTGCTATTTTGTATGGCAAGGGTGACTATTTGCAAAAAGGTGATTATGAGCATCCTGTCTGTTTACAGTTGGGCGGTTTTGCTTCTATTGATTTAGCAAAGTCTGCATTAGCGGGTAAAGAACGTGGCTATGACGAGATTAACCTCAATGTCGGTTGCCCATCAGATCGTGTTCAGAATGGTCGTTTTGGTGCTTGTTTAATGGCTGAGGGTGATTTAGTGGGTGATGCTATCAAAGCAATGCATGATGCTTCTGGGTTACCTGTTTCAGTTAAAACTCGTATTGGTATTGATGATTTAGATTCTTATGAATTCTTATGTGACTTTATCGATAAAGTGCATAACAAAGGCTGTGATACGTTCATTGTTCATGCACGTAAAGCTTGGTTAAGCGGATTAAGCCCTAAGCAAAACCGCGATGTTCCCCCATTAGATTATGAACGTGTCTATCAGCTTAAAAAAGATTTCCCTCAGCTCACTATTGCGATTAATGGTGGCATTAAAACATTAGATGAATGTGATACACATTTAGAGCACTTAGACGGTGTGATGTTAGGTCGTGAAGTTTACTCTAATCCGTATATATTAAGTGAAGTCGATCAGCGTCTATTCGGTTGTACCGAGACAGCACTTACCCGTTTTGAAGTATTGGAAAAAATGTACCCTTATATTGAGCAACAGCTCATCAATGGATCATATTTGAATCACATCGGTCGACATATGTTAGGCTTATTTCAAGGTTTACCGGGTGCTCGTGCTTGGCGCCGTCATTTAAGTGAAAACGGACATATTCCGGGTGCAGGCATTGAAACAATGCAAAAAGCAGCCTCATTTGTTACAGAAGATTTATAGCGGAGATAATTATGAAAAAAATGGTGTTAGCATTGAGTTTTGTCACCTCTTTTTTTATCCTTACAGGATGTAGTTCAACAGCTGAGCAAGTTGAGCTGGAGCGTAAAGTGACACGTATGACAGTGGTTAGTAGCGCTAAACCCGCTGATGTTTTGCCTGCATTTACAAGTTTCACTTGGAATGAAGAGTATAGCCGTGTGTTATCTGCTGTTAATGATGACAGTGAAAAAGATATTCAACAGTATATTCGTAATGAAATTATTCGTTACTTAAAAACCAAAGGTTATGTTTACCAACCTGATCCTATTCAAGCTGATGTAGTAATAGGTTTTTTATTCGCACTTGAAGATGATTTAGCGGATCAAAAAATTCAGGATAAGTTCGGTCTATTACCAGGTGTTAACGCGAGTGGCATTACTGATAAGCGCTATGCAAAAGGGTCTTTGTTATTAGCTGTGCTTGATACTAAATTAGATCAAATCTATTGGCGTTCTGCAATGCAAGGGTTTGTTGATTTTGAAAAAGATAAACATGATGACAGTGTTGATGATATGCAAACAGTACTAGGCATGATGATGGGCGGTTTCCCTAAAGCGGGGCGCTAATTGTTTGTTTATTATTGTTAGAAAAAAACCACGCTTGCGTGGTTTTTTCATTTATAGGCTTTTAGTTAACATTTCACCCGTTACTTGATAACCACACGCTTGCATAAAGAGTGTCATTGTTTCGCGTTCATGTTCTTTTAAGGCTGTTAAGGGCAATTGAATCTGACTAATGTTTTTAGCTTGTAATTGCTTTTCTACTTCACGTAATAGATTCCTACCTACACCACGGCGACGTGTTAAATCACGTACACACAATAAATTTAACTGTGCATTTTCTTGTTCAATGGTCACTTGCACGGCACCGAGATGACGTGCGTTAAATAAGGTAACAAAAAACAACGTGTCTGGGGTAGTGATGAGTTTCTGTAATGCGTCTGGTGTTAGTTGTTGCTCACTTAAAGAGCCCTGGTATAACTTTTGAAGGTCAATGAATAGCTGCTGAGAGCTTTCTGGTAAAAAAACAGATAAACGCATAATAAACTCTTCTTCTTATTGTATTTGTTTGGTTTGATTATTCACAGTTTGACTAATAATGGTATTACTAGCTTGTTGTCGCTCGTTGCGTTTTTTAGCCATTGCTAAACGCGCACTTTGGGGAAGTAGTTCCTGTAGTGAAACTAACTCGATTTGAATGTTTACTTGCTTGAACTTATCGGCTAAAAACTGAATCGTTTCGGGATAAGGGTGTGCAATGATAACAACTGAAATATTGCGTTCACCGATCGTAATTGCTTGTTGGAATTGTCTCTCCATTGCTTCACTCGTTTTAATGTTATCTAAAAAAACGTGTCGACGTAGCGCTGGAATACCTAATATTCTAGCGGTGCTTTCTGCAATGGTTTGTGCGGTAGTACGACTGTCTAAAAAATATAATCCTTCTTTATTAAGCACGTCCATTGTCCATTGCATCTGTGTTGCATGCTCGGTTAATGTGCTACCCATATGGTTATTAATACCGGTGGCATCGGGTAGGTAATGTAATGCTTTATGAAGTTCTGCTTTGAATTCAGATTCTTGCATATTCAGCATCAAGGCGCCTTTACCCAGCTTTTCGTTATGAGACTTTGCCTCCATTGGCACATGTAATAAGAGCTCCCTGTCTTGCTTCAAGGCAAGTTGGGCTATTTTTTTTGAAAGCGGGGTGTAGGGTAAGATAGCAAAGGTTATTTCAGGGGGAAGTTTTAAAGCTTGTAAATCATGTTGGCTATTGCCTATATCGTCGAGCACAATAGCGAGTTGAATCGGCTCCTTTGCAAAGCCTTGTGTGCTTTGCAAAGTAATGATAAGTGTCAAAATTAGACTGTTTAGTCGAGCATTCATTTATAGGTAACCCTGATTATTAACGGCGTGACTTGAGCCATCTAAGAGGGTCTTGCGCTTTGCCTTTGTGGCTAAGCTCAAAATAAAGGCTGTTTTTATCTTGTCCGCCACTGTGACCTGCTAATGCAATCGCATCACCTTGGAATACAATATCACCTGTTTTTTGCAGTAGCGTTTGGTTGTAACCGTACAAAGTAATGTAATCGTCACTGTGGTCAAGTGCGATAACCATGCCGTAACCCTTAAAGTAACCAGCAAATAGTACTTTACCTGTCGCAACAGCACGTACTTTCTCGCCTTCATTAGCTGCGATTGAAATACCTTTCCATTTAACTTGATCGCTACGTTTACTGCCAAAGCGCGCTAGTACTTTACCGCGGATAGGCCACTTTAATTTACCTTTTAATTTGGAAATTTTTGAGAAGCTTTGAGTTTCATTTTTAGGCTTCATTTGCTTGGTGGCTTTCGCTTTTGCCGCTGCTAATGCTTTCTCGGCACTGGCGTCTTTTTGTTTTTTAAGTTGTTTCTTAAGCTGTTTTTCAGCATCGCCTAGTTGTGCTAAACGAGCCGACTGATAATTAATGTCTTGTTTTAATTCACGTAGTGCTTTGGTGCGCTTATCACGTTCACTGACTAACTGTTCTTTACTTTCAAGTTGCGTATCACGCATTGCTTTTAAATTAAGTAATGAATCAGCTTGTTCGGTTTTATTTTTTTCAATACGTAATTGTGTTGTGTGTAATTGTTCAATGCTTTCAAGACGGGCTTTATTCAGATAATGATAATAACTTTTAGCGCGGATAATTTTACTGAGGTCTTCTTGATTAAGCAGTAACTTAACCAGATCATTTTGACCGGCCATGTAGGCACTAATAAGTTGTTGCTCAAGTAATTTCTGTTGTTTTTCTTTATCAATTTTTAACTGTTCAGTTTCATCTTTTAAATCTTTAAGGCGTGTTGTTTCAAGATTAATCGCCTCTTCTGTTTGTTGCAATTTAAAACTAGCGGTTGCTGTTTCTTGCTCAGAATTTGCAATTTTACTTTCTAATGATTTTTGTTGTTTGCTTTGTACTGTTTTACTGCTCTTACTGGCTTTGATTTCTTTTTGCAGTGTTGATAGATTTTTTTCAGCTAATACATTTTGCACAGGTAAGAATATAAGAGACGCTAAAAAGAGGCTATTTAGTAAAATAGAGGGAGAAATGCTTTTCTTGCGTTTGTTTTTGTTAATGATTTTGCTATTCATTGACTCTTCTGCTTTCTTAAATTCAGTATTTAGAAATTTTACCCACTTTAGCAAAAGAAGTTGAGTAAAATAACTAAATACTGCGTGATGCGTCTATTTTAATGAGATTAGTGGTGTGCCTGTCATCTCTGCAGGGATTTCCATATTCATTAAGTTAAGCATTGTTGGTGCGATATCACATAAACGTCCGCCAGTTTGCATTGTTGCTGGGCGACCTACGTAGATAAATGGCACAGGTAAGTTAGTATGTGCAGTATGTACACCACCCGTTTCTGGGTCGATCATCTGCTCAGCATTACCATGGTCTGCAGTAATTAAACACTCACCATCAACTTCTTTAAGTGCTTCAATTACTTCACCAACACAACTATCAACGGCTTCACATGCTTTAACCGCTGCATCGTAAATACCAGTATGACCAACCATATCGCCATTCGGGTAATTACAGATAATCACATCGAATTCTTGGCTACGAATTGCTGCTGTTAATTTTTCTGTTAATTCAGCAGAACTCATCTCTGGTTGCAGGTCGTAAGTCGCAACGGCTGGAGATTTAATTAAAGTACGTGATTCACCTTTAAATTCATCTTCAATGCCGCCATTAAAGAAGAAAGTAACGTGTGCATACTTCTCTGTTTCAGAGATACGTAACTGTGTTTTGTTATTATCCGCTAACCATTCACCTAACGTATTTGTTAGTGACTCGCTTGGGTAAGCTGCTGGTGCAGTAATATTAGCCGCATATTGCGTTAATGTTACAAAGTGGATATTGGGTGTTGCAGCGCGTTTAAAACCATCGAATTTTGCATCTGTAAATGCATAAGTGATTTCACGGGCACGATCGGCGCGGAAGTTTAAGAATAATAATGCATCGCCATCTTCGATAGCTGCTTTCTCGCCGATAACCGTTGCTTTAACAAACTCATCGTTTTCGTTACGTGCATACGCATCTTCTAGGCCAACTAATGGGCAGTCAGCAGTAAAATCTGCTTTAGCTTCAGTGAGTAGGTTGTAAGCTTCTTCTACACGATCCCAACGAGAATCACGGTCAAGAGAGTAGTAACGACCTACTAATGTAGCAGTACGGCCTACACCTGTTTTCTGGTAAGTCTCTTCAAATTTAGCAAGTGTGCCCGCTGCGCTACGTGGTGGTGTATCACGTCCGTCTAAGAATGCGTGTACAAATACTTTTTTTGCGCCACGTTGAGCGGCAAGTTCAATGGCTGCAACGATATGATCGTCATGGCTGTGTACGCCACCTGGAGAAGCAAGGCCCATGATATGAACGGCTTTATCTGCTTTTACTGCTTTATCAATTGCGTCAACAAATACAGTATTTTCGAAAAAGTCACCATCTTGAATAGATTTAGTTACTTTTGTTAAGTTTTGGTAAACCGTACGACCAGCGCCAATATTTGTATGGCCAACTTCAGAGTTACCCATTTGACCGTCTGGTAAACCAACGTCCATACCTGATGCAGAGATAAGATCATTTGCGTAATCTTTACAAAGTTGGTCAAGTACTGGTGTGTTTGCGTTAGAAACAGCGTTGTCTGGCATATCTGGGCGGTAGCCCCAACCATCCATAATAAGTAGTACAAGTGGTTTTTTAGCGGTAGTCATGTCGATTTCCTTATAAGATTAATAATAAAATAGCATGGCGTGATTTTACTACATTTGAGAGACTTGTCACTGCGTGGATCAATTGAAGCGAAACTTTACGTTATTTATTTACTTTTATAGTAATTAAAATGCACTTTGCTTGATATAATCGCAACGATTTTTTCCTTTAACCTTAGAAAGAGCAAAATAATGCAAGAATATATAGACTTTTTATCAAACAATCCGATGTTGTCACTTGCTTGGGTTGCTATTGCCGTTATGTTAATCCACAGCTTAGTAAAAGATAAAATCAGTGGTGTTAAAAGCATTACCGCGCAAGAAGCGACTTTGTTAATTAACAAGCAAGATGCAATTGTTGTTGATGTACGCTCAAAGGATGACTTTCAAAATGGCCACATTGTTAATGCAAAAAACATAACTCTGTCACAAATTGAAAAAGGAAATTTCTCTGCTATTGAAAATAATAAGCAGACCCCCATTATAGTTGTCTGTGAATCAGGTACTCGTTCTGCAAGTGCAGCTGCAAAGTTAGTAAAAGCAGAGTTTACGCAGGTCACTAACCTGTTTTCAGGTATGGGTGGATGGAAGTCTGCTAACTTACCAACAACTAAGAAGTAAATAATGGCAACTGTAATTATTCATACGACAGCTTGGTGTCCATATTGCACACGAGCAAAACAATTGCTTGATAGTAAACAAGTAACGTACACAGAAGTTGATGTATCAGAAGCGGCAGTACGAGCGGAAATGACAGCATTGACGGGGGCGACATCTGTCCCTCAGCTTATTATTAACGGCCAATCTACCGGTGGTTGTGATGAGCTTTATGCGCTAGAGCGCAGTGGCGAACTAGATAAACTACTGAGTCATTAATTTAAAAATTTTTCGCAAAGGATTTTGCGTAGAAATACCCGAATTATAACGGGTAACATGCGACAGGAATGTTGCGCTCATAACTACAATTATAAATACATTTAATTAAGGGAATACCATGGCTGAACAACAAGAGCAAGCTGCACAAATCGAATTCAACATTCAACGTATCTTTGTAAAAGATATCTCTTTTGAATGCCCTAACTCTCCAACTATCTTTAAAAAAGAATGGGCGCCAGAAGTATCAATGGATATCGATACTAAAAGCCAAAAGCTTGAAGATGGCGTTTTTGAAGTTGTATTAACACTAACAACAACTGCAAAAGTAGGCGAAGATGTTGCTTTCCTATGTGAAGTACAACAAGCAGGTATCTTCTCAGTTGGTCAACTTGAAGGCCCACAAATGGCGCATTGTTTAAACGCTTTCTGCCCTAACATCCTTTTCCCATACGCACGTGAAGCGGTTTCAAGCTTAGTAACTCGCGGTACTTTCCCACAGCTTAACCTTGCTCCTGTAAACTTTGATGCATTATTCCAAAATGCAATGGTACAAAAGCAAGCTGAAGCAGCAAAAGCGGCTGAAACTGTAGCATTAGATTCTTAATCTAATGGCAACAACACTAGGCCCTATAAGGCACTAGTGTTTTTGCTATCAATAATAGGTATTTAGATGGCAGATAAAACAGCCATTACAGTCTTAGGGGCGGGGTCATATGGCTCCGCCCTTGCTGTATCTTTGGCTCGAAACGGTCACCCAACATTATTGTGGGGACACGAAGCAGATCATATCGATCGCTTACAAAAAGAGGGTGAAAACAGGGCGTTTTTACCAGGTGTTTCTTTTCCTGAATTGTTAACAGCAGAAGCTGATTTAGCAACGTGTTTACGTGCCACTAATACCATTTTATTGGTTGTACCAAGCCATGTGTTTGGATTGGTGCTTGAACAAATTAAACCTTTATTAACATCTGAACACCGTATTGCTTGGGCTACTAAAGGCTTAGAGGCAAAAACGGGACGTTTACTGCAAGAAGTTGCAAAAGATGTATTAGGTGATCAATATCCTTTGGCTGTTATTTCAGGGCCAACCTTTGCGATGGAAGTGGCGAAGGGATTACCGACTGCCGTTGCGGTTGCGGGTTCTCATCCTGACTTTACCCAAGATATTGCAGACTTATTCCATAATAGAAGCAACTTTAGAACCTATATTTCTGATGATTTTACTGCTGTCCAGCTAGGTGGCGCAGTTAAAAATGTGATTGCAATTGGTGCTGGTCTTGCCGATGGCCTAGGATTTGGCGCTAATGCACGTACCGCATTGATTACCCGCGGTTTAGCTGAGTTAACACGTTTAGGTGTTGCACTGGGTGCCAAAGAAGCCTCATTTATGGGCATGGCCGGTTTAGGGGATTTAGTCCTAACGTGTACTGATAACCAATCTAGAAACCGACGTTTCGGTCTTGCGCTAGGACAGGGTAAGGGCATTGAACAGGCGCAGGTTGAAATTGGACAAGTTGTTGAAGGCTTCCGTAATACTGAAGAAGTTTATAACCTTGCTAAATGTTTTGATATTGAAATGCCAATCTGTGAGCAGATTTATTATGTGCTTTATCAAAATAAAGGCGTAAAAGAAGCTGCTGTTGCATTACTTTCTCGAGATAAAAAAGGCGAGTAGCTTTTGTTTATCGACAACATCTAAAAAGGCTTCATAATGAAGCCTTTTTTGTTTCTTCGTTCTGGTATTATTTCATCACTACACACTTTCGCTTCTATTGAAGCTTGTATGGCATGAAGGTTTCTAATTATGCATCACAGTCCATTCCACTTTTTCCGTGTTATCTTTTATGCATTTATTACTTTATTTTTGCTACAAATTTCTACGCTTAAAGCACATCCGCATTCATGGGTTTCTGTTTTCACTGAAATAGAAGGCAACGATAAACAGCTCACTGGGCTAACTATGTTTTGGACATTTGATTTAATCACCACGTCAGATGCATTAGACGGAACAAATCTGAGTGCCGAAAATCAGCAACAAACATTACAAATATTAGCGTCGGAAATGTTAGCTAATATTAAAGAAAGCCATTATTTCACGCATTTTAAAATGCATGGCCAAACGTTAGCTTTTAAAACGCCACAAAAGGCAACATTAGTACTTGAAGATTATAAGCTGACGTTAAATTTCTTTCTGGAGTTAGATAAGCCATTGCCCCTGCCGATCACTGAGCTGAATTTACAAATATATGAAGATAGTTACTTTGTGGACTTTCTTTGGTTACAGCTGGATGATATTCAACTTAGTGAGCATTTTCGAGGGGATTGCCAACTTAATATCGTTGAACCTCCCAAAAATATTGAACAGGATGTTTTTGATCCTTTATTTTCCCCCTCTAATGAGTCTGCTCCGACAGCCGATGCCCTAGCAATGTATGACCCCTTATTTATGGCTAATACAAAATTAGGTGAAACGTTTACCC
Source organism: Psychromonas sp. Urea-02u-13 (assembly GCF_002835995.1). GTDB lineage: Bacteria > Pseudomonadota > Gammaproteobacteria > Enterobacterales > Psychromonadaceae > Psychromonas. The sequence goes on along the minus strand of NZ_PJBZ01000083.1, from coordinate 21,661 downwards.
AAAGTGTTGTTATTAACTGTTTATAGAATCAGTTTTTTGGGTAAATGAATCATTCTAATGACCACTCTCTGAAGGCGCTATTGTATGCACAAAAATAAGTAGCGCCTCTTGCTGTGATTTTTCGAGGCGTAATAACTTATCAACATTGACTTGTGTCATCTCAGTCCCCTTAGTCATAGAAACCGCTTGATGAGTATTATGAACATCTTGTGTTAGCTGCATGCCCGCACGTAATTGTGTCGCGTTAATTAAGTATTCTATGGGAGCACTCTCTGAATAATTAAAGTTTTCCATTAGCGATGAAAAAGCCTCAACAAGTACTGGGTCATAAAGTTTTCCTGCTTGCCCTTCAATGATTTCTTTGGCTTTAACAAAGGAGCAAGCTAAGGGCATCTTTCTGGCTAATAACAGGTTATCAAAAGCCGCTAAAATAGCGATTAACCGTGATGCAAAAGGAATCGCTTCTGCTGCTAAATGATCTGGCAAGCCTAAGCCATCATAATTTTCTGGGATATGTTTGATCATCTGTGTTATTTCTTTAAATGTATCAACAGGCTGCATAATATTCTCTGCGAGTTGATAAAACTGGTTGTAGCTGGTTTGTTGATGCTTATTTAAATTATCGTAACAACTACTGAGCAGTGTTTGTGGTATTGCTAATTTCCCTGTTTCATATAATAAAGTGGCTAAGTGTATCTGCGCTATGGTTTGTGAGTCGTAGCCAGCTTGTTCTACGATAAAACGTGCTTGGCTAGCGATTCGCTGATTATGGCCGGTATTATCTTGGGTATGTAAGCAGATCATATTTGCGTAAATTTCGACAAAGTGCGCTTCGGTTTGATGAGAGTGGTGTAAATTTTCATCTAACTGTAATTGATTCTCTCGGACAGTTTGCAACAATGAATCATTTTCTTGGCTAAGCTGGACATTTTTGTGTTGCTTCTGTTTTAGCAATTTGATCGGCAGAAGCAAGCGCTGGTAATCAATAAAAGCACGCTTCAGTGCGCTGACTAATTCTTGGTTGTCCCAAGGCTTATGGAAGTAGTGACTAATATGACCTTGATTAACCGCCGCCACTGTTGAGTCTAAATCTGAATGACCGGTAAGCAGAAGGCGCTGTGATTTTGGGTATATTTTGGCTATTTCACCTAATAAAGTGGCGCCATCCATATCAGGCATACGCATATCAGATAACACCAATGGGATAGGGGTTTCTTTATAAAAGGCTAATGCTTTTAGTGGTTCAGTGAAAAGAAATAGACGAAACTCTTTACGTAATAACCGTTCAAGCGCACTCAATACATCCTTTTCATCATCAATGATCAATAACGAGGGTTTATTCATTTTCACTTCCTTTTCCCATAATGCACTTAGTTTAGATGCAAATTTACAAAATGTACGTTCCGCTACTCGTTGTTATTCAGTTACAGTCACTTAAAGTAAAAAGCATGATCTTGTTATCGTATTTAGCGTCGCAATTTGCAAATAATGGCTACCAATTCAGTGAACATTTCCTATTCTTAAACTAACTAATACCAAGTACTGAAGTTGCTTATTTAAATCAGCATGACTGACCCCTGATTAACCTGCTTGGTATATACACAATGGAGTAGCAATGTCGTTATTTGATGAAGACTTTCATCACGCCCAACCGCTGGTGATATTGGTTGATGATGATCATAATATATTGAGTGCTCTACAGCGTGCGTTACGCAATATTAACGCGACGTTAATGACCTTTACGTCTGCTTATGAAGCGCTTGAATATTGCCAAAGTAATCAGCCTCAATTAGTTATTTCAGATCAGCATATGCCAGAAATGGAAGGTTGTGAGTTTTTACAGCGAGTAAAAAATAAATGGCCTGGTTCACAGCGTATTATTTTGTCTGGCTATCAAGACTTTCAAAAAATATCTGGCGCGTTCAATAGCGGTATTGTGCAGCGCTTTATCTGTAAACCTTGGGATAACAAAGAACTTAATTTTATAGTTAATAAAGCGCTAACCAGTGATAGCGAAACTATCCAACAGAGTTCAACGAATGAAGCATTATTAATAAACTCTCCGATTAACTTCCATGGCATCATTGCTGCAGATGAAACGATGTTTGAGTTATTTCATAGTATTAGCCAAGCCTCCACAACGAATGCGCCTATTTTTATTACCGGTGAAACTGGTACTGGTAAAGAATTGGTGGCGAAAGCGTGTCATCAAGAGGGCTTTCATAAAGATCAGCCTTTTGTTGCTGTTAATTGTGCAAACTTTAGTGAAAACTTAATGGAGTCGCAGTTATTTGGCCATATAAAAGGGGCTTTTACTGGTGCGAGTAATGCGCATGATGGTTTGTTTGCGTCTGCCGGAAAAGGCACGTTATTCCTTGATGAGATAACGACCTTGTCAAAACCATTACAAGCCAAGCTATTAAGGGTGGTACAAGAAAGAGAATTTAGCCCATTAGGTTCAAATAAGGTGGTTAAGTTTGATGCTCAGATTATTTCTGCATCTTCGCTCTCAATAGGGCAAGCCGTATTAGACGGAGAGTTCCGTGATGATCTTTATTATCGTTTAAACGTTATTTCATTAAGTTTGCCTGCCTTGCGTGATAGAGGTAATGATTTAGTGTTAATCGCAAAATATTTTTTAAAGAAATACTCAAAAATAGAAAATAAGCATTTCACTCAATTATCACGAGATGTGATTAAAATAATCTGTGATTACGATTGGCCAGGGAATATTCGCCAACTTGAAAATATCTTTCATGCGATGGTGGTATTAAACACAGGGACACAGATAACCTCGGAAATGATAATAAAATCCTTATCTACCACGGTGGCAAGTCAGCCTTTAGTGACGACTAAAAAAGTATCTAACAAGATTCAGGAAGCGACGGTACCAGTTGAAGTCACTCCGATGACCGAAGTTTTGCCCTTATGGAAGGTAGAGAAGTTAGCGATTGAAGCTGCTATTGATTTTTGTGCTGGTAATGTACCTAAGGCAGCTGCGTTATTAGAGGTAAGCCCTTCAACAATCTATCGTAAAAAAATGAGTTGGTAAGTTTATACGCTTACAAACTCGTTTAACTTTATATGCTATTAAAGTCACTTATTAATGGCATATAGAGGAATTCTTTTACTGACCTATTCAATGGCGAGGTAAATAGCAAAAGTAGTGCCTTTACCCACTTCAGAATGCACTTCAATTCGTCCATCATGCTGTTTAATAATATTATGGCAGATAGATAATCCAAGACCCGTTCCTTTTCCCACCTCCTTGGTGGTGTAAAAAGGAGTGAATATACTTTTCAAGTCCTCTGCTTTAATACCACTTCCTGTATCTTCAATTTCAACAATAATAAAACCATTACTTTGAAAAGTGCGTATGTAGATATCGCCTTTATCTGTTATTGCTTGCCCCGCGTTAATAATCAGATTCATAAAGACTTGGTTGAGCTTGCCTGGGTAGGCCATTATCTGAGAGAGCTCTCCTAACTGTAAATGTAATTCACAATGGTATTTTATTTCATTATGAGCCATTTTTATGGTGGCCTGTAAACCTTCATTGACATCCATTAATGTTTTTTCTGGTGCATCTAAACGAGAAAAATCTTTCAAGTTGATCACTATTTCGCTGACTCGCTCTACGCCAGTCATTGAGCTTGCTAATAGTTGCGTTAAATCTGTGAGAATATAGTCAATATCGTGTTTGTCGGCTAATTGTTGTTGCTGCTGATGTTGCTCATCAGATAACAGCTGCTTTTGCTCTTCTATATAAGCTGTCAGGCTCTGTACATATTCTTGGAAGACATTAATATTACTTTTGATAAAACCGATGGGGTTATTTATTTCATGTGCCATACCTGCTGCTAATATACCGATACTGGCCATTTTTTCTGACTGTACTAATTGTGACTCGCTGAGCTTTCTGTCTAGATTTGCCTGTGTTAATTGTTCGTTTGCTGCTTTTAATGAGACCTCGCGTTGTTCGACTTTTCTGACCATGTTATTAAATTTTTTGAATAAACGCGAAAACTCCAAAATTCTTATATTTTCATGTAACACTGGCTGACGTTGCCCCTGCTCAAGCTGCTCTGTCGCATCAGCTAATGAGACTAAGGGTTTAACAAAGGTGACATATGCATATAGGTAAGCAGTAATTAATATTACTAATGTAATGGCCGCGATGATAAATGCAATTTCAAAAATTAGGCTATGGAGTTGTGGTGTCAGTGTTTTTTGATCAAAAGTGACACGTAAAGTAATCGGTAGTATTTCCCACTTTATATCAACTGCTTGGCCACTGATTTTTTCTCCAAAACGAATAACACTGGTTTTTTTATGAATAATTTCAATGTCCAAACCATCTAGTATGTTATTGCTTTGAGTCTGTTGATAAATTTCGCCAATAGGAATCTCAATTAATAAAACACCTTGGCTTATACCATGATAATTAATGGCTGATGCGAGTACCCAGTAATATTGTTGATCAATCATGACCAATTGCACCGCGCTTGTTTCCTGAGAGTTTAATAAAGGCTGTAACCAAGGTTTTCTATGATAGTTGGTTGAATGTGCTTGGCTTGAATAGATGGTATGACCCGAAAAATCGATGAGTATTTCATTGTATTGTTTACCCAAAATAGTCAGTTCAGCCATAAAATCACTGACTTTTCCTAAATGGCTCTCTGGCTGCATCAATGTTTGTAACATAAGCGGGAACTTACTGTGCTCCTGTAGCAAAATTAAACGGTCATTTAAAAATGTTTTATATTTATCACTAATCGCATTGGCTTCTCGTTTATTGTCATGACGCTGAAGTTGCTTATTAGAGTCAACCACTTTGTTAATCACTAATGTCGTGATTAACAAGGCTAATAAGATACAAATCAATGCAACAAACCGGGTTATTGCAAATGATATCGTTTGTTTACGCATAAAAAACAACCTTAAATGGGCATAGATAATGGCATTTACTTGAGTAGAATGACTTCATTTTTAGGGCCAAAGAAACCCATCGTGTAATCACTACTATTTAATGCTTCATGCGCATCAGGAGCATGGCTTGTATACGTTGAAAATGGCTGGTGGTAGGTTTTTATCAGACCGACGACAGGTCTTTTTAGATCTTCCAATGCCATTTTTATTGCTTGTCTGTCTTTAATATTATTGCCGCTTAAGCCTGATTGTTCAACGGCTGCAATAAAGATTTTAGTGAGGTCATAAGCATGTACAAAGCCTGTTTGTGCTTGAATGTCGTAAGCATTAGAGATCTCCGGAAACAGTCTGATTGCTTGGTTTAGTACCTGTTGTTGAGACGCTTTAAGGGGGGTATTAAGGAAAGAAAAAGACGTCTGTATAAATTCAAGGTTAATATTTTTGCGTATTGTAGGAGAGATCTCTATTGGAAAATCCCCCCCTGTGATTCCCCAGTGGCTTCTTATCGGAAGGCGAAACTGAGGGGGTAATTCAGACATCGCTTTGGCAAAAACTTTACCTTCAGACGCATTACCCACAAAAAATATGGCATCGGCACCACTTTCTGCGATATCTCGTAAAATGATACGTGCTTGATTTTGGCCAAGTCCCCAATTAAACCAGCTTATACCGTGGGGAGATAAATCTTCATATTGTAATGCATTGGTCATGGTTTTTTTATTAGACTTCCCCCAGCCAGTATCTTCTAATAATAAATAAGGACTGCTAAAGCCTTGCTTAATAGCGTGTTGGGTAATGGTATAACCTGCTTTACTATCGTCAATTGATAATCTGAAAATCCAATTTTCTGATGTCTTACTTCGTGTGATAGGACCGGCGGCTGCCCATGGGTCTAACAGTAATATTTTATTATTATTAATCAGTGTTTTATTGGCAAGAATAGGTGGAGAGTGCAAACCAGAGAAAACCAGTAATGCTTGTTTGTCTGCTAAAAACTGCTCAAGATGATGTTTACTACGTAAGGAATTTGCTTGGTGATTTTTTTTCAGCACTTCAAAAGGGTAACCAGCAATGGTGAAGTCGACTTCACTCAGTGCTGTCGTGATGCCTTGCAGGATTGATTCGCTCGCACCCTTTGTACTTACAAAATCGGCATCAAGATAGATTTTATAGGGAAGGGGTTGAGGAGGCTGTGCGTAAGAATAAACGCTAAATAATAGTATTAAAAATACACTAGTAAACTTAGTCATATGTTAACCCTATGTTTCAAAATCTAAAAATAGATAATTAGTTATTTAGTGTAGTTAGGATTCGTATAATTATCGTGTTTTAAACAACAAGAAACTGCGTAAACTCTCAATTTTTATACTATTACAGTTTGAGAAACTCAGGGGGTACTAGGGGAAATACTAGAGGGGATAGATATAAAAAAGGCTTCAAATAGAAGCCTTTTAGAAGTCTGAAACGTATTAAGTTACGCTTCTTGTAAGATGTTTAACATACGACGAAGAGGCTCTGCCGCTCCCCATAGTAGTTGATCACCCACAGTGAATGCACTTACATATTCTGGACCCATTGATAATTTACGGATACGGCCAACAGGAATACTTAATGTGCCTGTTACTTTCGCTGGTGAAAGCTCAGAAACCGTTGCATCACGTTCGTTAGGGATAACTTTAACCCATTCGTTGTGCGACGCTAAAATATTCTCAATTTCAGCAATAGAAACATCTTTTTTCAGCTTCATTGTAATTGCTTGGCTATGACAACGCATTGCACCGATACGCACACACAAACCATCAATTGGCGTTTGGTTTTCGCTAGTACCTAAAATCTTATTGGCTTCAACCTGCGCTTTCCATTCTTCTTTAGACTGTCCAGAAGGCATTGGCACATCAATCCAAGGAATCAAACTCCCTGCAAGTGCAGCACCAAACTGTTCTGTTGGTAAGTCATCGCTACGTAAATGTTCTGCAACTTGTTGGTCTATTTCTAAAATAGCAGAGGCAGGATCAGCTAACTTATCAGCTACAGTATCTTTGATAGAACCCATTTGGCTAATTAATTCACGCATGTTACGCGCACCAGCACCAGAAGCTGCTTGGTAAGTATGTGGTGTTACCCATTCAATTAAGTCTGCTTCAAACAAACCGCCAAGCGCCATTAATAATAATGAAACAGTACAGTTACCGCCTACATAGGTTTTAACGCCATCGCTTAACCCTTGCTTGATAACATCTTTGTTCACTGGGTCTAATACGATGATTGCATCATCTTTCATGCGTAATGAAGAGGCTGCATCAATCCAATAACCTGTCCAACCACTTGCACGTAATTTTGGATAAACTTCATTAGTATAATCACCACCTTGACAGGTAATGATGACATCCATTTTTTGTAGGTCTTCAATGCCAAAGGCATCTTTTAATGTATCGGTCGGTTTACCAATATCAGGAGAAGCTAAACCCACTTGAGAGGTGGTGAAAAACACAGGCTCAATCGTTGCAAAATCATTTTCATCACGCATTCTTTGCATAAGCACAGAACCAACCATACCGCGCCAACCAACTAAACCAACTTTTTTCATGAGACTAACTTCCTTAATGAGAGTATTGAGTACTCGGTTATTCGTTAACCGAGCTATAAACTTACCATTAACACCTTTGTTATGGCTAGTTTTTTGAATGATCTAAGTAAATAAAGGTGTATTTAATTTCACGTTATCAGCTTATTTTATTCCCTGGTAATGCCAACATTAAAAGAGGCTTGGCATCACCCATCTCACGCTAGCACGGTTAAGCAGGTTGGTCATAGATGGTAGGTATCGGCTGACGTTTGTGTTGAGTGCGTTGATAAATTGCGATTAGCTTATCTTCAACTTCTTGTGCGACCTCTTTACCTTCTAAGAAATCATCAATTTGGTCGTAAGTCATACCTAATGCCACTTCGTCTTCGAGTTGTGGTTTGTCTTCTTCAAGATCTGCTGTGGGTGCTTTATCAACTAATAATGCAGGCGCACCAAGATGTTTTGCTAATGAGCGCACTTGACGTTTATTAAGGCCAAATAAGGGCGCTAAATCACAAGCCCCATCTCCATGCTTAGTATAAAAACCCGTGATATTTTCTGCGCTATGGTCAGTACCAACAACTAACCCACCCGTGAGCCCTGCAATTTCATACTGAGCAATCATGCGCATACGTGCTTTCACATTGCCTTTTATAAAATCTAGGTTGGCATTATCTGCCAGTATTATCCCACTTTCTTGAAGACCAAGCAGTGTACTGTCGTGAATGCCATCTGAGCCGGCTTGCACATTAACAGTGACACTTTTTGATGGTTGAATAAATTGTAAGGCAAGCTGAGCTTCATCTTCATCCTTTTGCACTGCATAAGGAAGACGTACTGCAATGAACTGATACTGTTCGGTTTTCTGTGTGTTATTTAATTGCTCTACTGCTAATTGGCATAAACGGCCCGCAGTGCTCGAGTCTACGCCACCACTAATACCTAATACTAAGGTCTGGCAATATGCATTGGTTAACTTCTCTTTAATGAAATCAATACGTGTCTGGATTTCTGCTGCAATGTCAATCTGGCCTAAGACACGCATCTCTTTTAATATTTGTTGTTTCATTAAATTAAACCTATTTTTAAGAATGACTAGGTACTTATCTTATCTTTATAGGCGTCATCATTCAAAGTACAAAGTTTAGCTGGTGGTTATATGAATAGTTTTGAGGCCGAATTTTGCAGGGGCAACTGGCTCTACCAATGTTTGTGGCGCATTAACTAACGAAGCTTTGGGTGAGAGAGGGGATAAACTGCTAAATAATTAATAATAAACAGAGAGAAATGTTATTTAATTATTCTCTGTCACTGTAAACTTGGTTAAAATACATTTTTATCTTTAAATTATATGGAATTCTCATTATGGCTTTAAGCGTTGTTATTCTTGCTGCAGGTAAAGGCACACGTATGTGTTCTCGCCTTCCTAAAGTGCTACATAAAATAGCAGACAAACCGATGGTGCAACATGTTATCGACAGCGTGAAGGGTGTAGGCGCTGAAAATATTCATCTGATTTATGGTCACGGTGGTGATCAAATGCAAGAGTGTATCTCTGAACGTCGCTTGAATTGGATAAAACAAACAGAGCAGTTAGGCACTGGCCATGCGATGCAAATTGCGCAGCCTCATTTTAGAGAAACTGAAAAAATCCTAATGGTATATGGTGATGTGCCATTATTAACACCACAAACATTACAAAGACTTATCGATGTTCAACCAGAAGGCGGTATTGGTCTGCTTACCGTACATCTTGATGATCCAACAGGTTATGGACGCATTGAGCGTGTAGATGGTGATGTGACTGCGATTGTTGAGCAAAAAGATGCAAGTCAAAATCAGCGTGAAATTAAAGAAGTGAATACTGGCATATTAGTAGCAAGTGCACGCGACCTACGTCGTTGGTTACCAGCACTACGTAATGATAATGCTGCTGGTGAGTATTACATTACCGATATTATCAAAATGGCACATCAAGAAGGGCGTATTATTAATGCCGTTCATCCAACGAGCACAGTAGAAGTTGAAGGGGTTAATAACCGTTTACAATTATCTAAATTAGAACGTGCTTATCAATTACAAGAAGCTGAAAAATTATTATTACGTGGCGTAATGTTGCGTGATCCTGCGCGTTTTGACCTGCGTGGCGAATTAACCTGTGGGCAAGATGTAGATATCGATATTAACGTGATCATTAAAGGTAATGTAAACCTGGGTGATGGTGTCGTGATCGGTGCTAACTGTATCCTTATTGATTGTGATATTGAAAATAACGTTGAGATTAAGCCGAATTCAATTATCGAAGGTAGTCGTATTGGTGATAACTCAACGATCGGGCCTTTTGCGCGTATCCGTCCTGAAACGGTCATTGAAAAAGATGTGCATGTGGGTAACTTTGTTGAGATTAAAAAGTCTACACTGGGTAATGGCTCTAAATGTGGCCACTTAAGTTACTTAGGTGATACAACATTAGGACGTCACGTTAATATTGGTGCAGGTGTGATCACGTGTAACTACGATGGTGCTAATAAATATCAAACAAAAATTGGTAACGATGTATTCATTGGTAGTGATTGTCAGCTTATTGCGCCTGTTTCGATTGGTAACGGAGCAACAACGGCTGCCGGCACAACGGTAGTTAATGACGTACCAGAAAATGCATTAGCAGTGGCACGTACTAAGCAACGTAATCTGAATGATTGGAAACGTCCAAGCAAAAAATAATGCTATAAAATTATTTTTGAGTAAGCCCCTTCATCATTGATGGGGCTTTTTTTTGTCTGAAATTTATGAGAACGCTAAAATAAAGGCAAAAAAACCACTCTATTAATGGGCCTTAAATAGAGTGGGTAAGAATCTTCAAAGTGAAGAATTTTAAATACAGGGTTACAAAGATAATAATTTATTACTACGCAACTATTTCAAGTGGGTACTTTACTTAGCGCTTAATTATAATCTCAGATTGAGCGTAAGATTAATAGAGGGCAAGGCGGTCAAGCTCATAAGTGGAATAGATAATTTCTTAAAAAACAATAAGTTAAGCTTTTATGGCGAGTGTTTTGGCATCACTGTGGAAGACTGTTTGGTTTACTTAGATTAAGAGGGAACTTTTTGCGTTTAAAATCAGTGGGTTAGTGTTTTTGTAGGCGAATAAGTAGCTATAGTAGGATCAATAGATATAAAAAAGGGCGCTTAAAGCACCCTTTTTTAACTAAATTCAAATAGAAATTAATTCTTTTTGATATTCAGTTGGCGTTTACAAACATAAACACTTTCAAGATGTTTCAACGTTTTCTCTGGCATGCCTTTAGGCAATTCAATTGTTGAATAGTCATCACTTAATTTGATATCACCAATGAAACGGCTATTGATATCAGCTTCGTTAGCGATAGCACCTACGATGTTTTTAACTTGAACACCATGTGAACGACCTACGTCTAAACGGTATGTTTCAAGCTCAACATCTGTTGGACGACCACGACCACGAGGCTTATCACCACCTTGTTCGTTACGATCACCACGTTCTGGACGGCTTCCGCGATCATTACGATCACTTCGGTTACGATCAGGACGGTCACCACGACTACGGTCATTGCGGTCAAAGTTACGATCGTTAGAACGAGGTTCAACAAATTTCTCTTCTGTAGGCTGTAGAGGTTTCTCTTTTTGCGCTAAGAAAAGTAATGCAGCTGCAAGATCTAAGTCATCAATCTCTGTATTGTTTTCAATTTGTTCGAACAAAGTACGGTAGAACGTAAGGTCTTCGCTTTCACAGATTGAGAACAATTGTGTTTGGAAACTTTCAATACGTGTTTTAGTTACTTCATCACGTGTTGGTAATTCCATAATTGTAATTTCTTGGCGTGTCGCACGTTCAATTGCTTTTAATAAGCGACGTTCGCGAGGTGCTACAAATAAGATTGCTTTACCCTTACGACCAGCACGACCTGTACGACCGATACGGTGAACATAAGATTCAGTATCAGTTGGGATGTCGTAGTTAACAACTAAACTTAAACGTTCAACATCTAGACCACGTGCTGCAACATCTGTTGCTACAAGAATATCTAAACCACCAGATTTAATACGGGCGATAGTACGTTCACGAGTTTGTTGATTCATGTCGCCGTTCAGTGCTGCACTGCGGTAACCGCGTGCTTCTAAACGTTCTGCTAATTCAACTGTTGCTGTTTTAGTACGTGCAAAGATAATTGCGCCGTCAAATTCTTCTGTTTCTAACATACGTGTTAGTGCGTCAAGTTTATTAACACCACGTACAATCCAACATTTCTGTTCGATGTTCTCAACTGTTGAAGTTTTTGCTTTAATCTTAACTTCAGTTGGGTTGTTCATGTAACGCTTAGTAATACGTTTGATTTGATCAGGCATTGTTGCTGAGAAAAGCGCAGTTTGGTGCTTTTCAGGCATATCTTTCATGATCGTTTCAACGTCGTCGATGAAACCCATACGTAACATTTCATCAGCTTCATCTAACACAAGTGTTGTTAGGCCTGAAAGATCTAATGTTTTACGCTTAAGGTGATCCATAATACGACCAGGCGTACCTACAACAACTTGTGGGCCACGAGTTAGTTGTTTGAACTGAATGTTGTAGCTTTGACCACCGTAAATTGGCATTACGTGGAAACCACGTAAATGACGCGAGTAGCTTTGGAAAGCTTCTGCTACTTGAATCGCTAATTCACGTGTTGGCGCTAATACCAATACTTGTGGTTTTTTAACTGATAAATCGATATTTGCTAATAGTGGTAATGCAAAAGCACCGGTTTTACCAGTACCTGTTTGTGCAAGACCTAAAACATCTTTACCATCTAATAGAAGGGGAATAGTCTGTGCTTGAATAGGCGAAGGTACTTCGTAACCCATTTCAGCAACAACTTTAGTAAGTTCTTCTGGTAAATTTAAATCGTTAAAAGTAATGATGTTTTCTGGCGTGCTTTCTGGTGTGCTTGACTCTGACATAGAGGCCTCATGATTTCGTATAAATTCTGTGTTTCAGCGAAGCTAAAACACGTCAATCCAGCATATACCTACGTCACCTCAATCGTTTCAACCTAAGTCGAAACCATTTAATAATTCTCGCGTGTTCTAAAAAAATAAATACGCGTAGCAGGTTTTATCTGGAGATTTCGCAATGATCAAACATAGATCACATTGCGAGGGTGGCGCATTCTACTTGATCTGTTCATAAAATGCTCGTGTTATTTGAACTTAAGCACAAAACAGGAAAAATAATTGCTGTTTTCCTTGTTTATTAATGGTGATTGCAGGTCAAAGAGCCGTTATTATTGCCGATTCTCAAGGAGAATAACTTGTCTACATGTAATCAATCTATCTCTGTAACACATGGTGTGGGAATGCTTGTTTCTGTATTACTGGGCTCAGGTGTGTTTATTATCCCCGCCATTGCTGCTTCCGTAGCGGGAGAATGGTCACTACTTGCGTGGTTTATCATGGGATTGCTTATTTTACCGATCGTATTTACTTTTGCTGCACTTGGTAAAAAACACCCACATGCTGGTGGAACTGCATATTTTGTTCAATTAGCCTTTGGTGATAAAGCAGCACGCATTGTTAGCTGGTTATTTATTTGGGTAGTGGCACTTGGCGCACCTGTTATTGTCATTACTGGGGCAAATTTTCTAGTTAATGGATTAAATGCAGCAGGGGGGATTGATCAATCAACGGCACAAATACTGTTTTTGTGTGCGTTATTAATGTTGTTTTTATTATTGGTATTTAATTTATTTGGTCTTAAAACCGCTGCGATTATTCAAACCTTGTTAAGTATTTGTATCGTGAGTTGTTTAGTCTTTGTTTCACTTAATAGCCAAGTTACGCAACCTTTCCATCTACCGGACACTGACTTTCAGTTATCCAGCGTTGCCCTAAGTGCCACTTACATCCTTTGGTGTTTCTTAGGTATTGAAGCGATTGCACATTTAGCCAATGACTTTAAGAATCCCCATCGAGATTTCCCCTTAACCATCATTATTGGCATTGTTATTACGCTCATTGTTTATAGTTTAATTAGTTTGAGTTTATTACAAATGCACTTTTATGGTGATGAAGCTGAAAATCTGAATTCAGTCATTAATCTGGTGAAGTTAAGTCTGGGGCAACAGGGTTATATGATCGTTTCATTTGCCGGATTTTTAACTTGTTATATTTCGGTCAGTCTCTATTTTGTTGGTTTCTCTCGTTTATTATCTAGCATGGCAAAGCAACAACAGCTAGTGCCTCTGTTTTCTCGGGAAAATGCTTATGCAGTTCCTTATTATGGCCTCTTGAGCGCAATTATCCTTACCGGTGCAATGTTACTGGCTTATCATTATTCAGGTTTGGATTTAGAAGGATTAATCGCTTATGCAAATGGGTTATTTATTCTGATTTACTTGGCTGCTTCATTGGCGGGAACAAAGCTATTAACGGGTATTAATAGGAATTTAGCGTTATTAGCATCAGCGACTTGCTTAGTCTTGTTTATCTCTTTAGCAACGCACGCGCTGTTTGCTATAGGATTATTGCTGTTGTTAAGTCTTTATTATCGTTTAAAAAGCAAAAAGAGAAGCTAGGCTTCTCTTTTATGGCAATCTATCTCAAAGTGGCATTCGTTATTTGTAGAACGAATGGTCTCCGCTTTGATGCTCAGTAATGTCACGTACTGCATTAAGTTCACCAGAAAATTCTTCAAGTAACTCTTTTTCAATACCCTCTTTAAGGGTTAAATCCACTTGAGAACAACCATTACAGCCACCGCCAAATTCAATAACTGCGACATTGTCTTCTGTTAATTCGATTAATTTAATAAAACCACCATGACTCGCAAGTTGTGGGTTTATTTGCACTTGAATAACATATTCAACACGTTCAATCAGTGGCGCACCATCTTTCACTTTACGCATTTTTGCATTAGGTGCTTTTAGCGTTAATTGTGTACCTGTTTCTTCTTCAACAAGATCGATAAATGCTTCTTCTAAGAATGGGATGCTAACTTCATCAACTAATGCATCGAACCCTTCGTAGCTCAAGCGTGTATCACTACTTTCAACTGCTTCAGGTGGGCAGTAAGAAACGCCACATTCCGCTTTAGGTGTGCCAGGGTTTATTACAAATATACGAATACTTGTTCCCTCTTTTTGTGGCGCTAATAACTTTCTAAAGTGTTCTTCTGCACTGGGAGTGATCTCAATCATTGTTCTGCCTCTGGTTATTCTTGAGTTGTTTAGTGGGGTATTATACCGCTCAATGCAAGGAAGAGGAATGTAAAAAAATAATAAAATGTATTGTTAGCTCTGTATTTCTTTATCAATAGCAGTACGGCTGATACAAAACACGATAATCATATTGGCTTCTTTATCTTTTAATAATTTACACAAACTATTAATTGTCGCGCCCGTTGTCACTACGTCATCGATCACTAAGATACTTTTACCAATAATTTCTTGGCCACTATTTTTCTGATAAGAAAAGGCGTTAGATAAATTCATTTTTCTTTTCTTTATTGATAAACCTTCCTGTGCAATGGTCTCTTTATTACGTGTGATACAGTTTTCTAATAAAGGAATGTTTAATTGTTCACTTAAACGATCACAAATTATCTGAGCTTGGTTAAATCCGCGCAGTTGTAATTTTTTAGGGTGTAAGGGCACTGCTAATAAATAATCGAATGCTGATAATTGTTGTTTTGTATAGCGACTGACAACAGATTTTATTAATAGATAAGCCAGTAACTCGCCTGCTACGAGCTGTTGTTGATATTTAAGTTGTTTAATAAGCTGTGAAAGAGGCTTCTTATAGTCTCCTAATGCGTGAATATGATTAAATAAATATGCTTTTTTAAGGCAATCCCCACAGTAGTCTGCATTTTTATTTAATGGCAAAGCGCAATGTAAGCAGTAACTTCGTGGCGTCAGGATCTTTTTTTCACAATAGTGACAGATCAGTTTATTATTACTTTTTAATGCACAGACTAAACATTGCGCAGGTAATAAAAGCTCAACCAGTTGTTTTGTGTGTTGTGCTATCAAATGAAAAATAATTTAGTTCCCCTTATTATCAATAGAAGTGAGTCGTAAATTTTGAGTATAGAGCAAGCGGTATATTGCAAAATAGTAGGAGAGGGTGAGCCTTTAGTTTTATTGCATGGTTGGGGAGTTAATTCTGCTGTTTGGCAACCTGTCATTGAACAACTGAGCCAACGCTTTTGTTTATACCTTGTAGACCTTCCTGGATTTGGTCAAAGCGAGCCGTTATCTGATTATTCACTAAAATCGATCAGTGAAGCTATTTTGCAGGTCGTGCCTGAATCCGCGGTATGGTGTGGCTGGTCATTAGGTGGCTTGATTGCAACTTACGCCGCAATAAATTATCCGCTACGCGTGAATAAGTTAATTCAAGTTGCTTGCTCGGTTAAGTTTGTCGCAGATGAAGCTTGGCCGGGTGTGGATAAATCTGTTTTTGATAACTTCTCATTAGGATTACAGACAAACCCTAGTAAAACATTAACACGTTTCATTGCGTTACAAGCAATGGGATGTGCAAGTGCTCGAAAAGACAGTATGGCATTTAAAAAACTACTAAACGGCACTAAAGATGCAGACCAAAGAGCATTAGACGCAGGGCTTAAGTTACTCGCTGACTCTGATATTCGTTTATCATTCGCTAATTTATCGACTCCTTGTTTATCACTATTTGGTCAATTTGATAGTTTAGTACCACAACAAGTGCAACATGACATGCAGGCGTTAGCGCCTTCTATGCAGTCACAACTGTTTGAAAACTCAGCTCACGCTCCTTTTATGAGTGAGAGCGATTTATTTTGCCAACGAATGATAGAATTCATTTGTGGTTAAAATTTAATCAAACACTTTATTTGTGATAATATAATGCCATACTTTAATAGGTTTACAATTTTAGCTAAGGTGATTTATGGATGTTCGTTCCGCGTTTAATTCTGGCTTCGCTGGTTTTCAAGATGCATCTGCACAGCTGAGTAACGCAAGTTCTCGGATAGCCCATGCGGGCACAGCAGAAAAAAGTATGGCGGATGATCAGCAGGCATCGGGGAGTCCTTCTCTATCTGCAGAGCGTGCACCCATCTCTATTACTACTGAAGTAATCAATATGAAGATCGCTGAGCTACAAGCCAAAGCTTCAGTGAAAGTTATCAGCACAGCGAATGATATGGTTGGTACGTTAATCGACACATCTGTGTAATGTAATATGGCTAACATTAATGCGGCTTTACCAACTGCCATTGCTGTTCCTTTTCATCCTGCAACGGAAGCCCTGCAGCGCGAAAATCTAATTAGACCTGTCATTCCTAAAACGGAGGTCATCGCTTCTTATGCCAAATTAAGGGAGGATGAGGATAACCCGCAGTTTTCCGCGCAGGCAAAGGAGTTTATTCAAGATGAAAATGGGCAATCTAAAAATCAAGATAACGAACAGCATCAATTTGCCGCGCAACAACGTCGATTAAGTTTTTTTGCTAAGAGATATGAACTAGGAGGGGAGAACGAAAGTAAGGCGTTAATAATTATGAAAGATTTTAAGTTATCTATTTCTGTCATTCAGGAAAAATACAATCGCGCGGTGAGCCCAATCGCAGATCCAACCATTGATTATGCAATATAAAAGTTGCACCCGAGTAAGGCACAACTTTTTAGAGTTTAGCTAGTAACTAATTGCAATGATTAGTGACAACCGCCACAACATCCATCTGCAGACTCTTCTTTTTTCACTTCTGACTCTTCTTGCTCAGTAGTACAGCTTTCAGCTTCAGAATGATTATGACCACATGAACCACCATTTTGATGAATATGGCCATGCTCAAGCTCTTCTTTAGTTGCTTCACGAACAGCAACAACTTCACCAATAAATTGCAAAGCCATACCTGCTAATGGGTGATTTGCATCGATGCTTACCATGCCATCTGTAATATCAGTGACTTCAACAGTACGTTGACCTTGGTCTGTATCTGCTTGGAAAGACATACCTACTTCAATAGTATCAACACCTTCGAAAAGATCACGTGGAACTTGTTGTACCAATTCGTCTTGGAACTCGCCGTATGCATCTTTTGCTTCAAGTTTAACATCGAACTTGTCGCCAACTACTTTGCCTGCTAATTCAGCTTCAAGACCCGGTACTAAGTAACCTGCGCCTTGAATGAAATCAAGTGGTGCGCCATTTTCAGTACTATCAAGTGCGCTACCGTCAACTTCTGCAACACCAAAGTGGATTGAAACCACTGAATTATTTGTAATTTTCATTTTATTTCTCGCTATTTTCAGCAGGATCAAAAACACCAATCATCTGTTCAAATTGGCGTGTAGCTGCTGTTGCTTGTTTAGGTGTTTGTGTTTGTGTAAAACCGCAAGACACGCAGATTAATGTTTCTACCGCATTTTCTAATGTCAGTGCTACTGTGTCAAGTGTGTTGCATTTTGGACAGCTTGCTCCTGCAATAAAACGCTTTCTATTTTTAGATAAACTCATGCTATTTTCTACCGTTTGAAGAATAAATACATGGTAATCAAATAAATTTTCATTACCAGTAGCTATGGCTCAACTTTATAAAATTGGTTATTATCCACCCCCCAATATTATTGAGAAAGCTATTTATGATTGTTGCAACAAATATCGAATTTATCCGTGGTGGAAAAGCATTGTTAAAAGATGCCAGCGCAACAATCAACCCAAGACAAAAAGTAGGTTTAGTAGGCGCTAACGGTTGCGGAAAATCTAGCTTTTTCACATTATTAAAACAAGAAGCGCACGTTGATGCAGGTGACCTGACGATTCCCCATCAATGGCAGTTAGCCAGTGTTGCACAAGAAACGCCTGCACTTGACAAAAATGCCCTGCAGTATGTGATTGATGGTGATCGTGATTTCCGACTGTTACAAGATAAATTACGCATCGCTGAAGAGGCTGATAATGGCACTAAAATAGCCGAAATGCATATATTGCTCGATAATGCTGGTGGTTACACTATTGAATCACGCGCTGCTGAGTTATTGGCTGGTCTGGGTTTTAGTGAACAAGCACAAGGGCGCTCGGTGAGTGATTTTTCTGGTGGTTGGCGTATGCGTTTGAATTTAGCACAAGCTTTGCTTTGTCCTTCTGATTTATTATTACTCGATGAACCCACCAATCATCTCGATTTAGATGCGGTTATCTGGCTTGAAAAATGGCTACGCCAATATCAAGGTACGTTAATACTTATCTCTCATGATAGAGATTTTATCGATAGCATTGTTGATAAGATTATTCATATTGAACAAAATAAACTGTTTGAATACACAGGAAACTATACAAGCTTTGAACGTCAACGCGCTGAAAAGCTAATGCAGCAACAGTCTTCTTATGAGAAGCAACAAGCGCAAATGGATCATATGCAAAGCTATATTGACCGTTTTCGTTATAAAGCGAATAAAGCCAAACAAGCGCAAAGCCGTATTAAAGCGTTAGAAAAAATGGAACAATTATTACCGGCACATCTTGATAACCAATTTAGCTTTTCATTTCGAGAGCCCGATGCATTACCAATGCCATTACTCACATTGGAAAAAGTAAGTGCGGGTTATGATGATGTTCTAATCCTTGACCAGATAAAATTAAATTTAGTACCAGGAAGCCGTATTGGATTACTGGGGCGAAATGGTGCAGGTAAATCAACACTCATTAAATTGCTGTCAGACCAACTTCAGCCTACGTCTGGAAAAATAGAAATAAACACTAATGCAAAAATTGGTTACTTTGCGCAGCACCAATTAGAGTTTTTACGTTTAGATGAAACGCCGATGCAACATTTAGCGCGTTTAGCCCCCGATGAAAAAGAGTTGCCACTACGTAGTTTCTTAGGGAGCTTTGGTTTTCAAGGGGAAAAGGCATTTGATATTGTTGCACCATTTTCTGGTGGTGAAAAAGCACGTTTAGTCTTGGCGCTATTAGTATGGCAAAAACCTAATCTACTATTACTTGATGAACCAACCAATCACCTTGATTTAGAAATGCGCCATGCGTTAACGGTTGCATTGCAGGCGTTTGAAGGCGCGATGGTAGTGGTTTCGCATGATAGGCATCTATTACGCACCACAACAGATGATCTTTACTTAGTTCACGATAAAAAAGTTGAGCCATTTGCAGGTGATCTTGATGATTATCATCAATGGTTATCTGACCAACAACGTATCGACAAGCAAGCAGAACAAAAAACAGATAAAACAACCTCTGCAAGCGCGAATCGAAAAGATCAAAAAAGGCTCGAAGCTGAATTTCGTAAAAAATTAACACCCTTTAAGAAACAGTTAACAAGCGCTGAAAAAAAGATGGATGGTTATTCCTCTCGACTAGCTGAAATAGAAGATCAACTAGGCGATAGCGCACTTTATGATCAAGAAAATAAAAAACTGTTAACAGGGTTATTAAAAGAGCAGGGAGAGGTGAAAGATCATCTTGAAGAAGTGGAAATGTTGTGGATGGATGCACAAGAAAAGATAGAAGAATTACAGGCTGCGCTTGAAGCTTGAGTTTTCAAGCAAGCTTCGTCATAATCAGCGCGAAAGTATTACTATAAAAAGGAAATAGAATGAGTTTTGAAACTAACGAATATTTTGAAGGCAACATAAAGTCGATTGTCTTCCAAAGCGAAACATTACCAGCAACTGTTGGTGTAATGGAAGTTGGCGAATACACACTGGGCACTGGCGTTAAAGAGTACATGACAGTGGTAAGTGGCAGCTTAACAGTTAGATTATTAGATGCAACGGAATGGGTTACTTACCCTGCAGGCGAAACTTTCGAAGTAGAAGCTAATTCAAGCTTTGATGTAAAAGTAGTTGTACAAACTGCTTATCTTTGTCTTTACGAAAAGTAATCGCTAAAATTTGAATTTAAAAAGGAGCTTAGGCTCCTTTTTTGCTTTTAGATTTATAGTGAAGTATCTACGATGGCATTATTCCTAAGCCAGTCACGGCCAATTAACATTTTATAAGTCAGCTTAGTGCGGTCTTTTAAATTAATGTTTAACATTTGCACTTTATTCTGCCACTTAATTTTAAGCGCAACTTTATAACGGTACTCACTACTAATAGCATTAGTTACTTCGGTTACTTTTATAATCGTTGCCGATAAACGCTTAACGTCCCCTTGGTCATTGATAATATCGAAGCTAATCAATTTCCCTATATTCTGAGTCATCTTTACTGAGCTGTTGTTTACTTTAATATTAGTAGCATTGATAGAAGTGGATGCCGCACCTGTATCAACCCTTGCTGTAATAGGAAAATCATCGTCTACTCTGAAATCGGCAACAGGGCCAATAACTCCTTTAGGGTTTACATCTACTAATGCATTTTTATTTAACCAGTCTCGACCGATCAAGAGTTTGTATTTTAAATTACTTCTATCACGCAGGTTTACCTTAATCTTACTTTCTTTACCGTTCCAAGTTAATGAAAGAGCAACTAAGTAGCGGTGTTCTCTTCCCTGAGGTGTTTTTGTCGTTTTAACAGTAAGGATTTTAGTGGAGATGGGAAATTTAACGCCTTTAGCATCAACAATGTTAAAGGTGACTATCTTGCCAACATTATCTTGCATGCTTTTATGCGCATTCTTAACCTTAATGTTTATAGCATTAATAGAAGAGCGACTTGCTCCTGTATCTATGCGTGCTATTAAAGGAATGGATTGATTCACGTTAAATAAAGCGGAATCGGAAATAATAGCTTTATCTTTACTGCTAACAAACGCTGTAAAGGGGATGAAGATAAAGATGATGACTAATATACGAAGAAAATGCATAAAAATGCCTGTGTTAATTGTGATTTATAGAAAAGAATAGCGAATAATAGAAGTAAATATAGGCGCTTTGTTTGTTAATTAATCACTCAGTCATTAAATTGAAATAAACAGTAAATAAACGCTTGCCAATGCTCGCGCAATCCCTATAATGCGACCCCACAGACAAGGCAACTAACGAAAGTTAATTACCGAGTCCGAACCAACAAGCTCCTAGAGTTTGAGTCGAAAATCTTAATTATGATTTCGTTATTTAAAAAGGTGTTAATCTTTTGAAAATAATAAAATTTAAGGTCTTGACAAGGTTCAAGGTTAGCGTATTATGCGCACCTCGCC
>NZ_PJBZ01000043.1 GCF_002835995.1 Psychromonas sp. Urea-02u-13 | reverse complement strand
TCACCCGCTTCTTCGACCGTGTCGCCACCCGTTACCGCGATAGTCGCGGTTATATCTTCATCGATTGGATTAGTACCTTGATCATCAGTAATGGTACCTGAGCCGGTATCACCAACAACACCATTGGTCACTTGCACTGACGCAGTGGTTACACTCAGCACGATTGTCTCGTCGCTTTCTGTCACCACATCATCATTGATAGCAACACGCACATTAATCGATGAACCATCTGCCGGTAAGGTCACCTCACCGCTGATATCTGTCCATTCACCAGGCGCTGATTCGTATTGCAGTGTCGAGCTATAATCAGCTCCAGATGTTGCTGAACCAGTGAATGTATCGGCGATAGTGGCCGTAACTGGCTCGCTGACTGCGTTAGATAAACCCACGGTGTATGTTAAGTAAACGCCACCCGCTTCTTCGACTGTGCCTCCACCCGTTACCGCGATAGTTGCTGTTATATCTTCATCGATATCAGGATTCGCCGTATTAGTATCGGTCAACTCTGGAGCGGTAGCATCAAAAGCCAAACCTTCAGTTGAAAAATCAGAGTCTGCGAGTGTCTCGGAGCCATTACGAGATAAAGTGACTGCTGAAGAGCTCCCACCATCACCTGCTTCACCCGCTGCGGTTTCAATATCCTCAACAGCCTCAATATCATCGGCTTCAATAGCCGCTTGAATGTCTGCAATCTCTTGTAAAACGGCATCATCAACACCGGTTAGCTCTAGGTTTAATTCAGGGGGCTGGTCATTATTATTCGCGGAAGTTAAAGGCGCTTTCTCATTTGTTCTAATAGGATTTTTGTCATTAGTTAAATCATGCTCACTCATAGATCACTCCACACTGTTACTAGTAATTACTACTAGAAATCGTAAATAGGCCATTTACGATTAATTAATACATTGGATTAATACATTGGATTAATACAATGCGCTCAGGAAGTTATTGCTAAGTAGCTAATTTCCTGAGCGTATATGTAGATGATGTTTTAAATGATGCTATTCATAATCTGTTGAAAGGAGGAAAACATTAAAACTCCGTTGCACTATTAATTAAAGACTTAATATGTAACGAGTCAAATCAGGAAAGTCATTTTTTTAGACTATAAATTTATATAGAATAGGGATGGTATTTCTTCAAAGAATATCGGCTGGTAAGGTATTGGTTTGTTGTATAAAACTGAACAGAGGCCTGCCCAGTTTTAGAGTCACTTAATCAAAACAGCTTATGCTAATATTTTTTTAACTTCTTTCACTAAGCTTTGTGGGTTGTTTAGATAACGTGCATGTTCTAATAACACTGCGTTGTCACCATTAGTGATTAATAACGAAGGGAATGCCGTTGTTTGCATGAATTCTTGCAACTCTTGAATATCAGACTGCTGATATAACGCTTCATTACTTAATTCGTCTTTAAACACTTTGTTCGGTGGCGATAGTTTAAATTCTGCAATAAGTGGCATAAAGTCATTTTTACAACCAAATGGGTTGCCTTCAACATAGTGCTCTTTTTGTAATGCATTCAATACAGGCAATACTTTTTCTGGTTGTTTATCTTGTAACCAAGCCATAAAGTTTGCTGTTAAGATTGCATTTTTAGGGCTATCCGCAAAGCGCATATGTTCTTGACCAAACAGTTGTTGGCTTTGTTTTTCAGCTTCTTTAATCTGTGCAAATCCAGCACAATCACTGCCATCATAATGTGCACAGTGCCAAGCGTGTACTTCAATGTCCGGAAAGCTTTCGCTAATTGCGTTCACTAAAGGTGTTGCCGCGTAACTCCACGGGCAATGAGAGTCATAAATAAAATAAAGTTCAGGGTGCATAATTTAACCTTCTAAAAAACAGAGACAAACGGCATGTTTAACAGTTAACTGATGGGTCGTTTGGGTTAATAACCCAGTGCTAACATCACGTTTAAAAACATGTAAATAATCGCTATTTTGATGCGCGACTAATAACCAGCGTTGATCAGGTGACAAAGCAAAGTGGCGTGGAAATAACCCGCCCGTTTTTGTAAAACTGATCGCTGTCAGCTGACCAGTTATCTGGTCAACCGTAAAAACAGCAATACTATCATGCCCACGGTTACTCACGTAGAGATAACCGCCATCTTTAGTTAATGCCACTTCGGCAATATAGCTCTCTGTTTCACTCTCTGCATCATCAGTAACAGGTAAGCTACTGATACTTTGGCGTTGTGTTAATTGCCCTTGTGCATCAAATTCAAAAACAACCACCTCACTGTTCAGTTCATTGCCTAAATATAATCTATCGCCCTTTTCATTAAAGGTGAGGTGTCTCGGCCCAGAAGCGGCTGATAAAGATGCAGTGCAGACTAATGTCAGTTGCGTATCATCAATACAGTAGACTTTTAACGCGTCAATACCTAAGTCAGCAACGACTAAAAAATTGCCATCAACGCTTAATTGACTTGCATGTGCATGCGCGCTTGCTTGTCTTGCCAAATTACCGCCTTGGCCTTGATGTTGTACCTGCGTGTAGGCGGGTGTTAATTGATGTTCGGTCAGTGAAAATGCACTCACATTACCCGTGCCATAATTACTCACAAAGGCTTTATGCGCATTCAAGCTAATATGACAAGGTGAGCCCCCTAACGTACTTTGTTTATTAATGAAAACGGGCGATGTTGGTGTTTTAATATCAAAACAGCCCAACTCACCTTCACTTTCATGTTCGCTCACCGCCAATAAATAATTTTTATCTTTGCTTATCGCTAAAAAGCTTGTGTCAGGTAAATCTGAGACACTATTAATGTCAGTTACTTGACCGCTTTGATTATTAAATTCAACTACTTTAATACCCGCATTTCCCTCTGGGGTATAACAACCAACATATAATATTTCTTGATTCATTCTTACTTCCTATTAATCTTATTAATCAAAACAATTAAGGTACGGCTAAAACAGCACAATTACATAAGTCATCACTTTCAAACTGAGTGAGCTCACCCGCTTTGAGGCCTGGCACGGGAAATAAACGCACGGTTAATGGTTTATTGAGTCGAAATGCCATGGTGCCGGTATCCGCCATTAATGCGCCTATTTTTTCAGAGGCGGTATCACCCGGAATAGGCACAGTGTCTAAACCAATGCCACATACCGCGCTGTAAGTAAGCAACGAACGGATATCATAATCGCCATCAATCGTGCCCTGTGCGAGCCCTCTGTCTTCTGTGACGGCTAACATCAAACCTGAAAAACCGACCAGTGGTAAATCAACAATGGATTTAAAAACACGCGTTAACAAGGCAGAGGCTTCAACACTGCCCGATGCACCAAAAAAAGGCACACCAAGCTGTTTATAAACATCAACCATACTCGCGCAATCTTTAGAAGGCGCAGCTGAACTGTCGATGCCTGAAAATATAAAACGATTATTATTTTCAGTTTTATCAAATAGGTTAATAATTTCTGCGACTTGTGTAACATGATATTGCAATGCTTCTGACATCAATTCTTGTTGTTGTCTTAGTTTCTGCTGCCCGGATAATAAGGCAGTATTTGTATTAACATTGTCATTCGCATTGGCATTAAAGTCACTCAGCACTTTGACTAATAAATCAGGCGTTTCAAAACCAATAACATAACGGTTACCTAATTCACTATCATGATAGCTAGCTGGAAAGTAAGGGATAAGAGGCTGGCAATTAAAATTAACCGTGAAGTTAAAGTTGCCTTCACCACGTTCGGTTATCTGCGCTATTTTTTCAACCGCTTTAACCGAGGCGTCAATAAGCTCTTTATCCAACAGCATATAGTCGTCCACGGGGACATTCACACAGGCGTTGCAAAGATCACCAAACTCTTTAATGAGCTCAGGTAACAGTGAAATTTCATGGGCTGTTTTTGCTTCTCCGATAGCAAAACGAATGCGTAGACCATCAGATTTAATGTCATTTAATAATGTGCGGATAAGGCGTAGGTCGGCTTTAGCACTTTGTAGATCAGTCGTTTCTAAGTATTCAGAAAAGGCATTTGTCACAATACGGATAGATTGTACTTGGTAATCTTGCTCAGCAAACCGACAGGCTAATAATAGACAGAAATCCGACGCTTTTTGGATCTCCTGTTGCCACAGTGATTTGTCTTTCGTTAACACTAAAAAAGTGGTGATAGTACGCAATTTACATAACGATTTGTCTTGAAAATTCACAGCTCTTCCTCATTTTTGGGGTCACGACGCGACTTTGACTACTTGCGATGCCTATTGCTACATCGTTTTGCAAAATGCTTTATCTCTGCAAAATCAAGTATTTCGCGACACTCTATGTTTATAGAATGCCAATCAATGATCTCAGTGTCCACCAGCGCGAGTCACTTTTTGACTTAGCCACACAAGTATTTCTGAAAATTTGGATTTTTTGGGGAGCTAAAAAGGGAAAACATCACGGATTCGCTTGATGGCATTTACTGTTCATATTAAGGGTGTTGCGCTTTGACAGTCGGCTTTTATTCATCGCAGCGAGAGGTCAAACATATGCGGGACTTGTTGTATTGCTTGTTGCGCTGGTTATTAGGGTGTTATTAGGGTGTTATTACATGATGATAAATAAGACGTAAGCTTATACCCGTTAACAGCCACTGTTCACAACCTCATAAACCGGGGGAACTGTTGCCGATGCAGCCTGCGTATATTTAAAATAACAATTATCATCCTGAACATCACCATCTGAATTACTATCGTAACCAATGAAAATATCAGCAATACCTTGCTCTTCAGAGGTAAAATCATCCGACAACTAAACGCGTTGCTCAATATCGGTATTATCTAAATAGTTCCACTTTAAACGTGTATCGTAATCTCCATCACCATTGGTATCAACATCAATCAAATCGGCACGATTCGGTACAGGCCTTGCTGCATAGCTGGGCAATTTTGACTTAATAAACATAAAGTCGTTAGCGACTTTAACGCTAACGTTTATCTGCTCTAATACCTCAGACCTTGCCACTTTTGATAAAGAGACAAACTTGGGCACGGCAACCGCGGACAAAATGCCTAGCACAACAATGACCACGACTAATTCAATTAAAGTGAATCCTTTACTCATAACCGCCCCTCTATCCAGAGAACTAAATGGTCAATAATGTCAGTTTTTATGATGAGAACATAAGTGAATAAAAACCAACAAAATAGTCCAATAAGGCAGCGATTTTTATAGTTCCATCACAGTTGTAAGACCTTGTCTTTTTTCTTGTACAAAATCAATGAGAGGCATTGTCTCTAATGGCGCGCTTTGTTCAACGACATGGGTTTCAATCGGATCTGTTTTTATTGCCACTATTTGCTTCTTTTTGAGTTTAGTCACTTCTCGTGCAAGGCGCTCATTAAATTGCTCTGATAATACCGCGACTTCCGCTTGATAATCATGAATTTCAACACGACGCTCTAAACGATTATTTTCAATATTACGTTCGCTAGAAACAGGCTGACTAGCCCCTAATGAAACAATCATTAATTGCTTCTCATCAACACCTTTATTAACCAAATATTCAGATACCGCTTGGGCACGTTTTTTGGCCAATTTACTGTTATAAATGTAATTACCCGACAGGTCTGCATAACCGACCACTTGCCAAATTTGGCTCTCATCAATACTTTCATTTTGCATCAACTGTGCCGTTTTATTTAACAAAGGAAAATAATCCGCTTCGACTTTACTTGAATCAAAGGCAAATAAGACTTTATTGCTGATCTCAAGCTCTGACAAGAGTGCATCACTGGTGGCTTGAATGGTAGCTTGAATACTTTCCTCCTCTTCTTCCCACATAGTTAGCTTTTCATCTTCAAAGGCTTCATCATAAGCCTCGTCGGCTTCAGGTGAATAACTACTTTCGGCAATTTCTTGCGCAATTAACTCAGCTTCTAATAACAGGTTATCTTCAGCGAGTTGCGCTAATTTTTCGCTATCATTGCTCACGATGCTTTCCAATAAAATCTCACTTTGGTCAAAATCACGATTCTGATAAAACTCAATCATGCTTGGTGTCTCCTGACGAGGCTGATACTTCTCCCAGGAAATAAACGAGCCAGTAACGGCAGACAGTATAACAATGCTTAAAACTGATTTTTTAAATGTGCTCATGGTTTTCATTTTGAATTCCTTAATATAAAGAGAGTGTGTTGCTGACCTGTTAATTAAAACAACATCTTCTGTTTTTTTAAGGGTGACAAAATGGCAATCTGCTGATCAATTATGTTCAAAAAAAGGCAATCTATGTGACAGTCTATTTCCTGCGCTAATTTCCGTTATA
The DNA here is from genome assembly GCF_002835995.1 of Psychromonas sp. Urea-02u-13. Classification (GTDB taxonomy): domain Bacteria; phylum Pseudomonadota; class Gammaproteobacteria; order Enterobacterales; family Psychromonadaceae; genus Psychromonas. Next base: position 125,009 of record NZ_PJBZ01000043.1, on the reverse strand, counting down.
CTGCTAGTGAATTAAGGGAAAGGGGTAACTAATGAAACGTATTGCTATTGTTGAAGATGAAAAAGATATTCGTGAAAATTACGTCGATTTAATGACAAAACACGGCTATCAGGTTGAGGCTTACGCGAATCGACTCGATGCGATCAGTGCATTTGAATTACGCTTACCTGATTTAGCCATTATTGATATCGGTTTAGGTGATGAATACGATGGTGGTTTCTTGCTTTGCCAAGCACTACGCCAACTTTCTGTGAGCGTACCTATTATATTCCTCACTGCCCGCGACAATGATTTTGATACTATTTCAGGCCTGCGCTTAGGTGCGGATGACTACTTAACAAAAGACATTGGCCTTGAGCATTTAATGGTGCGTATTAGCGCCCTATTTCGACGCATTGATGTGTTAAAACAGCCCATCCAACAAAGTAATATTATCCAACGTGGCGCACTCACCATTGATAGCGACAGAATGCAGATATCTTGGCAGGGTAACATACTCGATTTTACGATCACCGAATTTTGGATTGTCTATGCGCTCGCAAATCGCGCGGGTATTGTACGTAATCGTCAACAATTGATGAGTGATGCGAATATGGTCGTGGATGATAATACCATCACCTCTCATGTGAAACGTATCCGTAAAAAACTGGTAAAACTAGATGCTAACTTTAATGAAATATGCGCGGTTTATGGCATGGGCTATCGCTGGGATGTCAGTGAAGTCAATCATTCTGAAATACCGAATACTGAAACCAAGGATACTGAAATCAACAATACGGATCTAAATAATACAGCGCTAAAATCCAAATGATGGCATTTTTATTAGGCCTACGCGGTAAAGTCATTTTATTAGCGAGCTTCTTTTTAATTTTACCCTGGCTTGGTTATCAGTACATTTTAGAGATGGAAAACTTCTTGCGTCAAGGGCAAGAGCAAACCCTAATTGGCACAACACGCGCAGTCGCGACGGCATTACACGAACGACCAAAGCTATTTAATGCGCAAGCCAGCTCTTTAAATAAAATAGAAGATGGAAAAGATTTATATGCCTACGATATTAAATTTCCACTGCGTATAGATGGCCAATTAGAGGACTGGAAAAACCAGTTTGGCAAAAGCCTGGTTTACGCTCAAAAACAAACCATTTTTCAACAGAACAAAAACAGTAAAAATCCTATCTCCTTTCGCCATATGTTAGGTACGCAGGGAAAATACCTTTATGGCTACTTGCAAGTCACGGATAAAAATCCCGTTTATCGTCCAGAGAACAGTCGTTTTCTGAATCGTAATGACCACCTTATTATTGCCTTTAGCTCATCCAAAAATAAATTACAGCGCTATATCATCTCGGTAGAAAAACCAGGTTGGTTTAATGCTTACAAATTAACGGATGAAAGCAAACCCGAACGTAAAGAAGAACAAGGGTTCTGGCAAGACAGTAAAGACTTTATCGCCTACTTGCCCAATTTACTGGTCGGCGAAACCGATAAACCGCCACAGCGAGAAAAACGCATTCAAGGTTATTGGAAAAAAACCAAGCAGGGATACAATATTGAATTTCGTTTTCCAATAAGCCTACTAGGTGACAAGTTTGGCCTTGCTTTGCATACGACATCGAATAAAAAAACCGGGGAAATAGGCAATATAATTGCCACCTCTAATACCAAAGACTTACAAAAGCTTGGTACTGTACTGGTGCCCTCTCCCGAAATAGATAAAATCCTCAAAGGTTTGAGTCATACTCAATCACGCCTCTGGGTGGTTGATCGGCATCAACGCGTGCTTGCAAGCGCAGGTGATATTCACCAAGCCTCGGGCGTGTGGGCAACAAATAACCAAAAAGTGGCATTGTCACCCTGGGAAATTCGCAAACAGAAAATATTAGCCCCGCTTTATAACTTGTTGTTATCTAAACCTAATGATGATTTTGTCGATGAGTTAAAGGGGTCAACACAACTTAACAGTGAATTTATAAAACACGCATTATCTGGGCAATCACAATCAAGTTGGCGCCTCACATCAGATAATAAAGCGATGATTTTATCCGCTGCCAGTCCTATTTTTATCGGCGATAAAGTGATGGGTATTGTGGTGGCAGAAGAGACCACTAACGGTATTCGCTCGTTACGTAATCAAGCGCTAGAAAAGCTATTTAATGTATTAATTGCAGTGATTATTGTGGGTACATTATTACTGTTTTTCTTTACTGCAAATATTGCCTCGCGAGTGGCTAAATTACGTAAACAAGCAGAAGATGCGATCGATGAACAAGGCCGTATTGCCATGCCTTTTACGCCATCCACATCAAACGATGAAATAGGCTACTTATCACGTAGCTTATCAGATATGGTTAATCGTTTAGGCGAATATCATCGTTACCTAGAAAATCTACCTTCACGTCTTTCACATGAATTAGGCACCCCCGTTGCCGTAGTACGTAGCTCTTTGGAAAACTTGGCTTTATTGCCACAAACCGATGAAAACCAAAAATACATTTCACGATCCCAAACAGGTATTTTACGTTTAAATCGCATCTTAACCAGCATGAGTGAAGCGACTCGTTTAGAGCAAAGCTTACAATGTGGCGAGAAAATATCACTGTCTTTGCATGAGTTATTAACCGGCTGTTTGCAGGGGTATCAGATGACCTATGCTGAGCACGCCTTTTTACTTACCTGTAGCGACAATGAACTCAATATCAGCGCAGATCCTGACTTTATGGTGCAATGTTTAGATAAATTAATTAATAATGCCATGGAATTTAATCTCAGCAATGAGCCCATCACGATCAGCTTAAAGCGTGAAGACAATTTGGCTATTATTTGTGTTGAAAACAAAGGACCACTGTTACCTAACGATATGAGTGATGAGCTGTTAAACTCCATGGTTTCTGTACGTGATCATAATAATCCCGAGAAAACGCATTTAGGGCTCGGCTTGTTTATCGCCAAAATGATATGTGATTTTCACCATGCGACGATCAGTATCAACAATAATGAAGACATTAACGGCGTCAATGTCACCCTACGTTTCCCGCTAATTTAACTTAAGACTTAATAGAGATAAAATATGAGAAAGCCTGCTACATCAGAAAATGCCATTAATGCACTTAACATGTTATCAAGCGCACAGGACTATTTTGTAAAACAATTAAGCCAACTTTGTCAGCCACAACACTCTGAGCACGCTTCTTTTACCGCACAAGAATGGCTTCGTGATAACGGCGCACATGGGGGTGGAATACGCTTTGAAGCACCACAAAATAGTTTGTTTAATCGAGGTTCTGTGAATGTTTCACAGATTCAATATGAAGATAGACCCGACAAAGCCTTTATCTCCGCGACGGCACTGTCCACCATCATTCACCCTATTAACCCTCTTGTGCCCTCCATTCATATTCACGTAAGTTGGACTGAGTTAAGGTCGGGTAAAAATTATTGGCGTTTAATGGCAGACTTAAACCCTGCGATTAGCTGTGAAGAAGATACAGCCAACTTTGATAACACCTTAAAAACCTTGGGTGGCCAATATTATGATCAAGCGAAACAAGCGGGTGATGATTACTTTTATATCCCTGCACTAAAAGCACATCGTGGTGTTAGCCATTTCTATTTAGAAGGATTTAATCCTGAAGGTATAGAGGGTAACGCTTTTGCAAAGCAGTTTGTAACAGGGGTTATTGATAGCTACATTGCTATTTTCAGCAATAAACTCACTGCGGCCAAAAACAGACTAACGGCAGACATTACTCAACAGCAAAAACAAACACAGCTTGATTACCACACGCTTTATTTTTATCAGGTGTTAACCCTTGATAAAGGCACCACCGCAGGTTTGTTAATACATAATCAAAACGATGTAGGCACACTCGGTTCATTGCCACGTTTTGTGAATCGTCATTTGTTATCTCAATGGGTAGAAAAAACACCGGCACCACGCGATCAATTAGTAAACGCTTTAGTGTTGGCATTAGCGGATAATAATAACGGCATCAGCGAAGTGACTACTGAAGTAACAACAGAAGTGAAAATAAACATTGTGCAGGTAATGCGAGAGCACTACAAAAGCCATGCTTTATAAATAAATCAAAGATGAAAATTCTTGGTTTATCAGTGAAATATGTTCTAAAAAGTTATAATATAACGCAAAATTCTTGGAGAGTAGCAAATGACTAAATTAACGATCACCCGCCCAGACGACTGGCATGTACATTTACGTGACGGCGATGTTTTAAAAGATACTGTGCGCGATACTAGCCGCTACATGGGCCGTGCGATTATAATGCCTAATCTTATGCCTCCAGTGACAACAACTGAACTTGCAGAAGCTTACCAACAACGCATTATGGCAGCTAATCCAATGCCCACGTTTACACCATTAATGGTGCTTTACCTGACAGACAAAACCACTGCAGCTGAAATCAAAAAAGCAAAAGCATCTGGTTTAGTTGTAGCCGCTAAACTTTACCCTGCAGGCGCAACAACTAACTCTGATTCAGGCGTAACATCAACCGCTAATATCAAAGAAGCATTAGTGGCAATGCAAGAAGTGGGCATGTTATTACTTGTTCATGGCGAAGTAACAACTAACGACGTGGATATTTTTGACCGCGAAGAGCAGTTCTTAAAAACAGTTCTTGCGCCCCTTGTTGCTGAATACCCTGATCTTAAAATCGTATTAGAGCATATCACCACTAAGAACGCGGCTGATTTTGTAACAAATTCGGGCCCAAATGTAGCAGCGACTATTACTGTACATCACTTAATGTATAACCGTAATCATATGTTAGTCGGTGGTATTAAACCGCATTTTTACTGCTTACCGATTCTAAAACGTAATACCCACCAGCAAGCATTAATTGAAGCTGCAACAAGCGGTTCAAATAAATTCTTCATCGGTACTGATTCAGCGCCACATACAAAAGAAAGTAAAGAATCAGGCTGTGGTTGTGCAGGCTCATACACGGCATTTGCAGCCGTTGAATTATACGCAGAAGTATTTGAAGAAGCGGGTGCACTGGATAAACTAGAAGCATTTACCAGCTTTAATGGTCCTGATTTTTATAACTTGCCACGTAATACAGATACGATTGATCTGCATAAAGCGCCATGGGAAGTACCAGCGGTATTAAACTTTGGTGAAAACAAAGTGGTACCAATTAAAGCCGGTGAAGCGGTAAATTGGAAGATTCTTTGGTAAGTCTTAGATAATCATTAATAGTCAATCTTAATTAGTAAAAAAAGACCTCATGAAGTCGCTTTAAACAAGAGAGTTTATGAGGTTTATTACTCAATTAACAACATTCTCCTCGATTTTTCCCCCGCATAATTAAATACACAATCCCACACTGCACCAATAAAACCACTCATTTATAGGTATTTAACATTTTCATTTAAGGCTTATAAACACAGAAATAGAATTTAATCATCATTAATTCATAAAAAATTGAATGAGTATTCTTTGGATGCTAATTTTCTTTTTGTTACAGATTTGTACTTAATTGTTAATACTTTATCGACACTCATAAAGCCACATTACAATTTTTCAGACTATAATCTAGCTTTCCTCCCTAATGAGAGCTGTGCATGCTAAAAAATATAACAATAACCCGGTTTGTTTGCTTACTTACCTTGATCATTCCTTTGTTTGCCTCCGCAACTTCATTAACCACCTTGCAAACTTGTCAGTCATGCCACGGATTAAAGGGAGAAGGCGTAAAGAATTTTACCCCTAGGCTCGCAGGCTTAGATGAAAAATACTTAGATCAGCAAATAAACTTATTTAACCTGAGATCTGGATAAGAAACAGTATTATCTAAGCACTCATCACAGACAGTTCGCTATCCGACAGCTTAATACGTGGCTTTTGTTTTTTTAAACAATAAGCCACTATTCCTGAAATAACATTAAGCATGAAACCTGTTCCGCTACGATGACGGCTATGCTCTATTTGAGATATGTTCTTCAGTTGGTCGTTCACTGTTTCGATGATGTATCTCTTTGATAACATAGCTCTATCAAAGGCTGATATTACTTTAGCTTTCATATTTTTACGCACAGTCGTTACTAAGTCAATATCAGATTCCTTCAATGTTTGACTCAACTTTTTACCGATGTATCCCTTATCTGCATACAACTTCCCTGTCAGATTTTTACATAAATCAGGTATTGGAGAGCGATCGTTCGTATTACCAGGTGAAATATTCAATGAAAGGATTTCGCCTTTATGGTTAATCAGTAAATGAAGCTTAAAACCGAAAAACCAACCCATTGTCCCTTTCCCACGCTTAGCACTACCTGAAAAGACTCGATTACGAGGGATGCGGATGTTGTGGCATACCTTAAGGCTTGTAGAGTCTACAAATGCAATTCCTGTTGGCTTACCTTTAACGGTTTGAAAATAAGCACACATAGGCACAATAAGGCCTGACATGGTATTGATAAAACGGGTATAACTCAGGAGTTCAGGAAAGAATTCAGTCCAATATCGTTGGACTAAACCGATATAGAAGTTCTTGAAATCTCTATGATTTGATTGATGAAATGCGATCACAATAGTCATACGCTCACTTGTCGTCATTTTAGATTTACGTCTGCGTTTGCGAGTTCCATCAGAAAGTAATTGCGCTTCCCATTTAGATGAAAATTGATGACAAAAATCATCGACATCACAAAATATTTCCACTAAGTTATCCATCTGCCCACCTTTTTTGCTTTCAAATCGTTTCTTGGTCGAAAGATCTGATCGCTAGGTGGGCATTTAGTTCAATTTTTTATTCAGTTATCCAGAATTCAGGTTATTTAGAACCGGTCGTCGCGTTAATTTAATGATGACACCCATGGCAGGATTACTGGCTGACCCTAAAGAAAGAGAAACCATTCTTGCCTTCTTTGTATCACAACCCTTACCTGAAATAACATCACTCGAATTTCGTGGCGATCACGCTAAAATTAGCGATCCTGCGCGTCGTTTAGTATATCAGGGAGATTGGTCTCGTAATATTCCAGCCTGTGCTACCTGCCACGGTGCGAGCGGTATGGGTGTCGCAGATGTGCCCCGACTTGCTAATCAACGTCCAGAGTATCTCGAAATACAATTACAACAGTGGCAATCAGGGCTTAGACGTGGCGATACCACTAAGGTGATGAGCACCATTGCCAGTCAATTAACAAAAACAGAAATTAAACAATTGGCAGCATATTTTGCTTCGATAAAATAGAGGAATTAAAATGAGAATACAGTTAACTGCCAAATCTAAGATCATCGGCGCATTGATTACTATGATGCTAATACCACAGGCCTTCGCTAAAGAAGCATTAGTGGATAGCCAATCTGAATTACCCGATGCAAAAAAATCAGAAATCGGAGAGCATATTCAAACACGTGATTTGACCCGTATTCCCGAGGGTGAATTTGGCGATAAAGTAAAAAAGGGTTACGCCCTTTTTGTCAACAGCCAGAGCATGCAAGGTACCTACGTAAACAATCAACAAAACTGTGTGAACTGTCATATGCAAGCAGGTGCAAAAGCCAATTCTGCCCCTTTATGGGGGGCCTATATGGCCTACCCCGCTTATCGTAAGAAAAATGATAAAGTGAATGACTTCTATGAACGTCTACAGGGCTGTTTCACTTATTCAATGGATGGTAAAGCACCGGCCAAAGACTCTCCCGAATTAATTGCTATCAGCGCTTATTCCTACTGGTTAGCAATGGGTGGACTGATGGATAAACATGGTCTTGAAAACCAGCCAGTACCTGTTTTAAGTGATGAAATGCTACAGATTGGCGGTAACGCAGAAAACTTTAAAATGCCAAAGGCCGTCGCAGCTCAACTACCTATGAGTAAACGCGCTAAATTACCCGGTCGTAGTTATCCTAAAATTCCTAAAGCAGAACTTGAGCCCTCACTGGAGCGTGGCGAAATTGTTTACAACAGTTCATGCGCAAGCTGCCACGGGAAATCGGGTGAAGGCTTAAAAGAAGCAGGTGTGCAATACATTCCCGCGCTATGGGGAAAAGACTCTTTCAACTGGGGAGCGGGTATGCATCGCGTGAATACGGCTGCTAATTTCATTTACGAAAATATGCCCATTGCCAAAGGTGAGCAACTTTCTTATCAACAGGCGTGGGATGTTGCTGCTTTCATTAATAGTCATGAGCGTCCTCAAGACCCTCGCTTTAAAGGCGATGTATCTGAGACCGCTAAAAAGTATCATAATCACCAAGGTTATTACGGTAAAGTCGTTAATGATAAAACCGTAGGTAGCGAAGCTTTCTAAGATAACGAATCGTCATTAATAGATAACCAAGCGTGGACAATACCGACATCCACGCTTGGTTATTTCCCGACTTAATTACCCTTCATCTTTAGAACTAAAAAAACACACTATTTAATGCTTTTTACTGTACCAATTTGCTAACGGTTGCGCGCTTAAGCCATGCGCCACAATACTCATTAAGACAGTCACAGTTACCACCGCATAAATCGTTTCAAAACCGGCAACACCCCCTACCTCGTGCGCTACGATTAACACATACAAAATAGAAGCGATTCCTCTGGGCCCAAACCAAGCGATAAAAGCCATCGTTAAAAAGTCTATTTTTCTACCATCAAGCTTTGCACCCATCAGGCAGATAATAACGGGCACCATACGTAATACAGTTAAACTTAATAATGAATAGATAATAATATCTAGGTTAATGTATTCAAACGTGACAGGGACAAAAGCAAGGCCAAACAAGAAGAAGCTGATCAATACAAATAACTCCCCTTCACTCTCTGCAAACTCTTCAATATGATCACGCATAGGTTGGCTAGTATTACCCGCATATAAACCGGCAAAAAAAGCAGCGATAAACCCATTACCGTGAAATACTTCAGCAAGGTAAAAAGCAACAATGGCTAATGCAATAGGGATCAAATTCTGATAACTATGTTGCATCCAGTGATGCTTAATAGACTGCATGGTTAGCTTAGTGCCCACATAACCCACAAATGCCCCCACTAACGCGCCAAACACAACCTGTTGTAACACATAGCTTAGCCAACCGCTGTCTCCACTATCACTGAGTCCACTGACAATCATTGCAACAACAGTAATAACAATCGGGAATATAATGCCATCATTCAGGCCACTTTCAACATTAATAGTAGAACGAATTTTAGCCGGAACACTTGGATCAGAGACCACAGCTTTACCTAACGCGGCATCCGTTGGTGTTAATAACAACGCCAGTAATAACATGTATATAGCAGGCTCATCGGGGAAAATAAGTTGCGCGACAAACGTACCGGCAAGAATTGTCAGAGGTAAACCAATTAATAACAAGCGCGCAGGTAACTTCCATGATTGACGTAGTAGTTTTAAATCTAATAAAGCCGCATCGCTAAACAGAACCAACACCAGTGCTAACTCAACAATGATAGTGACAAATTCAGCGTTCACTTCCATCTCAGAAAGGTTTAATAATAGTGGTGAGATTAACAAGCCTAACCCGGTGAATATCATCGGACCTGAAATATTAAAACGTGTTAATGCCTTGGATATATACCCATAAGCTAATACCAACACCGCAATGGTTAATATAACGATATGCTCTGCCATGTAAGACTCCCTATTAAATTTTGATCAAAAAAAAGCGAGTTAACTAACTCGCTTTTTATTTTTTATACTTCCTTCTCGCCTAATGGAACGGGAAGAAGTAACTCATCCATGATGACATACGTAATATTATTTTACGCATAATAGAAACATGCGCAAAACTATCGGAATAAATCGCACTTTGACCGTACGACCCACCCGGTACATGCTGAGCAAACTCAGCAAAACGTGGGTCAGTGATCTTAAGTTGTACTGGAATTCGCCCAGCGATACGACCCGTTAAGCCAAGTCGAATCATAGTACCATTCGCTTGCACTTCACCTTCAGCTAGCACAGGCAATACTTTAACTACTTCACCAGTAAACACTTTACCCGGTAAGGCATCAAAAGCTATCTCTGCTTCAAAACCTGCTTTTAAACGCATCGCACTGTTTTGGCGATACCAACCGATATAAGCAAATGAATCATGCTGTACAAATACCATCGCCGGACGCAGTGGCATAGGCACAACGTACAAACCTGGATAAACTAACATCTGAGTAACGTATCCGTCACTTAGTGCACGTACTTCAGTACGATCTAAATCGTATTGTGCATCACCGAGTTTAGCGGTTAAATCATCCATTTTAGCTTTGGTAATATCCACATCACGTTGCTTACCAATCTTTCTTTTTTTCAGCTCTACTGCTCGATCATAATCTAACTTAGCAGAAACAAGTTGGGCATTTAACGAGTCAACTTTGTTTTGAAAAGGAACAGGGTCAATCGTAAATAACAAGTGGCCTTTTTTAATCGGCACATTTGCTTCAACATTAACCGAAATAACTTTACCGCGAACAGCCGGTACAACAGGTGTTGATACAAAGTATTCACGTGATGTTTCAGAATAAGGGTGGTTATAGTTCATTAACATGATCAGCGTACCGATCAATATAATGCCGCCTAACACGGCTGTTGGCACAGTCCATTTGTTCAACGGGATTTTGAAAATTTTAAAAATAGCGACACAGATAGCTGTGTAGGTTAATACCAGTATTAAATCCATTATTTACTTCCCTCTTGATCGGCAATGATACTGCCCTCAATCTCACTGAATGAGTCATGTGTTGTTTGTGGCTCTGGCGCTCTATTTTGTTTGCTTTCTTGCAATGATTTTTCTAATTTTTCAATGCGTTCGTTGAGCACTTTAAATTGTGCTTCATTGGCGCTGTTATCGACTGCCACATTGCCTTTTTCACTGAATCCCCAGCCTCTATCTTCACGATAAAGTGTTGCCCAGATCCATAAGAAAGGCCATAAAACATGTAAGGTAAATAAACTAACCCAGCCAGCCACGTGTAATGCGTCTTGCTGTGGGTGATTGCGGTGCTTAGCAATCTCATAAGGGATATCATGAATGACAATAATGCCGTAGAAAAGGGTCAGGGCGACAAACACTAAGATGCCAAGTGCGAGGTATTCGAGCATAACAAACTCCATTTTATAAAAAATTGGAGCAAGTATGGCAGATATAAAAAAACCTATATTGATATTTGTCTGATAGTTTCAATACAAATCACAAAATAGGCTTTAAAAAAGAATAACTTGTCGAAATTATGTCCGACTTATTCTATTAATCTTCAAATAGAGGCATTTTTTTCAGGTAAGTTGTTAGTAGCACGATACGTACACCATTAACACGCCCTTCAATTTGATCAGGGTTATCTAAGATTGAAATATTACGTACTGGCGTACCACGTTTTGCCGTAAAACCAGCACCTTTAACATCAAGGTCTTTAATGAGCGTAACATTATCACCCGCTACTAACACAGTGCCGTTAGAGTCACGCGTTGGTGCAACTTCTTCAATGTTATCCGCCGCAACACCGTATTCAGCCCATGCTTTAGTTTCATCTTCCATATAAAACATATCAAGCAAATCCTGCGCCCAACCTTCCGTTTTTGCTAAACGTGTTAATACACGAAAGGCAGTCACTTGCACAGCAGGTACTTGGCTCCACATACTGTCATTTAAACAACGCCAATGGTTATTATCCATCGGTGTTTCTTTATCAAGTTGTGATTGGCATGTTTTACAGACTAATACTGATTTATCTGAATTAGGCTCTTTAGCCGGTGGCACTTCAAAAATTGATAGCTCATCCGTAGCAGCACAAAGTTCACACGCGGAATTGTTACGTTCTTTTAGCGCCGTTAAAATTGGCATAGTTTATAACCTTAAAAAATTGAGGGATAAAAAAGGCGACATTATGCGCCTCTTTGTAACTAAACAAAAGTAACAATTACTGACAAACACTCACTGTATTACCTAACACGGTTTCATTGATGACATTTACTAATGAGTATTCACTAAAATCAACGTCATCATTATTACGCTGATAAATATCCTGCTCGAGTGATTTCATCATCATGCCACCGGCATTAGAAAGTGCGTAATTGGTTTTTTCTACAATCGTTGGAATGCCATTATAATTTCGACGCTCACTTTCATCAACACAGGCATAGCTAATATCATCACGAATCAGGTAGTCATAACTTTGCACCGCATTACCACGCGAATAAAAAGGCACACCTAAAACTAATTTGTTTTTGACAACACAACGCTCGGTCCAATAACTCAGTGCGTCTTTAGCATCTTGCAGGGACGAATGCAGCGAATCATTATTAGTTGAATCAAAAGCTAATACATTAATAAAGTTAACATATTGAAAGTTATCGGTTGAAATCTTATTAGCGGCTTTATCATCTTCACCAGAAGGCGCTGTTATACTTAAAAACTTACCTTCCTGCGTTAATTCATCAGAAAGCGCTTCGAGTAACGCTTTAAAGCTATCTGATTCTGATTCTGAATCGATGTTTTGCCAGTTAATATCAACCCCATCTAATTCATAGTCATCAATAAAATCGATAAGATTATTTACAAATTTTTTGGTCAGCGTTTTATCATTAGCGATTTGATTAAAAATAGTATTATCGGCGTCTTGCCACTCTCCAATCGAAATGGCAACTTTAACGCTTTGCGCATGGGCTTCCAACACCAGATTTTCTAAAGGCTCCTCATCTGCAGGGATAACCAAAGTGCCATCGGCATTTAAAACAATGGACGTGTAATTCACATGTGTTAATGAAGAAAAATTGATCAAGGTTAAGTTGTCATTATCACTATCAATTGCATCGGGAGTCCAATAAGCGACTTTTTTAAAAGTGACAGGCGTTGTATCTTCGAGACACACTTCTGGGTCTTTAATCCAATTATCGCCAATCACGTCGGTAAATTGATTATCTTCACAGCCCGCAAGCACGAATAACAACAATAAAGGTAAGATTTTATAAATAGGTACCACGATAAACTCCATTATTTTCTATGATATGCAGAATAAAAATAATATTACTTACCTAATAAGATGAAGCAAGCTAAAATAGCTAATTACTTTACTTACACCTTAATTTAGGCAGATTCTATGAATGAACTATTAACGATTGCAGATCAAAATTTGGTTTTGCACCGTCACCCAAGAAACAAAAAAGAAACATTACAGGCATGGGATTCTGCTGATGAGTACTTAATTAACCACTTTACCGAAAATGAACTTGAAAAACAGTTAGGTGAAGATGGTCAATTATTGATTATAAACGATAGCTTTGGCGCATTAAGCTGTTTTTTCCAAGGCATTGAACGTACTACGATCACTGACTCATACCTTTCTTTAAGTTCTATTAAACTGAACATGCAGCGTAATAGCTGTAGCGAAGATAACTTTTTAGTACAGGATTGCTTACAAGCATTCCCTGAAAATGTAAAAGTAGTGTTAATTAAAGTGCCTAAAACGAACTCTTACCTTGAGTACCTTTTACAGCAACTACGTGCAGTGGTATCTGAAGATACGATTATTGTGGCAGCTGGTAAAGTGAATATGATTCACAACTCTACTTTACAACTTTTTGAAAAGTACATCGGTAGCACTAAAACATCACTGGCTAAAAAGAAATCTCGTCTTATTTTTAGTCTTGTTGAACGTCAAAACGTACCAGAAGATGACATTGCGGTTACTTGGGAACTTGAAAGCCAAGAATGGAAAATTCATAACCACGCAAACGTATTCTCACGTAATCACCTTGATATTGGTGGTCGTTACCTGATGGAAAACTTACCTCAAGGTAAGTTTGAAAAAATCGTTGATTTAGGCTGTGGTAATGGTGTTGTTGGTATGACAGCAATGGAAACTTACCCTAAAGCACACGTCACTTTTATTGATGAATCTTACATGGCGGTTGATTCTGCTCGTATTAACGTGATTAAGAACTTTGAAGAAGAACAAAGTGATAATGCACGTTTTGTTGTAAACAATGGCTTGCTTGGTTTTAAAGGCGGTAGTTACGACCTTATTCTTTGTAACCCTCCTTTTCACCAGCAACAAGTGATTACAGACCATATTGCTTGGAGCATGTTCAATGAAGCACGTTTCGCGTTAGCTGATGGTGGTGAGTTAGTGATTGTTGGTAATCGTCATCTTGATTACCAAGATAAACTAGAGCGTATTTTTGGTAACTGTGAATTAGTGACTGAAAACAAAAAGTTTATTATTCTACGCGCAGTTAAAGAAGACTAATATTTAACTTAGCTTAGTAAAAAAGCAACTCAATTGAGTTGCTTTTTTTATGCCTAAAATCTGTGATTACTTGATTCAATCTCCGTATAACAATGAACATCACCCCGAAGCTACTTCGTTACACAGAGGGCACGAAGAAACCCTAAAAATGAGATGATTATTTAACCTTGCTGTTGCCATTGCTTTCAAAATATAGACATAAAAAAACCGTTAAGCGAATACTTAACGGTTTTGAATAATCATTGAATGCTATAATTCGTTACTTAGAACAAACCAATCGCATTAATGAATACGAAGATAATCGCAATCGGTGCTACATAACGTAATAACACCATAATCACTTTAAACTGACCTTCTGATAAATCGAACTCTTCTTTTACAAACTCGTCTTTCATAAACCAGCCTACAAACACAGAGATTAATAACCCCCCTAGCGGTAACATGATATTAGCCGTTAAGTAATCAAGACCATCAAAAATCGTTTTACCTTCGCCCATAAATGGCAGTAACGTCCACTCTTCACCCGATAGAGAGAAGATAGTAAGTAAGCTTAATAACCAAATAGCAACACCGGCTACAATAGCAGCTGTACCACGTGTTAACCCTTTACGCTCTACTAAATAGGCAGCAGCAGACTCAAGTAATGCAATAGCCGATGTAAAGGCAGCAAATACAACCATGACGAAGAATAATGTACCAACAACATCACCCATTGGCATTGAACCAAAAGCGATTGGTAATGCTTGGAATAATAAACCAGGACCTGCGCTTGGCTCTAGACCATGTGCAAATACGATTGGGTAGATAGCAAGACCTGCGATAAGTGCAACCACCGTATCCGCAACCGCAATCATGATAGAAGTTTTAGCGATTGATACACCTTTAGGTAGGTAAGCACCGTAAACCATCATGATACCTGACGCTAAACTTAACGTGAAGAAGGCATGACCTAACGCAGTTAATACACCATCAATGGTTAATTTAGAAAAATCGACATGGAACATGAATGCGAATGCAGCCGCAAAGTCACCCACAATTGACGAGTAAATCATAATACCAACAAGTAATACGAACATTGCAGGCATCAAATACGTTACCGCTGTTTCAAGGCCGTCTTTTACACCTTTAGATAAAACGTAAATAACAGGAACAACAATTAACGTCGTGTAAATAAGTAATTTAGGCACACTAGTGACTAGCTCACCAAACAAACTACCAATTGCGCTTGCATGTGTTGCTGGATCAGCAGCTGCCGCGCTGAACTCACCCGTACCCGCATAATAGACGTAAGCGACAGCCCAGCCCGCAATAACAACGTAGAAGCTTAAAATAAGAGAACCCGCTAACACACCCATTGAGCCAATCACTGACCAATGAGATGATTTTCCGGATTCAGTTGCCACCATAGAAGCGGCATTTGCAGGTGTAGAACGTCCGCGCTTACCAATGGCAACTTCCGCCATCATCACAGGAATACCAATGAACAAAATACAAAGTAGATAAACTAAAACAAAAGCACCACCCCCGTTTTCACCCATTATATAAGGGAACTTCCATAAATTACCTAGGCCAACCGCGGCGCCTGTTGCCGCAAGAATATAGGCGTATTTGTTTGACCATCGATTCGAAACATGGGTTTCAGTTTTCATTTTAATCCCTTAAATGTAATAAATATGCTTCTTTATAGAGAATTCGACAGTGTATTTCAAGCTTCTGAAAACGGAATATTTACCAACAAATGACAAACAAAAAATCACAGGGTGACTAAAAACTCACTAAAGTGAATTTAAATTCAATAAAGAACAGGAAAGGTGAGTTTTAATTCACTTGAGGGAAGTGTGTTACAACAATGTTAATAGTTTCAAATGGGATCTTAAGCAATCTGAAATGATTGCCTGCTGTTCTCACCGGCTATTTCTACCAAACTTAACTTATCCAAGGTCACTTTAATAATTTGAAATTGTGGCAATGATTTTCGCTTGGTTAATTGATGAATTTTGTCAATAAGCATGCACAGGGCGAAGTCTTTTTCATCTTCTAGCACCAGGTAATGCGCTGATTCATGTTTATCTTTAGCGGTTAAACTGATGTGCACCATAGGTTCGATATTTGCCGTATTTATCGACTCACTATCGGAGAATAACCAACTTTTAGGCATGATAGGTTTATGAAATAACTCAATGGCGAGGATATGTAAAATGATATTACAAGCAAACTCATCTTGGTAATCTTCAAATGCAGCACTCTCAAAAAGCTCTGTGTAACGTGCAACATCATCCACAGTGAAAGGCATAGGCATTGTATCGGGTAAAACCAGCATATTATTTTTATAGGTGATATCAACAAGATAATCACCCATTTGTAATGTTAGAAGGTCTCTCTGTGTATCAAAAACCCACTGCCAATTGGACTTTGGTATAAAATCCATGTTTCACCCGATGTTATTAAATGATCTTAAAATCTTAACGCTTGATTAGTATTTAATCAAATATTGTTTACTATTTGCTTAACCAATGGCGGTCCTTGGTAAATAAAACCGCTGTATATTTGTACTAAACTTGCACCCGCTTCGATTTTTTCTTTGGCTGCAATCACACTATCAATACCGCCAACGCCAATAATAGGCACTTCACCTTTAAGGTGTGAAGCAAACTTTTTAATCACTAATGTACTTTTACTTTGTACTGGGCGTCCACTTAAACCACCCGCTTCTGATGCATGTGACATCCCTTTAATCATACTGCGATCAAGCGTTGTATTAGTTGCAATCAAGCCATCAAATTTATGTTCAAGCACTGAGTTAGCAATTGACTCAATCTCTTCATCACTTAAATCAGGTGCAACTTTAAGTGCGATTGGTACATATTTATCATGTTTTTTATGTAGCTCTGCTTGACGTGTTTTTAATGATGATAATAAATCATTTAATGCGTCACCGTATTGTAAAGAGCGTAATCCTGGCGTGTTTGGCGACGAGATATTCACTGCGATGTAATCAGCATGTGCATACACTTTGTCCATACATAAAAGGTAATCATTTTTCCCCTCTTCAACCGGTGTTGAAAAGTTTTTACCGATATTAATACCGATGATACCTTTGAAATTACTTTCTTTAACATTGTTAATAAGGTTATCAACACCATGATTGTTAAAACCCATACGGTTAATAATACCTTCAGACTCTAATACACGGAAAATACGTGGAGAGTCATTACCAGGTTGCCCTACAGGTGTCACAGTACCAATTTCAATGTGACCAAATCCCATCGCGCCAAATGCATCAATACATTCGCCATTTTTATCTAAACCGGCAGCAAGACCTAATGAGTTAGGAAAAGTAAGGCCCATTACTTCTACTGGACGCTGTTGCACTTTTTGACGATAAAACATGTCCAACACAGTACCGTGTGTCATTTTTAACTGTTTTAACGATAAATCATGGGCTTTTTCAGGGTTTAGTAGGAATAAAAAACTACGCATAATGCGGTATAACATAATAAAGGCCTTTAAAATAAGTGGGATATATACCCAAGCTACTTGAAGATGCAGGAATCAGCCAGTTGAGAGGTAGCCATATTCAAGGCATGAAGTTGAAGGTTTAGTCATTCTAAATCAATGCTTCATAACACTGAAGAGGGTTACCTCTCACCTGGCCCTACGGGAGGTTCGCTCGAAAGCCAGCTCTGCGTTACAACATTCGAAAAGGGAATAACCCTTATCTTCATGTCGCGCCTTAATCTGACATCCGAGCGATCCTCTGAATCTGCATCTTCATCTTCAGGTAGTTTGGGTATAATAATTGGCGCTATTGTACCGCTATCCCCATGTTATACCAAGTGCATTAAATATGTGATCTTGTATTACGCAGGAAAAAGCAGTGCTATCAAGGCATGAGTTACAGGAAGTCGTTGTTCTCTTTTTACAAAATCATCAGGAATTATTT
The DNA here is from genome assembly GCF_002835995.1 of Psychromonas sp. Urea-02u-13. Lineage (GTDB taxonomy): Bacteria > Pseudomonadota > Gammaproteobacteria > Enterobacterales > Psychromonadaceae > Psychromonas. Next base: position 106,851 of record NZ_PJBZ01000043.1, on the reverse strand, counting down.
TGAACCGCTTTAGCTGGCCACAACGTAGTGAAGAACAGGACGTACTGAGTGATCATGCATTGTCATGAATGACCACAATAAGGATAGTTAATTATTTTATAGTTAATTATTTTATAGTCAGGTTTTGATAAGCATGCACACGTAATCGCCAGCCTTTTAACCAACGAAACTCATCTCTAGGCGCATTTTTTACACGACGCGTGAGCATTTCATCAGCCGCTAAGCCAAAACTGCGTAATGGATTATCGTAATTTTTAGGCATCGCAAGTAACACTTGTTTTAACCCCCAGCCTTTACCTTGATAACGCTCTTTTTCATTCACGCCTTCGCCTTTAAAATTCACATAATCAAGTAATGTGAATACTGCTTCTGGTGTTTTAAGACGCTCAAGGTTTTTGCTGATTGTTTTTTGCTCAGTAGCGGTGCTTTTTTCAAGAATAAGTGGAATGGATTTTTCTAAACGTAGAACAATAAAACGGACTTGTAATGCTAATTGCTGGCTAAGTATTAGACGTAATTCAGTGAGTTGTGGCTCATTAAATGCGTTATAAAACTCTTCTCGAGATTGCCAAGGTGCTACTTTTAATTCAGTCAACCAGTGAGGTAGTTCAACGTTATTCTCTAGCATAAATTGCACTAATTGCGGGAATTGCTCTTTGAACGGGCCTTTTTCAGCAGTGGGATACCAAATGAAATGTCCAAGTCCTAATGAAGGAAAGTCTTCCCCTCTATTCCACGTGGTGAGGTGTTCAATTTTTTGTTGCCCTTCATTTTTCCAGATTAAGTAACCTAACTGCTTAGCTTGTTCTGTTGTTAGATTAACCGTATAGGGCGCACTGAATAGCGAGAAACTAGAAAGGGATAATAACAGCAGAAAAGCGAGTCGAAACATTTGGCAGACCTAAAAAATAAAATAATGCCATTAAACCACAAAATGAAAACTCATGCTCTCCATAATTGATTCACGTTTTTCCTGTGCTGCAATTTGTGTATATGCATTCACAGCACCCTGCTGTTTCGGGCTCGGTTGATCATAACCCAGACTTTGGTGCAGTGTATCTTTTTGTTTTTCAGAGAGCACCATTGAGAACTGTTCAGACTTCGCTTTTTTTACAACAGGTGTTACTTCACTAACGCTCGCAGAAGGCGCACTTTTTGTGCTAGCGCCTTTGCTCACATTAACGGGTGAAGTCATAAATGTTGTGTTATTTACGATTGCCATCTAATACCTTACTCAGTTCTCAATGTTAATTTAATTCAATTCAATTCAATTCTTATATAACCATCGGTTATTCACGACCTGGTAGTTTTTTCCAGGTTACTTTATCACGTAAATAAACAGGAACGGCTAACTCAGGCTCAACGGCCAACCCTTTTTGGACATCATGACAGACTTGATCGAGCATGTATTTAGACGATGGGAATTCGATATCTAATAACTTACCCATATTAAAATAGTCTAAAAGTACAGGATATGCCTGCCAGCCACTGCCAACTAATCCAGAATTTTCAACAACTGTTAACTCAAGAGCCAAAAGATCCTCGGGTTTAATCACCACTTCTTCAGCAACCAGTGTCATCAAATCACCAATCAACTGATAATGGCCAAAATAGACTTCGCCCATGCGCGCATCAATGGCAGCATAAACATTTGATACATCGTTTGTTTTATACGCTTGCTGTGCCATCGCTTGTAATGTTGACACCCCAACCATTGGTTTTTCAATACCGAATGCTAAACCTTGTGCAATACTAATGCCAATTCTCACACCCGTGAAACTACCAGGGCCACGCCCATAGGCAACAATATCTAAATCATTCACAGATAAATTAGCTTCAGCTAAAACAGACTCTACCGTCGGTAGGATTTTTGTTGTGTGCTCACGAGGGGCAAACATAAAACTATCGAAGATGACTTTCTCACTACCATCCTGTTTTAATATCGCCACTGAACAAGCTTCCGTAGAAGTATCAACACATAATATATTTAATTTTTGAGACATTTTTAACCCTGTTTTATTATCATTGCCCAGAATAACGCCATTATAAAAGCTTGTTTCTGTATGTGAAAGGCATACTGCTGTTAATCTATATTTTTTAAGAAAGCAATTGCGTTATCTAGTGAACGAGTACGCGGCATGCACGGTAAACTATTCAAGAAAAGATTACCATATTTACGTGTTACCAAACGATTATCACAGACAATCAATACCCCCTTATCTTGCTCTGCACGAATTAAACGCCCGATACCTTGTTTGAAGGTGATCACCGCTTGTGGTAATTGCACATCAAAGAAAGGGTCTTTGCCCTTTAACTGCGCGTCTTCAATACGTGCTTTTAAAAGGGGCTCTTCGGGCGAGCTAAAGGGTATTTTATCAATGATCACGCATGACAACACTTGCCCACGAACATCCACGCCCTCCCAAAAACTGCCTGTTGCCACTAAAAGCGCATTACCGTGGTCCACAAATTCATCAAGCAAGGCTTGTTTACTCTTTTCACCTTGCAGTAAAACCGGCATGGTCAGTGTTTGTCTAAAACCTGTCGCTAGTTGATTCATCATCGAATGACTGGTGCATAAAAAGAAACAACGTCCTTTGCTTGCTCGGATAACAGGGGCTAACTGTTCAACTAATTTTGTTGCCAGTCCTGGTGTGCCCGGCTCTGGTAATAGTCGCGGTACAACAAACAAGGTTTGATTAGCATAATCAAAAGGACTATTAAGCTGTAAGCATTTACTATTCTGCAAACCTAACAACTCAGTGAAGTGATTAAATTTTCCTTTCACGGAGAGCGTTGCCGAGGTAAATACCCAAGCGGCTTCTTTTTTCTGACATTCTAATTGAAAACGATCTGCAACACTTAGCGGCGTAATATTTAAAGAGAAATGTTGTCTTGTACAATCAAACCAATAACTAAAACCACTCTCATTGACGTCATTTAATTTTTTAAACAGTAAGGTGAATTGATTTAATCGCTCATAACAGTGATCCAATACTTCACTTTTTCCAAGGCGCTCAAGTAACACTTCATTTAAAAAATTCATCACTTGCAATAAACGTTGTGCATGCAATTGCATAACACGTTCTTTTGATTTGTCACGCCAACTACCTGTGCCTTTATCAATGGCAAAGGCTAAACGAAAATCAAGCGTGGCCACGCGCAGTTGTTCTGCAGCTTTAGATATTTGTTTTGCTTCACGTAATTCGGTGCGATAAACAAAATCAATTTCTTTGGCTAATTCGACTAATTGACGGCTTGAAAGTGACTCTCCAAAATAGAGACTCGCAATATCAGGGAGTTGATGTGCTTCATCAAAAATGTAACTGCTTGCATCGGGGATTAATTCTCCAAAACCCGTTTCTTTTACCGCTAAATCCGCAAAGAAAAGGTGATGATTAATCACCACGAGATCCGCATCCATCGCTTTTTTACGCGCTTTAACAATAAAGCAATCATCAAAGCTTGGGCATTCTCTGCCGAGGCAGTTGTCGTTGTTACTGGTAATCGCAGGGATAATAAAGGCATCTTCTGCTAAATCATCTATTTCAGCAATGTCCCCTGTTTTCGTTGAAAGCGACCAGTTTTTTATTTTAACCAGTTCTATTTGTAACGATTTTTCTTTATGTTTACTTTCTAACATAAAGCGACTTAGGCGTTCATTACACAGGTAATTACTGCGCCCTTTTAACAAGGTCACTGTGCCCGTGAAATTAGTCGCTTTAACCAATAACGGAAGATCTTTGATATAAAGCTGTTCTTGCAACGCTTTACTACCGGTAGAAATGATGATTTTTGACGCATTACTTTTATCAAAGCTCAACAGAGCAGGCGCTAAATAAGCAAAGGTTTTACCCGTGCCTGTTTCAGCCTCTACGACTAAAGGCTGTTTGCTTTTAATCACCGATGCGACAGCTTCCGCCATCTCGACCTGCGCATCACGCGCAATAAAATGGGGTAAAATTTGACTTAACGCACCCGATGGTGAAAAAAATGATGAGATCAAAGTGACAACTCTTGATGGCTGATTAATTGACTGTATTCTACAGCCATAAGGGTAATTTAATAGGGTTAAAATTGATGCTAGATTTACCAGGTTTACTTGGGCTTGAATTTAAAACCATTAACGCGATGGTGAGACTTTATTGTCAGCGCTTTCATACGCAACAGGGAGAATGTACTGAATGCAGAGACTTTCTGATTTACGCAAATGAGAAACTAGACAGATGCCCCTACGGTCAAACTAAACCGACCTGTAACCAATGCCCTATTCATTGTTATAAAGCAGAGCAGCGCGCGCAAGCCAAAACAATTATGCGCTACGCAGGCCCAAGGATGTTAATTTACCACCCTATTCTTGCCATTAAACATTTACAGGCAGAAAAAAGAGTGGTGCCAAGTGAAGTTCCTGAGCAAAAAAGTAACCGTCATTTACGAAAGCTTAAACCGTAATATCAATGACAGATTGTGATTCCGCGTCGTGAACCGTTTTTTCTTTGATATGTATTTTTTTGAGATTATGCGTGCTTTCAGCAACATCTTCCGGGGAGCTATTATTTTTTCTATTTGAAGGTTGGTATTTTTTAAGTTTTTGATTGGCAATTTTTGAATCGCTAAAGGGCTTAAAAATATAAGTGCGGTTAATAAATTGTGTAATTAAATGCTGACTCATTGAACCTCTCCCGTCGATAACCTCAAATAAGAAATAATATAACTCTCTATAAAGGTTATCGGCAGAAGTGATCAATGCTTAAATGAAAAACGACAAATAATTGATTATTATTTGTTAACCACGTAATAAAGCCATTTCGCGTAATATTTGCTTTTCTTTATCAGAAAGAAAGGCTTGCTCTAAACCGTTGATTTGAGCTTGACGAATCTGCATTAGGCTTAGACCTGCATTGGGAGCCGCCACTTCATATTCAAAAGGCAATTCAATGCCTTCAACAGCGGGATCATCCGTATTAAGTGACGCGCTAATACCATGCTCTAGGAAAGTTTTAATGGGATGATTTTTAATATCAGCAATGGTGCTTGTTTGTAGGTTTGAGGTAATGCATGACTCAATACCAATTTGATGAAGCGCTAAATAATCCATCAGTTTAGGATCTTCAATCGCTTTAACCCCGTGACCAATACGCACAGCGCCTAATTCATTAATGGCTTGCCACATACTCGCAGCACCGGCAGCTTCACCCGCATGCACAGTGACTTGTAGCCCTGCATCACGCACTTTTTTGAAATGTCCTACAAAAAGATCGCCCGGCTTACCCAGCTCATCACCCGCTAAATCAACCGCAACGAGATTATCTTTTTGTGAAAGTAATCCCTGCAACTCTTGTGAACAGGCTTCTTCGCCAAAAGTACGACTTAAAATACCAATCAAATTAGCTTTAACATTAAAATCACGGCAACCCGCTTGTACGCCGTCAACCACTGCTTCAACAACACCCGCAATCGGTAAGTTATGTTTCATCGCCATGTAATAAGGTGAAAAACGCAGTTCTGTATAATCAATACGCGCATTTTTAGCATCTTCAACATTTTCATAAGCCACACGACGACAGGCATCAAGATCACCTAATACAGCAACTCCCCAATCAAGCTTTGATAAGAAAGCCACTAAATTTGCTTCTGTTTCTACTACTTGCACAAAAGGACGAAGGGATTCAACCGTAAAAGCCGGAAGATCTAATGCAAATTTTTGACCGAGTTCTAAAATGGTCTGAATACGAATGTTACCGTCAAGGTGGCGATGGATGTCGGTAAGTGGCAAGTTGGTAGTGATCATAGTAGAGTCCCTTAATGTGCACGATGCAGCCATCATGCTAAATAGCTGAGTAGTCTTATTGTATATATAAATTATTGGACAGTATAATGTAACACTGGCTAATTTATCATCGCTTTATTGTGTTATTTCACTGTATTTTTAACAAAAAACAATTCAATTACATAATCTGTTGGTTATGCTAAAACTTGTATTTACTAACCAGACCTTTACAATGCCATTTTTTAAAAAGCTAGGAACCAATTATGAACCGCAAGAAAAAATTAAATAAGATTTTAAATTCACGTATAAAAAAAATGAATGCAAAAAAAGGCCCTAATAGTAAGGCAACATATGTTTCTAAAGCAGAACGTGAAAAGTTAGCACTTGCTCAAGAAAATGAGACTGAACAAGCCATCACAGAGTAAAAAATCATAATTATTGCGTGCTCGAGGTTAAAAAATGCACCTCGACGTAATAGCCACGATCTTCAATCACACTGTGGTATTTCCAACCAAATTGTTTGCTTAGTTTGTTAATCAATTTTAACCCTAAGCCAAAACTAATAGGTTGATCCTGTGAACAGCTGCTCGCTTCAGCGTTAACGTTACGAATACTAATGAAATTAGTGCCTTGCTTAATGGTTACTATACCATTATCAGTATGTTGAAAAGCATTACGTAACAGATTAGCCACCACAATATGACAGCCTCCCAGTGGTAATTCCAGCTCACTGTTTAACGTCTCTAACTGCACCGAAACTTGCTTACCAAATAACAAATAACGCAAGCTATCAACGGCAGACTCAACCAAAGTATCTAGGCGCAATAAGCTATAACTCACCGAACGTTCATCTTCGCGACTTAACCATAATAATGTTTCGGTTATATGCAACATAGTTGAGTTAGCACGCGTGATACGGCCTAACACCACTTGTTGTTGCTGTTCGGATTTATTGGCTTGTTTCATTTTTTCTAATAGCGCAAGATTACTGTTAATCACAGTAATGGGAGTGCGTAATTCATGGCTGGCATTACGTAAAAACTGATGCTCTCTCTCGAGAGTCACTTGCACTGAATTTAAACTGCCGTGGATAATCTTTGCCAGCGAATTTAATTCAATATAATTAAAGTCAGGAGGCGCTAGCTGTAAACTCGTTGCAGTAAGTGATTTAGCCCAGTCTCGTAGGCGCTTAACAGAATGGTTTTCGTAAAGTACTATCGCCATCACCACCGCTGTAAAAATAATAATAGCGATAATCGCCAGTATAAAAATCAATGATGTGTGCGCGGTGCCAGAAGCATTAATTAATGCGGAATGTGAAACAAAACGGAGTAGCCCTTCTTCATTAGTGAATAAAGAAACAATAAAGATAGCATTAGGCACTGAAAAAATACTATCGCGAGTGACAACGACACATACGTCATTTAATTGCAGGTTAGCTTGTGCACACTTCGCTTGAATATCGACAGGTATATCTTGCCAGGCACTAGCAATCGAGAAAACTAATACCGACACCGGATTACCGTTACTCACCCCTTCCACTTTTGCCAGTTCACCCATGGTTAATAGCAAACTCACTTTGACACCGTCAATAAACGAAAAATAGGCGAAATAGGCAAAAGACAAAATCAAACTAACACCGAGTAATAAAATGCCTAATAAAGAAAAAAGACGTCGATTAGTTTTTTTTTAGGCTGGCTTTTATTGGCCGTTATCGTGTCTTTATTGATTGTTTTATCGTTACTCATGCGGTTGATCCAACCTAAACGCAAAACCATGCCCTTTTATGGTGTGTAACAACTCACTTTGTTGAACTAAATCAAGCTGTTTTCGTAAATGATGTATATGTACTTTTAAGCTATTACTATCGGGGCTAGCATCTCCCCAGATACGCTCTATTAATGTATTACGGCTGACCGCATTAGGGCTATTCGACATGAGTAGGGTTAATATTTTTAGCCCTGTCGGGGAGAGTTTTAATAATTGATCATCGCAATAGACGGTTTTATCTAAGAGATTAAGCTTCAATTTACCAATCGTCAGTGACTTCATTTGCCCACTACGACGTCGTGATAATGTACGAACACGTACAACAAGTTCATCCATATCAAAGGGTTTGACTAAATAATCATCAGCCCCTGCATCAAAACCTTTAATTTTATCGGCGAGCGCATCACGTGCAGTCAGCATGATAACGGGGGTATCAATGCCTTGTTCTCGAATATTCCGACACAGTGTTAAGCCGTCCATTTGTGGCAAACCAAGATCCAGAATGATCACTTGATAAGCATTTTCTGTGATTAAATTTAATCCAGAGACACCATTATTTGCATAATCACAGCGTATATTTTCAAGTGAAAAATAATCAATAACCCCACTAGCAAGGTCAATATTATCTTCAACTAAAAGCAGGTTTAGCATATTTATTAATCTTTTAAATTAAAGTAACAAGAGGATATGAAACAACCGAAGGCGAAAAACACTAATTACATGACTATTTTTAAAAATATTAACCCAACCTTAACCTTCGCAATGCTAAAGTCCGGCTTAACCTACAATATATTTCAAACGAATCTCTAATGGACTCTTAGTAATGAACAAATTTATCGTTCTATTTTACCTCGCATTTCTTCCTGGCTGCTCAGCTATTGTCGAAAGTGTCGAAGGCGTCACTGAAAAAGTACAAGAAAAACAAGACAACGAACAGCGTCAAGTAACTGCAAGCACCCATAGCAGTTCTCCAATTCCAGGAGACCCTTATTATGCACCGATTGAACCGCGTAGAGAACCCGCGCCAATCGAGATAACGGGTTCTTTATTTAATATTCATATTGCCAGTGATTTATACAGTTATTCACCAACATTTGCACTAGGCGACACGATTAATGTGCTATTAAAAGAAGAAACCGTTGCCACTAAATCAGCTAAATCGAATCTTTCGAATGAAAATGATTACACACTGGATCCTATTACAGTGCCCGGTGGCAGCATGACAGTAAATGGTAAAGTGGTCGAACTTGGTATGAGTCAAGACCAAAACTTTGATGGTGAATCCGGTAGTAGCCAACGCCACAACCTTTCAGGAAGAATTACTGTCTCTGTGGTTGATATTTTAAATAATGGCAACTTAGTCGTCCGCGGTGAAAAATGGTTAGTGATCAATAACGGTAAAGAATATATCCGCCTTACCGGTATTATTAGACCATTAGATATTTCAGAAGAAAATTCAGTTGAGTCATATCAAGTTGCCGATAGTCGCATTGAGTTTAGTGCAACAGGTGAACATGCCGATGTGCAAACACGTGGCTGGTTATCGTCCTTATTCAGTGGTAGTTTATGGCCGATTTAAGGGTTAAATAATGCGATATATACAACAATGTAGTTTAATCATCAGTGTATTACTTAGTTGCTCATTTAGTCTGCAAGCAGCCTGGTTTACCGGAAGTGGCAGTGCAGAACTGATCCCGGGTAACATGGATAAGTCTCGTGATAAAGCCATCTCTAATGCATTACTTACGGTTGTGCATCAAGCTGGAACGAGTGTAGAAACACGTCAGGTTGTAGAATCAGGCCTGCTAACCGTTGATGAAATCGTTGTACGTAGTAATGGCGAAATTCATGATATGCGCTTACTTAGCGAAAAAGTGATCGCTGGAATTATACATGTCACCATTGAAGCCGATTTATACCCCTTTTCTAGTTGCCCGCAAGAGAAATACGCTAAACCTATCTTTGTTGGCCCCTTCCATTTAGAGTCTCGACAACATGCCCAATTAGGCGGTATTTACGAAAGTGATGAAGCCATTTCACAACGTTTGTATTATCAATTAAAACGCCAGTCATCGAAAATAGACCCACGTTACGTAATGGCCCAACAAATAGCCTTCACCCGTGATTCTCATTATAATAATGAATTACAAATATTAGATATTGCCCCGCAGATAGCCAGTAAGTATAACGTTCAATATGTGTTATTTGGCACGATTGAAGATATGTCAGATTTTTATGAAACAACGAATTATTTATTAATTAAAAATACGGTTCATAAACGTCACTTTCAGATGAATGTTTTTTTGGTTGATGCGATTAACAATACCACCATATTTCAAAAAAATTACGCAGCAACCAGCGAGTGGCCTTATAAAATGACACATCGCTTTGATGTTAAAGGTGCGGAGTTTTGGCAAACAGATTATGGCAAGATAATTGATGAAAACATCAATAAAGTGGTCAAAGATATTCAGAAATCACTTTATTGCAAACCCACAATGGCCACGATTATTTCGCAATACAACGATCAAGTGATCATGAATATCGGGCACAATAATGATGTTGAGAAAGGCGATAAATTTCAGTTAATTCGTAGCCAATATCAACCTCAAGGTACGATTTTTATTCCCGATGATATTTTACTGACGGTCGTGTCGGTACAAGCAAATCGTGCCATTTTAAAAACAATCGATCCAACTGATATGAATAACATCCAAATTAGAGACATGTTAACGCCTGTTGATGAATACACATTGCAGCGATTAGCAGAAAAATATGAAACTCAACAATCAACTGATAAAGGTGAATGGTAATGTCAACTTTAAGCGCACTTAACAACATTCAAAATAAATTCTCAGATTCAGCATCAAGCAATAGTACAGCGAAAGAAAAATCATCTGGAGGCGAAGCCTTTAGCAAAACCTTAGGTTTTGCAATGAAAAATAAAGCAAGTGTCCTACCTGCACCTGCAAACCAAGCATTAGATGCAGGCCTCAGTATGCTTGGCCAAACACCCAAAGCAGGTCCAGCTTCAATTAAAGACAGTCTTGAAGGTGTCTTTGGTGAATTAAGTACCGGTATTGCAGGCTCTTTTGCTGCGGCTTTAGCCGGTGAAGACAGTGCAACGGCGGTAGCGCCAACGGCTGAGAGTATTAAAGAGAAAGCGGCAAAAAACAACATTGCGCCTCACCCTGAATGTTTAGCCCATGATCCCATTGATGCCAACCCATTATTAACGGCAGCAAACCTTACAGACACTAAAAAAGCGATCGACAGTATTGCGCCTTTGATGCCTGATAATAAAGTGATGCCGATAGCGAATAGTAGCTTGTCGACACTTGAAGATTTATTGTTAGATAATGAAGACGAAAAAGAGCAACGAAAAGGGTAAACATAAGGTTGAATAATCAAAGATAGTGCATATTTATTCGATATTTATCTTACTTATACTGAAAAAACAGTTCACTTTTCAGCCCTAGATTGGTAATCTACATTCAATTAATTTAAAGAGATTTACGTAACCGTGAAAAAAGTTATTCTGAAAGCACAGCATCACCATCATACTATCTAATCTTTCAGGATTTTGTTCTTGGGAGAGGTTTTATGTGCTTCCAACGGTTACCAAAAAATATAAACCCTCGGAAGTAAATCTCCCGAGGGTTTTTTAGTTTATAGCCCCGTTGTTTTAACCCGGTAAGATTAATTACCCGTTAAATAAAATGGGCACACAGCAAGGAAAATGACTATGTCAGAGCAACGTTTAAGAATCGCAATACAGAAGAAAGGCCGTTTAAGTGACTCAACGGTTAAACTACTAAAAGCATGTGGTATCAAAGTTAATCTAAATACTCAGCGTTTAATTGCACACAGTGAAAATATGCCGATTGATATTTTACGTGTACGCGATGACGATATTCCAGGCCTGATTATGGATGGCGTTGTTGACCTTGGTTTTATCGGTCAAAACGTACTTGAAGAAGAAAGCATGATGCGTGCTGTTGCCGGTGAAGCGACTGCACATAAAGTAGTAAAAGAGCTGAACTTTGGTGGTTGTCGTTTCTCACTTGCCGTTGACAATGATTTTGATTACCAAGGTGTTCAATCACTTTCAGGTCTTCGTATTGCAACGACTTATGTCCATATCCTTAAACGTTTCATGGAAGAAGAAAACGTACCTTACACATCTTGTATGCTAACTGGTTCAGTTGAAGTTGCCCCACGTGCCGGCCTTGCTGATGCGATTTGTGACCTTGTATCTACTGGCGCAACATTAGAAGCAAACGGTCTTAAAGAAGTTGAAGTTATCTACCGTTCAACGGCTGTATTGATGCAACGTGAAGAAGCACTTTCTGATGAGAAACAGGTACTAGTTAATAAACTACTAACACGTATCGATGGTGTACAAACGGCGAAAGAGTCTAAATACATCATGCTTAACGCACCAAAAGCAAACCTACAAGCCATTACAGATTTATTACCAGGTTCAGATTTACCAACGGTAATGGAATTAGCAGGTAGTAGCGACCACGTTGCACTGCACGTAGTAAGTAAAGAAAACCTTTTCTGGGAAACAATGGAACAACTAAAAACATTAGGCGCAAGCTCGATTTTAGTTTTACCAATTGAAAAGATGATGGAGTAAACACCATGTCTTCTGGTCTGAATGTAAGCGAAACACAACCAAGTGGAATGAAAACCGTCAATTGGACAGGTTTATCAGATACGCAGCAAACACAATTATTGGCACGACCTGCAATGGCAGATTCAGCAGCGTTAGGTAATACCGTTGCTGATATTATTAGCGCAGTTCGCCGTCAAGGTGACAGTGCTGTCATTGAATTGACTAAACGTTTTGATAAACTCGAAGGTGATAATTTCACCAAAAATGTGACGGATATCGAACAAGCAACAGCGCGTTTAGGCTCTGATATTAAAAATGCGATTAAAACAGCTTATGAACAGGTTGTTAAATTTCATCAGGCTCAAATACAAGATGTTATTCGTGTTGAAACAATGCCTGGTGTTGTCTGTGAAATGCATACTCAAGCAATTGAATCCGTTGGTTTATACATTCCAGGAGGCAGTGCACCACTTCCTTCAACCGTGATCATGACCGGTGCACCTGCGCAAATTGCAGGCTGTACACGTGTTGTATTATGTACACCACCACCGATTGCAGATGAAATTTTATATGCTGCATCATTATGTGGTGTGCATGAGATTTACACAGTGGGTGGCGCGCAAGCCATTGCTGCGCTAGCTTACGGCACAGAAACAATTGCTGCTGTTGATAAAATATTTGGCCCGGGTAACGCATTTGTTACCGAAGCAAAACGCCAAGTCAGTAATGATTTTGCAGGCGCGGCTATCGACATGCCAGCAGGCCCTTCTGAAGTATTAGTGATTGCCGATAAAGATGCAGATCCTGCCTTTATTGCTGCCGACCTATTATCTCAAGCAGAGCACGGCCATGACTCACAATCAATATTAGTCACACCTTGTGCGACCATTGCAGCACAAACTGCCATTGAGCTTGAAAAGCAACTTGCTGTGTTAGAGCGTAAAGAGATTGCTGAAAAAGCAATTGCACATAGTGTTAGCATTGTTTGTGAAGATATTACTGAAGCCGTTGAAATATCAAACCGTTACGCACCAGAGCACCTTATTGTGCAAACAGAAGATCCTCGTGCGTTACAACCTAGTCTGAGAAATGCAGGTTCTATCTTCTTAGGTGCTTGGACACCTGAGTCGGTCGGTGATTATGCCAGTGGGACTAATCATGTATTACCGACTTACGGTTATACAAAAACCTATTCAAGCCTAGGTTTAGCAGATTTTGTTAAACGCTACACAGTGCAAGAATTAACAGCAGATGGTTTACGTCGCTTAGCACCAACAGTCATTTGTCTTGCTGATGCAGAAGGGTTAACTGCGCACAAAAGAGCAGTGACAATACGCATGGACAAACTAAATAAAAAATAGTAATTAGCTGTTAGCTGACAACTGACAGCTTCTAACCGATACACTAAATCGATGTAGCGGTTATCATTTCAAAATTTGTTAGTTAGGGAAGATTTAATAGATGAGTGATATAAAACACCTCGCCCGTGGCACCGTGCAAGCATTAACACCTTACCTTTCAGCGCGTCGTATTGGCGGTAAAGGTGATGTTTGGTTAAATGCCAATGAAGCACCTGATTGTAGTGAATACCAACTAGACTCGAGTAACCTAAATCGTTACCCAGAATTTCAGCCTCCAACGTTAATACAAGCCTACGCAGATTACGCTTCAATTAATGGCGCATCTATTTCACCTGAGCAAGTGCTCACCAGTCGTGGCGCCGATGAAAGTATTGAAATTTTAATTCGTACTTTTTGTGAGCCCGCGTCTGCATCAACAAGTGGCGACAGTATTTTAATCTGTCCACCGACTTACGGTATGTATGCAATTAGTGCAGAAACCTGTGGGGTCCAAGTTGACCAAGTGGCTTTAGATACTCATTTTGATGTTGATTATGTTGCGGTTGAGCAAGCTGTCAATGCACCTAATAGCCAAGTTAAAATTGTGTTTTTATGCGCGCCTAATAACCCAACGGGTAATATGCTCGACAAAGCAAAATTGGTCGATTTATTACACGCAGCAAAGGGTAAAGCACTGATTGTTGCCGATGAAGCGTATATCGAATTTTGCCCAACGCTTAGCCAAGCAGACCTTATCAACAACCATGAAAACCTGGTTATCACACGTACTCTGTCTAAAGCCTTTGCATTAGCTTCTATCCGATGTGGCTTTACCCTTGCACAAGCAAGTGTTATCGAAATGATGAGTAAAGTGATTGCGCCCTACCCAGTGCCTGATCCTGTCGCACAAATTGCAACACAAGCCCTCTCTATACAAGGCTTAGAAGTGATGCGTGAACGTGTTGCCATTTTGAATAATAATCGCATGGTATTAGCTAATTCGTTACAACAACTAGATTGTGTCACCGAGCTATTCCCAGCAACCGGTAATTTTGTATTAGTGCGCTTCACTGACGCTAAAAAAGTGTGGCAAGCATTCTCTGAGAATGGCGTTATTATGCGCGATTTCGCGAGTAAAGATCGCTTAGAAAACTGTATTCGTATCACTATCGGCAATATCGATGAGATGCAAGTAACACTCAAAATATTAAACTCACTGTAGGAAACAAAAAATGAGCCAACAAAAATTTCTTTTTATCGATCGTGACGGTACATTAATTGATGAGCCTATTAGTGATAAGCAAGTAGATAGCTTAGAGAAACTAGTTTTCGAACCTTACGTCATTCCAAGCCTATTAGCGTTACAAGATGCGGGTTTTATTCTTGTAATTGTGTCTAACCAAGATGGTTTAGGGACTGAAAGCTACCCACAAAGTGACTTTGATATTCCACAGAATAAAATGATGGAAATCTTCGCTTCTCAAGGTGTTAATTTTGAAGCAACACTGCTTTGCCCGCATTTTACTGAAGATAACTGTGCATGTCGTAAGCCACACTTAGGTATGGTTAAAGAATACTTACAGTCTGGCCGTATCGACCATAAAAACTCTTACGTGATTGGCGATCGTCATACGGATATTGGTCTTGCTGACAACATGGCAATTACCGGCCTTCTTTACAACAAAGAAACACTAGGCTGGAAAGAGATTGTTAAACAGTTAACGACCAAGCGAGGCCGTGTAGCATCTGTCACACGTACGACAAAAGAAACTGACATTAACGTATTTGTTGATTTAGACACCACCGGTGAAAACGTGATTAATACAGGCATGGGGTTCTTTGACCATATGCTGGATCAAATCGCTACACACGGCGGTTTCCACATGAATGTTGATGTTAAGGGTGATTTACACATTGATGATCACCACAGCGTTGAAGATACAGCCCTTGCATTAGGTGAAGCGTTAAACATCGCATTAGGTGATAAACGTGGTATTGGCCGTTTTGGATTTGTGCTTCCAATGGATGAAACAAAAGCCAGCTGTACACTTGATTTATCAGGTCGCCCTTTCCTTAAATTCAAAGCAAATTTTCCACGTGAATTAGTCGGTACAATGTCGACTGAGATGGTTGAGCATTTCTTCTACTCTTTAGCACAAGCGATGCGTGCAACACTGCATTTAGAAGTTGAAAACGGTAATGCACATCACATGGTTGAAGGTTTGTTTAAAACATTCGGTCGTACTTTACGCCAAAGCGTCACCATTATCGGGACAGACCTGCCTTCAAGTAAAGGTGTTTTATGATAGTCATTATTGACACTGGATGCGCAAATTTGTCTTCAGTACGTTTTGCTATTGAACGCCTTGGTTATCAAGTCACAGTAAGTAAAGACCCTGCTATTTTGCAACAAGCTGACAAACTTTTCTTACCCGGAGTAGGCACGGCGAAGGAAGCAATGGCAAACTTAATTGAACGTGATTTAGTAAACCAAGTATCAAAATTAACACAGCCTGTATTAGGTATCTGTCTAGGAATGCAAATGTTAGCTGAAGGCTCTGAAGAGTCTTTTTGTGAGCAAAAAATCATTAAAACACTCGGTCTGGTTGACGGTTTTGTTAAAAAAATGGATGTTGCTCCACTACGCTCTCCACACATGGGCTGGAACCAAGTAACACCAGAAGTAGGCAACCCACTGTTCAAAGATATTCCTGCTGGCAGTTACTTTTACTTTGTGCATAGCTATGCATTACCAGTAAACGACAATACGATCGCAAGTTGTGAATACGGCACGCCCTTTACGGCAGCCGTTAATAAAGACAATTTTTATGGGGTGCAATTTCACCCAGAGCGTTCAGGAAAAACAGGCACGCAGCTAATTAAAAACTTTTTGGAGCTTTAAAATGATTATCCCAGCATTAGACTTAATCGACGGTAAAGTAGTGCGTTTGTACCAAGGCGATTACGCACAAAAAACAGTTTACAGCGATGATCCACAAAGCTTATACACTATCTACAACGAACAAGGCGCCGATTGGTTGCACTTGGTTGACCTAGATGGCGCAAAAGATACTACTAAACGCCAATTATCGGTTATTGAAAGCTTAATCAAAAATACGCCCGCTAAAGTTCAAATTGGCGGTGGTGTACGTACTGAAGAAGACGTTAAAGGTCTTTTAGATGCTGGTGCACATCGTGTTGTTATCGGCTCTACAGCGGTTAAAGAGCCTGCAATGGTTGCTGGATGGATGGAAAAATACGGTCCTGAGCATATCGTGTTAGCACTTGATATTAATATTGATGCCGACGGTAACAAGATTGTTGCCGTTTCTGGCTGGCAAGAAGACAGTGGTCAGACGATTGAGTCACTGCTTGAAATCTACTTAAAAGTGGGTTTAAAACATGTACTCTGTACTGACATTTCTAAAGACGGCACCTTAACAGGCTCTAACGTTGATCTGTATAAAGAGATGGTTGTTACCTTCCCAAGTGTTGCTTGGCAAGCGTCTGGCGGTATCGGCTCTTTAGAAGATATTGCTGATGTAGCCCGCTCTGGCGCACAAGGTATGATCGTTGGTCGTGCATTGTTAGAAGGTAAATTCAACGTTAAGGAGGCGATTCAATGCTGGCAAAACGCATAATTCCTTGTCTTGATGTTAAAGATGGTCAGGTCGTAAAAGGGGTTCAGTTTCGTAACCACGAAGTCGTCGGTGATATTGTGCCTCTTGCTAAACGTTACGCTGAAGAAGGCGCTGACGAATTAGTATTTTACGATATTACAGCCAGTTCTGATGATCGTGTTGTTGATAAAAGCTGGGTATCACGTGTTGCTGAAGTCATTGATATTCCTTTCTGTGTGGCAGGCGGTATTAAAACTGAAGAAGATGCGCGACGTATTCTAGAGTTTGGCGCAGATAAAGTATCTATCAACAGCCCTGCGCTTGCAGATCCAAGTTTAATCAATCGTTTGTCTGCTAAATTTGGCACACAATGTATTGTTATCGGCATCGACTCTTACTTTGATGAAGCCACTGGTCAGCATCAAGTTAAACAGTTTACGGGTAACGAAAAAGCAACGGTAACCACGAAGTGGAATACTTTTGATTGGATTAAAGAAGTACAATCACGTGGTGCGGGTGAAATCGTATTAAACGTGATGAATCAAGACGGCGTTCGTTGCGGTTATGATATCGAGCAATTGAGCACGGCACGTGCCATTGCAACAGTTCCATTAATCGCTTCAGGCGGTGCGGGTGAAATGGTTCATTTTGCTGAGGTATTTAATACGGCAGACGTTGATGGCGCATTAGCGGCAAGTGTATTCCACAAACAAATAATTAATATTGGTGAGTTAAAATCTTACCTTAAAACACAACAGGTAGAGATCAGACTATGAGTTTAACAAAAGCGAGCTTAATGAACGAAGAACAACTAGCATCACTTGATTGGGCAAAAGTTGATAACCTAATGCCAGTCGTAGTGCAAAACCGCACATCAGGTAAAGTACTCATGCTAGGTTACGTTAATGAAGCATCATTAGCAGCAACACTTGAATCTGGAAAAATGACTTTCTTTAGCCGCACAAAACAGCGTTTATGGTGTAAAGGCGAAGAGTCTGGTAATTTCTTAAACGTATTAGAAATTAGCTCTGATTGCGATAACGACACGTTATTAGCGATTGTTGAGCCAGTGGGTCCAACTTGTCATCTTGGCACTGAAACTTGTTTTAAAGGCGAATTACAGCCTGCGTTAAGCTTCATTGCAGACCTTGAGCAAGTGATTGCTAGCCGTAAAGGTGCTGACCCAGAAAGCAGCTACACTGCCTCTTTATACGCACGTGGTACAAAACGTATTGCACAGAAAGTCGGTGAAGAAGGTGTTGAAGTAGCACTAGCTGCGATGGCTAAAGACATGGATGAGTTAACTTGTGAAAGTGCTGATTTGCTATATCACTTAACAGTTTTATTGCAAAATGAAGGTCTACAACTTTCTGATATTGCAGCAAAATTACAAGAACGTCACAGCAAATAATCACGTTTCTTATATCAAAAAGGAGAGCTTCGGCTCTCCTTTTTTGTTTCTAAACGAGCCATTAATATTGGCTAACAGCCCTCATCGACCACACCCACTGTTGGTGAATTTCCATCGGATGGATTGTAATAAAAGGCATAACATAAATCGTCTAGTTTTGTACCTTCAAGCCAAAACATAACTAATCCCCGTGCAATGGCAGGAGAAGGCACAATACTACTAGGTAATCCTGAGTGGTTACGCTGATTTCCCACACCACAAATATCATTCAGCGTGCAGGTGGCGTTAGTACGAGTAAAACCAATATCTTTACCTATATCGAGCGCATGGCGCCAAGCGTTATTCCAATGGCCGGTAATATAAGCATTGTTGACTAATACTGTTTGTCCGTTAAGTTTAATACCTCCATTTTCCACACCTTCGATTTTAGCTTTCATTTCAACGAGCAACGATGTCGATGCCATTGCACCTTTAATAACTTCTAATGTCGCAATACGTGCATCACGACTTAAGTTCACAAACTTGGGCAGAGCGACCGTACTTAAAATACCAAGAATAACAATGACAATCACTAATTCAATCAAGGTAAAACCTTGCTGCTTAACCGTATTTCCCTCTTCCTTAACATTTTAAATCACAGGTAACTTTAGCAGTCTCTATAGAAATATATCCTAGTTAGAGCAATAAATCCCATTAAGCTAATTTGATTTTATTATCTTTCAAAATTTGGTGATCAACAGCAACTACTCAGCTTTAAATCGTTCAAAACTTGCACATTATTCGTTCGTTGACTATTTGTTTATCCGTCACTTGATTTAAATCAGTTTATTGATCATCAAAATAATCATTCAATAGATTGTTTAATAGATACAAATTAAGCCATTTTATAATGAAACATCAGAGGAGAAAGGGATGACTCTTGTTCGCGCTGTTGCTTATTTGACATTAGTTTTACCTGAGATTGCACTAGCAAATAGTACGATCAACATGCGCCAAGGTGTCACTGATATTAGTGAAAATGTTTATCAGTTGCACATGACCATTTTTATTATTTGCTGTGTGATTGCCTTATTAGTTTTCTCCGTTATGTTCTGGTCAATCATCCACCATCGAAAAAGTAAAGGCGCAAAACCCGCACAGTTTCATGAAAGTACCAAAGTTGAAATATTATGGACTGCAATCCCTGTGGTTATCTTGATTGCCATGGCCATTCCTGCGACGCAAACATTAATAAAAATGGAAGACCCAAGTAAATCTGACCTCACCATTAAAGTGACAGGTTCACAGTGGAAATGGCACTACCAGTACTTAACTTACGAAGAAAAACCCTTAGATATCGGTTTTTACTCTATTATCTCAACGCCTCAGTCACAAATAACCAATCAACAAGAAAAAACAGACACCTACCTCTTAGAAGTAGATAAACCATTAGTGATCCCAACGGGTAAAAAAGTACGCTTTTTGTTTACTTCAGATGATGTGATTCACGCCTGGTGGATTCCCGATTTTGCAGTTAAAAAAGATGCTGTGCCCGGCTTTATTAATGAAGCGTGGACCAATGTTAATGTTGAAGGCATATACCGCGGCCAATGCGCTGAGTTATGCGGTAAAAATCATGGTTTCATGCCTATTGTGGTCGATGTTCGCAGCCCAGAACAATTTGACCTTTGGTTAGTTGAGCAACAGGTATTAATCGCACAGCAAGCACAACAGGAAGCTGCATTAAAAGATGTCAGTTTTACTATGGATGAGCTGATGACATTAGGTAAAGATGTTTATGAGGCTAACTGCTCTGTCTGCCATCAACCTAGCGGGCAAGGTTTACCAGGCTTGTTTCCTTCTTTAAAAAATAGCCCAATCACCACAGGTGATGTGCAGCAACATATTGATATTGTCGTGAAGGGGAAACCAGGCACAGCAATGCAAGCCTTTGCAAAACAGCTTTCAAGTAAACAACTGGCGGCAGTGATTACCTATGAACGAAATGCATGGGGCATTAATTCAGGCGATCTCGTTCAACCGAAAGACGTTCAAGCAGATGACAAAGGTGCAACGTCAGCAGCAGAAACACAACCTACAACCGTTGATGAAACGCCAGCAGAGCCTCAAGACCCTCTTATAGACCTTGATAAAACACAGTTAATGAAACTCGGTGAGCAAGCTTATATTGAGCACTGTGCAATGTGCCATCAAGCAAGTGGACTGGGTTTACCTGGGGCCTTTCCAGCCTTAAAAGACAGCCCGGTAATCAATGGCCCAATAGCGCAACACATCAACCTTGTTTTAAACGGTAAAGAGATGACAGCCATGCAAGCATTTAAAGGTAAGTTGTCCGCTACTACGATTGCGGCCATTGTGACTTACGAGCGAAATGCATGGGGACGTTCAGGTGAAATTATTCAAGC
Organism: Psychromonas sp. Urea-02u-13; assembly: GCF_002835995.1. Classification (GTDB taxonomy): domain Bacteria; phylum Pseudomonadota; class Gammaproteobacteria; order Enterobacterales; family Psychromonadaceae; genus Psychromonas. Next base: position 85,914 of record NZ_PJBZ01000043.1, on the reverse strand, counting down.
ATCAGACGTCACTCAAGTGTCAGAATCCGATAGCCAATCTAAAGGAACTGAATAATGGATGATTCAATGTACCAACAAAATGATTCAGCGGAGCACCACCAGCCTTCAGGTATTAAACGCTGGTTATATACGACCAACCATAAAGATATCGGCACCCTGTATTTAGGCTTTTCATTATTGATGTTATTTGTCGGTGGTGCAATGGCGATGGTTATCCGCGCAGAGTTATTTCAACCCGGACTACAACTCGTTGAGCCGAACTTTTTTAATCAAATGACCACAGTTCATGGATTAATCATGGTATTTGGTGCGGTTATGCCCGCATTTGTTGGCTTAGCAAACTGGATGATTCCACTGATGATTGGCGCGCCCGATATGGCGTTACCACGCATGAATAACTGGAGCTTTTGGATTTTGCCCTTTGCCTTTGCGATCTTAATTGGCTCACTGTTTATGGAGGGAGGTGGCCCTAATTTTGGTTGGACTTTTTACGCCCCACTTTCAACAACATACAGCAATGACAATACGGCCTTGTTTGTCTTCTCAGTGCATATCATGGGGATTAGCTCCATCATGGGCGCGATTAATGTCATTGTGACTATCTTTAATTTACGCGCGCCTGGCATGACCTTAATGAAAATGCCGATGTTTGTTTGGACATGGTTAATCACCGCCTTTTTATTGATTGCAGTGATGCCTGTATTAGCGGGCACAGTCACTATGGTATTAACCGATAAATACTTTGGTACTAGTTTCTTCGATGCCATGGGCGGAGGGGATCCGGTGATGTTTCAGCATATCTTCTGGTTCTTTGGCCACCCTGAAGTCTACATTATGATTTTGCCCGCTTTTGGTATTATCTCTACCATTATTCCTACTTTCTCACGCAAACAACTCTTTGGTTACCATTCGATGGTGTATGCGACCGTCTCTATCGCCTTTTTATCTTTTATTGTGTGGGCGCACCATATGTTTACCACCGGCATGCCATTAGCAGCTGAATTGTTTTTTATGTATAGCACTATGCTTATTTCTGTCCCCACTGGGGTGAAAATCTTCAATTGGGTCGCCACCATGTGGAGAGGATCACTAAGCTTTGAAGTACCTATGTTATTTGCTATCGCCTTCATTGTGCTGTTCACCATCGGCGGATTTTCAGGATTAATGCTAGCAATAACCCCTGCTGATTTTCAATATCACGATACCTATTTTGTTGTTGCACATTTCCACTATGTATTAGTCACAGGCGCCCTATTCTCAATAATTGCAGCCGTCTATTTTTGGTTACCAAAATGGACGGGCCATATGTTTAATATCCGCTTAGCGAAAACCCATTTTTGGTTATCACTAATCAGTGTCAACGTTCTATTTTTTCCTATGCATTTTGTTGGTCTTGCGGGAATGCCAAGACGCATTGCCGATTACGCACTACAGTTTGCAGATTTTAATATGATCATTAGTTTGGGCGGTTTTGCCTTTGGTTTATCACAGCTGTTATTTGTTTGGTGTGTGGTGCAATGTTTTCGCGGTGGTGAGAAAGTCCCCGCTAAAGTATGGGATGGAGCAGAAGGGCTAGAATGGCAAGTCCCCTCACCCGCCCCTTATCATACCTTTGCAACACCACCGGAGGTTAAATGAGCCAACACAGACCTTTGCTGAAGCGTTTAATTATTACCTCTGTATTGATGTTTGGTTTTGCTTTTGCGCTTGTTCCTTTATATGACGTATTTTGTCAAGTAACCGGACTAAATGGAAAACCGTCCATGGAAAAAGCAAAAGTCAGCGAGTCTGTTGATCATACGCAACAAGTGGCTGTGGATTTTTTAACCCACGCCAAAGAAGGGGCTCCTTTTAAAGTGACCACCGAAAGCCGAAGGTTAACCGTTAATATTGGCGAAATGAACAAGGTCAGCTTCATCGCAAGCAACCTAAGTGATAAAGACCGAGTCTTTCAGGCAGTGCCTTCGGTAAGTCCGGGGTTAGCTGCGCAATACTTGCATAAAGTGCAATGTTTTTGTTTTGAACAACAACCTCTGAAAGCGAATGAAAAGATAGAGATGACACTGCTGTTTTATGTTGATGAAGCCTTGCCCGCTGAAATTGAAGAGATGACACTCTCTTATACGTTGTTTGATATAACGGATAAGATCTAACCATGAACGCACCGAATTATTATCATTTACTAAGAAGTTAATAGGGGATTTTATGTCCGTTGAAAATAAAAAATTACCACAAAGCTATTATGTGCCAGCGCAAAGCCCTTGGCCTATTGTGGGTGCGATTGCCCTGTTTTTTATTGCTGTTGGTAGTGGTTTAACCATTATGCAACTCAATAATAGCAATGTTTCCGGTGTGTTTTTATTAGTGATTGGGCTGGCTATATTATTTGTCATGCTGTTTTCTTGGTTTAAAGATGTGATCACTGAATCCAATAATGGTTTGTATTCCACGCAGATGGATGTCTCTTTTAAGCAAGCTATGTTGTGGTTTATATTCTCTGAAGTGATGTTCTTTTTAGTGTTCTTTGGTGCTTTATTTTACACGCGTAACCTTTCAGTCCCCTGGTTAGGGGGGGCTTCGAACAATGTGATGACCCAACAAATTTTATGGCCAGATTTTCAATCATTTTGGCCATTACTAAAAACCCCCGCAGGTGACACAACACAAGCGATGGGCTGGCAAGGTCTGCCTCTTATCAATACGCTTATATTAATCACCTCTTCCGTGACGTTACACATTGCTGAAAATGCAATGAAAGTAAATAATCGTCGAAAATTACAAACCTTTATTGGGCTTACCGTCGTACTCGGAGGCTGTTTTTTAACACTACAAGTACAAGAATATATTCATGCCTATACAGAGCTAGGGTTAACCTTACAGTCTGGTGTTTATGGTAATACCTTTTATTTATTAACCGGTTTTCATGGATTACATGTGACCCTTGGACTGATACTGCTGGTGATTGTTTATGCGCGCATTCTCAGAGGACACTTTAACGACCAACAGCATTTTGCGCTGCAAGCTGGTAGCTGGTATTGGCATTTTGTCGATGTGGTGTGGTTATGTTTATTTTTCTTAGTTTATGTCTTTTAAAGATGCCTATTATTAGCGCCTCTTTAACCCTGCTGGTTGTTTTAACTTGCTTGTTTTTAGCCAACTGGCAGCTTAATCGGGCGCAGGATAAACAACAACGGTTAGACAATATAAGTGTGGTGCAAGCGAAAGGCGTTATGAGTTGGTCTGAATTGAAATCATTACCTGAAAATGTCGATAAAACGGGTATTAAATTACAACTCACCGGGCACTTACAAAGTGATCAATATTGGCTCTTAGACAATCGTGTTTTTGAGAAACAAGTAGGTTTTGATGTAGTCGGCCTTTTTGACCCTGAGCAAAGTAAGCAAGCTATCGTGGTTAATTTAGGTTGGATAAAAGCGCCTAAAAGCCGTCAACAAAAAGCACAAGTCACATTACCCTCAACAAAAATCAGCTTAAACGTGCAGTTAAAACAAGGAGAGTTAGCGGGATTTTATTTACAGGCGCAAGCGCTTAATAATGAGCCATGGCCTAAACGTATTCAATATATCGATTTAGCCCTTATGCAACAGGAAGTGCAACAAGAAAGTAATACACAGCTCATTGATTTTATGGCCTACAGCAGTGAAGCGCGGTTTTCATTACAGCCTCATTACAAGCCAGTCGTGATGCCACCTGAGAAACATTTTGCTTATGCACTACAGTGGTTATTGATTGGTATTGCTGCGCTATTGGTTTTTCTTTTTGCTGTTAAACCTTTTACTGCGACAAAAAAATCAGGAGAACACTATGAATAAGAAGGAGAATAAAAAGGTGAATGGAAATGTGAATAACAAAAAAGTGATCAGTCTCTTTGTGTTCAGTTTTATTGCCCCCTTATTATTGGCCTTTATTCTCTTAAAAACAAACTGGTCGCCTTCACATCAAGTGAATAATGGCGAGTTTCTCGCACAAAAAATCACCTTAACAGATTGGCAATTAATCGAACCTAAACAATGGTCGATTGCACAACAAGTCGCAGGTAAGTGTGAAAATAAATGTTTGTACAATCAGCAACAAATACAGCAAACAGCTAACGCACTTGGCAAATATAAAGACAAAGTAGATTTAGTTTTATTAGGCAGTTTACAACCCTTGCCAGGGGGGAAAAGCTACCCTTTGCAACACCATGCATTACAAGCTAATACCCTCTATTTAATCGATCGCTTTGGTTTGATCGTGCTCGCTTACCCTTTATCTGATAACCCAGAAGAAAATCGTCTTATCAAACAAGGTTTGATTAAAGACCTGAAAAAATTATTTAAATTTGCGCGCAGTGCCTAGCAATACCTAATAGGAGAGTTGATTTGCAAAAGCCTATTCCAAAATTTACAACAAAAGACAGTCATCAGCCGAGTCATTATTATAAAAGATTAGTGCAATTCACTTTTTTATTGGCGGTGGTGGTGATTGCATTAGGTGCTTACACCCGTTTAAGTCATGCAGGTTTAGGCTGCCCTGATTGGCCAGGCTGTTATGGTTTTTTAACGGTGCCACATATTGATCAAGTCCCCCCTGAGTTAGGATTGTTAGAAACAGGAAAAGCGTGGAAGGAGATGATACATCGCTATTTTGCAGGTAGTTTAGGGTTACTTATATTAATAATATTTATCAGTTCATTAGCACTAAAAACGTACCACTCCACAAGAGCATTAAGCACCCTATTATTGCTATTAGTCGTATTCCAAGCAACCTTAGGTATGTTAACGGTCACTATGTCTCTACAGCCTTTAATTGTTGTAGGACACCTTTTAGGTGGCTTCTTAGTGCTCAATTTAATCTGGCTATTATTGCTTAATATTAATAACGATTCAAAAAACACAAATCCAGCCACGAGTCATAACCAGACAGTTAACAGACCCTTTATTATTAGCTTATTCATCATCGTTTTAGTATTAAGCCAAATAGCGCTAGGCGGCTGGTTAAGTGCAAATTACGCGGCCTCTTTTTGTAATGGGCTACCTTTTTGTGATGGTTTTAGCAGCAGTAACAGCTGGGAACAGTTCTCCTTTAAAAGTATTTGGCAATTGCCGGCCAGCAGCAATTATGAGTTTGGCGTGCTACCTACCCAAGCGCGTTTATCGATTCATCTTTTTCATCGCTTTTGGGCCATCATCACTAGTTTGATCGTCTTAACATTTGTTATCAGGCTTTATGTCAGCCACGCTGAATTACACATTAAAAATGCAGCCTTAATGGTCATCTTTTTAATCACTAGCCAAGTGCTATTAGGCATCATGATGGTGTTTTGGCACTTCCCAATATCAATGGCACTTGCACATAACCTGTGTGCTGCTTTGTTATTAATGAGCTTAATACGTTTAAGTTATGGGCTCAGTAAAATACAGAAAAATTACCATACACAGTGATAAGGAGGCGAACATGACACAATTAGTGACACACAATGAATTAGCAACAGTGGCTGAGAATGACGACCCTGTTCAGTTAAAGGATTATTTAGAGCTGTGTAAGATAAAAGTGATCGCGCTGTTAGTGCTTACTGCCGTTATAGGGGCCGCATTAGCACCCGATATGGGCAGAGGTTATATTGAACAGTTGCTTAGTTTATTAGGCATAGGATTGTTATCGAGTAGTGCCGCTGTCATTAATCATGTCGTAGACAGTCGCATTGATGCAATCATGGCACGCACAAAAAACCGCCCCATTGTAAAAAAGAGAGTCTCCCGTAACCGCGCTTTAGCTTTCTCTGGATTGTTGTCTGTCACCGGTTTCACCTTATTAGTTATTTTTGCTAACTGGTTAACGGCCTACTTAACCCTCTTTGCCTTGCTAGGTTATGCAGTGGTTTACACGCTATTTTTAAAACGCGCCACACCACAAAATATCGTGATTGGTGGGCTTGCAGGCGCAATGCCTCCTTTATTAGGTTGGGTATCTGAAACAGGCGCGCTAGCCCCTGAACCCTGGATTCTAGTGATGATTATCTTCACTTGGACCCCGCCACACTTTTGGGCGTTAGCAATACACCGTAGAGCGGATTACGCGAGAGCCAATATTCCTATGTTACCCGTCACTCACGGTATTGATTACACTAAAACCTGCTTACTCTTATATACGATTCTGTTAACGCTAGTCTGTGTATTACCTTTCTTAATTCATATGTCGGGTTATGTTTATTTGTTTAGTGCGTTAATGCTTAATGGAATATTTATCTATAAAGCTTTTTTATTAAAAATATGTTCGCATCACCGCAATGCTTTCGCGTTGTTTAAATTTTCAATCGTGCATTTAACCCTATTATTTATTGCCTTTTTTGCAGATAAATTAATAATGTAAGTAAATAATGTAAGCAAATAATCAATGTATTGAGTCACTTAGTACTCGAGCAGTACTAAGTGGTTTTCTTCGTAAAACCTCCCCTGTAAACACCTTACGCCCTCCCTAAAATGCACATAAATAAGCTGAGCAGTGATCCTATCTGCAATATATTATGGGAACGGTTATCATTTATACTTATCAGACTTATACACTATACTCAAATGACCAAACACGCATACAGAGGTGATTATGTTCTTACAGACACAGAATACCGGTGATCGCGTTGAGGTCATTAATTTGGCTGAATTAAGTGATGTTTTTGAAGATAAAATTCATGGACGTTACCAAGCAGGAGAAGAGTTGCAGGATGTAGAAGTTTTTAATAAATCATCATTATTATTTCTTTCTGGTGAAGCTTTACCCGTTTGTTGGACTGACCCACACTACCGCGATAAAGAGTTCCAACGCTAATAGAAAGCATAAAATACAGGTAAATTTACAAACAAAAAAAGCCCAAATAGGAAACTATTTGGGCTTTTTAATTTATACCAATACAGTGAATCTAATTTCTATTCGAAGGCACGTTGTTTTTTAGTTTTAATCGTGGCGATATAAGCATGCCAACTGGCAAAGCTCAATAAAGGCATAATAATAATAAAACCAACTGCGGAGGTAGCAAAACCAATCGCAACAGCAACAATGATCATCGCTCCCCATATACACATCACAAAGAGGTTATTTTTCACCGCATTAGCAGAGGTAAACACTGCCGTCATAATATCAACACGACGTTCCATAATAATTTGTGGCGTAAAGGCGGAAATAACCAAAACTACCATTGATAAGCCCCCTCCAATGAGCGAACCGATTCCTAAAAAGACTGCAAGTTCCATTAATGCTGGATTAGTATCAGTAGGATAAAGAACAAACACTAAGCTTGCTAAACGTACCCATAACGTCAAGATCAATAACAATATAACCGCAAATCCCCACAAGCCAACTTGATTTCTTAACAGGGATTTAAAGCTATGACCAAATGAAGGTTTGTGTCCTTTTTCTAATTCCCAAGCTACATCATACAATGCAGATGAAAAAATAGGCCCAATCAGGGTTAAACCAACAATCATGGGAATAATGAACATGGGATTGGCTTCTATTGCAAAAAGTTGCATTGCGACAAAAGGGATGATGCTAAATATGATGCCATAACCGAGGCTAATCATGGGGGTGGCAAAAAAGTCTGCAACCGCCAGAGAAAGCCATCGAAATGGTGCTGTCACTTCTAATTTATTGCATTCTATCGTTCTTGCATACTCTGTTTTTTCGCGTTTTACCGCATGAGTTGTCGACATATTATTCTCCTAATAAACAGTAGGTAATTGATAACAATCGTTTCTATATTTTAGATGATTTAATTCACCTCACATGTAAATCTTAAGATGAAAAATCTTGCTAGCAATCCTCACTACTTGCTCACCTGACATACTCAGTGTAAAACGTTAGCAATGTGGAAAATTAAATAACTAACAATTTTCAGTTTCAGGTTAAACCTGATTTGAAAATGAATAAATAGCGTATTTGAAATGGCAATGTTGACCTGATTGTCTATAAAACATTCAAATAACGCTAATATTTATACATCAAGAATAGTATAGCTAAGCAATTTTATACAAAAAATAGCAGCTAAGAGGGAGAAATAATAGTAAAAAAGAGATCAAGCACCTTGATTGGAGCAAAGTTATATGTGCGCTCATACGAGAGAAATAAGTGTTATTTAATAGAAACCGCTATAAATATTTTTCCTCTGAGAATTCATTCAACATCCAGAGGAATCATATTTCAAAACTAGTTATTTGAAATCTGCGTGATAGGTGGGAAATAACACACTATCTCAACCCCAGCCTGTTTTGCTTCTTCGAATAATAAGGCATATTTTTCATCGATATGTTTAGCCGCTGTCACAGAGTCGATACCAGAGTGTAAAACAGCAAAAACTAATACGGATCGGAATCCTAGTGCTTTCATTGCCATTAATTCACGAAGGTGCTTTTGCCCCCTTACAGAAACAGCATCGGGGAAAAAACCTTGTCCACTGGAATATTTTTCATCCAATAAAGTACAACTTTTTACTTCAACGTAGCAATCTGCTTTTTTAGGATCCGTGAGTAAGAAATCGATACGGCTATTCTCTTCGCCATATTTCACTTCTGCTTTTATACACTCATACCCTATCAAGTCATCAATATCATTAGTCTGTAGCGCCTGTGCAACAATGTTGTTTGCATGTGCAGAGTTAATGCAAATCCAGTGCCCTGCTTGGGTCAGCGTTAACTCCCACGTATAACGATATTTACGCTTAAGATTATCGGATTCGCTGTAATAAATACTATCCCCTGGCTCTGCACAATTTGTCATTGCGCCCGTATTAGGACAGTAGATCGTTATTGTCTCACCGTTTTCTAATACTACGTCGGCTAAGAAACGTTTATAGCGTTTGATTAATGTCGCTTTTTGAAGGTTCTGAAACATAAGTGAATGTCTTTATAAAAATAGAATTAAACAATGAGCAGTTAAGCAATAAGTGAGTAAACAATTATTTAAGCTGATAACTCTCTTTAGAGGGATAGATCATAAAATATTTTTCTACTTCAAGCGCCTGCTCACAAAGAGGCGTATCCCAAAATAAGCCTAATTGCATGCCCCCATTAGGCGCCCGATAAGCCTCACCAAAATCATTATAAAAGCGAACGCAATGATCCGCTTCTTTACCTTGATCATGAATACATTTTTCAATTTCAAGATCTCTAAGAGATGCAATTTTATCCTGACGCAAAGTCTTACACGCTTGCATTAATGTCTTAGCTTGATCTCTAGAAATAGGGTTAGGGTTAGCATGCAAAGAATGCATGCTAAAAATGATAACAAATAAAATGGCCACTTTATTAAACACTGATATCACCTTTTAAATTCAACTATTATCAAGTGCGGTAAAGTATTTTCACAATATGAAAACCGTGTTTCGTTTTCACAATAGCGGGGGTTAATATCTCGCCTGTGAAACAAAAATTATCAAAAGCAGATACCATTTGGCCTTTTTTGAATTCGCCTAAATCACCACCTTTTTTACCTGATGGGCAAGATGAGTATTTTTTAGCGAGCGTCTGAAATTTAGCGCCTTTATTAAGTTGCTCTAAAATTTCTTCTGCTTTCTCTTTATGTTTTACCAAAATATGTAATGCGGCTGCTGTTCTTGCCATAATTGCCTCTAAAGTTTGTCTCAAATTAAACATCTAGTTACAGTCACAATAACTAAAACAAGAATTGTAACATAGGCATTAACTGTTATGCTCCTGCGTTTGGAAAAGTTATTTAGGACAGACAGTATGCAACGCTATATTACAAATAATGATAACGTGATTTATACAATACCTAGCGCTGAAAATGGCCAACAATCGGCTTTTCAATTGACAGATATTCCAGACATAACGGGAGTTGGTGAAACACTTTTTATCGCCTATGACCAACAAAAAGTCTTATTCGAGCAAAACTACGAATGGGAAGCGGTTGATCCTGAAGTGAAGCGTTATGATGCGCAGCTATTTCGTTTTGAAAGTGCAGATATTGAAACATTGAAAGCCTTTGTAGAGTCACAAACGCCAGACGTTACACTGTGGCAAAATGTAAGAAAAAAACGCCCACAGCCAGCTGATTTTTCTTTAATGATTCAAGCGATTGTTGAGGCGGCACAACAACAATCTATTTTTGAATTTTACCTTATACAAAGCTAAGCACTTAAGACCTTAAGTGCTTAGCTTTGAGGTACGTAGCCGTTATAGACTTAGACTTTAAATCTATTTAGCTGAGTATCTTGCTCTTCTACTTGCTGTTTCATTAGCTGCGCATATTGCACCTGCTCCTGCGCACCATTTGAAACCTCTTGACTAATATCACGGATATTAGTGGTATTACGGTTGATCTCTTCAGAGGTTGCAGACTGCTCCTCTGCTGCAGCTGCAATCTGTAAATTCATGTCGCTTATTTGTAAGATGGCATTACGAATAGTTTCCAATGCGTCATTGGCTTTACTCGCTTCTTCTGATGTTGTTATTGCAACTTCACGGCTCTCTTTAATATTCGTTTCCGCCTGGCGAACCCCCGTTTGAAGTTGATCTATCATAGAGCGAATTTCACTGGTTGACTGTTGAGTACGCGATGCTAATGAACGTACCTCATCGGCAACAACTGCAAAACCTCGTCCTGACTCACCGGCGCGAGCAGCCTCAATCGCGGCATTTAAAGCAAGTAAATTGGTTTGCTCTGCAATACTGGTAATAACCGTTAAAATTGACTCGATGTTATTACTGAAATTTGCTAATTCAACCACGGATTCAACTGCGGTTTCCATTTGAGTTGCAAGTTGGTTAATTGAATTGGTTGCATTGGAAACAATGGTAACACCCTTTACTGTTTCTTCATCTGCCGTGGTGGCCGATTGTGCAGCCACTTGCGCATTACTCGCTACTTCAACTGCGCTAGACGCCATCTCGTTCATTGCAGTCGCCAGTTGATCCAGCTCTGCGAGTTGTTGATTTAAATCACTTGAGGCTTTTTCCGCCTCACCACTGACCTTCTCGGTACTTTGATCAACTTCTGAAGCAAGGTTTTTAACATTGATAATAATGTCCTGTAAATTACCGACAAAAATATTGAACTGCGTGGCTACATCGGCAAACTCATCACGAGAGATGATCGGTAGACGTTTTGTTAAATCCCCATTACCACTGTTTATTTCAACTAAAGAGGCAGAGAGTAAACCCACTGGTTTTAGTATTTTTTTCATTACCGCACCTAATAGAACGATACTCAGTAAAACACTAATTAACCCACCGATTAATGTTTTAACACCCATTGCATTTGCATCCGACATCACGATGTCAGCATCAACAACAACACCGATGTACCATTCCATGCCACGTAAATTTTTCAAAGGCGTAAAACTTACCCACAAAGTATCACCATTAACGTTTATCTCTTGCATCTGTTTATCAAGCGTCAATGTTTTCCCTGCAAATAATTGGCTGTAGTTTTTACCATTTTGTTCACTCTTAGGATGGCTAATAATATTACCGCTTTTAGTTAATAAAAAGGCGTAACCCGCATCATTAAACGTCAGTGTATTAAGTGAATCAGAAACTGTCTTTAAACTTAAGTCGCCACCAAATGCGCCTTTAAATTTACCTTTATCAGTGAAGTTTGCCACCACTGAAATTAAAATATCTTTTGTTACTGCGTCTGCATAAGGTTCAGTGATTTTTGCATTATCAGAAAATTTTGCAACGTCATACCAGGGTCTTTTACGGGCATCCCAATCTTTAGGATTCCATGACGGGTCATTGGTAATGGCCTTACCATCGGTTGATAAGCCACCAAAGATAAGTAAGAAGTTGTCTTTTAATAGGGGAGCATTGACTGTTTTTTGAATCGTCTCAATATTGAAGTCACTATCGATGACTTGCGACATTAAATCGATGATCTCTAATTTACCGTTTAGCCAGTTGGTTATTTGTTGTGCGAGCGCGTCACTTGACTCCTCAATGGCATTACTCGACTGCTGACGTAATGTATTGGTCATCTCTTTATACTGAAAGAGAGACAGTAAGCTAATCGCAAGGATTAAAACAAATGAGGAAACTAAGACAACTTTTACGGCAACTTTCATGGTGAACTCCAGATTCTACAAATTGATAACTACTTTGAGATTAGGACGAATGCGGGTTATTGCCAGTTAAATATAAAGGTGTATTAAAAAATGCGTAGTAAGCCACATCATAAAGTATTTGATATCTCTTGTTTAATGAAAGCTTAAACGGAAAAGGCTATCTGAATAGAGCATTAATTCTTATAACGACGCAGGTGGGGAATATTAACAGGCATGAAAAAGGCGACTAAATAGTCGCCTTTATAAGGTCTAACTTAATGCTTTTTAATTAGTCAGCAACTGGATATTTAATATCTGCATTTGCGATTAATTGCGCCACTAATGATTGGTATGTTTCATCAGAAGTAGAGCGTGCTAGCATATTTTCGATTTGTGCTTTTGCTTCTTTATCATCCGCACTTGTTTCGATAATTTTTGATAGCTCGATGATTGCATAATCACCTGTACTTGCTGTTACCCAATGGCGAGAAACTTCACCTTCAGCAGGTTTTGCAAGTTTAAACAACGCTTGAACAACTTGATAGTCATACTCACGGCTATAACGAGCAAAGGTTAAGTCTGCGCTAAAGCTAAGGTTTTTCTCAGCAAGTTGTGCTTCGATAGACTCGTTGTTATCAAGCTTCAGTGTTACAGCTTCAACAAACGCTTTCGCTAACTGTTGAGATTTTTGTATGGTTAATTGATGTTTAATTTGCGCTGATACTTCAGATAAAGGTTTTACAGCAGCTTCTTTATATTCATTAACACGTACAACAATCGCTTGGTTATCTGAAAGTTCAATCAGTTCTGAGTTCATGCCCTCTTCACGGAAATCTTGTCCAAATACAGTTTGTAATACCGTCTTGTTTGACAGTGCTTGAGGTGCGTTGTCAGCAGAGAATAATTCACTCGTTTGCACTTCAGCTGAAATTGCGCCAGCAGCTTCTTCAAGATTGTCAGGAGATTCAAAGGCCACTTCACTTAAACTTTGGTGAAGTTCGTAATAAAGCTCATTTGTTTTCTCTTGTTGTAATGCACTTTTAACACGCACTTTTACGTCTGCAAGAGGTAATGCTTTATTCGCTTCGATAGCCACTAATTTAATAACATGGTAACCAAACTGCGATTCAACCACTTCAGATAAAGGCGCTGCTTCTGTTAATGCAAAAGACGCTTTATCAAAGGCAGGATCCATCACACCAGATTCGAACCAATCAAGCTCGCCGTTATTTTTAGCAGAGTAAGTATCGTCTGATTTTTCAGTTGCTAAGGTAGCAAAATCAGCACCGCCATTAAGCTCTGTAAGAATCGCTTGTGCTTTTTCTTTAGACGCTTCAGTAACACCTTGAATTAAGATGTGTGCCACTTTACGACGTTCAGCACGTTGGTATTCTGACTGATGAGTATCGTAGTAAGCTTCGATTTCAGCATCAGTAACCGTTACTTTGTCTGCTAATGAACTGCCATCTAGCAATACGTAATTAACACTGACTTGTTCAGGTGCTTGGAATAATTGACTGTTACTTTGGTAATAATCCTTTATTGCTTCATCTGTTACCGCGTCAGCATTTTCAAAATCAGTTGCGCTAACCGTTAATACTTTAGCAACACGTTGCTGTGCTTGTAAGGTATTAGCAAGATCAACTTCCGTTGGTAAAACAAACTCACTGCCGACTAACATTTGTAATAACTGACGGCGTGCTAAATCACCTTTTAGGCTTTGGCTAAATTGTGCAGGAGTGTAACTTGCACGACGTAACATCGCTAAATACTGTTCATTGTTGAATTTTCCATCAAGCTGGAATTCAGCCATGCTGCGAATTTCATTTTTGATTTGCTCATCACCAACACGTAAACCCATGTCGTTAATAGCTTGTGCAATCAGCGCTTCAGAAATCAAACCCTGTGTTGCTTGTGCACGAACTTGTTGAGCAAAGTTAGGATTAGACGCTAACAAGTCAAACTGTTCGCCATATTGTTCTTGTAAACGAGCACGTTCGTTTTGGTAAGCTTGATCGACGCTTGATTGGCTAATTTCTTGGTCATTCACTAAGACAGCAACCGCGACATTGCTTCCACCTAAATAGCTACTCACGCCAGCTAAAGCAAACGACAATATAATCACAACTAATATTGTTTTAGCAACAGGACCTTGTGAGCCTTCGCGCATTTTATCTAACATAATCTTTTCTCTATAAGTTATTACTCAGTACATATCCCTATATTACTGAGTTGTTAAAAACCTTTTAAAGCAATTTATGCCTAGGTTTAAAACAAAAAAAGCGCATCATGTGACGCGCTTATTACATTATAAAAATTAACCAAACAACGAATTAAGCGTTGATAGCGTCTTTTAATGATTTACCCGCTTTGAATGCAGGAACTTTAGCGGCTTTGATTTCGATTGGCGCGCCAGTTTGTGGGTTACGACCAGTACGTGCTGCGCGATCTTTTACAGAGAAAGCACCGAAACCGATAAGTGAAACAGTATCACCCTCAACAAGTGCACCAGTTACACTTTCGATGAATGCGTCTAATGCACGGCCAGCCGCTGCTTTAGAGATATCAGCACTTTCAGCGATGTTGTCGATTAATTGTCCTTTGTTCATTTTTAATTCCCCATTTTTTATAATAATTATGGTGTGCCCCCTAACTAGGTGAAAACACACGTTAAAACATATTGGTTGTTAGGCTACTTTTTAATGCAAGCGGGTGCAAGTAAATTCAGTAATTTTTCTGCTACAAGCCCCTATTTTATGCGGTTTATCACCTATTTTTTATTTTTTTTCGGTGTTTTTTCGACAGAGAAGCCTTTAAGACTTTCACTCAGCGCTAACTCTAAAACTTCGTCAATCCAACGTACCGGTTTAATTTCTAACTGATCTTTAATATTTGACGGAATATCTTCTAAATCGCGCGTATTTTCAAAAGGAATTAATACTGTTTTGATACCACCACGGCGAGCTGCCAGTAATTTTTCTTTTAAACCACCAATCGGTAATATTTCACCACGAAGTGTGATTTCACCGGTCATCGCAACATCAGCACGAACAGGAATCCCCGTTAAACTAGACACCATTACGGTACACATTGCAGCGCCAGCACTTGGTCCATCTTTTGGTGTTGCACCTTCTGGTACATGCACGTGTAAATCGCGTTTTTCATGGAAGTCGCTATTAATACGCCATTGCTCAGCTTTTGAACGTACCACTGTCATTGCCGCTTGAATAGACTCTTTCATGACATCACCTAACGAGCCGGTGTAATTCAATTTACCTTTACCTGGCATTGACGTCGCTTCGATAGTTAATAATTCACCACCAACTTCCGTATATGCAAGACCGGTTACTTGTCCAACTTGGTTTGCATTTTCAGCTTTACCAAAGTCATAACGGCGTACACCTAAATAATCTTTTAGATTATCAATCGTGACGTTTATTTTCTTAAGCTTTTTGTCTAATAAAATTTCTTTTACGACTTTGCGGCATATTTTAGAGATTTCACGCTCTAAGGCACGCACACCCGCTTCACGCGTGTAATAACGAACGATACCGATAATCGCGCTGTCATCAATGCTTAGCTCAGTTGATTTCAAACCGTTGCGTTTAATCTGTTTGTCAGTCAAATGCTCTTTAGCAATATTCATTTTTTCATCTTCTGTGTAACCAGAAAGACGAATCACTTCCATACGATCCAATAACGGACCTGGAATATTCATTGAATTTGAAGTGGCAACAAACATAACATCACTTAAGTCATAATCAATTTCTAAATAGTGATCGTTAAACGTTGAGTTTTGCTCAGGATCTAATACTTCTAATAATGCAGAAGCAGGATCGCCACGCATATCAGAGGCCATTTTGTCGATTTCATCTAATAAGAACAGTGGGTTTTTAACACCCGCTTTAGTCATTTTTTGAATTATTTTACCCGGTAACGAACCAATGTAAGTACGACGATGACCACGAATCTCAGCTTCATCACGTACACCACCTAATGCCATACGCACATACTTACGACCCGTTGAACGCGCAATAGATTGGCCTAATGACGTTTTACCGACACCAGGAGGACCGACTAAACAAAGGATTGGACCTTTTAGTTTATTGATACGTGTTTGCACGGCGAGGTATTCTAAAATGCGTTCTTTTACTTTTTCTAAACCGTAATGGTCTGCATCTAAAATTTCTTGCGCTTTAGCAATGCTCTTTTTAACAGGCGAGCGTTTTTTCCACGGCACATTCACCAAGCTTTCGATATAAGTACGAATAACACTGGCTTCAGATGACATTGGCGACATCATTTTTAATTTTTTAAGTTCGCCTTCCGCTTTCTCTTTTGCTTCAGCAGACATGCCTGCTTCTTCAATTTTTTGAGCAAGCAGATCATTTTCATTACTGCCCTCTTCCGATTCACCTAACTCTTTTTGAATCGCTTTCATCTGCTCGTTAAGGTAGTACTCGCGCTGACTGCGTTCCATCTGTTTTTTAACACGGCTGCGAATGCGTTTTTCAACTTTTAAAATGTCTTCTTCGCTTTCCATCATCGCCATTAAAAATTCAAAGCGTTCAGTGATCGACGTAATTTCAAGTGCCGTTTGTTTATCATCTAAACTCAACGGCATATGCGCGGCTATGGTATCTGCTAAACGCTCAGGTTCATCAATACCGTTCACTGACGCTAATACTTCAGGTGGAATTTTTTTATTTAACTTAATGTAAGATTCAAATTGTGTCAGTACGCTACGTACTAATGCATCTTCTTCTTCATTATCCACTTCTTCGCTTTCTAATAATTCAATTTCAGAAAAGAAGTAATCTTTGTTTTCAATATTGTTAATAAGTTGCGCACGTTGCACACCTTCTACTAATACTTTTACAGTGCCATCGGGCAATTTTAATAGCTGTAAAATATTTGCCACAGTACCAACACTGTAGAGGTCTTCCATTTTAGGATCGTCTAAAGAAGCCTCTGTTTGGGCAACCAATAATACTTTTTTTCCCTGCTCCATAGCAGCTTCTAAACAGTTAATCGATTTTTTACGGCCAACAAATAGTGGAATGACCATATGCGGGTACACCACTACATCACGCAGTGGTAAAACAGGCAGGGTTAGTTGCAGCTCTGATTCAGTTTTCATAAATTCCCCAGAAAATATTTACCCGTCATTAAAAAGAGGTAAATTAAATACACATTGAATTATTAATACTGGGGATGTTAGGATTTTTTTCAAGGTCTGAAATGAAAAAAGGGAGCCTAAGGCTCCCTTTTATAACAATTAATTACAAAATTGTTTATTTATCAGACGAAACTAACTTTGCTTGCTCTTCTGAATAGATAAGTAATGGGCTTGAATCACCTGAAATTACTTTCTCATCAACAACCACTTTAGCCACATTGTCGACCGATGGTAGGTCATACATTGTTTCTAATAACACAGACTCAACAATTGAACGTAAACCACGTGCACCGGTTTTACGTGTCATCGCTTTTTTAGCGATAGCGAGTAAGGCTTCATGGCGGAACTCAAGTTCAACATCTTCTAAACCAAATAGTGCTGCATATTGTTTAGTAATTGCATTTTTAGGTGCAGTTAAAATTTCAACAAGTGCTTCTTCATCTAATTCAGTCAGTGTTGCAATAACCGGTAAACGGCCAATGAACTCTGGAATCAGACCATATTTAGTTAAATCTTGAGGCTCTACTTTCTTAAAAGTATCGCTTAATGATGCTTTATTGTCTTTATCACGTACTGTTGCGCCAAAGCCAATACCTGCGCCCGTATCAATACGTTGTTCAATAATGCCATCAAGACCAGAGAATGCACCACCACAGATAAACAATATCTTAGAGGTGTCTACTTGAATAAACTCTTGATTTGGATGCTTACGTCCGCCCTGTGGAGGAATAGACGCAACCGTACCTTCAATCAGTTTAAGCAATGCTTGTTGCACACCTTCACCCGATACATCACGTGTGATAGATGGGTTTTCAGATTTACGCGTTATCTTATCAATTTCATCGATATAGATAATGCCACGCTGTGCTTTCTCAGGATCGTAATCACATTTCTGTAATAACTTCTGAATGATGTTTTCAACATCTTCACCAACATAACCGGCTTCAGTTAATGTTGTTGCATCCGCCATTGTAAAAGGAACATCTAATAAACGTGCCATTGTTTCAGCCAGTAATGTTTTACCACTACCCGTTGGACCAATTAGCAAGATATTACTTTTACTTAGTTCAACACCATTTGCAACATCGCCATGTTTAAGACGTTTGTAATGATTATAAACAGCCACCGCTAATACTTTTTTAGCCGTATCTTGACCGATAACATAATCATCTAAATTCGCGCGAATTTCATGAGGTGTTGGTAATTTCTTATCTGACGTATCGGTATCAATCGCGTTGCTTATTTCAGCGATCTCTTCTTTGATAATATCGTCACAAAGATCAACACATTCATTACAAATATAAACTGAAGGACCTGCGATCAGTTTTTTGACTTCATGCTGACTCTTTCCACAAAAAGAGCAATAAAGCAGGCTGCTATTATCGCCTTGTTTATCTGTCATAGTTCTTCCTTTAATTCTTGTCGATTATCGCTTAGTTAATACAGAGTCTACGATACCGTACTCTACGGCTTCATTAGCGCGCATAAAGTTATCACGGTCTGTATCTTGCTGTATTACTTCAATGTCTTTACCAGTATGGAAAGCCAATAACTCGTTCATGCGTTGTTTTGTTGCCAAAATCTCTTTTGCATGAATTTCAAAGTCAGATGCTTGCCCTTGGAAACCGCCAAGTGGTTGATGAATCATCACTTTAGCGTTTGGTAAACAATGACGTTTACCTTCAGCGCCACTTGCTAATAAGAATGCGCCCATGCTCGCAGCCATCCCCATACAAACAGTGCTTACATCTGGTTTAATGAATTGCATTGTATCGTAAATTGCCATACCAGCACTAATTGAACCGCCTGGCGAATTGATGTAGATAAAAATATCTTTTTCTGGGCTTTCAGACTCTAAAAACAGTAACTGAGCAGCAATAACGTTAGCCATGTGGTCTTCAACAGGGCCAGTCAAAAAGATAACACGCTCTTTTAAAAGACGAGAATAAATATCGTATGAGCGCTCACCTTTTGCTGTTTGTTCTACAACCATTGGTATAAGCGTATTATTAATTGGATCAGTACTTCCAGCAAATGGGTTTGACATTTTCTATCCTAAAATTGTGTAATTGAGTGTTAACTATGGGCGCGATGAATGAAAAATGGCCCGAGTGATATCACACGAGCCATTCAAAACTTAAACAGTTGCTACAATTTTTACGCTAAACGTAAAATTATTGTGCAGCAGTTTTGTTCATCACGTCATCAAACGATTTATTCACTTCGCTTACTTTAGCTTTTTCAATGATAAAATCAACCGCTTGCTCTTCTAATGCAACATTTTCCATGTTTTGCATCATCTCTTTATTATTTTTGTAGTACTCGATCACTTCAGTTGGGTTTTCGTATGCAGAAGCTGCAGACTCAATCAGTGATGCTACTTTAGCTTGATCAACTTTTAGTTCGTTCGTTTTGATCACTTCGCCTAATAGAAGACCTACTTTAACGCGCTTTTCAGCTTGCTCAGAGAACAATTCAGCTGGAAGCTCTGGCATGTTTTTAGGGTCCATTTGCTTACCGTAACGTTCCATCGCTTGTTTGCGAAGAACATCTACTTCACCAGCAACTAATGCTTGTGGCACTTCAATAACGTTACCTTCAACTAATGCTGTTAATACAACATCTTTTGCATTGTTTTTAAGCACTTGCTCAAGTTCACGTTGCATGTTTTGTTTAACGTCAGTTTTAAGTGCTTCAATATCGCCACTTTCTACGCCGAATTTTTTAACAAATTCTTCAGTAATTTCTGGTAAAATTTGCTCTTCAACTTTAGTTAGTTTGATAGCAAATTGTGCAGCTTTACCTTTTAGGTTTTCAGCGTGGTATTCAGCAGGGAAGTTAACTTCGATAGAGAATTCGCTTCCTACTTTATTACCAACGATGCCTGATTCGAAACCAGGAATCATACGGTCAGAACCCAATACGATTTGGAAAGCTTCAGCTTTACCGCCTTCAAATACTTCGCCGTCGATAGAACCTTCGAAGTCAACCGTTACTTGGTTGCCGTCAACAGAATCAGTTTCAACTTCAGTCCATGTAGCATGTTGCTTACGTAGAGTACCAATCATTTTATCAAGATCTGCATCAGTTACTTCAGCAGTTTCTTTTTCAACAGTAAGTTCAGCAAGTTCTGCTAATTTAACTTCTGGGTAAACTTCAAACGTAGCAGTGAAAACAAACTCTTCACCTTTTTTACGTGATTTAGGTTCAACTTTTGGTGCGCCAGCTGGGTTTAATTTCTCAGCCATGATTGCTTCAAAAAAGTTGCGTTGCATTACTTCGCCCGCTACTTCGTTTTCAACAGCAGCGCCAAAACGTTTCATGATAACTGAAGCAGGTACTTTACCAGCACGGAAACCGTCAACACGTTGTGTTTTTGATAATTGGCGAATACGGCTATCAAATTCTTTTTCGAATACTTCAGCAGCAACAGAAATTGTTAGTGTACGTTCTAGGCCTTGAGATGCTTCTACAGAAACTTGCATGTGTTTTCCTTTATCTTTACGTTAGTATTTTTAAAATTCTTAATCTGTTGCTTAAAGTGAGGGCAAACTAAGAGATTACAAGGGCTAGTCTAAAAAAAGCCTGATATTTTCTTGTTAAGAACTAAAAATCAAATTGATTGATGAAATTTAAGACGCGCCATTATAAACATGCTTTTTGTGAGAGTCGAGTTTTACACCGCACGCGCATCACATTTTTACTCGGGTGAGTTGATTCTGACCACTTTATCCCATCAAAAACCCACTTCATCGCAATTCAATTGCCGCCAATCAGTTGCTCTCCTTATACTTGTTGCTGTTTTAACGTACTCGCAATCCTAAAGGAATAAAACGATGAGCCTTCTTAACGACCGATTTAACAACACACTTAAGCACACAATAAAGCATAAAATATTAGCAACCACTTTTACCTGCCTGTGCAGTTTTTCAGTACAAGCCGCGACACCTTTATTAGATTGGCAAACACTCAACCAACAATTTCGTCAAACACAACTTGAACAATTCAATGCCGATAAGAACCTGCAAGCCTTTGAAAGTTACTTAAACGCACACCCTAATAATACCCTCGCGCAACTTTACGTAGGCAGCAGTCATTGTTTAGTTGGTCGTGATGCCTGGATGCCTTGGAATCAAGTCAATTCAGTTAATCGCTGTATTGATAAAATGGAACTCGCTTATCAAGCGATACAAAATAAATTTGATGTAAGCAGTGCTGAGCGACTTAATGCCGATTTAACCTTTGGATTAACCACCGCTGAACTACCTGGTTTTTTTAAACAACAACAAGCCACTATCGATACCTTAAGCCATGCCGTTCAACACCCTGCGTTTAATCACTTGCCTGAATATTTACAAACACAAACAAATGACATATTAGCCGATTATCTGCAGCGCTAAGGAGGCAGCGATGAAAACGTTAATTGAAGTGAGCGATTTACATAAAACGTTTCAGCAGGGTTTAGAAACGATCCACGCATTAAAAGGCGTTAATCTGTCTATTCAACAAGGAGAGTTTGTTGCTATTAATGGTTATTCAGGCAGTGGTAAAAGCACCCTGCTTAATATTATTGGCACATTAGATAAACCCACCAGCGGTGAAGTGCAGTTATTTAATCAAAGCATTAATTTTAAAAACCAGCTCGAGTTACAGAAGTTTCGTGCACAGAAGTTAGGGTTTATTTTCCAAAATTTTAATTTGAACCCCGTATTAAGTGCGCTTGAGAATGTTCAAATGCCGTTATTGCTCACTAACCTCAGTCAAAAACAACGATTAGAAAAGAGCGCTCAGATACTCGAAAAAGTAGGTCTGGCCAATCGTCTACATCATAAACCCAAACAGCTTTCGGGTGGTCAGCAACAACGTGTCGCGGTGGCACGTGCATTAGTTAGCTCGCCTGCGCTGTTATTAGCCGATGAACCCACGGCTAATTTAGATAGCCACTCGGCATTGCAACTGATGTTATTACTTAAAGAGATGAATCAAGCCTCCGGATTAACCGTGCTTTTTTCCTCACACGATCAACGCTTGCTGACACATATAGATCGCACCATCACACTCAATGATGGCGTTTTACAATCATCACAAGGAAGTAACTATGAAGTGGCTTAAACTCAGCTGGTTAAACGTGATTCGTAATACACGACGTTCATTAATCGCTGTCTCTATTGTTGCGCTTGGCGCGTTCTCACTGATAATTGCGGCCGGTTATGTATTAGCAAGTTACGAGGGGCTACGTGAAAGTACCATTCAAGGTGGGCTTGGCCATATTCAGCTTGCCTTACCCAATGCCTTTAGTGATAAAGAGATCGACCAAGGCGGTTTTAGCGCAATCCAACAACAGAAAATTCAGCAACAACTGGCAACCATGCCCGAAGTGCGTTTAAGCACCGAGCGTATTTTATTTGAAGGCCTCGCTTCCACGGGTGATATCACCATTGCCATTATGGGCCGAGGAGTGAATATTGCGAAAGAACAAAAGATAACCTTATTCACCCCGATTATAAAAGGCAAAAACCTGCCCTATAACGTGGTTCAAGATACCACTATTAATGAACAAGATATTTACACTGCCGTTATTGGTGACGTTTTAGCACGAGATCTTAAAGTGAGGGTCGGTGATTCAATCACCTTACTCGCGAGCACCGCTTATCAGGGCATTAATGCGATTGATGTCGTAGTGGTGGGTATTAACCGCTCAGGTATTCCTGAAATGGATGCACGCAGTGTCATGATTCCCGTTAGCGCGGCTAAAATATTACGTGACTCCGATAGTGTTAATCGTTTAGTTATTTCATTAAATGAAACCCGCGATACCGATAAAATCAGCCAACAAATATCGCAACAGATAAATCACGTAACACAAAAAAACTGGTTACAACTGTTCCCCTATTACCAAAATGTAGTCAGCCTATATAACAACATCTTTGGTGTGATGGGTTGCATTATTCTCTTGGTGGTATTACTTTCAGTTAACAATACCATGGTGATGGCCATTATGGAGCGCGTTGCAGAATCAGGCACATTACGCGCCTTAGGTTTTAGCCAACAACGTATTAGCGCACTATTTGCGTTAGAGGGTTTTATTGTTGGTTTATGCGGCATTCTCAGCGGTATTGTAAGCGCAAGTTTAGTGATTGTGTTTATCAACATCAGCCAGTTTGAAATGCCCCCTCTTCCCGGTCGAAGTATCGGTTATCCCCTTTTTATCAATTGGGATCTGCCCGCTATTTTATTCATCAGTATGGCGATGTTAGCGAGTTGTACCCTAGCAGCCTGGTTACCGGCTAAAAAAATGCTAAAAATGGATGTTATCAATGCCATTAATCACTATTAAAGGAAATATTATGCCAAGGCTTATAGATTCGTTACTAAGATACATCGCTTCATTTGGCAGGTTAACCCTATTGGGATTTTTAACCCTAGTTACATCAACAAGTTTTGCCACTGAAACAGAGCAACAAGTACAAGCATGGATAATAGCAGCGGACAGTTACCGTATGCCTTTTAAAAGTGGTGAGCTAAAAAGCGCATTAACTCTTTATAAAAACGAAGAGAAACAACAAAGCAGTGAGTTCTTCATTCAAGTCAATGAGCAAGGAGACTCGCGCGTGACTATGCTAAACCAACGCAGTAAAGGTCAAAAGGTACTATTAACAGAAAGTGCGATGTGGCTGTATGTCCCACGCACTCATAAAGCGATTCGTATTACACCGATGCAACGTTTAATGGGTCAAGCAAGTTACGGCGATGTTTCCTCGTTAAGCTGGCAACATGAATATCAGTGGGATAAAAACCCAGTGGTGACAAAAACTGATTCAGTGTGCTTTAGCGTGACTGCGATTCGTAAATCGGCAACCTATCGTAAGATAAACCTGTGTTTACAAAAAGACAGTTTACGCCCTGTTAATGCGCAGTTTTACCTTGCCAGTGGAAAACTCATGAAACAAGCCACCTATATTACTGATATAGACAACCCACAAAGAATCAGCACAACAAAGTTCACCCAGCCCAACAAAAAAACGCAATATACCTTAATGCACAACAGTGATTACCAGGCGAAGAAACTCAGTAAACATATTTTTACACGCCAAGGTTTTATCAAAAGATGAAAACGTTGTTAGCAGTGCTGCTATTGAGTTACATGCCATCTTTGTTTGCGGATGATCGGTTTGCTGACGATCTATTTTCTGATGATCGGTTCGTATTAACACAAGCAAAGTGGCAAGACGTGGATCATCGTGCCACGCTCGCAACGCGTCTTTCTCATCATAAAGTCGCCACGACAATGGGCAGT
The DNA here is from genome assembly GCF_002835995.1 of Psychromonas sp. Urea-02u-13. Classification (GTDB taxonomy): domain Bacteria; phylum Pseudomonadota; class Gammaproteobacteria; order Enterobacterales; family Psychromonadaceae; genus Psychromonas. Next base: position 61,386 of record NZ_PJBZ01000043.1, on the reverse strand, counting down.
GTTTTAAGTGAAAGTACCCTTATTAGCGATCATCAATATCAATCGCTTATTGCAGTCTGGCGCTTAGATAACCAACTTTATCAGCCACCAACACAGACAGGAAATGACAGTCATGGGCTGCAAAGTGACACTCAATTTAAATTAAGTGAACTTTCCTATTCTTTTAGTTTATTAGCCAGTGAAAATGACTTTTGGCAACTAGGGCAATTTAATAGCGCGCTTGATCCGGGTTATGCACTGCGCAGTGTTGGATTTTTTGAGTCCACTAATAATCCCTTTGATGACTTTGCTTCAACACAGGGGTTACAAATGGCCAATGTTTCACTGTGGTTAGATGATTATTACCTGAGTTTATTACTCGCGCTTGAAGGTAATAGTGTCGCCACTGAAAATCTAAAGCAATGGGCACTGGTTTTACAAAAAGACTATTTCGCGTTATCAAGTAGCTTCATGCTTCAACAATATGAGGGAAATAATATTGGGTTAGGCGCGACCTTTACTTATGTCGTCGGTAATAGTTGGGAATTCCACGGCAGTATTTTTACCCGTCGAGGTAGTGTGTGGCGAGATCAATTTTCCGACAGCACATTAACCATCGCGCCTCATTACAATGGCCAAGCAGAAGAGGATCAATGGTTGCCTAAAGGTGTTATTGGCAGTGTTTGGACATCAACACATTTACAGCTATTAATGGAATACAGTTATCAAAAAGAGAAACTATCCCAGACTCAAATAAACGCCATCAACGACTTTCAGCCTCAATCACTGCAACAAGCACAACAGTATCAAAATCATTTGATTGAGCTTTATACACAAGCCTATCAACAACATTACCTTTTTGCGCAATTACAATACACACTTGAAGATCACATCATCACCGCGAACAGCTTTATAGGTGGAGATATCAGTGCATTATCACAATTAAAATACGAGTATCTCGCGACCTTTAATCTCAGCGGTTGGTTATCAATGGAACTTGCATCGGGCACATCAGAAACAGAATTCAAACGCATCCCATGGCAAAATAGAGTACAAATAGGATTACAATGGAAAATATAACCATCAATAAAGAAGATATTACCGAGGCAATACAATCGGTGAAAATCACTTTTTGCATTAATACACTGATTGCCGTATTTAATAGTTTGATGATCTCTGAATCTACTTTTATCGAGCAGTTTTTAGCCGCACAAAGTATCGGCTTAACCATTGTAAGTATTATTCATATTGCCAATGTGTTTTTTCCCATACTTGTTTTAGAGTTTAAATATCAGTATTTCTTTATGCCCTTTCCAGTATTAATCGCCACCCTTATCGGGCATAACTTTGTTGGACAATATACAAGCCTATTGGAGCTATACGGCCTCATTTTTATTATCACTTTACCGGCACTGTTTGTTTTTCAATATCGTAATAATGAGAAGAAATCGAAAATCTCATTACAGCAGGAACAAATAAAACGCACACAGAGCGAACAAGCCTTGCTAGAAAGTAAGCTGTTATTATTACAAGCACAAATCAACCCGCATTTCCTGTTTAATACACTCGCTAATATCGATGCCTATATTGATGACTTTCCCGATAAAGCCAAGCAACTGCTCAATGATTACACGCAATTTTTGCGCCATAGTTTGAAAACTACGCAACAAAAAACAGGTTCATTAGCCGACGAAGTCGCCTTGATTGATGCATACATGGCCATCCAACAAACACGTTTCCCTAACGTCACCTTTGTTAAAAATATACAAGATCCTCTACTGCAGTACCCATTGCCACTTTGCTCATTCAGCCGTTAATCGAGAACGCCTTAATTCACGGGTTAGCACCACAGGGTAATCAAGGAAAAATAACATTACACATTAAGCAACAGAAGCAACAATTACAGATCATCGTCACTGATGATGGTGTTGGACTTGATAGTCGTGATAAAAACAAAAAAAGTAATAAAAAAGGTAATGAAAATAATAACGGGGTGGCGTTAAAAAATATTCAGGCGCGTTTACAACTAACACATAAAAACGCCAGTTTATCGGTGTTACAAAAGACACAGGGAGGCACGGATGCAACCATCACAATACCCGACTAAAAGCGCAATGCTCACCGCCATTATTGCAGAAGATGAACACCCTTTAGCGAAGGTGCTTGAAAAATCCTTAAAGACGCTATGGCCCGAATTAACCATTACGGATATTTTCCCTGAGGGGCGAAGCGCACAAAATGCATTAATGACTAATAACATTGATATTGCCTTTTTGGATATTTCGATGCCCTATCAAACCGGGCTAGAAATAGCGGAGTATTGTGCTCAACATAAAATAGAAACCTTAATTGTATTAGTAACGGCTTATCCGAATCATGCCTTAGATGCGTTTAAATTTAATGTCTGCGACTATCTGCTCAAACCACTTTGCAAGGCACGATTAGCCGACACCATTACACGCTTAAAAATGCGTTTAGCCACGCCTTCTTTGCCAGCAACGCCCGAAACTTTACAATGCTTACCGGTACAAAAAGGCAATCACACACAGCTTCTCAATATTAATGATGTGTGTTGCTTTGTGAGCGAGCAGAAATATGTAAAAGTGATCTCGCTTGATAACACCTTTTTAATCAGTAAAACATTAATAGAATTAGAAAAAGAGTTGGATGGGCAGCAATTTTGGCGTGTTCATCGTAATAGTATTGTTAATATAAAGCAGATTAAATACAGTAAAAAAACCTTAACCGGTCGATTGGAATTAACACTGTCGAATCCTCTCGAAAAACTAACCGTCAGCCGAGCTCATATTCATCGCTTTAAAACACGCTGATCTTTCGTTCCTCTTATGATCACTGAGCTTGCAACCCACAGGTAAAGTCAATAAAATAGCAAAAAAACGGAACTTACAAATGAGAAAGCTATGGAAGCTGTAATTATCACCAAGGAAGATGTGCAAGAAATTGTGCAAGCGGTACAAATAACCTTCATCGTCAATTGCATTATTGTTATTTTTATTCTTAATTCAAACGTTGATGTATTAACACAATTTTTAGCCTCACAAAGCATCGGCCTCACCATTGTTACTATCATTCAAACCGCAAAAGTGCTTCATCCCCCCTTTAAAACAGATTATAAAAAGCTCTATTATTTCTTACCTGTCCCTGTTTTACTCGCAAGTTTAATTGGCATTAACTTTCTCCACGACCAGACCTCTTTACTTTACCTGAACTGATTATTTTAGTCGCCATTATTTCCATGCCCGTGATGCTACTTTTCCAGTACAAAGATAAGAAAATAAACTTCTCTTATTACAAGCGCAAATCAATCCCCATTTCCTGTTTAATACCTTGGCTAATATCAAACAATATATCACCAGTGACCCCAAAAAAGCGGAACACTTGTTAACCGACTACACCTTTTTTCTGCGCCAATCACTGCCTTCCACGCAAACCACTAAAGGCACCATCGCCAATGAGTTAACACTCATTAACGCCTATATAGCAGTCCAACAAACACGTTTCCCGTATATTCGTTTTATTGAAAAAACAGATGAAAAGTTAAAAGATATAAGCCTGCCTCCGTTACTGATTCAACCGCTTATTGAAAATGCAATTGCACACGGACTTGCCCCTCAAGGGCACCAAGGATTAATCACATTAACCATTAAACAAACCTTGGAGAAATTGATCATTGAAGTTGCAGATAGTGGCGTTGGTTTTGCAGAGGTAAGTGCAGAGGTACATGCAGAGGTAAGTGTTGAGGAAAAACCCGAGCAGGAGTCGATTGCGCTTAAAAATATTCAAGCACGTTTAACGCTACATCACCCTTTAGCAACCTTAAATGTTTTGGTGCCAGATCAAGGTGCAACAGTACAAATTGTAATACCGTTAAATAAATATTAACTAGGAGTGCATTAATGAAAATTGATTATCTAGAAATCCCAAGTAAAAATATGGAAGTAACAAAAGACTTTTTTAGCGCAGTATTTGGTTGGACGTTTGAGAGTTACGGCCCTGAGTATATGGTATTTTGGGGAGCTGGCGTTAATGGCGGATTTTATTTCCACCCAGATTTAACCTGTACAACGGCCACTGGTTCGATATTACCCGTGCTTTACAGTGATAATATTAGCCAAACAGAAAGTGAGATTGTTAAAGCAGGCGGTGACATCATTAAACCCGTTTTTGCTTTTCCGGGCGGTATTCGTTTCCACTTTACCGACCCAAATGGCAATGAATATGCCATCTGGTCAGATGCTAAATTACCAACAGGCATCTGTTAACTGATAGCTGGAAAGCTAGAATGCTAGAAAGTCTTTGCTTCAAGCCTTCTAGCCTTCTAGCACTAAAGCCTTAACGCTTTCCTATTCGTGGCAACCGACAAATTGCCACGACACTTTAAACTTCAAACGTTCAAGTAAGTCATTGCCACCCGCTTCACGCCAGACTAGCTCTCCATCTTGACTTTCTTGTACTTGTATTTCAACACCACGATCCATCCACAAACGCCATTTACCCGTTAATTCTTTCATATTTGAACCTTACCGTTTATAGGTTTTTAGAGGTTTAAAAAACCTTGTATACCTGAAAAAATAATTTGTGCGCCAATGGCAGAAACAAATAAACCTGTAATTTTAGGTAATATTTCCAAACCTTGCTTACCCATTAAATGCTGGAGTTTATTCGCAATCAATAAGACTCCCGCCAGCGAAACAGCAGCGGCAATCAGTGATAACGAGACCAGTGTTGTTTCAACGGGACCAGATATTTCAGCACCGTAGACCATCAGGACACCAATCAGACCAGGGCCAACCACACTCGGTATTGCAAGAGGCACGATCGCAAAATCATTACGATTAAAATCACTGCTTCTTGTTTCGCTACTTTCAACGTCATTATCACCACGGATCATATCCAATGCACTTAAAAATAACACTGTACCAGCGCCAATTTTAAAAGCATCAAGCGTAATACCAAACATACTAAATATATATTTACCGAACAATAAAAATACCAGGCCAGAGACAATGACAGCAATGGTCACTTTTAAAATGACCTGTTTCTTCTCAGGTTTAGTCAAGTTTTTACTCATGGTTAAAAACAGTGATAAAACAAAGAAAGGTGTCATCATAAAAAATATTTTTAAGTACAGTGTAAAAAACTGTTCGGCCATTGCTCTACTCTCGCTGTCAAAAAAGGGTTAGGATTAAAAAAGGCGAGATTAACATAAGTCAGCCCTAAAGAGAAAGGACATTTTATAAGCAAATATTTTCTTTTTTTGCACCGAGGCAAGACTGTAAATCGATTGCTTTTAACTGTACTTCAAGACCACGTTTTCCAGCACTGACAAATATATTTTCAACATCAAAGGCACTGCTATTGATCACTGTTTTTAAACGTTTTTTCTGTCCGAGTGGGCTGACGCCTCCCATCACATAACCCGTTGAGCGCAAAACATCTTCTTTATCTGCCATCTGCACTTTTTTAGCGCTAAAGGTTTTTGCCACTAATTTCATGCTTAATTTTTCAGCCACCGGTAAAATCGCAACCACTAGCTCACCATTATCCAATGCAACCACTAAGGTTTTAAAGACCCATTCGCTGCTAATGCCCAGCTTTTCAACGGCTTCTAATCCATAAGAGGCACTGTTTTTATCGTGTATATATTCATGCAAGGTAAAGGCTATTTTTTGTTTTTTTAATAATTTTGTTGCTGGTGTCATTAATAATCCTTTCTACCCAAAACTCAGGTAATAAAGTGATGGATACTTTTATAGGTCAGTGACATAACGCCCTGCGACGGCTTCATCAACCTGTTTAATAAATTGATCATCGGCCCCACTATTCTCAGAAATCTCCCTGCCAAAGGAGATTTTAATCGGATCCGGCCAAGTATTACTTTCCCAGAGTTGGCTACGTAATAAAGCTTTGGCGCAATGGAAATAAGCATTTTTAACGGTTATCTCTAAGACCAATAGCGCGTTATGAGAATCTGATGCTAATTTTTTACAAATCAGCTCGCCCGTCACTAATTTACACTCACCGTGTATGCGCAGTGTTTCCATGCTGCCCGGCACTAATAAAAACAGTGCCACCTGTGGATGCTGAAGAATATTATTTAATGAAAATGCGAGTTTGTTACCACGTAATTCAGGAATCAGTAATTGGCCCTGTTTATTCACTTTTACAAAACCGGGTTTATCGCCTTTAGGGGAGATAGTCGGAAAGCCAAACTCATCAACCGTTGATAACATCAGTAGAGGCGATTTTTCAATAAAATCGAGCATACGTGGGTTCAAAAATGGATAGATCTTTTTACTCGCCATCGGGTTAGGCGTGCCAATAATATCGCGTAATTGTGCTTCATTAGTAATATCAATCATTCTATTGTTCCGCTTGTAAACGCTCAACCAAACGGCTAAAACGTAATGTTTTATCTTTGATCGCTCGCGCCATTAAAGGCAAATCGGCAAACAGTGTTAGTTGTTTTTTAGCCCTGGTAATACCCGTATAAATAAGCTCACGGGTGACAACCGGTATTTGCGTTTGTGGCAAGGCTAATACCGTATGTTCAAATTCAGACCCTTGGCTTTTATGCACTGTCATTGCAAATACAGTTTCATGGCTCGGCAGTCGACTCGGCTGAAAATCATAAACCTCACCATCTGCCATCTGGAAATAGACACGTAGTTGATTATTTTCATCTAATAAACACAGACCAATATCACCATTGTACAGACCTAGATGATAATTATTTTGGGTTATCATCACAGGTCGGCCAACATACCAGTTATTCGCGAGCTGGTTGTTATCACTATTAAGCGTGATAAGCCCCGCTTTGTTTAACACGGTTTCAGCCAATTGATTCAAACCCATCACGCCCCAATCGCCTTCCCGAATAGCACATAGAATCTTAAATTGGCTAAACTGCTTTAATAACTTTTTTGGTAAATCGCGGTTGTCCACGGTCACTTGTGCAATATTTTTAAGATAGGTGGCATATCCTGTGGCGATCAACTGACTTAATAATTCATGGCTACTGTCGTTATTGGCATAATGACTCAGGTCGTCGTATTTTTCACACAGTGCAAGTACCTGTTTCGCACTTGCTTTGCCTTGATTGATGGCAGCTGCTAAATAACCAATGCCGGAGTATTGATCAAAACGGTAACTTTTTTTCAATAAACATAATTTATCAGCCATGCCAGCGTTATTCTTAGGCGCGCTATTTTGTGTATTAAGCAAACTATCAAAACCCGTTAATGAAACCAGTTGCTTGGCTTTTTTCTCGCTATAACCTGAATTGATAAATGCACAGATATCCCCTAATACGGCACCCGCTTCCACAGAAGCAAGTTGATCTTTATCGCCAAGTAAAATTAAACGCGCATGCTCAGGTAGTGCCATTAACAATTTGGCCATTAAAGGTAAATCAACCATCGAGGCTTCATCCACCAGTAATAAATCTAAATTTAAACGCTTCGCTTCATTATGGCGAAAGTGGTTACTGTTTGCCTTTACGCCTAATAAACGATGAATGGTACTTGCTTGAGTAGGGATTCTGTCTTTGATACTTTGATCAACGTCTAAATCCTCTAACGCATGGGTAATTGATTCGGTTAATCGCGCAGCCGCTTTACCCGTAGGCGCCACCATTTTAATGTTGAGATCTTCACGCACTTGTAATAACAGCGCCAGTAACTTAGTCACGGTGGTTGTTTTACCCGTACCGGGTCCTCCAGAAATAACACAGCGAGCACTACAAAGTGCCAAGGCTGCACTTACTTTTTGCCAATCACAACGACTTTCAAGTGGAATTAATTGGTCTAAAATAGCTAAGTCCTGCGCGCTGTTTGCCGCTTTAAAACAGTGTTCAATAGCGGTCCAATCTAAGCTATTTTCTGCTAATACATCCAAATATTTTTCACAGAGCAGTGTTAAAGATTGTTGTTTATCAAGGCAATAAGCTTGATAGATATAGTTGTAATTAACCGCAAACAGTTTATCTAACTCCATTTTTACATCACCAGTGATAATAATCTCTGGTTGATGTAGGAGTTTATCGGCAATCAATTGCTCAAACTGTGCGTAACGACGAAGATATAACGCGTCATATTCAAGGCTCAGAGGGGCTTTTGTCTCTTCATCTTTAATGCTTACGCAATTAGAATTGGTTAAACGAGCATGGGTTTCGCTATTACCTGCGGGGAAATGGTTTTGCAACAAGCAGTTTAAATCATGCGTTTCACAAAAGGTCTGAAAATCAGTCTCTGTTTTTAAACACTTCTCATTTAGCTGTTTTGCTATCTCTTCGACCGGTAGACAAATATGCCCAAGGCCTAAATATTCACTGCAAAAAGTAGCACTTAATACGGTTAAATTATCAGCGCCAAGTTCACCAATAAACTGTCCAAAGTGGTAATCAATCGCACGTAATAAACCTAAGGTTTTCCATTGTTTTAGCTCGTTGAGCATTGTGTTATCCGTGATGACTGTCTCTAACATTAGCTTGCCTCCCCACTAAACAATTTATCTAATCCATCAATCAATGCAAAATCGGGTTTATTAAAATAAACGCCATAATTTTCCTTGTCCTGCATGCCACGAATAAAGGTGTAAAAAACCCCACCAATATGTAATTCGTAATCATAGTCAGGCAGGCGTGAGCGTAATAAACGGTGTAACGCTAAGGTATATAATTGATATTGGAAATCATAACGATGCTCGACCATCATATTTTCGATATTAGTCTGATTGTAATCTTCAAGGCTATCACCAAGATGGTTAGACTTATAATCTAACAGGTAATATTGTCCTTCAAACTCAAAGGTTAAATCAATAAACCCTTTCAGAAAACCCTGTACGCCCTGAAATTGTAAATCACCTGCACGCTGTGAAAGTGCGTCATATTGTTTAATCAGTTTATTGACCTGATAAGAGTGCAACGCTTTCATATCGATAAAGAACTGCATCTCCACTTTTTTAGCGCGGGGTGTTAATTGATTAAGAGCAAAGTTTTCCATTAATGGAAAAGCGAGTAATTGCTTAAACCATGTGACTAAAATAGGCGTCCAAAGATCAACGTCACTATAAAGGTGTTTCTCAAGCTGTTCTTGAATAATGGCACTCATCAATGTTGCATCTTGGTTTTGAAAATCAATTAACTCAAACAACAAATGTAAGAAAGAACCGTGCTTTGCACCTCTGGGGAAACTAAAAGGCGTCTTTTTAGGTTCAAGTTCAATCTCAAGCAACTCATTACCCATAACATTTGATGTAACAGGTGTTTGGTGGCTGCCGGTATGAAAACGAGACAATGACGAATAACTGCTTATCCACCAGTTGCGCTCTATTTTTCCTGTGAATTGAGCCGGTGGCTGTAGCGTGTAATCCCCCTGTTCAACGATATAAGGAAGCTCGTTATTAATCGGTGTTGTACGCACAGAGATGTTATTACTTTGTTTACACATGCTATCGAGATGGCTATTTAAACCCGCACTATCACCCGCTAATAAGTCTTTGCTGGTTTTCAGGCAAATATAACCGAGTGCACTTTTTGCCAATGGACTGTTTTTAACACGTCCTGTTTTGTAACTGCCAATACCGATATAACAACGGTAAACACTGCGTGTTAGGCCAACATATAAAAGACGTAGATCTTCGGCTAACTGTTCTTTTTCCGTTAGCGCAACATGTTTACTATTATTTTGCAGATCATAAAACAGCTGAAAGTCTTGTTCAGGGTCGTGATATAAACAATCACGTGGTTTTTGGTGTAACCCGGTAAACGGCATAAATACAATATCGTATTCCAAGCCCTTTGATTTATGTAAGGTACTCACTTGGATCAGGTCTTTTTCACTTTCTAAACGTTGTTTTTGTTCGCTATTATCACCGTTTACTTGGCTTACTTGCTCACCGAACCAACGCATCAGGGCAAAACCACCATCATGCTCAACACTATTTTTTTGTAATAATTCACCAAGGTGCAATAGATCGGTTAATAAACGCTCCCCTTTGGCATCTTTGAGTAACTGTTGATTAATGCCCTGCTCATTGAACAGTTTGTGTAACATCACCAACACGCCACTTTTGTTCCATAACGCTTGGTATTCAAAGAATTGCGCTATTTTCTGTTCCCATATTTTGGTATCAAAAAGTAGCTCATGAATTTCTACAGGACTCAGTGCAAACAACTTACAGCCAATCGCACTACGAAGTAGTCGTTCATCTTCTGGATTTAAACAGGCTTTTAAAATAAACAGTAGATCTTTGGCTAATGGCGTGGCGTAAACACTTTCTTTAAGCGACAGGTAAACACTGTTTATATTCTCATCAAGTAAGGCTTTACGGATTAACGCGGCTTCTTTACCCGTGCGCACTAATATCGCAATATCATTCGCGCCAATGGATTTTTTATCTCCCGAAACACTTTCTAAATAAGCACTGCCTTGCTGGGCAAGCATCAGTAGATTTTTAATTTCATTGACACAAGCAATCGTAATTGATTGTTTAAAACCATCCGCATTTTCACCGCTCACTGGGTGAATAAACTGTAACGCCGTTTGGGTTGGATCGTCAAAGTTCTTCACCACCAATTTTTTACGTTTAATGTTAGGTGCTTGTACCGCTATAAATGGAATATCATCCTCATAAATAAAGGGTGCAGGGCAAAACTCGAAGAAGGTATTCACCGCATTAATCATTTCTGGTGATGAACGATAGTTAAAGTCTAAACTGTAATGGGCCGCCACATTTTGGCGGGCTTTCATGTAAGTAAAAATATCCGCACCACGAAAACTGTAAATCGCTTGTTTAGGATCGCCAATCATAAATAACCCAGAGCTACGTAACGGCGCTTCGATTATAGATAATTCAGTGTTCGCTTCAGTATTACCTTCTGTATTTACTTGCTCAGACCCTTCACTTTCTGCAACGCTTTCATGCGTAGAATAAATCGTTTGGAAAATACGATATTGCACCGGATCGGTATCTTGGAATTCATCAATGAGCGCGATCGGATAACTCGCTCTTATCTGCTCTGCAAGGTGATTCTCAGGTGAATTTTGTAACGCATCATCAAGACGCAGTAATAAGTCATCAAAACCCAATAAACTTTGGCTGTGTTTGCTCTTCTGTAAATCAGCACGCACCCATTCGGTCGCTTTGATCAGAATAGTATTTTTAATGGACAGGTCTAACTCAAGTATCTTTTCGATAGCATCGAATATGGCATGAGTAGGTGTTGCGCCCTTAGGGGTTTTCTCATCCAGGGTTTTCTGTGAAAATTTAATCAGATTTTTAGGTAAATCTAATGAACTGCTGACTACAAAAGCCCAATCAGATACCTCTTTTAACCATTTAGGCAGATTTTTCTTGGTATAACTACGTTTAGAAACATCAGAGTGACTAATAATATCCAGGTAATCGCCTTGACTCGCTAGCCAGTCATTCTTCAATTGCTCTATTTTCGCTAAACTATTTTCATATTTAGCTTTAAAATCAAAGTCTTCAATATGTGGAATAAATTGCAAATCATGGCGAGATAGCCAGCTACGTAACTCATTCTTTAATTGATCAGGATGTTGCCAATAGCTAAAAATAAGCTCTGTTAAGGGAATAGACAGGTCGTAAAAATGGCGACGCCAAAAATCATTGGTCGCTTGTAATAACAGTTGGCTATCATCTTCTAATAAATTTTGTTGGAACAGGCTTCCTGATTCAAAGGCATTTTGCATCAACATACGCTGACAAAAGCCATGAATTGTATAAATAGCCGCTTCATCCATCTGTAATTCAGCAAAGCGTAATAGACGAATATCAATACCGATATCATCACTTTGATTAATCAAGGTTTGGATAAAGGGATCGCCACTTTGCCCTTTCATAAAGTCTAAACGTACGCCGATTATACGTTCTCTAATACGGCTACGAAGCTCAGCAGTGGCCGCTTCGGTAAAGGTCACCACTAATATTTTGTCCACCGTTAATGGTATTTGGTGACTATATTCTTTGCCGTGACCTAATAAAAGACGAATAAATAAACTCGCAATAGTATAGGTTTTTCCCGTACCGGCCGAGGCTTCGATTAAACGCATGCCATAAAGAGGAAAGGTTAACGGGTCTAATGATTGTGGTTTTATGCTATTATTATCTGTCATTATTCCTCACCCTCACCATATTCAATGGTGCTTATATTACTAAAAATTGGTTTAAATACTTTAAATGCAATACGTTCAAAATCTAACCAGTTATCTTCTAAATTATCATAAACACGGCTGATATAGGGATCGCCTCCTTCTTGGAAACCACGGCTATTAGCAAAAATGTCCAGTGCTGCTTTCTGCGCTTCAGAGCGCGTCTCAAAGTCGATATCTTCAAGAATAAAACAATTCGGCTGTTGAATATTGACTAAGGTACACCAAGCAAAAGCACTTTGAATAAAGAAAGGTAACGGCTGTTGTAAACCCTCTTCATATAACTCAATCAATTCACTTAGACGCTGGTATGCGTAATCTGCAGGCACCTCTTCAAAAAAGATACCATTACCCTGACCGAGTAAAGTAGAATTAAGATTTTGCCCATGGGTAATACAGTAACAAAGGTGCTCTAACCACAAGGTTAAGATGTCTTTACCTTTGATGCCACCGGTTTTAATACGCACTAAACCATTATCACAATGATCCGTTAACTCACCGAGTAAACGTTTCTCTGCAAACTGCAAATCAACCGTTACGGTTTCCATTTCGCCAATAAAGTAACCTGCGGTTATATCCGCTAAATCAACCATCTCTTGTAAATCACGATTAAAAGCCAGGGGTGCAAACTCAGAAAGTGGTAATTCACCAGTCGCTTTAATCTCTTTAAAAAGATCAATCAGTGAGCGCCCTTCCAGTGCCACTTCGAACTGTTGCCCTTTAAGATGGTACTGTTGCAAGTTATCAAGCGCAAAAGGCTCATCGTTATCTTGCTCGTGATCATCAAGCTCAAAATAAATATCTAAACGACGATTAAAAAATGTTTTACAAGGATGTTTCAAGAATTGTTTAAGGTGTAATAATTGCACCTCCACTAAGGGTTCCGCTAAGGGTAACGCCTGTAATAAATTTTCATTTTCACTGCGTGGTGCGTTTAACGCTTGCCACCAAATCGGATTATAAGTATTCAATTCCCCTTTATAATAGGATTCGCTAAAACTTTGCATCGGGTAAAAATTACTCATCATTGCTAATAATTGTGCGCTAGCAAGTGCACTTTCATCATCTCTATTTTTTGCTAATACATAACTTTGCTGACAATAGTTAATGAGTTCCGTAACCAACACAGAAGCCATTTTTTCACTGTTATCATTGATATCACGACCAATATAACTGATATATAACTTATCTTGCGCAGAGAGTAACGCTTCTAAAAAGAGGTAGCGATCTTCCTCACGACGCGAACGGTCACCGCGTTTACGATGCCCCGCCATTAAATCAAACCCCATTGGCACGATATTACGCGGGTAAACCCCATCATTCATACCCAGTAAACAGACCACTTTAAAAGGAATAGAACGCATGGGCATAAGTGTACAAAAATTCACTTTACCGGCTAAAAACTTCTGGCTGTTCGATTGCATTGAAAGATGATTTTCGAGGTATTCAAGTAATACAAACAGTGAAATAGGCTCGTCAAATTGTGCCTCTTCAGTGCCTTTTACTAGGTTATCAGCCTGTTCGCGAATCAGACTAAACAGATCACTGTTTTCATCGTTTTCAAGATAAAAATCATCAACAAGTTGGTAAATAAACTGTTGCCACTGCGCGGCGTTATACGTCGACTTCAAGCTAGTTTCAAGGTTGATCAGGGTATCAATGAAATCGATAAATCGGCCTAATAAATCCCCTTGTAAACCTTGTACATCATCATAAGGAGAGATGCCTTGAAAGAGATCATCACCCATCGCATAACCGAGTAACATACGCTTTAAGCCAAATAACCAGCTATTTTGAGAGAGTTTAGGTAAATCCCATTGCTCGCTGCTTTGCTCGTTTAGCCCCCAACGAATACCACTCTCATTTATCCATTTTTGTAATAACACAAAATCATTTTGAGTAAGTTTAAAGCGCTGTAAAATAGCAGGCACTTCCAACAACCCTAGAATATCTTCGCGGGTATAGCGGCTTCTATTAAGGTTTAATAATTGCAGAAAACTCACTAATACAGGATTTTCTTGTTGCGCACTGACATCAGAAATAGTGAAAGGGATATAACGATTAGAATCAAAGCCTTGATTTGCAAACACCGCTTGCACATAGGGTGCATATTGGTCGATATTAGGCACCATGATAATAATATCTTTGGGTGTTAGCTGTTCATCATTGTCAAACATACTCAATAAATTATCGTGTAATACCTCAACTTCACGCATGATGCTATGACTAAGGTGCAAGCTTAATGACTGATCTCCTTCTTCAATAATACTTCGCCCAGTAGCTAATAAGCTCAGTGCTTGGCTACTGTCTTGTAATTCTAAGATATCTGCTTGTATATTGTGCAGTAGACTGTCGCGATTAATATCAACAAAAGCATCAATCTCGTTTTGCTCAAGGCTGTAAAGCTGATAAAGGAAATCACGGCCCATTTTTCCCATTGAAGCGAGTAATGGGTTGCCTACTTCACTTTGCTCATCTTCACTGAGTGCCCAATTAAGATGTGCTTCATCTTTTTGCCAACTAGAATCTGAAAGGTTTTCAATTTTTCCTTTTTTAACAATTAACTTCTGACGTTCCTGTGCAAAGCGTTTTGCCAATAATTTAGGATCAATGATATCTGCCCAATAATAACGGCAAGGATTCGTTAATAAAAAATGCACTTCACAGTGCTTTGAAAGGCCTAACAGTGCTTGTAAATATGATTCGGGTAATGCGGAGATCCCAAAAATAAAAATGCGCTTAGGCAGATGACTCACACTCTGTGTGTCTTCAAGTTTGCTTAAAAATGCCTTATAAAGCCCAGCACGGTGATACGCTTTGCCTTGCTCGCTAAAACCGAGTTCTATTTTTTCGCTAAGTTTCTTCCACAATTTAGCCTGCCAGCGTTGCTCTTCTATCCATAACGGAATGGACTTAGGATTATCGGCTTGCCAGTCACTTATTTCACTACTATCAACTTCATCCCAGCGATCAATCCACTCAGGACGATACACTAAATATTGGTCAAAAATATCCGCTATTTTTTCGCTTAACTGGAAGCGTTTACGGCATTCGTCATCATTTTCAAGATAATGTTGTAAGGCTGAAAAATCAGGATCATCTAAACACTCAGGCAATAACTGCATGATATGCCACGTCATCGACATTTTATTAAACGGGCTACTTTCTGGCACATCCTGCAAAATATGGGTGAATTGTTGCCAAATAAAACTCGCGGGTAAGGGGAAATCTATATTAGCAGCAATGCCTGTTGAAGCAGCTATTTCTAGCTGTAACCACTGCGCCATACCCGGGCTTTGTACTAAAATGGTTTCATTATCAAAGGGGTTTTCAAGTGGAGATTGTTGCATCAGTGCAACAAGAAGATCTTTTAAAAGAGAAAGCTGATTAGAGTGATAAACTTGAAACACAAGCACCTACCTATATATGTAGTGAGATGCTTAATAGTATACAAAAAAACAGCGCTAGTGCGCTGTTTTAATTAGTAAGAATTACTTTTTAATTTACAAACCTAGAGAAGCTAGCTCTTTCATTACCACTTTACTTGGTAATGGGATGTAACCATCTTTCTTAACAATCGCTTGGCCTTGCTCAGACAATACCATTCTTAAAAATTCAGCTTGTAGTGGAGAAAGTGGCTTGTTTGGGTGCTTGTTCACGTAAACGTATAGGAAACGTGACAATGGGTATTTACCAGAAATAGCGTTATCCATTGTTGCTTCAACAAATGGGCCGCCTTTCTTAGAAAGTGCAACGGCTTTAACACCGGCAACTTTATAACCAATACCAGAGTAACCAATTGAGTTAAGCGAAGAAGCAACAGACTGTACCACAGAAGCAGAACCAGGCTGCTCGTTTACGCTGTTTTTGTAATCGCCTTTACATAATGCTTTTTTCTTAAAGTAACCGTAAGTACCTGATACAGAGTTACGACCAAACAATTGAATATCTTTACCTGCCCAGCTTCCTGTTAAACCAACATCAGCCCAACGAGTGGCATTTTTATCATTGCCACATTTTTGTGTTGCAGAGAAAATAGCATCAACTTGTTTAATGCTTAATCCGTCAATTGGGTTATCTTTATTTACAAATACTGCTAAAGCATCAATCGCAACACGAACAGCCGTTGGTTTATAACCGTAACGTTTTTCGAATGCTTCAATCTCTTTAGATTTCATTTTACGACTCATTGGACCGAACTGAGAAGTACCTTCTGTTAAACCAGGAGGCGCTGTTGAAGAGCCAGCAGCTTGAATTTGGATATTAATATTTGGGTAGTTTACTTTAAATTCTTCAGCCCAAAATGTCATCATATTCGCTAACGTATCAGAGCCAACAGAAGAGAGGTTTCCTGAGATGCCACTTACTTTTTCATAACTTGGTAATGCAGCTGCAGAAACAGAAGTTGCAACAGTAAATAATGATGCGCTAAGTGTTACAGCAGCAGCTAATTTTTTAAGTTTCATCTAAAACTCCGTGTAGATAGTAATATAATTTAAGTAGTTATCTTATTAGTTATTTAATAAGAAGTGGTTCACCCCTTGGCGATGTGCCTAATATGCCCATCTTGTATGACACTTTAATGACATATGAAATTAAATTGAAAAAAAAGGCCTGTTAGCAAAACTAACAGACCTTAATAATATAGATTATATATATTAACGCGTAAAACGGCGAATAAAGACTAATGGTAATGCAAATAGCCATAACCAGAATGTCGCGCCACCTTGTCGTTCATAAGGTTCATCATGTACTTTCAACAAATCAGACTCCCAACAATTAGGGCTATCATTAGGTGATGACATAGCAGGGTTTGGTGTTAGCTTAAACGCCTTTGGAATAGCATTTACCTTATATTTATAGTCATCGTCCGTTGCATACTCAAAACCGTCGACAAGCACAACACCCGCGTCATTAATCACACGCGCAGTACGTATGCGTAGACGTGGTGAAGTAACAACATCACCGCTTTGGCTACAAATAAGATCATTCATCAACCATGCTTGCTTTTTACGATTATCAAACAAAAAAGCAGTTTTACTACGAGGACCTCCATCATAAACGGGGTCAACCTGATCAAAGTCATCTACTTCACCTACCATTAAGCCATTTTCATTAGCAGCATAAACACGACTGTTTGCACCACTTTTGGAAATATAGTAATTACCACCATTTTCAAGGCGTTGTTTACTGGTTGCTACTTTTTTATCTAAAAATGGCAATGTAATTATTTTACTAACGCTATCATAAACAAAAAATTCAGTGGCTTTATTACGCCCTTTAGGAATATCAAATTCACGGTTACCTGTGACGATACCCGCATCAGAAATAGTCAGTGCCCAAGTGTTGTAGATTGAATCTTCTTGGTCACTCACCCCCGCCGTAGCAGCAGTGAGTTCCGTCGGTTTTTCATAAATGCCGTTAGCATCCGGCGTCATGATAATTGCGCGTTGGCGTGCTCCTTCACTATCAGTGTTATATTGAAATGTTGAAGCACCTACAGCAGTACCAGAAGCATTCATATCAAAGGCATTTGCACTAAAAGTTAAACTATTTTGATTCGTGGTATTATTTTCTAACCAAGTTGTTGCTAGAGAAGCCCCCGTTAATTCGCTAGGACTAGCATCAGAATTAACAATATCAGTAACATCCCAAGCCCAAGCTTGTGTATCAAAGCCTGGACACCTTACTAAGTCATTCATATCATAGCGATCATCGTATTCATTACTATTGTAACAATCGTTAAAATATTCAGTTGTATTACGCGGGTATGAGCGACTAGCAGCGCCAATTACAAGCGTTTTTTGCTCACCATTTGTATAAGTCACCTGCTGAAGTTTATAAGCACTACTAAACCCACCGCTACTCATAAAATCAGGTAATAATGATGTGATAGTTCCACTTTCCGATTTGATATAAGCACGTCGAGCAAACTCTCGGTTCGCGCCTTCATAGGGAGCAGAAGCATACCCCACCACAAAACGTTCTATACCAATAATATCCGTAACATCAGTGGTTTTTATATCACTACTATTAACAGGTAAAAATGGCCCTTCAGCCTGATCATTGCCGTTTAATAGCGTATTACCCATCATATAGCTGCTGTAACTGCCATTATCAGCATCTGATTGTGCATTACGCCATGCTTGGTAAGCATTTTCATAACTATGTTGATTAGCAGTTTGACTGCCAAAAAAATCTAATTCACAAAGAATATCATCGTACTGACACCCTCTGTTAAACGTAAATGGTAAGCCAATATCAACATTACTTGATAGTGAGGCTTTCATCGAATAAGTGCCAATAAACTCACCGTCTGTAGATATAGCAACAGGGAAAGGACCGTATAAAGCCCCATCTGCATTTACACTAATTTCTGAAATTGTATAATATGCTTCATTCTGTGCCCAAGCATTGTTAGCCATTAACAATGCAAGTGAGGCAACTGTAACTTTAAATTTCATTTAACGTTATTCTCCGTTTTGTAGCTCTTCTAAATGTTCCCAGCGTTCAAAAGCAACCTCTAGTTTTTCTTCTGTAGAGGCAAGGTCAGCAAGGAATTTATCAGCATCTTGTTTATCTTTAGTAAAAAATTCAGCGGTATTAATCATCGCCTGTAACTCTTCAACTTTACTTTCTAAGCGTTCAAGTTCTTTAGGTAATGCATCTAATTCAAGTTGCATTTTATAAGATAATTTTTTAGCCGGTTTTGTTTTTTCTGCTTTAGCTACATTTTTTACAACTGGTTTTTCAGCTATTACAGGTGTTTCGCTTTGTGCTTTATGACGCGCAGCATCACTAAAGCCACCAACAAACTGTTCAATATTACCATTGCCATCAAAGAACCAAGTATGTGTTACGGTATTATCAACGAAGCTACGGTCATGGCTTACTAACAACAAGGTGCCTTTGTAGTCCGCGAGTAACTCTTCTAATAATTCCAACGTTTCGACATCAAGATCGTTGGTAGGTTCATCGAGAATTAATAAATTGTTCGGTTTTAAGAAGATTTTCGCGAGCAGAAGGCGATTTTTCTCACCACCCGATAATGCTTTAACAGGTGTTCTTGCGCGCACAGGGTGGAAAAGGAAATCTTGTAAGTAACCTAATACATGACGTTTAAGGCCATTGACTTCTACTTCCTGTTTGCCTTCTGCAAGATTGTCCATCACTGATTTTTCAGGATCTAACGTATCTCGGTATTGGTCAAAGTAAGCCACTTCTAATTTAGTACCACATTTCATGGTGCCTGAATCAGGTTGTAGTTGGTCTAAGAACAGTTTTAATACAGTACTTTTACCACAGCCATTTCGGCCAACAAAGGCTATTTTATCACCACGCATAATCGTAGTTGAAAAGTCTTTAACAATACACAGATCATCGTAGCTGTAGGCCAGATTTTCAGCTTCAAAGATGATTTTACCAGAGCGGCTCGATACATCGATATTGATTTTAGCTTTACCCTGCACACTTTGACGATCTGAGCGTTCAGTACGTAATTCTTTTAATGCACGAACACGACCTTCGTTACGTGTGCGACGTGCCTTAATACCCTGACGGATCCATTTTTCTTCGATAGCAAGTTTACGGTCAAACTCAGCATTTTGTTCGCCTTCAACACGTAATGCATCTTCTTTAGCAATAATATATGCGTCGTAACCACCCGGCCAAGAGCTTAAATTACCACGGTCAATATCGATAATACGTGTAGATAGACGACGAATAAACTCCCTATCATGGCTGATAAAGACGATTGAACCTTTAAAGCTTAATAAGAACTCTTCAAGCCATTCAATGGTGCCAACGTCTAAATGGTTAGTAGGCTCATCAAGTAGTAATAGGTCAGGATCATTTACTAACGCTTTCGCCAACGCCACTTTGCGTAACCAACCACCAGAAAGTTCATTAAGATGAATATCAGGAGAGATAGCTAAACGGTCTAATATTTGATTGATTTTACTGTCTAATTGCCAGCCATCAAGTTGGTCTAATTGTTCTTGTAACTTAGCTAACTTATTAAGCTCTTTTTCACTGCAATCTTCAGCAATAACATGAAGTTGATGATGATAAGCTTTTAACACTTCACCCGCTTCATTCATACCAGAGGCTACAAAGTCGTAAGCACTCATGGTATTTGCCGTTGGTGGATCTTGTTCTAAACGGGCAACGGTAACGTCTTTGTTGATAAGCAATGAGCCATCATCAAGTTGAATGCGACCATCTAAAACTTTTAACAGTGTCGATTTACCGGCACCATTTCGGCCCACTAAACAAACACGTTCATTGGGTTCGATAACTAAATTACATTTGTCTAATAATGGGTTGTCACCAAAGGCGAGCTCTGCATTATGTAAGGTTAATAGTGCCAATTTTTAATTCTCTATATTAAATACTTGTAATTGTTGCAGTGAAAAAGGCCAATTTAATGTTGACCCTGATTCATTTTCTACAACCGGGATAAGTGTGCCGTAAAGCTCAACCAAAGACTGTTTTTTAACATTCATTTCGACAATGCTATCAACAATATCTACTTTCTGATAACTCAGATTGAGTTGCTCTAATAACACCATCGCGTCATCACAAAGATGACAACCATCGGTATAATAGAGCGTCAGACGACTAGTCATGTTTAGTTAAAATCCAACATTGGTGGATTTTAAAGTTACGTTTAAAGTCTTCTGGGATAGAAGCCTTAGAGATATCTTTAATGTAAAAACCAAGTGCTTTAATCGCGTCAATATCTAACTTAAAGTTACGTTTGTTATTAGAGAAGATGATTTCACCGCCCTCATTTAAACGTGCACTTGCCGATGTTAACAACGCTACATGGTCATCCTGTACATCAAATACCGCACTCATACGTTTAGAGTTTGAAAACGTAGGTGGATCAATGAAGATTAGGTCATACATTTCGTGGGCATGTTGTAACCACTTGATACAGTCTTGTTGGATAAAGTGATGTTGACCTTGAATGTTATTCTCAGCAAAGTTTTTCTCACCCCAAGCAATGTAGGTATTTGACATATCAACACTTGTTGTTGATTTTGCGCCACCTAAAGCCGCATGCACAGAGGCTGTTGCTGTGTAACAAAATAGGTTTAAGAAATCTTTACCCTTTGCCATCGTACCAATTTTTAAGCGTACTGGACGGTGATCTAAGAACAGTCCTGTATCTAAATAATCTTGTAAGTTAACCACTAATTTTGCTGGGCCTTCATGCATAATCAATGACTGTTTTTTAGCATCAATTCTTTCATATTGTTGACGCCCTTTTTGGCGTTCACGTACTTTGATAACTAACTTATCATCAGAAAGGTTCAGCATATAACGTACAGTTGATACTACGTCTAAGAAACGACGACGTACTTTACCGAGTTCAATTTCTTTTGGTGCACGATACTCTTGAATGATGATGTAATCGCCATAGCGGTCGATTGCAACGTTATATTCAGGAAGATCAGCATCGTACATACGGTAACATTCAACGTTTTCACGCTCAGCCCACTTTTCTAACTTTTTAAGGTTTTTAGTTAAACGGTTAGCAAATGCTTCTGAGTAGATAGCCGGTTTGATTTGTTTTACTTCATTAAAAACAATTTCAGACTCACTTTCTTGCGCCATTACAAACGGTTTTTCAGCGACAGTTTCTTCAACGGCTTCATCACCACGACCCATCGTCCACGGGTTAATTGTTTCTGTTACATCGACCTGTTCTTCAGTCTTTTTATTGTCGTGTTTAGTACTGTATTTACTGGTAATATCGCCATAAATATCATTGTTGTCGTTATTTTCTTCAACAACAGGCGCTAACACAGGCTCAACATTACGTTTAGGCGAGATGCGGTAGTTTTTAAGTACACATTCAATAGGGCCATTAAAGAATTTAAAGTTTTTGCCTGCGCGCATACCTAAACAGCTTAATAGTTCAGTATCCATCGCAAACATCGATAAATTCCAGCCTGCAAAAGCATCTTTAAAATGGAAGCCTAGCTCAGTATAAAGGGTCATTGTGTCACTGAAGCCACCTAATCGTTCACCGTAAGGAGGATTAGAGATAAGCATGCCCGTTGTTAATCCTGCAGGGGGTAATATTTTTTTAGCATCTTGTACTGAGAACTCGATAACTTCAGCTACACCAGCACGTTGTGCATTTTGTTTAGCGATACGAATCATTTCTTGGCTTAAATCAGAAGCAAAGAATTTAGTCTCACATTCATTAACTGCGCGTTTACCGTAAACCTGTGCAGATGTTTTCAGTGTTTTCCAACACTCGTCATCGTGCATTTTCCACTTTTCAAAACCAAATCTCGGACGCATAGAGCCCGGCGCAATATTAAGCTTCATCATAGCAGCTTCAATAATTATCGTGCCTGAACCACACATAGGGTCAAGTAACGCTTCATCTTGCCAGCCACTACGCTTAAGAATACCAGCGGCTAATGTTTCACGTAACGGCGCTTCACCAGCAATCGTACGGTAGCCACGAATATGTAACGGTGAACCAGAAAGGTCTAAATAGATAGAGACTTTGTCTTTCCATAAACGACCATTAAAACGGATATCAGCATCGCGTTTTTCAACGTTAGGACGTTGCTCATCAAATTTCTTGCGGAATCTATCAACAATCGCATCTTTTATTTTAAGTGCGCCAAATTGGGTATTACGAATTTCATCGTTAGCACCAGTGAAGTCGATAGAGAAAGTACTGTTGATATCAAAGTGCTCTTCCCAAGGGATATTGCTACAACCCAGATAAAGATCCAGCGTGGTGATTACTTTGAATTCACTTAATTTAAGTAATACGCGAGACCCGAAGCGGGACCATAAACAAACTTGATAGCCTTGCTCTAGTGAACCATCGAAACTCACCCCGCCATTTATTTGCTTAGGGTTTTCAATGCCCATCTCTCTCAGCTCAGCCTCAAGTAGTGGGGCTAAACCTTTAGCGGTTGGTACGAAGTAACTTTGCATTTTTTGCATATTGGTTCTCTAGATTGATTGGAAATCGTTAAAATAAAATGAACGCTATTATACGCTTTAAAAACAAAAAAACACGGTAAAAACCGTGTTTTTAATTGTGCTGTTATTTGGCGCTTAAGCAGACAGTATTTGGCTTATCATCAATACGCCATGTCCTTTGCCACCCGTTGCCCATAAAGCATTGCCACCCATTTGATAACTGCCAGAAAGATCAAAGTGTAACCAATCTTTTTCAGGTGTTTTAACAAATTTAGCAAGGAATGCAGTGGCCGTTGATGCTCCAGCCATACCTTCACCACTGTGAATATTCGCAATATCGGCAAATGAAGAGCTAATTTGCTGCATATGAAAATCTTCAAAAGGTAAACGCCACAACATCTCATTGTGTGTTTTTGCACACTCACTTGCGAATTGTGCAAACTCATCATCCATGGTTAATAGGCAATTATAATCACGCCCAACCGCCATTTTTGCAGAGCCAGTTAACGTAGCCGCATCAATAATTCTTTTTGGATTGTCTTCTTGTGCCGCTAATAATCCATCCGCTAAGACTAAGCGCCCTTCGGCATCACTGTTTAACACTTCAGCCGTCACCCCATTTTTATAAGTGATGACATCACCTAACTTAAAGGCGCTGCCACTGACCAAATTTTCAGCACAACAAAGATACAGCGTCACACGTTTTTGCAAACCATTTACAATCGCAAGCGCAAGCGCGCCCGTTAACGTAGCCGCTCCCCCCATGTCACTTTTCATGATAGCCATACCACCACTCGGTTTCAAGCTATAACCACCAGAGTCAAAAGTAATACCTTTACCTACTAAGGCAAACTCAACGGGCGCATTTTCATCACCTGTCGGATTATAATCAAGCTGTAACATCGCAGGTGGTCGCTCACTGCCTTTACCCACTTGATAAGTACCATGAAATCCCTGTTCTTGCAGTTGCTCTCCGCTAATAATTTGGTAATTTAAGTGCTTGTTATCCGCTAAAACATGCTTAATGAGATCAACTGCTTTCGTACACAACATTTCTGGAGAAAGTGCTTCAGGACCAAGATTAATAGTATTGCGCACCCATTCAACGATCAGTTTTCGTGATGTAAGTGTTTGTAATTGTGCCTCATCAATCTCACCAAAGTGTACGTTAGCGCCTTTTTTAGCGTTAAAGAGCCCTTGGCTAAATGCCCAACGTAATTCGCAATCCCAGTGTTCTCCCTGCAATTTAATACTTTCAAGAGACATGCTATCAAGCTTACGCGCAGCACTTTGTACTTGGCGAACTAAGGATTTTGAATCATCAAGATGGATAACAGCCTGCGCCTCTGAAAAGCTTAATAATGCATTGTTTCCCCATACTGATGATGCGGGTTCAAAACTCAGTGATACACAAAAAAAGTTGCTCATTTTATTTCCTTCGTTATTCATTAGTACAAACAAAAACGCAAGCCTAAGCTGCGTTTTTACTATAACCCGTGTTACATCTCTTCAATCCAACACTGTTGAATTGCTTCTAATATACGTTCGCTGCAATGTTTGGGGTCGTCGCTAAATTCATCTAACGCTAAAACCCAATCGCGTAAATCAGTAAAGCGAATTACCATGGGATCTTGCTCTGGATACTGTTCAATTAATGCTAATGCGACTTCTAAAGAGTCTACCCATTTGATGGTCATGTTGTTCTCCCTATCATTTTGCAACTAGTGAGGTGAGAATCTGTTACTTGAACAGGAAGCCCACTTTAATAATACCTTATAATTAAACGCCAACTACTTACTATTGGCAAGTAGTTATAACGAATGATTTTACGCCTGTTTTAATTATAGTTCTTCGGATTCAGGCAGTTGGGTTTTACTATGTAAAAAATCGTTGTCTACTGCTTTGTGTTGCCGAACAAGAACAAAACACAGGTTTAATGAAGATTTCAGATCAATAAGAAAAGGCACTAACAAAAGTGCCTTTTAGAATGTTTTCATAGGTTGCTAAGAAGTTAGAGAAAGACCTATCCCCCTATTTACCTCCACCTTTAAACATATTTCGCAGATCTAATTCACCGTGTTTCTGTAACGACAAACTAAACATAAAAAACAGGGCTGCAACAATATACATAATGGCAGTACTCACGACAGGCAACTGACTGATAACTTGTAGTGGATCAGTGGTTAATATCAACGATGTTGGTAAATCAATAAACTGATAAAAGAACTGTTCCAATCCACTCTCAGGCAGTAATAACGAACTGGCAAATTTCAGCGCATATAGACCAATAAGTACACACAACAATGGAGAGTTAATCATCTGTGAGACAGCAAACATTAAGCAAGCAAAAGGTAATAAAGCCCCCGCAATTAATAACATATTAGATAGGAAGCTAATATAGTTTTGCATTACGCTAAACAGGGTAATATCACCAATTAACATGTTAACTTGGTGCGGATTAAACACAGACAACACCCACAATAAAAGCTCAGCGCTTAATACTAACAGAGAACAAATAACAGGAATCACTAATAGTGCAAAGCCCAACTTTACCGTATGTGTTAATAGATCAGACACAGGCATACTGCGCCAAAATGGCGAACTGCCCTCTTGGCGCTCCTTAGTCATTGCTTTACTTAAATATAGAATTGATAACAAATAAGAAACTAACGCAGTAGCAAAACTGATCACGGCGCTAAAACCTTGCTGCACATTAGGCACATCTACATTACCCATCCCATTTAGAGAGAATTCAACATCTGCATTCGAACTCATCACTAATGAGCCTATTATCAACAACGAAAACATTAATAAAAACAGCGGTACACGCGTTACAATTTTGTGATGTAACAATTCTTTTTCAAGCATATAAATAGCAGGGTGCATTAACGACTCTCCTTTTGTAAGGCAATAAACAACGCTTGTAATGACGGGGTTGAGATTTTACCAAATTCACTGACTTGGTCTCGATACTCAGAGCTGATTAGCCATTTGTTACACCCCAATCCTGGCTCCGATGAAAGTGGCTTTAACACTTGTAGCTGTTCTGTAAATTCGTGTGTTGCTTCAACCATGATGTATCGCTGTAAAACATCTTCAATAGCGCCTTGGCAAATACTGTTACCTTGCTTTAAAATCAGTACATCCGTTAGTAGATGCTCGATTTCATTCACTTCATGGCTGGCAATAATTAAAGTGCGCTCACCATCCTGCATCCATTCGATTAAGTGACGGTAGAAGGTATCGCGGTAGATCAAGTCTAAACCTAACGTTGGCTCGTCTAAAATAAGCACCTTTGTGTCTGTGGCAATCGTCAGCGCCAAATGTAATTGCACCTTCATGCCTTTAGACAAAGTACTAATTTTACTCCCTTGCTGAATATCCGTTTTTGTCAGCAATTGCTTAGCTTTAGCTAAATCGAAACTCGGATGTACGCCGTTTGTATAGCGTAAAATTTGTTTTACCGTCATCCACTTGGGTAGTACATCCACATCAGAGATATACGCTAAATGTTGCATCAGAGGCGCACGTTGATTAACAGGGTTTAAACCACAAACGGATATATTACCTTGGTAGTTATTTGCACCTAACAAAGCATTAATTAACGACGACTTTCCTGCGCCGTTATGCCCTAACAACCCTAATACTTGGCCACTTTTCAAGGTGAATGAAAGGTTGTTAACGGCTATTTTTGATTGATAGCTTTTACTGACGTTCTGTACATCGACTAAGTGCATCATTGCTTTTCCTTGATCTGCTGTTTTAGCGCTTGAATAAAATCATCAACCGGTATCTCCAGCTGTTGTAATTTTTGAATTATTTCTGGGATACCTTCATTTAAAAACAAGTTGGTTTTATGTGCTTTTAATTGAGCTTGTGCCCCTATTAAAACGAACATGCCCCTACCCCGAACTTTTTCAATTAAAGAGTCATCAACAAGTAATTGATAAGCTTTCATTACCGTTAAGTGGTTAATTTTCAAGTCTGAAGCAACGGTTCTAACCGATGGCAAAGCTTCTCCTTCAGGCCAAATTCCAGCTAAAATCTGCAGCTCTATGCGTAATTTGATTTGCTGATAAATGGGCTGTTTATCATTCCAGTCTGACATTAAATCCTCGATATAGTGCTATACACGTATACAACACCATAACCAATTATAACTTTAATCACCAGCCCTTTTTCAAAAAAGTAAATGAGCATCAGTTAATCCGTGAATAACAAGCGTAATATTGAGCTTGGTTGTGTCATGGATAGACGTTTATCAACGCGTTTAAAAATCGTTATAAGCTGTAAATTGGTTTATGACAGTAGGATTTTTAGTGAGTAAATAAATTCATAAACACCCTGCTTCACTTTTCTCTGGTACCTGAAAAGAATCTTAGCGTTATAGTAGATAAAAACTACGTAGGGAATTTAAAGAGAAGTCACTCATCCGCAGGCAAAAAATCATTAATTAGCTTAACTGGCAGGGAGAGATTAATGGAAATATATGAGGTAATGAATATTTTAGAGTAATAAAAAAGACACTAAGATAAGTGCCTTTTAAAATAACGCGATCAATTTCTAAAGAACAGAAACGGACTAGGTCGATTAATGATTTTCCGACACAATATTAACTGTGTATTTTGGAATTTCAATCACTAGGTCTTCTTTTGCGACACAAGCTTGGCAACCTAGGCGAGAATCCGGTTCAAGGCCCCATGCTTTATCAAGCATATCGTCTTCTAGTTCATCACTTTCTTCCAAAGAATCGAATCCTTCACGAACAACAATGTGACAAGTGGTACAGGCACAAGATTTTTCACAGGCATGCTCAATATGAATATGATTAGCTAATGCAAGATCTAAGACCGTGTCGCCCTCTTTAGCTTCAATAACAAGACCTTCTGGACATAACTCTGCATGGGGTAGAAATATTACTTTTGGCATTTTAAATTACCTTACTTATATATTTATAAAAATTGTTGTTACTAAATTGTGTCAACAGACTGGCCCGTTAGAGCAGCTTTAATCGAAGCATCCATGCGTAATGTAGCATAATGATCGGTTAATTTATCAATCGCTTTTAGCGCATCTTTGATAGCAGTAACATCAGTGCCTTCACCGATCTTCGCTAATACTTTAATGTTATCTTGGATGACTTCAAACTCACCGTCATCCAATAATTGATGACCATCTTTTTCAAGCGCGCCTTCAAGGTTTTCAATAACACGTTTTACTTCGACTTGTTGCTCTATCAGCATACGAGCATCAATATCTTGCTGTGCAAAGGTTTGTGAAGCGCTGAGCATTTCCATTACCTGAGCATCACTTAAACCATAAGAAGGTTTAACTTCGATATTAGCTTGTACACCCGATGATTTTTCCATCGCAGTTACACTCAATAATCCGTCTGCATCCACTTGAAAAGTCACTCGAATGTGAGCAGCACCGGCAGCCATTGGCGGTATATCAGTTAATACAAAACGCGCTAATGAACGGCAATCTTTTACCTGCTCGCGCTCACCTTGTAAAACATGGATAAGCATTGCCGTTTGCCCATCTTTAAAAGTAGTAAATTCTTGTGCGCGTGCAACAGGGATAGTGGTATTACGCGGAATTACTTTTTCAACTAACTCACCCATTGTTTCAAGGCCAAGCGAAAGAGGTAAAACATCCAGTAATAACATTTCTGAATCAGGCTTATTACCGACAAGAATATCAGCTTGAATCGCGGCGCCCAGTGCCACAACTTTATCAGGATCAATAGAAGTTAATACTTCACGCTTGAAAAAATCTGTGACTTTACTGCGTACTAATGGAACACGTGTTGAGCCACCAACCATCACCACTTCAACGATCTCATCTAATGAAACTTGTGCGTCTTTCACTGCACGTTTACACGCACGTAGTGTTTGTTTTACTAATTTTTCAATCAACGATTCAAAATCAGCTTTTGTTAATGTCAGATTAACGTCACTATTAGTTAAACTAATATTGACTTCATTAACATCACTTAACTGCTGTTTCGCTGCGCGGGCTACTTGTAATAACTCTTGTTGAAGCGTTGGTGATAGTTCACCACTGATATTCGCTTCACGCTTAATCCACTCAACAATAGTATGATCAAAATCATCACCGCCAAGCGCAGAATCACCGCCTGTTGCTAATACTTCAAACACACCTTTATGCAGGCGTAAAATAGAGATATCAAAGGTACCACCGCCTAAATCATAAACGGCGATCACCCCTTCTTGTCCAGAATCTAAACCATAGGCAATCGCAGCGGCCGTTGGCTCATTCAATAAACGTAAAACATGTAGTCCAGCTAATCGAGCTGCATCTTTTGTGCCTTGGCGCTGCGCATCATCAAAGTATGCTGGCACGGTAATCACCACGCCATCCAATTCTGCTTTTAACGTTTCAATAGCACGTTGATTTAATGTTTTTAAAATTTCGCTTGATGCTTGCAATGCATTAACTTCACCAGCACGCGTGACGATTTGTGCGAGACCACTTTCATGTTCACTAAACTGATAAGCAAGATGAGTTTGGTCGATATCAGCTAAGGATTTACCAATTAATCGTTTCACCGAGACTAATGTATTGAGGGGATCAGTTAGCAATTTTGCTTGAGCGTCGATACCCGTGGTGATTTGACCGTTCTCACCATAGTGAATAACAGAGGGCAACATATCTTGGCCATCTGTATCAACTAAGGTAGTTGCAACACCGCTACGCACAGTCGCCACAAGAGAATTTGTTGTCCCTAAATCAATACCAACCGCTAGTTTATGTTGGTGGGGAGCTGCAGATAAACCAGGCTCTGCAATTTGAAGTAATGCCATAAGAGTTGTAACCTTAAATTCTGTAATCTCAGTCGAAGAGCTTCTCTTCAAGTTGCTCTAGTTCAGTTTGCAGCTTCAACATAAATTTTAGTTTACGTACACTATCGGCCGCCGCTTCTAACGATTCTGCCACTAACTGTTGTTCAATTGTCGATTCTAAATCATTCACTTGTTGTTGTATATTCTCAGCAAAAGCTTCGATTTCATCTTCATCATCTTGTGTAAATGATTCAATCGTTTCGCGCCATTCCATTTGCTGCATCAAAAAGTCAGTATCTTGTAGCGTTTTCTGCTCCAGTGCGATATCAAATCCGGCTAACAAGAGCAGGTATTGAGCGCGTAAACAGCTGTTTTTTAATGTTTGATAAGCATCATTTATTTCAGTGCTTTTTTGCATAGCCGTCAGTCGTTCTGCATCAGATAGCATGACAAACTTATCAGGGTGGTATTGTTTTTGTAATTCGCGATAGCAATGAGCAACTGAGTTTTGATCGATGCTGAATTCAGCGGGTAACGAGAAAAGTTGAAAGTAGTTCAATTTGAGATCCTACTATAATAAAGAAGAGGTAATAATGAAGAGGATATTTGGAGGTAAGGTAAAAAGTAATCTACTTTGCACCTTACTCCCAATATTATTTATTAAACGCTGAAGCTTTCGCCACAACCACATTCACCATCGGTATTTGGGTTGTTAAATTCAAAACCTTCATTTAAACCTTCTTTGACAAAATCAAGCTCAGTACCATTAAGGTAAACAAGGCTTTTTTTGTCAACGATGATTGAAACACCTTTATCAGTGAACACTTCATCGTCTTCGTTTAATACATCAACAAACTCAAGTACATAAGCCATACCTGAGCAGCCAGAAGTTTTCACACCTAAGCGTAAGCCAATGCCTTTGCCACGGTTTACTAGAAAATCAGCAACATGTTTAGCCGCTGGCTCTGTCATTGTGATAGCCAAAATAGACTCCTTAAACGGGACTGGTTATGCGTTTTTACTCTTATAATCTTCAATTGCAGCTTTAATTGCATCTTCAGCAAGAATAGAACAATGAATTTTTACAGGAGGTAAAGCAAGCTCAGCGGTGATCTCTGTATTAGTAATCGCTGCTGCTTCGTCTAATGTTTTGCCTTTTACCCATTCAGTGACTAATGAGCTAGACGCAATCGCACTACCACAACCATATGTTTTGAATTTTGCATCTTCAATCACACCATTAGCGTCGATTTTAAGTTGCAGTTTCATTACATCGCCACATGCAGGTGCACCAACCATACCCGTTGCAACACTCTTATCGTCTTTATCAAATGAACCCACGTTACGTGGATTTTCGTAATGATCGATTACTTTTTCGCTGTAAGCCATGATGTTATTCCTTTATTTAATGTCTGTTTTCATATACCGATATCGCTAAGCCAGTTGAGTCTATTTCAAGGCAAAAGCGCGGAGCTTGGTTTACCAAGTGAGCACTTTCAACGTAGAAATAGGCTCAAATGGCAACGCGACAAGCAATTTTAGTGGTGAGACCACTCAATGCTGTTTATATCGATGCCTTCTTTGTACATATCCCAAAGTGGCGACATATCACGTAATTTACCGATATTTTCACAAATAATTTTAATGGCATAATCAATTTCTTCTTCAGTCGTAAAACGACCAATACTGAAACGGATTGAGCTATGTGCCAATTCGTCATCACGACCAATTGCACGTAAAACGTATGAAGGTTCAAGACTTGCAGATGTACATGCACTACCCGATGAAACCGCTAAGTCTTTAAGTGCCATAACTAATGATTCGCCTTCAACATAGTTAAAGCTGATATTAATGTTACCCGCGATACGGCTATCCATTGAACCATTAACATAAACTTCTTCCATACCACTTACACCGTCTAGAAGACGTGTACGTAATTTAAGAAAACGTTTATTTTCTTCTGCCATTTCTTCTTTTGCAATGCGGAAAGCTTCACCCATCGCAACGATTTGATGTGTCGCTAGTGTACCACTACGCATACCGCGTTCGTGTCCGCCACCGTGCATTTGTGCTTCTAAACGAATACGCGGTTTACGCGAAACATAGAGTGCGCCAATCCCTTTAGGGCCATACACTTTATGTGCAGAGAAAGAGATTAAATCTACTTTCATTGTTTGTACGTCAATGTCAACTTTACCCGCGCTTTGTGCAGCATCAACGTGTAAAACAACTTTGTTTGCGCGACATAATTCACCGAATGCAGCGATATCTTGGATAACACCGATTTCGTTGTTTACATGCATTAGGCTCACTACGATTGTATCTTCGCGTAATGCTTCTTTTAGCTGTTGTGGTGTAACAATACCGTCAGTACCTGGTTCAAGGTAAGTCACTTCGTAACCTTCACGCTCTAATTGGCGACAAGTATCTAAAACAGCTTTATGCTCTGTTTTAGCGGTAATAATATGTTTACCTTTTTTACCGTAAAAATGCGCAGCACCTTTAATAGCAAGGTTATTTGATTCAGTTGCACCAGAAGTGAAAACTATTTCACGTGGGTCTGCATTAATTAACTCTGCAACTTGTTCACGTGCAACGTCAACGGCTTCTTCTGCTTGCCAACCGAAACGATGTGAACGAGATGCTGGATTACCAAACTCGCCATCCATTGTTAAGTATTTCATCATGAGGGCGGCAACACGTGGGTCAACTGGTGTTGTTGCTGAGTAATCAAGGTAAATCGGTAATTTCATTATTATCTCCGCTGCGTTATCGACTGACTTTTACATTCAGTTGTGCAGATTGTTTAAATTTATTATTTTGAATTTCTGAAATAGTTTGAACGTGATCTGTTTCCATTAATTCTTCTAGGGTAATGCCGTCTAGAAAACTACTAATGCGATCGCTCAACTGTTCCCACAATAAGTGTGTTAAACATTGAACACCATTTTCGTTACAGCCACTTTCGCCGCTACATTTGCGTATATCCACAGATTCATTGACTGCATCAATAATCATTGCGACAGAAATTTCTCCGCGTGTTTTACCTAGGCGGTAACCACCACCTGGGCCTCGAACGCTGCTAACTAATTCTTTTTTACGTAATTTAGAAAACAACTGCTCTAGATAGGATAACGAGATCCCCTGACGCTCAGAAATATCAGCAAGCGGGACAGGACCTAAATGCTCTTTTATTGCAACATCAAGCATTGCAGTGACCGCATAACGGCCTTTTGAGGTTAGTTTCATAAACTTCGCTTCTTTTAAAGGTGAACTAGATCACTTATTTATTTACTTACTTATGACTGAAGTATAAATACCTGACTAAAATAGTCAACTAAAAAACCACAAAGTTTAGTCGGTTTTATTTTTCGTTTATATCTGTTTCTTTTTTGCTTGCAACTAATGATTTTTGAATGCTACTTAACACACCGCGCCACATACGTAATTCAGCTACTTCAGGGCGTGCGCGGTTGAAGAAACGACGTAATTTTGTCATTACCAAACCAGGGTGAGCGGGTACAATAAAACCAGTGTCTGTTAATGTTTCTTCAAGATGATTAAACAAACCTTCAAGCTCGCCCGAAAGAGGATACTCTTCTACTTGTTCTGGATAAGCGGTTGCTGACAAAAATGCCATGCGAATTTCATAGCTCAATGTTTGTACTGCCATTGCTAAGTTAAGCGAGCTATAGTCAGGATTTGCTGGAATAAACACATGAAAATGACATTTCTGTAGTTCATCGTTAGTCAAACCACTATTTTCACGACCAAACACTAACGCGATAGGATGCTTTTGACCTTCAACAACCGCTTTTACGCCCATTTCACGAGGGTCTAACATTGGCCAATCTAACGTGCGCGGACGTGCGCTTGCGCCAATCACTAAACCACAATCTGCAATGGCTTCATCTAATGTATCAAAACGTTGGTGATTTTTTAGTACATCACCGGCACCGGCAGACAGTGCAACAGATTTTCCATCGATTTCACACTCTGGATCCACTAACACTAGATTAGACAAGCCCATAGTTTTCATTGCGCGCGCAGCGCTACCAATATTACCAGGGTGAGAAGTACCGATAAGAATGATACGTACGTTATCTAACATAGGGGTTCCTTGAATAATTTATAAGCTCAATAGAGCTTGCTGAAAATAAGCGCGCAGTTTAGCAGAAACAGCGCCACAAAAAAATAGATTCACATCGATCAGCGATGAGAAATATTTGCACAATTTTGTGATCTGTGTATAATTTTGCGCCGAAGGAATCTCCCTTCATGTTCTTTTACAATCTAATGGTGATCAAATGCATCCAATGTTAAATATTGCAATTCGTGCTGCCCGTAACGCAGGTAAAGTAATCGTTAAAGGCTACGAAAATCTAGAATCAGTTGAAGTTGAAGAAAAATCGTTAAACGACTATGTAACAAGTGTCGATAAAGAAGCTGAGCTTGCAATTATTGGTACATTACAAAAATCTTTCCCTGACCATAGCTTCATTTGTGAAGAGTCAGGTATTCTTGAAGGTAAAGATAAAGATCACCAATGGATTATTGATCCGTTAGACGGAACAACTAACTTTATTCACGGCATTCCTCATTTTGCTGTTTCAATTGCATTAAAAATCAAAGGCCGTACTGAAGTTGGTATCGTATTTGATCCAATCCGCAATGAACTTTTCTCTGCTGTTAAAGGCCAAAGCTCACAAATCAACGGTTACCGTACTCGTACAAGCGCAGTGCCTAAATTAGCAGGAACATTACTTGCTACTGGTTTCCCATTCAAACAGAAGCACCATACAAAAACTTACTTAGAAATCTTCAATGATTTCTTCTTAGAAGTGGCTGATATGCGTCGTGGCGGTAGTGCTGCACTAGATTTAGCTTATGTAGCGGCTGGTCGTATGGATGGTTTCTGGGAATACGGTCTAAAACCTTGGGATATCGCTGCTGGCGAATTATTGTTAAAAGAATCAGGCGCAATGGTGACTGATTTTAATGGCGGCAACGATTACATGAAATCAGGTAATGTTGTAGCTGCAAATCCAAAACTTTTAAAAGAGATGTTAACGGTTATCCGTAAACACCACATTTAAAACGTTTGTTTAAATAACAGTTAATAGTTGATACATTACGGATGATGTCATCATTATTAGCTTAAAAGCCCGCAAGTTTTCGTTTTCTTGCGGGCTTTTTTGATCTACCCCAACTTACTCCCTTATTAATTTGCAATCTGCTTTCAAGCCCTTATGATGAAACTTCCCCTATTCAAGAGAAGTGAGAAATCATGACTAAAAATTATTCTGATACCCTGTTTGAAGAGATGAAATTACTAGCTAAGTTCCCAACACAATCTCAATTAGAAGGCATTAAAATTCACAACGATGCAACCCCTATTGTCATCACTGCTGCAAAAGCACTTTTCGATAAAGGGCTTATTTCACAAACAGATGGCGGTTACTTAACAGACAGCGGCATCGAGACAGTTGATAATCTACATCGAGTTTTAGCAACACTAAGTTAAAACAGTTGAGTTCTTAAACTGACCGCGCTACATTCAGCCCTAATTTTTTAAATTAGGGCTTTTTTATGAAAGTTATCTCCTTCAACATTAATGGGCTTCGTGCTCGCCTTCATCAACTACAAGCAATTATCGATAAACATCAGCCCGATGTTATCGGCCTACAAGAGATAAAAGTACACAATGACATGTTTCCTGTCGAAGCTGTCGAAGCGATGGGTTACCACGTTTATTTTCACGGCCAAAAAGCACATTATGGTGTGGCTATGTTGTGTAAAAAAGAGCCTGTTTCAGTACAGTATGGTTTTCCTAGCGACAATGAAGAACACCAGAAGCGTATGATAATGGTGACGCTTGAAGATGATAAGGGTGAAAAAACCACTATTTTAAATGGTTATTTCCCACAGGGTGAAAGCCAAAAGCACGAAACAAAATATCCTTATAAACGTCAGTTCTACATTGATTTAAATACTTATCTTAATGAAAACCACACCCCAGAAGACAATGTGATTGTAATGGGAGATATCAATATCTCACCTGCAGACATTGATATTGGTATTGGTGAAGTGAATGCTAAGCGTTGGTTACAAACAAAGAAATGTAGTTTCTTACCAGAAGAGCGTGAATGGTTAAAAACGTTGATGGATTTTGGTTTTACCGATACCTTCCGTTTGTTAAACCCAGAAGTAGATGATCAATATAGTTGGTTTGATTACCGCTCTCGTGGCTTTGATGATAACCGAGGCTTACGTATTGATGTGGTATTAGCAACACAGAAATTAGCGGATAATACAGTTGATACTGGTATCGATTATGAATTAAGAGCGATTGAAAAGCCTTCTGATCATGCCCCTATCTGGACAGAATTCGCATAAAGAGATGGTTTTGTAAAAAATGAAACTATCAGTAATAAAAAAGGCAGATTAACGTTTAATCTGCCTTTTTTATTCACATTCATCTAAAGTGCTTTAATTAACACTTCTTCAATCGTCAGTGGTTTAAAATAAAAGAAACCTTGTGCGATGTCAGCGTTTAACGCAATCAGTATATCGGCTTGTTCTTGCGTTTCGACACCTTCAACCACTACTCTCATCGATAAATTTTGGCAAATTTGCAACATACCTTCTAATACAAACAACGCCTTTGCCCCCTTTTCAATATGAGTAACAAAAGAGCGATCTATTTTTATTACATCTAAAGGTAATTTAAGCAGATATGAAAGTGAAGAGTACCCGGCGCCAAAATCATCTAAACAAAGTACAAACCCCAGGGCTTTTAATTCTCTAAGATGCTGAATGGCCATATCGCTGCGTACCAAAGCATTTTCAGTGATCTCGATTTCTATCTGACTAATATCTGAATCTTTTTCAGCAATGATCTTCTTCAATTCACTGATAAAATCTGAATGATGCAAAGAATTGGCTGATACATTAACCGATATTGGTTTTGTTATTGCTGGATTCTCTGCAATAAGCGCTAATGCTTTCCTAAAAACATACATATCAATATCAAAGTACAAGCCAGATTGTTCTGCAACCGGAATAAAAGCATTGGGTGAAATAAGCCCTTTAATAGGATGTTGCCAACGTATTAAAGCCTCATAACCAACGACATATCCTTCTGTCATTGAAACTTTTGGCTGTAATACTAGAAATAACTCTTCGTTTGCAATGCCGTTACGCAAGTCAGCTAATATATCCAGATGTGCACGTTTATCATCTTCAAATTTTGATTCAAATAACTGCCCCACCCCACGCTGATGCTCTTTTGCAACCTTGAGTGCAATTTCTGCATGGCGTAACAAGAGCTCGATATCAAAGGTTTCAGTGGATAAATCACAGGTTGCTTCACCGACAGTGACACCTAAACGTAACGAATTTCCTTCAATCATAAAAGGTTTTGAACATTCTTTAGTGATATCTCGATAATGCCAATTTGTATCGGGTAGCAATAAAGCAAACACATCTGAGTGTAAACGCGCAATAATACCATCACTTAAAAAATCTCGATTAAGTGATGACGTTACTGCATTTAAAACCATATTGCCAAACTCAAAACCCAGGCTTTCGATAATTTCGTGAAAATAATCTATATCAACAATAAATAACGCCATGCTAGATTTCGCTGATTTTAATATTTCAGAGGATTTTTCAATAAAACCAGTGCGATTATAAAGCCCTGTCACCTCATCATAAAAAGCAGCGTTATTAAGATGCGTAAAGAATTTAGCGTTTTCTAAGCCTAAAGAAATATTTAAACAAAATAATTTAAGTAACTCTTCGTCAACTTCATTAAGACTGAGCGGACTGTTGATCACCACCACACCTTCCCAACCCGAGGGAGTGGAAAGATATAAGCTACAGAGGTTTTCTTGTATCTGATTTTGTTTATTTATTAAGGTATTCTGAGCGATCTCAACTTCGTGGCTATTCGATATATCTTGTAAATCTTTACCATAGAAATCATGAAAACTCGGTGAGGTAGCAACAACAAAGTATTGGCTATCACTTTCATCAATTAGCTCAATGGGGCCATCTGATGGGCTCTGCGAGACACAAAAAATGCCTTGGCTAGAGAGGTTAAACAGTGCGTTAATCTGCTGTAAAACACCACTAGCGAAATCATGAACAGAGCGTTCTTTCATTAAACTCGCAGATGCTTCGATAACATTTCTTAAGCCTTTTTTGCTCTCATCGAGCGCCCTTAAATGGTTATAAGAACGTATGGCCGTGGCAATAGAGGTAAAAAGCTTATCTCGGGTTAATTCATTTTTAGTTTTATAATCATTGATCTCGTAGCGAGATATAATTTCTTCTTCAGGGCTATAACCAGGTTGCCCTGTACGCAAAATGATTTGCACATTATCCATCAACAGTTCATTTCTAATTTTATCAGCAAGCTCTAAACCCGCATCAGAAGTCTCCATAACAACATCTAACAGAATAACTGCACAGTCAGGGTTATCTTTTAATAATAACCTGCCCTCTTCACCCGATAATGCGCTGATGAATTCAATTTTACGACCTAATATCTTAACGCCAGAAAGTGCCAGTTTGGTGACGTCATGCACTCCTTGATCATCATCAATAATCGCAATTTTCCACTTTTTAAGGTCATTACTCTGATCATCAACCGTTGTGATTTCATCATCAATAATGGTTAGCATTAAGTCATCCATCGCACCTTCCTTGTTTTAGCGCATTACTTATGATAAGAATAGAGATCTATTACTTCAAAAGTGTAGTACAAAACAGAACGACAAAAAAAGTTAAAACAGGTGATGAAACTCACTAATAATAAATATTATACTTTTGGCCAAGATAGCTGATTTAAATCCTGTAGCGCATCGAGTTGTTCAATAAATTCTTTACATTGAAACCATGCACCTGTTCGAGGTAAACAGCTGAAAGTAAACGACTCACCTAATAAACAGAAATTTATTTGATAAGCGTGTAAATATCCACGATCATAGTTATTTTCACTTTCTGCATATAAGTGGTCACCACAAATAGCACTACTAATACTTTTTAACGCTACGCGAATTTGATGTGTTTTACCGGTTTTAGGTTTCACCACAAACAGTCGTTTTCCCTCAACTAATGGATAACTAAAAAATTGTGTGATAGCGAGATTTTCTTTATTAGTCGTTAGCTTCCACATTGAGCGACGAGACTTTTCCATCCCGCCTTTAATTAAGCCCTGTTTTTTTTTCGGTTTTTTATCACTAATAGCGACATAGAATTTTTGTATTTCTTGTGTTTTAAAAAGTGTCGCGAGTTCATGCGCAATCGTTGATGATTTCGCTAACAACAATAAACCTGATGTCATTTTATCCAGACGATGCACGCTATATAATTTTTTATTTAAAAACTTCTCTGCTGCAACAACCACACCAAATTCACCGTCTTCACTGTGGAAATTGATACCCGC
This sequence comes from Psychromonas sp. Urea-02u-13, assembly GCF_002835995.1. Taxonomy (GTDB): domain Bacteria; phylum Pseudomonadota; class Gammaproteobacteria; order Enterobacterales; family Psychromonadaceae; genus Psychromonas. Next base: position 21,994 of record NZ_PJBZ01000043.1, on the reverse strand, counting down.
CTCTTTATTGATAACAATAAAATGATCGTTTTCAGCAACCAGTGAAAAATACTGTTGATAATCTAACATGCAGCTTCTCCAACCAGACATTGATGGCCATAACGGCTCAATAAAGTAGGTAATAAACTAATAATGTCAGACTCTGAAGGCAGTTGCTCAAAGAGCGCTAATTTCTGTGCATCTTCGGTTTCACTTGAGGCCAGTTTGTCCAATAACAACAAACAGGTTTGCTGTAAGTTAATCGCTGTTTCACCTTCTGGGCCTAGTTGCATATTATCAATCAACATGACCGCTTGAAGATAACCCTGCGCAAAGTCGACAATCTTCAATACTTGTGGGTTTTGCTTATTATCACTTTCTAATGATAACGGCAACTGTTGTTGAAAACAGTGCATCGATTGTTGGTAGATAGCTAACGCTACCTGCGCAAAATCTGTTGCTAATTTTTCATTTGAGAAACAGCTCTCTCCGCTTAGAAAAAGCATCGGCATCCATTGCTCAAGCTCTAGCTCACTACTTGCCATTGCACAGATAAAAGCATAAGCAAAATCAATATCAACACAACTTTCACTTATCTCAGACCAGTTATATAGTTTTTGTAAGTCTTGATAATTTTTCATTTTATTTCTCCCATAAAAAAACCTACCAGAGGGTAGGTTTTTATCACTTCAACAAACAGCCATTTCTAGAATAGTGCGTGTGAAAGGTCAAATAAATCTTGACGGAAAGGACGTTTCATATCTTCTAAACATTCAATAATATCATGATGAACCATCTGACCATTTTGAATGCCGATACAACGTGCGCTTTCGCCTTTCATTAACAAATCAACACCAAAAGCACCCATGCGGCTTGCTAAAATTCGGTCAAATGCCATTGGAGCACCACCACGTTGAATATGACCTAAAACAGTTGCGCGTGTTTCACGGCCTGTTTTAGCTTCAATTCGTTTAGCCAATTCATTGACATCGGTTACATGCTCAGTGATAGCGATAATAGCGTGTTTTTTACCTTTTGCTTCACCGTGAGCAAGTTGCTCAAGTAGTTCTTCTTCATTGAACCCTTTCTCAGGTACGATAACGTATTCACTACCACCTGCAACCGCTGCCCATAGTGTTAAATCACCACAGTAACGGCCCATGATTTCAACAATAGAAATACGATTATGCGAAGATGATGTATCACGTAAACGGTCAACAGCATCAACGATTGTATTTAAACAAGTCATGAAACCAATAGTATAATCAGTGCCCGCGATATCATTATCAATCGTGCCAGGAATACCGATACAAGGGTAACCCATTTCGCTTAATTTTTTCGCGCCCATGTAAGAACCATCACCACCAATAACTACAAGTGCTTCGATACCATGTTCTTCAAGGTTAGTAATCGCTTCTCGACGAACACTTTCTTCTTTAAATTCAGGGAAACGCGCTGTACCTAAGAATGTACCACCACGATTAATAATATCTGAAACAGAGCGACGCTCTAATTTTTCAATTTTATTAGCGTGAAGTCCAGCGTAACCGTCGTAGATACCGTAAACTTCGATACCATTTGCTAAACAACTACGGACAACAGCACGAATCGCTGGGTTCATACCTGGCGCATCGCCACCACTTGTTAGTATTCCAACTTTTTTAATCACGTTTTACCTCAACCAATAATGGAAAATAATTTTTTAATTCAGTTTAGCCGTTCTGTTATACGAGACTTGTACGGCATTTTTATGACACAGGTCGTTTATGATACTGAATATTGTAGACAGTTTCTCTATAAACCCAGTGTACCTTTTTTTTCTAATGATGTGCTTAAATGATCATAAACTTTCGCTAAATAACTAAACTCAGCGAATTACACCATTCACATCAAATTATTTAGTGATTATCTTACAGCAAAGTCTCAATTTCTTTGTTCTTTCGCAATTAAACAGTAAAAAACAATGTCATCATACTGTCATATCCGTTGATTAAATTAACCTTACTTAAACAACCAAGAGAGTGAATATGAAGAGCAAAAAGAGAACTTTACGAAATAAACATATTTGGTACTGTGTTTGGAACAGTAAAACCCCGAACCAAAGCCCTAAGTGCGATGCGATTTATCAACCGACACGCCACTCAGCAAAATAAAAACAGCGCACCGGCGCTGTTTTTATTTTCTAATACTAACCTAACGTATCTGAAGTCACTTTATACGATGGATCTTCTATTAAGTTAACTTCAACTAATACACCCGCTTTATTCAATAACTTTCTACAGTCTCGGCTCAAGTGACGAATATGTATTTTTTTACCTTCACGCGTATAACGATCAGTTAATGTGCTTATCGCTTCGATTGCAGATTGATCTACAACACGTGAACCTTCAAAGTCGACAATAACGTGATGCGGGTCATTACTAATATCAAATAACTCTAGGAAATTACTCACAGAGCCAAAGAACAGAGGTCCGTTGATGCTGTATGTCTTTTCATCTTTCTCTTCATTAGCAGAGGTAACTGCATGAATATGTTTTGCATGTTCCCAAGCAAATACCAATGCAGAAACAATAACACCCACAAAGACCGCAATGGCTAAGTCAGTTAATACCGTCACTAAACTTACCAATACAATAACAAAAGCGTCTTTCTTCGGTACTTGAGACATCATTTTAAAAGATGCCCATTCAAATGTACCCAACACAACAATAAACATGACACCAACTAATGCAGCAAGTGGCACAACTTCAATTAAACCAGAAGCGAATAAAATAAATGCAAGTAACGCAAGGGCTGCAGTAATACCAGATAAACGACCTCGTCCACCCGAGTTAATGTTGATCATTGACTGACCAATCATTGCACAACCACCCATGCCACCGAAAACACCATTGACCATATTAGATGCACCTTGAGCGATACATTCTTTATTCGCTCGACCACGTGTGCCTGTCATCTCATCAACAACCGTTAATGTTAATAATGATTCAATTAAACCAATAGCAGCAAGAATAAGTGCATAGGGTAAAATGATATATAACATGTCAAATGACAGTGGCACATCAGGTAATGCAAAGCTTGGTAATGTACCCGCAATAGTGGCAGATTCATCGCCAGACATTGCACGTAGGAAGTCAACAACTGTACGAGTATCAAGAGCAGGAACAAAATAAACTAATAACGTAACAGCAACAATTGCAACCAGTGTTGACGGTACTGCTGTCGTAAATTTAGGGAGATAATGAATGATAGCCATGGTAAGCAAGGCTAAACCAAGCATAATGTAAAGTGGGGAGCCTTGTAACCATTCCAGTTCACCGGCTGCATTTTTCACTTTAAACTGCCCTAATTGAGCCAGGAAGATAACAATCGCAAGACCATTAACAAAGCCTATCATTACCGAATGTGGCACCATGCGGATAAATTTACCCAGGTGAAATACACCAAATAATACTTGTAATAAACCGGCTAATAATACGGCAGCAAAAAGATATTGGATGCCGTGATCAGCAACTAATGAGACCATTACAACGGCCATTGCGCCTGTTGCACCAGAAATCATGCCTGGACGTCCGCCAAAAATAGCAGTAATGATACCTACCATAAATGCGGCGTATAATCCAACCATAGGATCAACACCAGCAACAAATGCAAATGCCACCGCTTCTGGCACAAGCGCCAAGGCAACTGTTAAGCCTGATAAAACATCATTTTTTACGCTGTTCTTACTGAATTTGGGGAACTCAAACACGCTTATCTTCCTTTATTTAACACTCAATTTTGTGGGCGCAAATTATAGCGATTTTTTCGAAAAACAGCAAAACAAACCTTTTTTAGTTATAGCAAGTGCCACGGTAAGCGCATGGTAAATATAACCCGATAGATTTAGTGTGGCTTAGCTAAGTTCAAAAGTAATTAACCATAAAGTCACGAAGAAAAAGAAAGCTGAAGGAGTGTTTTACAAAAAGGCAGGGAATAATGTGTTAAGTCAGTGTGAAATGGCAATATATTTGCCATTAATAATTTCTTTAATAACGACTTTAATAATTACTTTTATGTTTGAGCGTATTGCTCATTTAATGCAGCTGTCTGTTCTTGATAAGCTTGCATATTTTCCATTGCTTGCTGTTGTGCATTAGTCTCTAACACAAGTTCACGGGCATCTTCATTGTTAGAAAGATAATATGCAGTCGATGGAGACATATGACTGTCGTTATCTTTAGATAAGATATTAGCCATGTCTGAAGCGACTTGATAGTGCGTTTGTGCTTTTTTCACTTGTACCGCTTGCTCTAGTTTTTCACCTGTTAATGGGCTTTCTGGAATACTAGGTAATGTAACAGGTCGTTGAGAAATTGGCTGGCTAGCTACATTATCTGCTTTGGCTAATTGTTGCGCTTCAGCGGAGATAGAAACTTGAACGCCTTGTTCTTGTGCTGGTTGTGATTTATTAATAGGTGCAGGCGCTGGTGCAGAGTTTGATCGGCTAGTAGGGATAGCTTGAATTGCTTGATAACTATTGATTTGCATAATTGATCGCCTTATAAATAAGTAAGTAGAACTTGTTTCCTACAACGCACTCTTTTAGTAAAAAAAACAGTCAAAATCCATTTGTAAAACAAATATATCTTACCTTGGTCACAAAACAAACATTAATTTAAAATTATCTGTACATATTTCATTCTGCTTATCATTTCATCCGTGAATTACTTCACGCTTAAAAGGTGAAACCCTCCAAGCAAAGCTAAAAGCTGATATATTAGGCGTTTATTATTACGCATTTAACCAAGGAAGATTTATGTTTTTACCACTGGGGAAAAAAACACTCACCTGCCTATTAACGTCAGCATTAATCAGCACATTATTTAGTCCACTTGCAAGCGCACAAGAAGGCGCGACTAAAAAGAACGTACTGACGCTAGTTTCTCAGTTTAAACCTAAATGGGAGCGTAATTTCAATCCCTTTCTAGCACAAGAACGTGTGCCAACGACGATGCAGTTTATTTATGAGCCTTTAATTGTTTTTAATGATTTAAAAGGTGGCACACCAGAATATCGACTTGCAACCTCGCATCAATTTTCAAGTGATCTAAAAAGTATCAGCTTTGATATTCGTCATGCAGTGAAATGGTCAGACGGCACAGATTTTAGTGCAAATGATGTTGTTTATTCTTTACAACTTGCTTTGAAAGGCGGGAAATTGGATCCACAAGGTCTCGCTAAAAGCATCACTGCCGTTGAAAAAGAGGGTTTGAATACCGTTAAAGTATCATTAACTAACATCGATACTAATATTGCCAATAAAATTGTACGCGCACCGATTGTCCCAAAACATATTTGGTCCGCCATTGATTCTCCAGAAACCTTTAGCAATGAAAACCCGGTTGGTACAGGCCCTTTTACAAAAATAGAAGTCTTTAAAGAAAGTGTTTATGTTCAATGTCGAAATCCGCATTATTACGACGATAAAAACCTCTCTGTTGATTGTATTAAAATGCCTCAAATTAGTGGTAACGAGCAGCTATTAGCAGCCGCAATCAAAGGTGACTTAGATTGGACCTCTGCGTTTATTCCAGACATAGATGAGGTATTAGTCGCTAAGAATAAACATTATAACTATTGGTTACCTGCAGCAGGTAGTGCGTCATTTATTCTCAATTTCAAATCACCTAAAGCAACTAACCGAGCCGCATTTAACGACATTAACTTTCGTCGCGCTTTTTCAATGGCATTAGATCGTAAAGCCATTGTTGAATTAGCCGGTTACGGTTACTGGTCAGAAAATAACTATCCCGATGCATTGGGTGATCAATTTATTGCCTGGTCAAATCCACAGGTACAAAAAACCTATGGCAAATTTAATACCTACGACCTACGAGCTGCAAAACAGCTTTTAGCACAGAGTGGTTATATTGATATCAACGGTGATGGTTTTGTTGAATCACCAGAAGGTAAACGCATTAAATTTCGCATAATGGTGCCTAATGGATGGTCTGATTTTATTAATACTGTGCAAATTGCAGTAGAAGGGTTAAAGGAAGTTGGCATTAATGCAACGGTTTCTACACCTGATTTTGGCATCATGGTTGATAAAATGAAGAATGCACACTTTGATGCGGCATTCACTAACTACTTTGCTGGCCCTAATCCGTACCGTTATTATTTTACTGCGTTCCATTCATCGCAAATGGATAAAGACCGCTTTGCTGCACATCATTATGTAGATACCGAGTTAGATAGACTGATTGACTCATTTACACAAACAGCTGATAAACAAGAGCAGTTAGCCATTATGCATGATATTCAAGCGCGTATAGCGGCCAATCAAACAACCATTCCAACGATGAGTACTAACTATAACTATCAATACAATACAGAGCGTTATACGGGTTGGTTCAATGAACAAAATCCAGGTGCCATGCCCGTTGTATGGCCCGATACACCCGCGCGTTTATTACACGTGTTGAACCTAGAGCCTGTTCAATAATACAAAAACACTTAATGAAGTGTTCAAGAATTACGCTGTAAACATTTGCATTAGCAAAACATAAAAACAAAAATGCCGCTTTATTAGCGGCATTTTTATTGGTGTTGATTTATATTGTTAGTAATGATGATTACTCTTTATTCTGTATCAATCGCTCTCTATCGGGCCATGCATTGAGTACCGCTTTCACTAAGGTTGCCAGTGGGATAGCAAAAAACACTCCCCAAAAGCCCCACAACCCACCAAATACTAAGACCGCAATAACAATAATAACAGGATGTAAATTCACCGCTTCAGAGAACAACAGTGGCACAATTAAGTTACCGTCTAATGCTTGCACAATACCGTAGGCGACCATCAAATAGACAAAGTCTGCTGAAAGTCCCCATTGAAACAGCGCCACAACCGCAACAGGTACCGTAACGGCAGCAGCACCAATATAAGGAATAAGAACAGATAAACCAACCAGTACAGCGAGCAAGGCGGAGTAGCGTAAATCCATAAAGAAAAACACAAAATACGTCGCCACACCAACAATTAAAATTTCAATAATTTTACCACGAATATAATTCATGATTTGGCCATTCATTTCTACCCATACTTGCTCAGCAAGCATTATGTTATCGGGTAAAAATTTCTTCATGCTGTTGGTTAATACTTTTTTATCCTTAAGGAAAAATACCATCATTAAAGGCACTAAAATGGCGTATACAATCAAAGCTGCAATATTCAATAATGAACTAAATGACTGCGATAATAAAAAACCACCGCTATCGAGAATATAAGTTCGAATGTTTTCCACAATAAGTGCAATGGTAATAGTATCAATCATGTCAGGATACTGCTCTGGTAACGTCGCTAAATAAACCTGAGCTTCATTAAACATCGCAGGTAAATCTCGAATCAAAGCAGCGCCCTGCTTGAATACCGTGGGTAAAATACCTAAAAAGGCAAATACCGCCACAGAGATAAACAGCGTCATCACTATAAACGTCGACACCGTGCGGTTGAGCTTGAAACGCATTAAATAATTGACCGGCCAATCAAGCATGTAAGCCAGCACTAACGCAACAAATAATGGTGCAAGGATGCTACCAAAAAAATATACGGTTAAAAATGCAGCCGTTAACAGTAAAAAGAGCACACTCAAGTTTGGATCTGCGAAACGGTTTTTATACCACTCTGTTAGCTGTCTTAGCATTCAGTATTACCTTTATTAGCATTGATGATGATTAGTGAGAACAGTGTTTCATGTTTTAATATTTGATAGTGATACGCTTTTTTATCAAGATACAAAATTATATCCGACATCGCAGATTCGCTAGAAAAAAGAAGTTTAAGTGAACAATTTTTTGTATCGGGTGTCGATAATAGTTCACGCTTTAATGTGACTTTTAGTGTAACTAATGCAAGTGGGCAGCGTATTGATCGTAAATCCAATACGGTCATAACAGACCTCAGTCATAAAAATGAATCATTATTACCTTTGCTTGCAGATAAGACAATCATCACTTGCAATAAATTGAAGCTTGTTTATGATTTTATTCTTCTCTTTTCAGATGAGCCGTTAATGTGTTTAACAAATCGATAGTTGTATCTCTTTTTTTTCTATTTTTCTTTTTATCTACGGCTAGCAAAGCCTCAAATTCGTTACCCGATATTGGTACCGTAGGTGCTGGTGCGCTCACGATTGAAAAAGAAAAAGAATATGGCTGGGCATTTCGTTTAATGGCCAATCAGGCTTTGCCGATGGTGCACGATCCGGTATTAAACCATTATATTAATGATCTTGGACAAAATATTGTTTCTCATGCTGATTCTGTAAAACTGCCCTTTTATTTTTTCCTTATTGAAGATAAAGAAATCAACGCAGCAGCCTTTTTAGGCGGCAACGTAAAAATACATACAGGTCTGTTCTTGTATGCAAAAAATGAGAGCGAATTAGCCGGTGTTGTTGCCCATGAGGTGGCACATATTACCCAACGTCATCTAGCACGTATGTTAGAGCAGCAATCATTTAGTAACCCCGCAACCATGGCTGCTATGGCAGGTTCAATTTTACTCGCATTAGTTTCTCCAGCGGCAGGTATGGCGGCATTGAGCACTAGCATGGCATTAACTATGCAGTCACAAATTAACTACACTCGTTTGCATGAATTTGAAGCGGATAGGATTGGCATTGCCACGCTTTATAACGCTGGGTATGATCCTTACGGTATGGCTGATTTTTTTGGTAAATTAGCAGAGAAATATAAATACGCCTCGATGCCACCACAAATGTTATCAACCCATCCTTTACCAGAAACCCGTTTAGCCGAAGCGCGTTTACGTGCGGGGCAACTTCCCCCTAAAAAAATAAAAAGTAACCTCGCCTACCAGCTCAGTAAAGCTCGCATCACCGTACGTTATAATAACTTAACGGGTGCAGGCGCTGTCTCTTATTACAAGAGCCAACTTAAAAATCACAAATATCAGCTTAAAGAAGCAGCTCAATATGGTCTTGCACTGGCTTACTTTAAAGATAAAAATTATAAACAAGCGCACAAATTGGCGATTGAACTTGTTAAGGCCAAACCAAGAAACCTTTTTTATCTCGATTTTGTTACTGATACTTTATTAGCCTTGAAGCAAGCTGACAAAGCGATTCAATTGCTCACGCCCTATCAGAAACAAACACCAGAAAATTCTGTACTGACACTCAATTTAGTTATTGCACTGCAAACAGTCGAAAAATACGATCAAGCAGAGAAATTATTAGAGCGTTTTTTACGTACGCATCCAAAACACATATTGGCACATTTATTAGCCATCGATCTTTATAAAATCATGAAAGAGCGCGCCAAAGAACACGCCGTTAAAGCACAGTATTTAGCACTACAAGGACGCTTTAGAGAGGCGAGTCAAGAGATGGGTAGTGCATTGGTATATGCAAAAAGCAACTTAAACCAAGCACGTTATAGCGCCAGTATCGAACTTTATAAAAAGCAGGATCTGCGCTTACAATCTTTACAAGAGTAGTGTCTGTAGGGTGAAGTATTACCCTGGGAAATAAAGAGGTGATACAAAGTGACTTTAATACGCAGAGTGAAATCGAGGAGAAAAGCTTAATTGATTATTAAGCTTTCATATTTAAGCTTCAACATTCCACTTTGCGTATGATTCTACTTTTAAAATTTTAATCGCTTCAAACTTTGAAAGGTCGAGTAATTTTCGTGGTATATAGCTTCGTGTTTTAACATTTAAAAAGACTTCAACAATCGGTTTTAACATGTTCTCGTTAATATCGATCACTTTCGCTAAATGTTGATTACTTAACATCACTAAACTATCAGGCGGATAAATACCAACCGATTGAATAAATTCTCTGACAAGACTCGGATTAAAATGCGCCCCACCCCACTTAACTAACAGTTTTAATACCTCAGAAGGCTCTTTGCCAACGTGGTAACAACGATCTGCCGTTAACGCGTCATAAACATCAACAATCGCAGACATCTGACCATAGCGACTTATTTGATCTCCTTTTAATCCCAGTGGGTAACCATTACCATCAAATTTTTCATGATGCTGTGCCGCTATATCCATCGAAATTTGAGAAGTTCCTTTGGTTTTTTGCAAAATTTTACGACTGTGCACCACGTGTTCTTTCATGATAACAAACTCTTCAAGCGTCAATTTCCCGGGGTTATTTAATATCTCATCGGGTGTCAGGGTTTTACCAATATCATGCAATAAACCACCAATCCCCACTTCATGGATTATTTTATCCGAAAGTCGCATGCTTTTAGCAAACGCCATCATCAAGATAGAAAAACTAACAGAATGCTCAAAAGTATAAATATCCATAGAGCGAATACGTGAAAGCCCCAGTAATGCATTGGGGTTACGTAAAATGGATTGGCTGAGTTTATTAATAACAGGGTTTACCTGCTCAAGCTCAATATGTTGACCCATTTTAACATTGGCCATCATCTCGCTAATAAATTCCCCAGCTTGTGCAAAAGCAACCTTGGCTTTTCCCAGTTCTTCGAGTGCAGTGACTTTAGTCGGTTTATTATTAACGCGTTGATCGATGGCTTCACGTAACTGACTATTTCTAGGTTCGCGCTTTTCTACAAAAACATCCAACCCTTTATTTGTATCTATTTCAATACTTTTAACACCGGCTGAAATTATTTTTGCAAGGTCAGATGCTTTTTCTAATTTAAAACGATTTAACGCAAAAGGATGATTTAACCAACCACACTTTAAATCGTTAATGTACATCCCTTCTTTAAGCTCTGTCACGCTGATTTTTTTTAACATTTTTTCACTTTTACATCGCTATTATCGGCCAAAATATTGGTTAATAATGGCTTCTAAATTGTTTTCAAGCTGTTCTTCAAAATGATCTAAATTTTCACCAAACACAGCAAGGTATTGGCCAGCTTTAGCCGTGGTTAGTTTTTTAGAAGATAATTGAAATTCCATTTCCACTAAGCTTTTATCTAATCTAGGCACGATTGCCCAACGAATATACATTTCCGCGCACGCTTGAAGTTGCACCTGAGCAAATTCACAAAATTCGGCAACATACTGTGCCCCATCAGGCCCTAATGAACCCGGTTCCATACGGAAAAGTACCGTCATTTTTTTGTTTTCAGGAAAATTATCTGCAGTCACTACTTTATTACCCCTTTTGAATTTCCTTAATAATACAACAGCATTCAATAAAGGCAGGCTATATTGCTAAATTATTCATAATGAAATTGTAATTAAAACAAAAAAACCATCAAAAATATTGAATCTCTCTATCTAAACTATCAAATATTATTATTCGTTTAATCTCGATATTGTAGTTGGGCGTTACCAATAACGCTTTGTTTATAAAAGGAGAACAGCATGAATAAAACAAATTGTATCGATAACCTACTAGGGAGCGTGAATTATCACGATTGTCACTATGCACCCTAACTCACTTTATAGCGTAAAAAATGTAGCCCAAGATAATAATCAAGCAAACAGCTTAGTCGTCGATAATTTATTTGATACCGCTAAGCAATATGGCGTCAGTAAATGTGAAAAAAGTTTAACTAACTCTTTCATTCTCGCTATTTTCGCAGGTACTTTTATCGCTATTGCTTTTGTTTTTTATACCACAGTGACTACGGGCGCTTCCGATGTCCCTTGGGGGATGAGCAAACTCGTCGGCGGTTTAGCGTTTAGCCTAGGGCTTGTTTTAGTGGTTGTGTGTGGCGGTGAGTTATTCACCAGCACGGTATTGAGCTGCATCGCTTGGACACAGGGGTTGTGCTCAACCAAAGCCTTACTCAGCTGTTGGTCGCGGGTTTACCTTGGCAACTTAGTAGGCGCGCTACTGGTTGTCGGCTTGGTGCTGTTAGCCAAGATGGAACTATTAAATGGGGGAGCTTGGGGCATTAATGCCATGCAAATAGCACAACATAAACTTCACCATAGCTGGGGACAAGCCTTTGCGTTAGGCGTGCTGTGTAACCTATTAGTGTGTTTGGGTATCTGGATGACCTTTACCAGCAAAGATATGTTAACCAAAGCAGTACTACTGATATTACCCGTTGCCATGTTTGTCAGCAGTGGTTTTGAGCATAGCATCGCTAATTTATTCATGGTGCCCTTAGGTATTGCTATCAATGCATTCAGTTCAGCAAGCTTTTTAGAAGCACATGGCTTTGGCGCAAACGCCTTTGCAGACCTGACCTGGAGTAACTTTATATTTCATAACTTAATCCCAGTCACGATAGGCAATATCGTTGGAGGCGCCTCTCTGATTGCATTGGCTTATGCCAATAAACCTAAACATACGACCAATACACTGAACAACGCTTTAACCACTCAAACTTTATCAACTCAAGTAAATAACCAAACACAAGGAAACACTCAGATGAAAAACAAATTAAATAAATTGATTGTAAGTGACATTATGCAACCACAAACACTGCTTTTCTCTGCCGATAGTTGCATCTATCAAGCGTTAGCAGTCCTTAGCGAGCAAACATTAAGTGCAGCCCCTGTGGTGAACGATAAAGAACAACTGATTGGTTTTGTTTCTGAACAAGATATTCTGCGCTTATTATGGTCTGAAGAATACTCAGCGGATCTTAATTACCAGCTAAAAGATGTTATGCAGACAGAAATTCTAACGGTCGATGCGAGCCAAGCGATTACTACCTTGCTTGAATTTATGGTGGTGGACAAAGAGAAGCTATTCCCTGTAAATCAATCAGGTATGTTAATGAGTTCGCAATATCAGAGTTATGATCAACGTTTAAAAGCAGCAAGTGCCAACCGCCCAAGTATTTATCCGGTGATTCATGAGGGGAAAATATGTGGCATTATTACACGTAAACAACTTGCGCAACTGATGGCTAAGCAATATCAACCAGAAGACAAGCAGGAAAAAAAGGTCGCTTAGTTTTCACTACTCCATAACGGCTAAATAGCCGTTATGGAAATATAAAGGCAAAATATATTATAGGTTTTGCCTTTTTTTATAGGATCTAATCAAACGTTTTGCTTCTGCTAAAATACATTCGCGCAATGGGTTTTCACCTGCATCTTTACGCCAAACAAACGCCAAGTTACGTGTCATGTTCAATTCTGGCGTAGGCAGAATCACTAATTTGCCTTTTTTAACATCCGTGACAACATCTAAATAGGGTAAACAGCCTAAGTATGTCCCGTTTTGCACCAAAGCCTTAATAACAGCAACACTCTCATATTCTTTGTACACATCAATATTCTCAATTAAACCGTGTACCGCGCCATCAAATATACGCCGAGTACCCGCGCCCTGCTCACGTAAAATCCATTTTGCCTGTTCTAACTGAGCCAGATTAACAATCTTATGTTTTACATAAGGATGAAAAGCGCTGCAAATAATAACTAAATGATCCTCAAGTAAGTTTTCTTGGTAAATACGATTATCATCATTGCGCCCTTCAATAATGCCCATTTCATAATTATGATTAAGTATGCCATTAACCACACGGCCAGTATTTTCCACTGTCAATTCAATACGTAATTCGGGGAAGTCAGTATCAATTTTACTGATAAGAGAAGGCAGTAAGTGTTCCGCAAAAGTTTGACTAACAGACAGCGTGAATGAACCACTAATAATCTGCTGATCGTGTAAACCGAGCTCAATTTGTTGTGCATCTTGTAACAGACGTTTGGCCTTTGGCCTTAACCAACGCCCCCAGTGGCTAAGGGTTAGGCGGTTTCCTTGGCGTATAAAAAGCGGTCTATCGAGGATGTTTTCAAATTGTGATAATGACATGCTCACAGCAGATTGAGTCATTGATAATTTACGAGCAGCGGCACTGACACTCTCTTGACTTGCCACAGCATCAAAGACAGAGAGCTGTTTCAGGGTATATTTCATTAATAAGCCTTTTTATGAGTATCAATTTTATTGATACTTGATTGTGCTCAATATAATGAAAAGAATACCGACTTGCAAAGGAGGAATAATGATTGCTTGTTTTACATCAACTTTACATCAGTTTTATCGTTGATTTAAAACAAGACGTTAAGCTTGAATTTCAAAACTAGGGGAAGTGATGGTACTGGCACTGCTTTGATAATGCGCATTAATGTGAAAACTACGTTCACTCATCTGGGCTTGTATCGTACTATCAATATGAGAATGAGACTCTGGATCGCCTTCAATCGCTAAATTTTGTTGCCCTGTAAAATGATCCGGAGCATTGCTTTCACGGCTAGAGCTTGAAACTCGATTACTTTTTTCACCGCTATTATTGTCCTGTAAATCACTGCGTGCTTCGGATGCCATTTGATCCGCTTTAGCCGCTACTTTTCTATCTTGCCCTGAAGGCTCAGCGGGGGCCAGTGCAGCCGCTTTTATTTGTTGTGCTTTTTGTAGCGTCGCCTGCGGATCACCAGAGACTTTTGAAGTATCAATAGACACTTCTCCCGACACTGCATATTTTACGCCATCGGGCCCGGTTTTATAGCTGTACGTGGGTGAACCCGCATGTTGTCCGCCTACAGCAGCATGCGCCCTTTCATGTGAGCTCACTTCAGCATCACGTGATTTTAATGAACTGATCACCTCTAATTCAGCTTCACTATAAGTCGAGTGTTCACCTAGTTGCGGTGAATCTGGCGATACTTTCTTTGAAGCCTCTTGTGCGCCTGATGCTTCATCGGGAGAAACTTGTTGGCCTGCCTGATTAGCTGTTTTTTCAGCTTCATTCGCAGGTACGTTAGCCCCTGTAGGTTCAGTGAAGGTAGGTTTATCGTAAGTTGGGTTAACTGAGTTAGGTATAGAGGGGGATGTGGTATTTGAAACAGGTTGATGAGTGGTATTAACAGTAGCAGATGCATTTAATGGGGTGTCAGCGACACCCGCCACTTTTATCGGCGTTATGGAGGATTGTATCGGTAAGTGAGCAGCTGAGATATTCATCTAAGCGCAACTTAAACTCGAACGTCAACCAAGCTACCAACGGCTTCATCCGCAGTCACTTGATTATTTGATGCAAGCGATTGATATTCTGATACACGTGTATTAACCGCATCTTCATTCAGTTTTTTTGCTTCCTGAACCGGTTGTTCAGTAGTGACTTTATCAACACTCTGAGTCTGCTTTTGCACTTGCGTCGCTTGGTTCTGTACATTTGACGTATTTGGGTCATTACGTAATGCAGTAACCGATTGACTATTAACATTCACACTGCCGTTAATATCCATAGATGCTCTCCTCAATATTATTATTCATGATTAATTATCGTACAAAGAACAAGGGAATACGAGTTTTAAATAACAAAAAACCGCTACTTATTGCTAAGTAGCGGTTTCTAAAGAAAACAATAAATAATGAAGCGCGTTAGCTTTGTGTTGTTTCCTCTTTGAGTGTAGCATTTTCAATGCCTGAGCTATCAGTGCCTGAACGATCGATGACTGAATTATCAGTGACAGGTTCATCGGCAATGTGTTTGCCTTTAGAAATTTTGATCACATAAGTTGTTATCATCAGTGTCGCAATAATGCCCATTGTTGTTGCGATATCGATACCTAAACCCAAGCCTAATGAATTATTATTAAGAATAAAGGTAATCACAACGGTTGTCATAAACATCGCAGGTACCGTAGCAACCCAATGTAATTTATTGTGGCGTAATAGGTAAGCAGACGCAGTCCATAACATCATCACTGCGGTTGTTTGGTTAGCGAAACCAAAGTAGCGCCAGATAATACCAAAATCAACTTGTGTCAAAATCGCACCTAAGACAAACAGCGGTAACGCCATTAATAGACGATTACGAATCGATTTTTGTGGCATATTGAAGTATTCCGCCATGATCAAACGGCTTGAGCGAAATGCTGTATCACCTGATGTAATCGGTAAAATAACCACACCTAAAAAAGCAACAATACCGCCAAACACGCCTAAAAGACCAATTGAAGTATCATAAACAATCGCACCAGGGCCACCCGCACTTACCGCTTCTGATAATGCTTCAACGCTGCCAAAGAACGATAACGCTAATGCACACCAAATTAGCGCGATAACACCTTCACCAATCATTGCCCCATAAAAGACAAAACGACCGTTACTTTCATTTTCTAAACAACGCGCCATCAACGGTGATTGTGTTGCATGGAAACCAGAAATCGCGCCACAGGCAATCGTGATAAACAGTGCAGGCCATAATGGTAAGTCATTAGGGTTCATATTCGTGAACATCATGCTCATCTCATAATCGCCTAGCAGTGTATGTTCGCTTGAGAAACCTAATGCAACCACAAGTCCAACAGACATAAACACTAATAACGCGCCAAAGAATGGGTA
This sequence comes from Psychromonas sp. Urea-02u-13, assembly GCF_002835995.1. GTDB lineage: Bacteria > Pseudomonadota > Gammaproteobacteria > Enterobacterales > Psychromonadaceae > Psychromonas. The sequence continues at coordinate 5,696 of NZ_PJBZ01000043.1, read as the reverse complement.
GAAACGACCAATGATTTTATCGATAGGGACAATCGTTGCGATAACATAATAAGTAAAAATAATACCGACCATGACGATCATCGGCATCGCTAAGTCAGTTTGCTGATTAACCAAATTAGTGATCATGCCAGCAGGCGCTGAAACAAATACCACACCCACTAATAATAATAAAACAAGGGCAAAAATATTCATGAAGTGTTTAGCGCCATTACCTAAGTATTTTCCGGTAATCGTTGGCACTGAAGCGCCGCCATTACGGATAGATAACATACCCGAGAAATAATCATGTACTGCGCCGGCAAAAATACACCCTAATACAATCCATAACATAGCGGCTGGACCATATAACGCGCCCATAATTGGACCAAAAATTGGGCCAACACCGGCAATATTGAGTAATTGAACCAGATACACTTTGCTTTTTGACATCGGTACATAATCAACACCGTCTGTTTTACTAAAAGCAGGCGTTGTTCGATCTGTTTGTATGCCGAATACTTTTTCTATGAATGCGCCATAGAAAAAATATCCGCCTAATAACAATGCAACACAAAAGAGAAACCACAACATAGACTTAATCCTTTAATAGTTATAATAAGTAGTCTGCACTTTCAACTAAGCAATCACCAATGTCATGGGCTGATTAAGTGAGTGGTCATATTGCGCTTTAAGTGGCAAATAGAGGGAATAAGCGGTTTTGATAAAATTGAATATGGGGATCACCACGAAGAGAATCTAAGTGATGGTTGACTGACTTTCCTTCGTGATAAACCATTTTTGAATGGTTAGGTTAACCAACAATACAAATAATCACCACGAAGACGCTACGCTACACAGAGAACACGAAGAAAGACAAAAGCATTAAGGGTTACTTCCTTTTCCTTTGTGGTAAACCGTTTTTTGAACTGTTAAATTAACCAACAAAACAACTCATCACCACGAAGACGCGGCGCTACACAGAGAGCACGAAGAAAGACAAAAGCATTAAGGGTTACTTCCTTTTCCTTCGTGGTAAGTCGTTTTTGAATGCTTAATTAACCAACAAAACAACTCATCACCACAAAGACGCTGCGCTACACAGAGAACACGAAGAAAGACAAAAGCATTAAGGGTCACTTCCTTTTCCTTCGCGGTAAACCGTTTTTTAAGTGTTTTTCAGTTGAAAGCGTTGTAATAATTAAATTAACTCAGCTGAAATCTATCTTTAAGCATTTTCAAATAGCGACGGCTTACCGGTGCAACCGCCCCACTCGTTGTTATAATCTCAGCCAATGAGTTATCCAATAAACGAATCTCGCGAATAGCATTAGGGTTAATTAAATACTGTCGATGACAACGCAATAATTCTGTTTTTTCCTCTAATACTTTCAAACTTAGCGAACAGCTATTTTCAGTACTATCCGCTTGGTTACCGATAATATGTACACCCGATTGGTCGCTATAAGCGATTTCTATTTCACTCGGTTTCAGCAAGACATAACGATTAAAACCCGCACAGGGAATCAGGCTCAAGGGTTTATTCGTCAATGCCTTATAATCCGTAGGTTGCACTGACGATTGAACACGTTGTAATGTTTTTAGTAAGCGACAAGGCTCAACGGGTTTCAAAATATAATCAAAGGCATTATCTTCAAATGCTTGTAGTGCATACTCATCAAAAGCCGTCACAAAGACCACTTTGGGCATGGTTTCAACATCTAACATTGCCAACATTTCCATGCCACTAATTTGAGGCATTTGAATATCTAAAAAGATAAGATCTGGTTTTAACTGATGTACTTTTTTTAGCCCCTCGATAGCATTATTACAAGCGCCTACAATCTCGACATCAACTTCGTCTTGCTCATCTAATAATGCAATAAGCTCTTCACGCGCATATTGCTCATCATCTATTACTAATACTTTTAGCATCTATGATTCTCTTTATTATAAGGAAACCTAATTTCAGCTCTGGTGGAAATACCAGACTGGCATAACATGGTTAAACCATAGCGCTCACCAAAACTATTCTTTAGGCGTTTATCTACTATCTGCAAACCAAGCCCCGTTTGTAGCTCTGTCTCATTCAAACAATAAGTACCGGCATTATCAATCACCTTTAATAACACAACACCATTTTCAAGATACCCCGTCACATCAATCACGCCATTTTCAAGCAAGGTTGAAGTGCCATGCTTAATGGCATTTTCGACCAGAGGTTGCAACGTAAACGTAGGTACATACTGCATTAATAATTGCTCATCAATATTGATATTAACCTTTAACCTATCTGAGAAGCGCGCCAGTTCAATCTCAAGATAGGCATGAATATGTTTAAGCTCATCTTGAATCGTCACTGACTCTATATTGTGTTTTAAATTTCGACGGAAAAATTGTGATAAATGCTGAATCAGCTGACGCGCTTTATCGGGATCACGTCGAATCACCGCACTAATCGTATTAAGAGCATTAAACAGAAAATGTGGATTCACCTGCGCCTGCAATAACCTTAATTCCGCCTGTGTTAACAAGGTTTGTTGCTCAATATAACGACTACTTAATATTTGATTAGATAACAGTTTCGCCAGCCCTTCTCCTAAACTACGATTCAACGAAGAAAATAACTTCTGTTTAGGTTCATAAAGCTTAATGGTACCTAATACCTGATTTTCGCTGTCCAACAATGGGATAATTAATGCAGCGCCTAACTTACAGCTATTATCAATCGAACATTGATAAGCGACCTCGTAACCATCGGCAAAAATAAGCTCTCCATTCTCAATAGCTTGTTTGGTATGTTGTGATGAAATCAAGGTACCCGGTAAATGGTGATCATCACCAATGCCAATAAAAGCTAATATTTTATCTCGGTCGGTTATCGATACCGCCCCGACGCCCGTTTCTTCATAAATTATCTGGGCAATTTTTTGTGTATTCTGCTGATTAAAACCACTGCTTAAAACACCCACAGTGCGCTCTGCGATGGTTAAAGCTTTACTAGAAAATGAAGCAGAGTATTTTTCATAAATAGTTTTTCTGTCCTGAATAATACTCATGAACAAAGCAGCACCCAGCGAATTGGCAATAATCATCGGTAACGCAATGGTTTTCACTAGGTCGAATGCTTGCTCATAGGGCTGTGCGACTAATAAGATAATCGACATCTGCATCACTTCAGCCACTAGCAAAACGGCAAAGGCTAAAAATGGATTGAAAATTCGTTCCACTAATCCACGGCGCATATAATAAAGATGCACTAACCCACCAAGCAAGCCTTCAGCCGTGGTTGAAATAGCACAGGCGACATCAGTAAAGCCTCCCATCGAATAACGGTGCAGTCCGCCGGTTAAACCAACGGAAAAACCCACAAAGGGGCCACCTAACAAGCCGCCCATGACCGCACCAATGGCACGTGTATTTGCAATTGCATTTTCAATCGCCAAACCAAAATAAGTACCAAGAATACAAAACAGGCTAAATACTACATAACAGGCTAAGCGTTGTGAGAAACGCCCTGAAAGCATTGTAAGAGGCATAAAAAGAGGGGTTTTACTGAGCAAATAAGCGATCACTAAATAAACGCTAAGTTGCTGTAATAAAGAAAATATAAGTTCCATAAAAGCTTTTTCCGGGTGCGGGAATAAAAAAAGGTTATAACTGTTATTAACGAGTACGTTATACTCGCGCTCTTTAAAAATATTTGCAATAAAGTGGTGATATAAATGAGTGTTGATGCAATTGGTTTATCTTCAGAATTATTAAAAGCGGTTAAAGCTTGTGGTTACAAAACCTTAACGCCGATTCAACAACAAGCGATCCCGATGATCCGCTCTGGTGCGGATGTCCTGGCGAGCGCGCAAACAGGTACGGGTAAAACAGCAGCCTTTACTTTACCTATTTTAGATATGATTGCTAAAAATAGCAGCGATAAAGTAGCGAACAATCGAATTATCAAAGCCCTGATTTTGACACCTACACGTGAACTTGCGTTGCAAGTGGCTAAAAACGTCAGTGAATACAGTCAATTTATGGACTTAACTTCAGGGGTTGTAACGGGTGGAGCAAATACGCCACCACAAGTTAAAATGCTAAAAGAAGGTGTTGATATACTGATCGCAACACCAGGACGTTTACTTGAGCATCTTAATGCACGTAACGTAAACCTCTCACATATTAAACACTTAGTATTAGACGAAGCCGATCGTATGTTAGATATGGGCTTTTTAACTGATATTCAGCAGTTAATGGATGTGGTTAAACAAAAGCACCAAACAGTGATGTTTTCAGCAACATTTTCGCCAAAAGTAAAAACATTAGCGAATCAACTGCTACATACACCTAAGACAATTGAAGTTTCACCATTAAACTCAACCTCAGGTAAAGTAAAACAACAGGTTTACTGGGTATCAGAAGCGCGTAAGCGTGAATTGTTATCTGAGCTTATTGGTGTTAAAAACTGGAAACAAGTATTAGTGTTTGCAGGCACAAAAGAGAGCGCTAACTTACTGGCTAAAGAACTTAAGCTAGACGGTATTAAAACAGCGCTTTGCCATGGTGACAAAAACCAAGGTGCGCGTAATAAAGCCATTGAACAATTTACTGAAGGCAAAGTACGTGTTTTAGTTGCAACGGATGTAGCCGCCCGTGGTTTAGATATTCCCAACCTACCTTATGTTGTGAATTTCCATCTGCCGTTTTTAGCAGAAGATTATGTGCATCGTATTGGGCGTACTGGTCGTGCAGGAAAAACTGGTACCGCAATCTCACTGGTTAGCCCAAAAGACGAACGATTCTTAGATAATATCGAAACATTGATTGGTCGTCAGTTTGAGCGAATCGTTTACCCTGGTTATGAAATGAGCGAACATTTTGAAGCGCAAGATGGCGGCACTGAAAAACCATTAAAGAAAAGCCGTTACAAAGCATCGCAAGAACATAATCAAATGATTGAACGTAAAAAAACAGAAAATACGCCAGCGGCATTACGTCGTGCTAAAGCGAAGAAACGTAAACAACGTTAGTTTTTAGTCAATATGGTCACGCATTAACCATCAAAACGTTAATGCGTGCATTTATTGTTCATCTAACACATTAAACGCAAATAGTATTTGACGAGTGCGTCACAACTCTTTAATATCTCGCCTCGTTGACCAGGCACAAACCTTTCAACGTTAGGTGGTTCGTGAATTAAGTAACTTATCTCCATTACTTGCAAGAGTATTAATAAATGTCGGTGATTAGCGCAGCTTGGTAGCGCACCTGGTTTGGGACCAGGGGGTCAAAGGTTCGAATCCTTTATCACCGACCACATTACAAAAAATATGTTTGTAAAACGTGTTTAAAGTGAACCAGCTATGCGCCCTTAGCTCAGCTGGATAGAGCACCTCCCTTCTAAGGAGGTGGCCACAGGTTCGAATCCTGTAGGGCGTACCATATTTAAAAGTATAGTGGCGGATGTAGCTCAGTTGGTAGAGCCCCGGATTGTGATTCCGGTTGTCGCGGGTTCAATCCCCGTCATTCGCCCCATCTTTTAGATATAAAGTAAGTGAGAAGCAGTACAGTTTAAATAGATGCGGAAGTGGCGGAATTGGTAGACGCGCTAGATTTAGGTTCTAGTATCGTAAGATGTGAGAGTTCAAGTCTCTCTTTCCGCACCATTTAAACAAAACAAGTTTGAAGTGAAATCTGGATTTAGGTTCAGCTATTCCTTAGGTAAG
>NZ_PJBZ01000082.1 GCF_002835995.1 Psychromonas sp. Urea-02u-13 | reverse complement strand
AACAAAACAAGAAACCCGCGAAGCTAAAGCATCACATCCGAAGTAAAAACCAGGATGTAGAGCTTCAGCTCTGCCTTAACTGCACTAATTACAAAATAATAAACCCGCGAAGCTAAAGCATCACATCCGAAGTAAAAACCAGGATATAGAGCTTCAGCTCTGCATAATTTTCCTTAACTTATTTCCTTCTCATTCCCCCCTCTTTGTTAAATAATATTTTTTGTAGCCCCTCAATATTTCACTTCGCCACTAAAACAATTCCATCACACAAATTAGCAAGGTAGAATGCTTAACTGCCTAATTCAGGGTTATAATCTCAACAATAATTACCTCACAAGGACACTAAAAAGTGATTCATAAGCTGTTTAAACCTTCATTGCTCGCATGTGCTCTTTTTAGTGGCCAGGCTATTGCGTCCTACCATTGGGTAGACGCAAATGATTTACACCTACGCGCCGATATCCAACTACTTGCAGATGTTGGTGTTATTACCACGCCAACAACCACCTACCCACTTATGTGGAGCGGTGTTATGCAAGGCATTAACAATGCGAACCTTGAAGACTTATCTCCCGAAGCAAAAGATGCTTACTACCGAGTAAATCATCGTTATAAGCAGTACCGAACTAAAGGGTCTGTAACAAAGGTATCTCTTGGTGGGGCAAACGATGCACAGCGCTTTCAGCATTACGGTTCACCCATACGCGAAAAAGGTGAAGCCACCATCTCGCACATGGGGGAATTTAACCGTTTCGCCTACAATCTAGAAGCAACCTATGCTTATGATGCAGCCGATGGGGATGATGTACGTTTCGATGGCAGCTATGTAAGTATGTTATTAGGAAATTGGATAATCACAGCAGGAAGCTACGGCGAGTGGTACGGACAAGGCTGGGATACAGCAATCACCAAAAGCACCAATGCGCGCCCATTACCTTCATTAAATATCACAAGAAATAGCGCTGATGCCTTTGATGTCCCCCTTTTAGAGTGGCTTGGCCCTTGGACAATGACAACCGGTATTTCATGGATGAATGATGATGATTATCGTCACATTCAAGACACACTTTTATGGTCATTTCGTGCATCCATTAAACCACACCCAAATTTCGAGTTTGGAGTCTCACGTACGGCGCAAATTTGTGGTGAAGGGAAAAGCTGTGATGGTGCGGCATGGTGGAATATGTTAACGGGTGATTCGAATGTTTATTCTGGAGAAAATCCAGCGAACCAAATAGCGGCAGTCGATGCACGTTGGGGAGACACCCTCTACGGAGTGCCTTACGGATTTTATTGGGAAAGTATGGGGGAAGATGCTATTCGCTTAGATCGATTTCCGCCTTTCCAAGCAAAGAGCTATTTATACGGAGCTGATGTTACTTACCGCGTGAGCGGTCAAGTTATCAAAACATTCTTTGAGTTCAGCGATACCAACGCAACCTGCAAAGGCGATGGAAACTGTACCTATGAACACAGCACTTACAGAGGTGGCTACCGTTACAAAGGCCGTTCAATCGGATCAACCTACGATAACGACGGCCAAACCTATACATTAGGGTTTATCGGCTATAGCGATAATGGTAACCAGTGGAAATCAAACTTGCGTTATTTAGATTTGAATGTAAATAACTCAAATTCATCATCCCCCGGTGGTAATACAGCAGCGCCAATTGGCGAACAAGCAGCGCAAATTGATTTTACTTATATTTGGCCAATGTTTGGCGGGAAGGTTGAAGCAGGTAGCGCATACACTTATTCAGCATACACAGATGATATTGACGAAGAACACCAAATTGATGTTTGGGGTAAGTGGAGTTACATTTTTTAAAGGAAACATCGAAAGTGGGGCTTTAGTTTTGCGTAATTTAGAAACCTGCGAAGCTAAAGCATCACATCCGAAATAAAAAGCAGGATGTAGAGCTTCAGCTCTGCCTTAACTGCACTAAATCACAAAAAAGAACTAGCGAAGCTAAAGCATCACATCCGAAGTAAAAACCAGGATGTAGAGTTTCAGCTCTGCCTTAACTGCACTAAATCACAAAAAAGAACCCCGCGAAGCTAAAGCATCATATCCGAAGTAAAAACCAGGATGTAGAGCTTCAGCTCTGCCTTAACCACACTAATTACAAAATAATAAACCCGCGAAGCTAAAGCATCATACATATCCGAAGTCAAAACCAGGATGTAGAGCTTCAGCTCTGCTTTAACCACACTAATAACAAAACAAAGAACCCCGCGAAGCTAAAGCATCACATCCGAAATAAAAAGTAGGATGTAGAGCTTCAGCTCTGCTTTAACCACACTAATAACAAAACAAAGAACCCCGCGAAGCTAAAGCATCACATCCGAAATAAAAAGTAGGATGTAGAGCTTCAGCTCTGCCTTAACTGCACTAATTACAAAAGAATAAACCCGCGAAGCTAAAGCATCACATCCGAAGTAAAAACCAGGATGTAGAGCTTCAGCTCTGCCTTAACTGTATCAACAATAAAAACAAAAAACGCGAAGCTAAAGCATCACATCCGAAGTCAAAACCAGGATGTAGAGCTTCAGCTCTGCTTTAACCGCACTAATAACAAAACAAGAAACCCGCGAAGCTAAAGCATCATATCCGAAGTAAAAACCAGGGTGTAGAGCTCCAGCTCAGCCTTAACTGCACTAATTACAAAATAATAAACCCGCGAAGCTAAAGCACCACATCCAAAATAAAAATCAGGATGTAGAGCTTCAGCTCTGCCTTAACCACACTAATAACAAAACAAAGAACCCCGCGAAGCTAAAGCACCACATCCAAAATAAAAATCAGGATGTAGAGCTTCAGCTCTGCCTTAACCACACTAATTACAAAATAATAAACTCGCGAAGCTAAAGCATCACATCCGAAGTAAAAAGCAGGATGTAGAGCTTCAGCTCTGCCTTAACTGCACTAAATCACAAAAAAGAACTCGCGAAGCTAAAGCATCACATCCGAAATAAAAAGCAGGATGTAGAGCTTCAGCTCTGCCTTAACTGCACTAAATCACAAAAAAGAACTAGCGAAGCTAAAGCATCACATCCGAAGTAAAAACCAGAATGTAGAGCTTCAGCTCTGCCTTAACCACACTAATAACAAAACAAAGAACCCCGCGAAGCTAAAGCATCACATCCGAAGTCAAAACCAGGATGTAGAGCTTCAGCTCTGCCTTAACTGCACTAATTACAAAATAATAAACCCGCGAAGCTAAAGCATCATATCCGAAGTAAAAACCAGGATGTAGAGCCTCAGCTCTGCCTTAACCACACTAATTACAAAATAATAAACCCGCGAAGCTAAAGCATCACATCCGAAGTCAAAACCAGAATGTAGAGCTTCAGCTCTGCCTTAACTGCACTAAATCACAAAAAAGAACTCGCGAAGCTAAAGCATCACTTCCGAAGTCAAAACCAGGAAGTGACGGCTTAGATTGTAATTATCTTTAATAAAAACAACCTTTACTTATTCTTTAACAATACATCAATCACTTTATCGGCAAACAGCCCTAAAGCAATGTACTGCTCTCGTTTAATAATATTCTCAACAATAAGCAAATCAATATTCAGGTAGTCATGCAGCAAACCGTTGTGCATTCCAATAATTCGCTTCCATAATTGCAATTCATCACTGCATATCACGCCATGTTCTTTTAATAACGAGAAAGTTTGATAAGCTTCATTAGCAGAACTACCTTGAATGCTTTTCAGCCAATGCTTAGCAAGCCCAATACACAGTTCGGTAAAAATCTGTAATACTCGCTCTGTTGCACGATAATCTCTTGATTTGAAATCACCCGCTATCAAATCATCCTTAAGTTCATTAAGCTCAAATAAATATTGAGTTTTGTGTTTTTTAGCTTCTAACAAATAAAGCTGAAGCCCTTCATTTATTCTGTTCTCTATGCACAGATACTCATACTGACTAAATATCCGGCTTTTTTCACGATAACCACGTGAAGTTCCTGAGTCATAAATAACCTTTCCATCTGAAATAACATTATAAGAAAGGTATAGAGGGCAAAGATTGATATCGACAATGCTTACTTTATTTTTAGGTAAAGAAAGTATACCGCTCCATTCTAAAGCAAGCTAATTAGGCCTTAAAAAACGATCAGTAGCGGATAACTTGAAATTTTTAAAAGCGATAGCAATGTCAAAATCACTTCTTGCTCTTATTGGCCTGCTCACGGCATTTTCTCTTATATTTTTTACGCCTAATCAAACGGCGATATGCTTTCGCTTTGCGATGAAGTTTTAATAACCTCCAAATTCGAGACAAAGAAAACTTATAAGTTAAAAACAGTGCAATAAAAGCAACTAATTGCATCCATTCAGGTGTATTGTGAATCGTAGTAGCAACGCCAATCAAACTTAGACATAGCGCAATAAAAGTAATAAAAATAAGCGTTGCACGAGAGCTGAAACCAGCTCTCATGAATATATGATGTAAATGATCTCTGTCTGGCTGAAATGGCGATACACCTTTACCCATACGACGTAACATAATAGAAACCATATCAATCAAAGGTAGCGCAATAATCCACAAAGCAACAACAGGCTTAAAAGAGCCCCCTTCCAAACCAGTACCAGATGAACCTTTTTGCGTACCAATAGCAAGCAACCAAACAACAGTAAACCCGATAAACATACTACCAGCATCTCCCATGAATATTTTTTTACGGGAATACTTAGTTAACTGTAAGTTATAAAGAAAATAGGGAATCAAAACAGCAAGACATAACAAACAGAAAAAGGCTTCGCTCATATCGCCAGATAAAACAAATAGAATAGTTAAAGAGATAAAGGTAGCAACACTAACGCCACCAATTAGACCATCAATACCATCAACCATGTTATATGCATTAATCGCAGCTAATACAGCAACAATCGTAAATGGGTAACCTAAGTAGCTTAAAGGAAGTTCTGTAAAATAGAGGATGTTACCTAAATCAGAGATTACGTCTCCTGCGATAAACATCATTATTGAAGCAATAACAACCTGTACCGCAATACGAAGTTTTACACTTAAATCGAAACGATCATCTAATGCACCCGTGATCACCATGAGTAAAGAGGCAAAAAGGTAAGTCATTAGTTGATTAACATGAGTAGGAGAGAAGAAAAGAATCAAAATTCCCGCAGTAAACAATCCTATATAAACGGAGATCCCACCTATTAGCGGAATATGACCAGCATGCACTTTACGAAAGTTAGGTTTATCCGTTAGACCTATTTTAATAGCAAAGGGTCGCAGTAGGATAATAGCGGACAAAGAGCTAACAAATGCAATGATAAGAATAATAAGGGGAAAAATCATAAATTAACTCTGAAGGCATATAAAAAGACAGTACTGATCATAGTAAATAAATGCGTTCATTTAAAGAAGTATTTAAAAAACAAATGTCAGAAGACGTACGTGATCGCATCGATAGCTGATATCCACGCGACCTTTTCCATTACGCAGATCAATAGACTCAAGTCTCAGAAGATACGCTCAAAAAAAAGTATATACAAACTCATCAACACTAGCCACTATTTTTGCTCTAATTGGATTTAAATCAACATAGGCCATACATATTAATAAGGCTTGAACATCAAGTAATTCCCATGATTTAAAGCGCTTCCCCCACTCTTTCCTCTTCCATTTTTAGCCCACCTTAGCTTTCGTATTCCACCAGTGCCTTGCATAAGGACACCAGCTTTCGGGTGTTCAGCTAAGTAATTTATTAGAAGTTCAGAATCACTTTCAGATAAGTGCTTTTGAACTTGCTTTTTATATTCAGGTAATCCTACTATTGCTTGCATATAGCAGGTGTAATCCAGTGGATTACTTTTAGCTAGCAACAAAATTGGACAGGGCTAACACAGCAACAAATCAAAACACAAGCCTTGGTATTCACTTATAGTCATTCTTCGTACTCTTATGACTTCAAGGTTAGCCTTTCATGTTTAAGCTTTCTAGCTAGTTTTAACTCCAAGTATCGTTATTACTTTCCAACCTTCAAGCTAGCCTTAGCTTTCAGCACATTTTTACCTTCCGCTCTTTCAGTGATATATATTCCGCAATTTATTTTTGCCTGAAACCCAACGCTTCCCCGTATGCTCAGCAAACAGCGCTAACTCTTCTAACGAACCAATAGCACCATGATAGGTTTTACCAAAATCATTCGCCAAACTAAACCATGTTTCATTATCTAAGCCAAGCACACCGAGTAAAGCAGGTGTTTGTGGAGGTATCGCACCTCGCTTACCTTTCCTCATAACACGGCCTGTCCAGTCTACAAGCTCTAAGTAATCAATGAGTGAATAATTAATACCCGAAGACTGTAACTGATGCTCCGCGCCGATAAACTTAACTAAATCCTTTCCTTCTTTATCACTCTCTAGCTCTGTGTGATGTGATTTACCGTGAATACGTTCAAAAACAGAGGTATATTCAGACTCATCAACACTGGGTGCCAATTTTGCTCGAATAGGGTTTAAATCAACATACGCCATACAGGTTAACAAAGCCTTTTCATCAAGTAATGCCTGCGATTTAAAGCGACCTTCCCAGAACCTGCCTTTGCAACTGTCTTCTTTATTCGCTTTACGGGCAATGAACTCATTCAAGCAACGCATGAACCACGAAATGTTTGATAATCGGCTACGCCACTCAGCAATGACTGACAAAGCCGATTCTTTTTGCTAATCCGAGGTTAACTCCCCTTTTTGCCAACGCTGCACAATAGGTGGAATCGCATATATTTTTTCCCAACGTTCACAAACATCTTCATCAGAACATGCTTCAGATTCCGCTTCATTCACATATAAAACAATATGGTAGTGATTGGACATAATGGTATAGGCACAAACTTGAATTGAAAAAATATCTGTCAGATAGCGAATTCGCTCAACCATCCATTGACGACGATGTTCAAAGCTTTGCCCAGTGTAGCGGTCTTCACCGCAAAGAAAGGCTCGTCGTACACAACGAGAAATGCAGTGGTAATAAGGGGTATCGATAAGTGAAATTAATGAATCGCGAGATTGAGTCATCATTACCTCCAATAGCTAACCAATGTTGATTAATTAAACATAGGTTAGCTTGGAAATTTAGTCAAAGTCTTTGGATGCCCTGATCTTTTTGATCTTTCTCTTAGCCCATTGATGGCCTTGCGAAAATCAATAAAGTCTCGATGTAGAAAAATACTCGTTGGCTCAACAAACATTTTCATAAAGCCAGCTCTCGTAACAATTGACTTAAATAGTTGGCGGAAGTGGTGTTTGGCAAGCTGACATTTACCTTGCCCATGGTTACCGTTATTAAGGTTTTATCTTCAACAAACTCAACTTGTGGGGGTATTTTAGCGCGAACAAAATTTCTCGATGATAGGCCAAGTTTCTTTTTAATGGCATAAAAGTTCGACGTGGATAATTGTAGTTGTTGGCAATATTCAATAACGGTTAAACCACTGGATTGGTGGTCTTTAATGATAGTTTGCCATTGTGTTTGGCTTCGCGAAATTCTCATGATTACCTCCAAATAAAATGAAGATATAAGGTATCTGAGATAAGGGGTTAGGGGTAGGTGCTGTTCGCTATACGCTTACCAATGAAAACATATAAACAACTGACCTATGAACTAAGATGCCAGATTTATGCTTTAAATAAAATAGGCATGAGTCAAAATAAAATTGCACAGCAGTTAAAGATCAGCCAATCGACAATAAGCAGAGAGCTTAACCGTAACACAGGCAAGCGAGGCTACCGTATTAAGCAAGCCCAATCGTTTGCTGATAACCGTAGATTACTTTCCCGTAAAGCAATAAAGATGACAAGTAGCTTAGTTGCCTTAATAGACTCAAAGATTCAAATAGAATGGAGTCCAGAGCAAGTGTCTGGGTGGCTAAGAGAAGATCACAATATCTTGATTAGTCACGAAGCCATCTACCTCTATATTTGGTCTAATAAGAAACGCGGAGGCCAGTTATTCCAAAACTTGCGTAGAAAAGGTAAAGCTTACCAGTCCCGTAGCAAGGATAAACAAGCAGGCAGAGGTTTTATCAGAAATAGAGTAAGTATTGATGAACGACCGGCTGTTGTTGACGATAAAAATAGAATCGGGGATTGGGAGATAGACCTAGTCATTGGCAAAGGCCACAGCGGTGCTTTGGTCACGATTGTCGAACGTAAAACTAGCTTCACGGTATCGATGCGTGTTGATGATAAATCAGCTAGATCAGTCACAGCTGCGACTATTGCGTTATTACAGCCGTTTAAAGATGCAGTACTTACTATCACAGCCGACAACGGTAAAGAATTTGCATACCATGAAGTGATGACTGAACATTTAAGTTGTGGCGTTTACTTCGCAGACCCATATTGTTCATGGCAACGAGGCTTGAACGAAAACACTAATGGTCTGTTACGACAATACTGGCCAAAATCAACGGACTTTAAGAAAGTATCGCAATCAGAAGTTGAAGATGTAATAGTGAGGCTGAATGAAAGACCAAGAAAGAAACTGAATTACAAAACGCCAGCCAATTTAATGGCTGAACACCTAGTAGCTATAGCTGCGTAGTCGTTATGCACTTCAAGGTTGAATCTGCCTCAGATAATAAGACGGGAGAGATCATAGTCAATAAAGTTGATCATTTAAAGAGGTATTTATAAAATATGTGGAGATAAAAGTTAACTGTAATATAAAGAAAGCAGAAAAGAGTCAAGAGTTTTACTATAAACAATACTTTCCATTACTTAGTTAAATACAGCTAACATATTTGTTGGATTATATATCCCAACAACCTTATAAAGTATCCATCATAGAAGATAACTGTTTACGCCAGTGCGTAGAATTAATACCAGACACTTCTTCAGCGCTTGCTTTATCAATCACCGAAAACGCAGGTCGTTTGGCGGGTGTTGGATAAGCAGAAGTTGGGATAGGTAAAATAGGAATAGCCTCTTTTAACAATCCTTTTTCAATACCTAATTCTTGAATCGCAATGGCAAAGTCATACCAAGATGCAATACCCGCATCGGTCCAGTGATAAAAGCCAGTCACTTCAGGTTTCTTTGCTACAGCCCATAGCCACTCTGCAAGACCTTTAGCCCAAGTAGGCGTACCAACTTGGTCATAAATAATGCCAAGCTGCGGTTTTTCTTGCATTAAACGCAACATGCTTTTAACGAAGTTATTGCCATTAGCAGAATATACCCAAGCTGTGCGCACAATGACACTCGCTTCAGGTAGTATTTCCTGTAGAGCAATATCACCAGCAAGCTTTGATGCTCCATAAACGTTTATTGGATTTGGTTTTGAGTCAGTTTTATAAGGGATAGTACTTGTCCCGTCGAAGACAAAATCAGTGGATACATGTAAAATACGCGCATCGATTCCTTTGCAAGCATTAGCGAGGTACTTAGTACCTAATTCATTAACGGCATAAGCGACTTCTGTATCTTCTTCGGCTTTATCTACAGCAGTATAGGCGGCGGCATTAATCACTAAGTCAGGCTTAGTGTTAGCAATAAATTCAGAAACTAATGACTCATTGGTAATATCAAGCTCATTAATGCCAACGCAGATAACTTCATAATGTTGTGGTGCAAGTTGCTCTAATTCCCAAGCAAGTTGTCCACCTTTCCCTGTGATAACGACTTTCATCTTTATTCCTTTATATTTGTTATATTTAGATGTGATTAAAAAGAGAGTAAGTAGAAACTCATAACCAGGAGTCGTTACACAATAACTTGCTCTAATTGTTTCAAAAAGTCTAAGATAACAGACTATTTTCAAACAAAAGCGCAAGTAATTTTGAAGCAGATCCTTAATTAATCAAATTTCGGAGCATTTTGAAAAGAAAAACCATCTACATCTTTTACTGATAGTTGAGGTAATTCACCATCAACTAACGGCCAATCAATAGCTAGTTCAGCATCATCCCAACGTACAGATACTTCAGATTCAGGGTGATAATAATCAGTGCACTTATAAATAAATTCAGCAGAATCGGTAATCACGTAAAAACCGTGAGCAAAACCTTCTGGCACCCAAAGCTGCCGTTTATTTTCCGCAGAAAGTACAACACCTACCGCTTTTCCGAACGTAGGTGATGATTCTCGCATATCCACAGCAACATCATAAACAGCGCCCGATATAACACGTACTAGCTTGCCCTGTGTTTGCTGCTGCTGGAAATGTAAACCACGCAAAATACCTTTAGTCGATTTACTGTGGTTGTCTTGTACAAAAGGTTTCGCACCAGTTTTCTCCATAAACTCATCAGTACGAAAGGTCTCCATAAAGAAACCACGTTCGTCACCAAATACATTTATCTCAATAATTTTCACATCTGCAATTTCAGTATCAATAAATTTCATTAAACCATTCCATTAGCAATGTCAAATAGGTACTGGCCGTAACCTGTCTTCTTCAGTTTTTCCGCTTGAACAAGTAACTCATCTTTACTCAGCCATCCCTGCACAAAGGCGATTTCTTCTAAACAAGCGACTTTAAAGCCTTGTCGATGCTCAACAGTTTGTACAAAATGGCTCGCCTCTAATAACGAATCATGTGTGCCTGTATCAAGCCAAGCAAAGCCACGGCCTAATACTTCAACATTTAAATCACCACGTTCTAAATAAGCAATATTTACGTCCGTAATCTCTAATTCACCACGGTGTGATGGTTTAATTGATTTTGCAATCTCAACAACGTCATTATCGTAAAAATACAAACCAGTCACCGCATAGTTTGATCTTGGTTGCTCTGGCTTTTCTTCAATGCTTAATGCTTTACCGCTTTGATCAAATTCCACTACACCAAATCGCTCAGGGTCCTTTACATGGTAGCCAAATACGGAAGCGCCTTTTTCAACTTTAGCCGCAGCAAGCAATTTCTCTGAAAAATGCTGACCATAGAAGATGTTATCCCCTAGTACCAAAGCAACATTATCATCACCGATGAACTCTTCACCGAGAATGAATGCCTGTGCTAGGCCATCTGGGGTTGGTTGTTCTTTATAGCTAATCTGAATACCAAACTGTCTACCATCACCGAGCATGCGCTCAAAGTTTGGTAAGTCTTCAGGTGTTGATATGATTAAAATATCTTTAATACCTGCTAGCATCAAAACTGACAACGGATAAAAAATCATTGGTTTGTCGTAAATAGGCAATAGCTGTTTAGAAGTGCCTAAGGTAATGGGATGTAAACGACTGCCAGAACCACCGGCTAAAATAATACCTTTGTACCTTGAAGAAATAGAGCTAGCCATGATTATTTATCTCCAATACGTTCTAATTGGTATTCACCGCTTAATACACGCTTCCACCAATTTTCATTATTTAAATACCATTCAACCGTCTTACGAATACCCGTTTCAAAACTCTCTTCTGGTACCCAACCTAGCTCTTTATCAATTTTCGATGCATCAATGGCATAACGTATATCATGACCAGGGCGGTCTTTAACAAACGTAATAAGTTCATTGTAATTAACTAACGATGATGAAGCAAAAGCAAGGTTATCTGAAATAGGTTTTAATTCATCAAGAATGGCACACAGTGTTTCGACTACCTCAATATTTTTTTTTTCATTATGACCACCAATATTGTAAGTTTCACCAACAGCACCTTCAGTTGCCACTTTATAAAGCGCACGAGCATGGTCTTCTACATATAACCAATCACGAATTTGGCTACCATCACCATAAATAGGTAAAGGTTTTGCATCTAACGCATTTAAAATAACATGTGGAATCAATTTTTCAGGGAAGTGATAAGGGCCATAGTTATTCGAGCAGTTCGTCACAATCACGGGGAAACCGTAAGTACGATTCCAGGCGCGAACTAGATGGTCACTTGATGCTTTAGACGCAGAATATGGAGAGCTTGGCTCGTAAGACGTCTCCTCAGTAAACAAGTCTTCAGTTCCTTCTAAATCACCGTACACTTCATCGGTACTAATGTGGTGAAAACGAAAAGCATGTTTTTTATCTTCAGGTAAAGCGCCCCAATAACTACGCGCAGCTTCTAACAGTGTAAATGTGCCAACAATATTGGTTTGTATAAAAGCTGCAGGTCCATCAATAGAACGGTCAACATGCGATTCTGCTGCAAGGTGCATTATCGCTGTAGGCTGATACTGCTCAAAAACTTTTTCCATTACTTTAGCATCACAGATATCTGCTTGCACAAAGTTATAACGTTCATTATCAGAAATAGTGGTAAGTGACTCAAGATTACCTGCATAAGTTAGGCAATCAACATTTACGATTGTATCGTTAGTATTTTCGATTATATGGCGTATAACTGCACTACCAATAAAACCGGCTCCGCCGGTGATTAAAATCATAATAGGCCCTAATATTAATAAAAATTTAACTAAAACAATAGCTGTAAAAAGCTACAAACCGATTGTGTTAACAATATCTTTGACTGCAGACTCAACTGTAAATTCGTTATGTAATAATACAGTTGCATTATTACCTTTATTATTCCGATATTCACTATTTAAATAGGAAATAGACGCGTTTAACAACTTATCATCTTCACCGTTAATAAATATATCACCTGCATCATTTTCCCTAACAAGATCAAGCAGGTCATTACCGGGATTGACACTGCCTAGTATAGGTAAAGACTCAACCATGTAACCAAGTAACTTACCGGGGAAATTATGGGCAGAGAGGCTACGAGCTAAGGAAAATAAACCTACATCAACTTCCGATAATAAATGCTTAAACACTTCCTGTGTTACTGAAGCCAAATAAGTAAAGTTATCTAATTCCCAGTCTGTAGCAAGTTTATTAATTAGTTCAACTTCATCTCCTTGGCCAACGAACAAGAAATGCGCTTGTGGATATGGTTGCATGTCACGCGCTAAACGCATTAAATTTTCCATATCTTGAGCATGACCGATATTGCCACCATAAAAATAAATCACTTTATTAGTAAGATTCAGTTTATCTCTATAGTTAAAATTCGCGTCCTTAACATTAAATGGGGAAAATGCAGCCCAGTTCCTTAGAATTGTAGTTTGGTAAACATTGTCAGTTCTACTGTTGAATAAAGTAAGATTATTTTGAGACATTAAACCAATATGGTTAGCAGCCTTATAGTTTAATTTCTCAAAAAATCGGAAGTATTTTTCAATTAAAGAGCCTTGCTTCATTAGTCCTTCATCAACCGCCCATTGAGGAAACAAGTCACGAAGAACTAAATAAGATTGACAACCACAAGCCTTTTTAAGTTTTGTCACGAGATGGGAAAAGAAAATAGAAGGTGAATAATAGACAACACCATCAAAGTAACCAAGGCATACCTTTGCCTTAATAGCATTCCATGCACGGGTCGAAAGCAATGTTTCGTTTATAGCCCGCTTTATCTTACCAATATCTTTTATTGGCCCACTGTTAAATTTCCAAACAGTAACGCCGTCGAGCATACTTATTTTTAGAAGTTCATTTTGGTTAATCCCAGGAGTAACCACAACCACTTCATGACCACATTTCACAAGCTCACAAGCTAACTCATGAAACATTTTAGCCCCAACACGCGTACTATTTGGGAGGTAATCATCAATCAATAAAGCTAAACGCATTTAATACAACTTCCAATTTAATGCCTACAAATTTTTCTAAAGTTTCACTCTTAATGAATATTGTAGGTTTATTTTTTCCAAACAAATTTATTAACGTAATCAGTATAACTAGTAATGATACGAACCACTTTATCAGATACATTAGATGCTATATAATCCTGGACTAAATTCATTGTTCGTATTTCACCATCACTTTGATCTTCTAATATGTTAATCGCTTGCAATATCCGATCAATTTCCATGCCAGTAAACATAACAGCACCCTCTTCAAAGCCTTCAGGTCTCTCTTGCGCTTCTCGTATGTTGAGTGCAGAGAAATTCATAATCGAAGACTCTTCAGTGATAGTGCCACTGTCACTTAATACTAATTTAGAATCACATTGTAGTTTCACATAATCTGAAAAACCCAAAGGCTTCAGTAATTGTACCAACGGTGAAAACTCTAAATTTAACGCATCAATTTTCTTACGGGTTCTAGGGTGCGTTGAAACAATAATAGGTAAGCCAAACTTATCTGCAAGTGTATTTAATACTTCAACATACTTATGAATATTGGTATCTGAATCAACATTCTCTTCGCGATGAACACTAACAACAAAGTATTTTCCGGGCTCAAGCTTTAAACGCGAAAGTACGCCTGAGGCATTAATACTCTCTTTATAAAAAGACAGCACTTCACCCATCGGGCTACCCGTTTTAATAATAAATTCAGGCTTTAAACCTTCGCGTAGTAGATATTCACGAGCAATATCACTGTATGGCATATTAACGTCAGAAATGTGGTCAACTATTTTACGATTTATCTCTTCTGGCACGCGTAAATCAAAACAACGATTACCCGCTTCCATGTGAAATATTGGAATTTTACGGCGCTTTGCAGAAATAGCTGAAAGTGCACTATTAGTATCACCTAAAATGAGTAAAGCATCAGGCTTTAAATCTGCAAAGACCTTATCGGATTTGGCAATCACTTGTGCCATTGTTTCAGCAGCGGTTTCACCAGCACACTCTAAGAACACATTAGGAGCACGAATGCCTAAATCATCAAAGAAAATTTGATTTAATTCATAATCATAATTTTGCCCAGTATGGATTAGCGTGTGTTCACAATATTGATCCAATTTAGCAATGGTTCTTGATAAACGAATAATTTCAGGGCGAGTACCAACTATGGTTGCGACTTTTAATTTTTGCATCTGTATTCCTCATATCTATTTTTAAAATCATCATGCATTTCAGAAATAAGCACCTCCCAAGAAGGGATTTCTAAATTCAATACATCACGCAAACGCTTTGAATTTAATGAGCGATCTATCTGCAAATCAGTTGACTCAATTATTTCTATTTTTTTACTATAGGTTTCAGCAATAAGATTCAATAATGTGAATTTATCAATCGGTTCAACACTTAATTGATACAACCCATTCAATTCTTGATTAGGTAATATTTTATCAATAAGTAATCGAGCAATCACACAAGTCGGCAAGCCAGAAAAAATCGCTTTAGAAAAACCTTTTGTTGTATTTTCTTGTGATAAAAACCAATCAACTAAACTTGCGGTTGAGTTTAACTCATGTCCTATGATTGAAGTACGCAGTGTAAGGTGTGGAGCATAGTCAATTTCGCCTAGACACTTCGAACGACCATATAGGTCTTGTGCATCTGCAGTATCGTTCTCTTTATAGAAGCCTTTTTTACCATCAAATATACAGTCGGTAGAAAAATGGATTAGCTTGCAAAAATAACTATCGCATAAGCTAGCTAATTGATGTGGTAGCAAACTATTAATGGCAACCGCATCAACATGTGATTTTGAAATACTATGCTGCTTAATCAAGCCGATACAGTTCAAAATAACATCTGGTTTTAGCTCTTTAATTACGGCATCTACAGTTGCTAAGTCACTAACATCAACGCCTTTAAATATGCGATCTTCGCAATTGCTGAAAAAAACTTCTTTGCCTTTTGTACTGCGAACTGTCCCGTAAACATCGAACTGTTCGGCATCATTTAGGTTTTTAAACAAGCTATAACCAAGCATGCCTGTAGCACCAATAATTAAAACTTTCATTTATACACCTTCTGGCACAGATACATTACCAGACTCTATTTCACGCATAAAATCAAGCTTACGTAAAAGTTCTTTCATCCCTTCAACATCTAATCGTTCAGTATTATGCGAGTTGTAGTCTTCTACTAGAGAAAGATCTTGCTCGCCTTCCTCAAAATATTTAGAGTAATTTAAATCACGGTTATCAGCAGGAATACGATAATATTCTCCTTGATCCTGTGCAACAAACATCTCTTCACGGCTACATAACGCTTCAAATAGTTTTTCGCCATGGCGCGTACCAATTATATTTACTTTATGCTCAGGCTTATTAATCATTTCCAGGATTGCTTGAGTCAACACCTCAATCGTTGCCGCTGGGGCTTTTTGTACAAAGATATCACCATTACTACCATACTCAAAAGCATGTATCACCAAGTCCACAGCATCACCTAATGTCATCATAAAACGCGTCATTAACGGGTCTGTTAAGGTCAGTGGAGTATTTTCAATAATTTGACGAATAAACAATGGAATAACAGAGCCTCGAGAAGCCATTACATTACCGTATCGCGTACCGCAGATCACCGTATTAGTCCCTTCTAGATTACGACTCTTAGCAACAATGACTTTTTCCATCATCGCTTTAGATATACCCATTGCATTTATTGGATAAACTGCTTTATCGGTACTTAAACAAACAACACGGCTTACACCGTGAAATATCGCTGACTCTAAAACATTCTCAGTGCCTAATACATTGGTTTTCACTGCTTCTAATGGATAAAATTCACAAGATGGTACCTGTTTTAATGCCGCCGCATGAAATACATAATCAACACCTCGCATCGCAGTTGAAATACTTTGTGGGTCACGAACATCACCAATGTAAAATTTTAATTTAACTGAATTAAAAGCTTTACGCATATCATCTTGTTTTTTCTCATCACGTGAGAAGATTCGAATTTCTTTAATATCTGAATTTAAGAACCTACGAAGAACAGCATTACCAAAAGATCCAGTCCCTCCAGTTATTAATAAAACTTTATTTTTAAACATAATATTAACTCTCATTAAACATTTTTTGAACTTTACTCTGATTTTCATTAAGTATAGAAAAGCAAAAGTCATAGGTTTGTACAGTAAGGCTATTAAACTCTTTTTGATTCATATTAATTAGCTTTTTAATGGAGGTGGTGTAGTAGGAACTATCATTAACGCCGCCTATATATCCACCATGTTTGACTACATCTGACCAAGGTGTTTGATCGGAAAGCATAACTAAGTTAGAGTTTACCATTGCTTCAACGATTGCATGCCCGTAATTTTCATTAAGAGTAGGTAAATAAAATAGATGACTCTCCTCAAAAACCTTTTGAACTTGTTCACGCCCAATTGCGCCCAAAAAATTTACATTTATATTCTTAGGTAACCTAGCTATTAAAAAGTTGCACTCGTTCCAATAGTCTTCATCATCAATAACACCAGCGATTGTGAAGCATATATCTCCAGTTTCAATTGGCATCAATGATTCGATTATTGTTTTTAAATTCTTTTTAGGAGATATTCTAGATAGAAATACTATTTTCAACTTATTTTCTAATTTGTTTTTTTCTTTATATATTGGAATTTTATCATGCATATTAGGAGTTAATTTATAATCAACGTTTCCCAAAAAACTAAGAGCTTCTTCCGCTTCACTTTTTGACGTGAAATGAAAAGTAATTTTATTTTGTAAACCTAACATCTTGAAAAACTTTAAATATAAATATTTTTTTCGGGGTTTTATTTTCATTGCACCAAAAGTTAATTCCCCTCTAGGAGCTAACACAACGGATTTTACTTTTAAAAGGCCTACGAAAAACATTAACATAAATCTAATAGTAAATTTGAAATCAAAAAAACTATTAAAATAAATTAAATCATAGTTATTCTTGGAAAGTATTTTTTTGTATCCAAAAAGCAATGAATAATAAGGTGACGAATAGAAAACATTCGAAATACGGTACTTGTTATTCCATGAGTTCGCCTTTATTGAAATAAATGGCTTACGCTCACCTAAGTCGCGGTCCGCGGTGAATACATCAAAATGATATTTAGTGTCCAACAGTTCTATTAAGTTTGTAATACTTCTAACTGGCCCACCTGACTTAAATGCAGGGTAAAAAGAAGCACAAACGATAAGGCATTTATTCATGGTTTACTCATATATTTATGATTGTGCATTATATAAAACGGGGGATTATTTATCAATACTTGAATGTTAAACTGAATGTATTGGAAAACTACAAAGATTTAACTTTTTTGGTGCATTCTGAGGTACATTAACAAATGATAAAAACATTAAGAATTGAAGTATTGTCGTTAATGGTGACATATAAAACCCCCCATTTGTTGACATATAAAACAAACAGCCGACAAGAGTTACGAAGGAAAATAGGAATGTACGTGAGTTATATTTGAAGCGAGTATTGCCAACCAAAACTATAAACCACAGAAGTGTATATATAATTGCAAATGGTAGACCTAATTTCATAGATATAGCTAATGTATCCATCTCATACATAAATGGCCTTGTCTCACTTCGTAATAATGAAGCGCTAGAACCAAAACCAGAACCAATAATTGGACTCTCTGAAATTTTATCTATAAGCGGTCCAATTTGTTCAACACGAGCCGATGACGACTCAGAACCAAAATCAACTCGTTTATATATTGACGCACTATTATAGATAATAATTGGTAGTGAAAAAATTGTAACAATGAAAATATTGGTAAATCTTTTATAAAGTATGAGATAAGAAAAATACATCATCAGAAACACAACAAGACCAGCCCGATGGCCATCGGCTAAAAAGGCAATAAAAAAGAGTAATACAATCATACTATCTTTAAACGAGCGATTATTTTTGGCTAGTACAATATACAAACCAAGAAAAAGCACTTGGATTGAATTAGTATTAACCCTCAGTATACCAGCAGTAGCACCAAGTTTTAGATTTAAAAAACCAGATAAAAATGTATTACCTGCAGTGATAGTAGCTAGGTCCAACTGACCAAAGATATAATAGAAAAAAACAACAATCAAAATAGATATTACTGAAAAAGCAATACAAATATTAACTAAAGTATCTTTGAAGTAATTTAGACAATGTGTGTCTTTAATGGTAAATAATGCAACCGGCAATAAAACTAAATAAAATGGAAAACCTGCAGAGTCTAAAAACATGAATGTCAAATCATTGTTTAATAAAGCACTGTTATATAAGCCAAAAAAATAGAGCAATAAGTTTGAAAGAGAAAATAGTATAAGATATGAGTATTTGGACTCCCAGCTGGTATTCTTAACAACTAGATATATTGTCGTCATAAGAAAAACCAACACAAAACCTACCCTTGATAGAGAACTAAGCATAGGATAAAAAAAAGAAAAAATAATATAAGCGACTATTATAATTCTAGGGAGAAGTGGTAGTTTATTTTCCTTATTGATTAAATTCATAGGATAAGTAACTTAATAGCACAAGAATTAAAAAAAATCATACTTTTGTCCGATAATGCTTACCCGTGAAGTATGCTTTAATTACAATCTTAAAATCATAAACTGACTTCTTATGATTAATTTTATCATTGAGCGACGTAAATAAACTCTTTAAGATAACTGGGACTACCATATAAACTGCCGTGTAATAACGTAGACTTAAGCCAAAGTCATAAGAACGCTCAACAATCCTAAAATTAGAAATACCAGATTCCTCAGTTTCATAACGAGATAATGAATGTACGATTGGGGGTAAAATATTTATATTAAATAATTCCTTATCAGTAAAGTTGTTCAACCTTTTAAAAAAAGTGGTATCAACTCCGTACAAATAAAAACGCTCATCAAACACCTTGCCGTATTGCAATCTCATTTCATTAATTACACTTTTATTAATAACTAAACCACTACCTATACTAATAATACAATCTGAATTAGTAATAGTCATCTCTTGGTTATAAGCTAATTTATTAACGAAAGGTGCTCTGATAATATCAGAGCAGATGATGACAGGCACAGAAACTTGGTTTGTGCTTGAATGAAGAGCAGCATCAATATAGCTTTGACTTAGAACACTATCATGATCCAATATTAAATAATTATGAGCATCTCCACTGTCAACAAATGAATTATAGATTTTTGATAGTGATTCATTATGAAGAGTCTCAGTAATAGACATATCAAATCCAGTGAAAGTTTCACATGAATCTAGCAACTTAACGATACTTTTAGGCCCATTATTCCAAATAACTAACTTTATTTTAAAATCTGATACCATCAAGTTGAGAAGTGAATTTAATGTACTGGACTCACCAATACTAGTATTATAAAGTACAACCAAAATTGATAATTGATACATAAAAATAAATTTTATCCTTGCTGATTACAGAGTAATATTTAACTATCAAACGATAGCTAAGGGCTATATTCCTAGCGTCTTAGTTTACAAAAAAACAAAAAAGTTGAAGTCCTAATTTACTTACGAGAAAGAAGCCTTGATATAAATTGCTATCAATGTTCATCAACTCTGTTGTTATGTTTTCTTCTAACCCCGTCATCGAAGAGTTATTCACTATTTAATAAGTTAAATTTTATATCCCTAACTGTTACGAGCCTTCCTTTTGAATATCGTTGGGAAATCGATATGCATATTCATTGATTGTTATATCGGTATTACCTATTCTTAATGAAGTTCAGAAGTAGATGATTTTGCCTGTATTGATTTCAATTTCTGAAATTAATACCCATATTGGGTCGTAAATTATTGTAAACTTATAACCATTGTGGATGGTTTCACATTAACGAACACATAGCACCTTAAAAAGAAAATATAACTTCGTAAACTTGACCTTAAATTGAATTAGATTTTGTATGTTTATCCAGCCATTGCAGACTAAAAAATCAATCAAACACTTAGTCTCATATTTTGAATTTCTTAAAAAAGACCAAAATAGGTAATTTAACCAATGAAATAAATGAAAAGTTTTTCAAAGAAAAAATCAGTAACCTAGTTCTCACGTTTCCTTTTAGCAAAGTCAACAATTCAAGTAGTGACAAAGAATAATTGATTTTTTGCCTCCTCCTAAAAAACATAATGTCATTATTATTCTCTAATAACACTTTAGGTATATCGTGATAACACCCCGAATAAACATCTAAATATCTTTGTTTCACATTTTCAAAACCATGAACCGAAACTATCAATTCTAAGATGTTGTCTGGTATGTTTTGTTTTAAAATTCCATCAACATATTGAGATTTCACTAGGTCTAAAGGTGTATACCCCCCCAAACAGGAATCAACGCCAAAAGGTTTTAGCCCCTGTAAACACATTTCAACAAATGCTGTACCGCCTATCACTGGAGAAGTATCCACACAAGCATCAGCTTCTTTTACTACATCTGAATATTGTTGGTACGGAAGGACTTTATAAATTTTAAGTCGCTTGCCAAACTTTAAATATACTTTCCACCACCAAAAGTCAGATAGCAATCTAGGTCCAATCACAACAAATTGGAGTTGTTCGTTTGAAGCTAAAATATGCTCTACTATTGCCGGAGCAGAACCAAATTTGTTAGGTTTCATCTTCCAAGCAGCCCCAGCCATTACAAAATTGACGGGAAACTCATTAAAAGCAAGTTTTTCTACTTTTATATCTACCGGTATTCCTATAAAACTATTTACATACTTTTTATTTTTTCTTTCTTCATCAACTAAATAGCCCCGAGCTGAAATTTGTAGTTTAACATCAATCACAGAGTCACCAAAACTAAAACAATGATCTGCGTGATTAACAAATAAGACACGTATATTGGCTAGTTTTCTTAAAACCCCAATAGCAATAACTATGCATATGTCATTTTGATGAATATGTAATACTATATTTTTATAGTATTTAAATATTTCTATATACTGTTTAATCCTTTCCAGCATTACTTTAGTCTCAATGCTGTAGCTATGTTCAAAATAAGCCTGCAATCTATCAATGGCATCAACATTTGCTTGTGAAGCTCTAGTTATTAATACATCTGGTTTAACAACCTCCATGCTAGCTAGACGCTCACATAGCCTTGTATGCCCACCAGTTAAGTATGGTGTTGAAATCATATGCAGTGATTTTTTTTTCTTATCGCTTTCTTGCACTGAACGCCAAGCAGGTAAACCCACCATAAAATCATCTACTAAACTGCGTTCTAAATCAGCGGCCTCAAACAGCCCCATATCACAGGCGCCATTAATACCACCAAAAAATTCTGACAGATTTAATTTACTTTCCAGATCATTACAGCTCTGAATTATTTCGATTAGATCTTGATTAAAACTCATAAATAATTTCCCAGACTAAAATTAATGAAAATAAATTCACAAATTTCGTTAATAACTCTAAACATACTCAATTTGATAATTTTAAAACCAAGTTAATAAAAGTTGTGAGAGACTCCACCCTGTCGTGAAATTACAGAATAAGAAATAGAAATAAATGTTGTTTTTGGAACATCACAACAGTAATTGTGTAATTCACATCGGTATTGCTCGCAACAAACTTTCAATTATCTTGTTTTTTTAATCTGCTTCGAATTATACTTGAAGCATCCGTAAATGCAGTAATTTTAAAGAACCAGCATGTTAAAATATATACACTTGCACCAACGAAAATTTTGGTAAACATTTGAATTTCAAGACTACCAAACTGTATAAAAGCGATGCTTAAATACATAATCAATGATGCTATGGCAATGGGGAAAATCTGCTTTAACTGCTCTTTTCCGCCAAAACCAAATAACTTTCCTGGGTAATAAGCATTTATGAAAAAAGAAATAAAAACAGAGAATAGTTGAGCGATGGCGACTGCAACAATGCCATAGGGGATGGCAATGAATAGCGCTATAATTATCACCGGAATCTTGCATAAATCAGTTTTTAAGAATAGATCAGATCGTCCTCGTGCATTTAGGATATTCATATTAAGTGAACTTATCGGTGTAATTAAACGTGCAAAGGACAATATGATAAGAATAGGTATTATAGGACTCCATTTCTCACCTAAAAATATTAATACAAACTCTTCAGCTACGGCGGCAAAACCTACAAAGACCGGGAATGTAAGCAATGTTACTATCCCCATCACTTTTACATACACTTCAACTAAACGTTTTTCATTTTCTTGTATAGAAGTCATGATGGGATAAGTCACCCCTTGGACAACAGAAGACAATGTGGAAGATAAAATATTAGTGTAATTAAACCCCTGCTGGAAATACCCCATTTGTGTCGCATTAAAATATCGACCAATTATAATTGAATATAGATTTTGCACGGTTGTCGCGATAACCCCGGCAACCAACAATTTAGAGCCAAATGAAAATAGCACTTTAAATGACGCTATTGAAAATAGCCATTTTGGATGCCATTTCGATAAAATAATTAGTAAAATCGAACTTATTAATGCCTTAGACAAATTCATACCAACTAACGACCAATAGCCGAATCCATCTTGCACCATATAAACAGCAACAATGGTACTTACTATCATTGAGACGCTGTTAATTAAACCTTGGGTTTTAAAATCAATTGCGATTGATAGCTTTGTTCTTGGCACTAAAGCGATCGCATTAATGATGACAACTACAAATAAAACGCGCGATAAATTAATTAATTCAGGTTGTTGATAAAATGTAGCAATGCTAGGTGCTGCTACATAAAGTAAACAATACAATAAAGTTGATACAACGAGGTTTACATAAAAGACCGTCGACAAGTCATTTTCAGTTACTTTGTTGCTTTTTTGAATTAGAGCCTGGGAAAAACCGGAATCTATTAATGATTGTGCAACTGCTAAAAAAATAGCAAGCATGGCAATCAAACCGAAATCGGAAGGTGATAGTATTCTTGACAGATAAATTAATAATACAAAGCTACCCGCTTGATTTATTATCTTATCGAATAATACCCACACAGCACCATTTATTGCTTTATTCTTAAGTGTCATTGGAAAACAGCAAACGCTTTATTGCGATTTTTTTTATCGTATTGTGCATAAAAAAATACATTCGGCCATCTGTCGGCTTTTGTGGGATCGAATTCAATATATTTATATCAGGCTTCCCTAGATAATGTTTTTTTAAAAAATTAACTAATGTAGTAGAGCGATAATGTAAATCTAATGTTTTCAATATAGCAATAGAATCTTGTTTAACATCAATTTCATAAGATTGTTTATCTATGTCCAGCTTTCCAGGCAACTCAAATTCTTCTTGATGTAGAATACTGCCTTCATCGATAGCCTGTGACATATAAAATAAAGAGTAACCAGGTTTTCCTTTTAATAATACAGACCAAAATAGACAATCTGCTCCCCTGATATCTGGAACAATGCCGGGATGTATATGAATTATTTTTTTATTTGGGATTGACAGTAATCTCGCATTGACAATCCCACCTCCAGAAAAAAGATATAGCGATGCATTATCAGAAACTATATTCCGGTAAAGAGCATCATCATTAATAACTTTAGCACCAACCTTTATAGTCTCAATTGAAGATGCGTAGTCTCTATAGTTAAACGCATCCAACACTTTTATTTTAAAATTATTATTAATTATCTTTTCTAATGGTTGTTCTTCTTGTTTTGGTTTTAAAAACTCAAATCTTTTTACTTTACCTAAAATAGCTCTTAGTGTTTTATGTTTTTGTAGAATTATTATTTTTCGAACTCTAAAACGTGATTCATGTAGGTAACGAAGATAATATTTACCCGCGTTATCACCCTCAATAACTATAACCGTCAAGTTAATTTCATTCATAATATGTAAACACTCTTTCTTTGCATTCCAAAATTAATAACATTAGTGATTCACTGATATTTAAGACAGTGCTATCCATTAGCTTTAATAATGTATTTGCAAACTTCAAATCATATCGATGTATTGCCAAAAACATTAAATTCAGTGAGAGCCTTTCTAATTGTGTCTGTGTTAATTGTCTTTCACTCATCTTTTTAGATAGGTCAAGGCTGTAATATGTATACACTATGCCAACTACATCTATTTTTTTGCATAGTCTGTCATATTTAGAAAAAACTTCAGGACATTCAAAGTCATCATTACAATTAAAAGAATAAATGAAATTAGCTAAGTCAAATGACTTATTATTTTCACAAGGGAGTTCATTTGTAGAATTTTCATTCATTTCATTTCGAATTTTCTTCAGTAATGATTTATTTTCCACACTCTATCTCCGCGTTTAATATTGTCATTATTTTTTTGGTCGGTGATTCTCTGGGGATTAAGTTAACTTCGCTTGAATATTGTGGAGGAGTTGCAGTTTCATCCACTACCGATTTAACAAACTCAATGATGTCTTCATTATTTTTAGCTTTGGTTATGGCGTCATAGCCTATTTTCCCATATTCATTTAATCCATTTCTAATATTAGAATTTAAATATAAACAGGGTTTCTTTACATACAAATATTCAATAATAAAAGAAGAACAATCATGAATCATTGCATCTGAAGTTTTAAAAAGATCTATATAATCGGCATCCTCAAATTGTGTATTTTCTTGAGTAGACCAAAAATGCCAATACAGATCGGTTTTATTCACTCCCCAATCAGGATGTTTGTACAGTTTTTCTTTTAACATCGGATGTGGCTTAAATGCAAAACAAACCGAATGCTTAAATAATGCTGGTAGAGTTTGTAACGTTTCTGCTGTTTCTAAAAAAGTAGCGTTAGCCAATGGACTGCTATTTGCAATACTGTGGTGCGGTGCAATAATAATTTTTTTTAATGAATTTTCTTTCCAAGGGGTAAATTTTATTTTAGTCGAATTATAAAGAGGTTCAGTTGCGGGATAACCCACAACATCTATATTTCGCCCTCGATTAAAAGCGTATTTCAAAGCAATATTTTTATGGATATCATTAATTTGAAACACTTTCCAACATAAATTTTCAGTTACCCCGTTAAAGTGCCCTTCATAGTTTGTGTCAATTTGTTCAAAATACGGAACATAACAACTCAGCTTCTTGTATAACGAAGAAATCAAATACTGAGGTAAAGATATTTGGTGAGGATTACTAAAAAAAACTATATCTATATTACTTATTGACTCTAATTTTTGCCAATTACCATTGGAGTAAGAAATTCGTGTTTTGTACCCTTTTTCTTTAAAATACTTATACGTATTTTCAGCATTTTCTAAAATATTTGTAGCATTTATCCTTGGAATTACAACTATGCAAGGGTTGTACCTACTGTCTTTTTCCATTCCTTGAAAGATAAGATCAGTTTTCCAAACACTTTTTTCCATAACTAGAAAAATAACATCAATTTTCTTTCCATTAAATAGTTTCTTTCGAACCCTCTTAAGTTCAAAAAAATGAAAAAAACCAGCAACAGCAATATAAAAATTAATATTAATAAACTTTATAAAACGTCGTAATTTATTGACAAGCACTCTCATCATTGGAATACTTTTTAATAAGTTTTTAACCATACTAATCAACCATATAGAATGGTGATAATTTTCCATTTTTGTGCATTGTTTCATAGACATTCAAATCTTCAACAGTATCAATTTCCAACCAACCATTATTAACTAGTACGCCTTTAGCCTTCCATCCAGAATCTATCATCATTTGCAAAAAACTAGTCATATACATATTATTAAAATCTTGCCCATCAAAATTTAGCGTTCTATCAATTGAATTATAGAAATTAATAAAGTCATTGACTTTATCTCCTCGAATTTTAATCAAGCCAGTGTACTGACCTTGAACATCATCATACGATTCTGTTTTTTTCCCAAGCTCAGTAACAAAACCTTGATCATTTAATTTTAGTGTTTCGGCATCATCTAATGGGTTTTCAAGACGCAAAGACCAAAAAGCTTTCCACTCTCTATCTATCATTAATGCGATTTCATCATTTGATGCTAAGACTTTGTCAAGATTGTTTTTTTGATAAACAATATCGCCATATGCAATGATCAAATCTTCTTCACCTTCAATAAATTCTAGGGCAGAAAATAAAGATTCAACCATATTAGTTTTATCGTATAAAGGATTAAAAGAGGTTGCATAACCAAGCTTTTCAATTTGGTCTGCTCTGTATCCAGTTGCTATATGAATATTTGTTAAACCAGTACTTTTTAATACATCTGTTTGTCTTTGCAATAAAGATTTCCCAAGCAACGGAACTAAACATTTAGGCTTATCATTTGTTATTGGGCGAAGGCGAGTTCCCTGCCCCGCAGCTAAAATTAGTACTTTTGTCATTTTAAAAATTGTCCTATTAATTGAATATCATACTCATTAAATTCTTTCTCTCGCTCTGGATGCCACATCAAACCAAGCACTTTTGATGTTGTAGACTCAAATGATTCAATGCAACCATCAACATCAAATGCTAATGGTTGCAAAGTTGAAGCTAATTCACCCGCTTTTATTCCCCAAGCATGGTAACTATTAACTATTCGTTCAAATTTCTTTCGGTTATTGGCAGACTTGATAGGATGCCTAGTGGCAATATGCTCCGCAATAGGGGATAAGGCCCCTCCCATAAAGATATTAATAAATTGCATGCCTCGACAAACACCTATAATAGGTAATTTTTTACCTAGCGCATAAGTTACCACTGCATTTTCAAATTCGTCTCTTTCTGGTGCAATATCTGTGGCTAAGGGGTTTAATTCACAAAGAGAATTTCCACCACTCAATAAAATTGCATCCAAATGCAACTTGCCTAAAAGCATTAAGGCCTTATCCTTTGGCAGATTCGGTAGTGGCACAACGATATAATCTAATTCATAAAAAAAAGCGGACCATTTTTGATCCAAACAATCTCGGCGTTCTGAATAATGTACTATGTTATCAACTCGCTGTGTAATGCCTATTAGCTTCATTGCACTTCTCTGAGTGTTTGATTGGCACAATCGAGTTCAACTCTACTCATCGTGGCTATTTTTTCATACAGCTTCTCACCTACACCGATTGCAGCAGGTAAGCCAATCTCAGCAGCCCTAATGGCCATGTGCGAATTGGCACCACCATATTGAGTTATAAGGCCGGCAATATCATTGCCAAATAACCAATCATAACCAGGATCAGCCTGTGGAATCATCACAATAACACCACTCAGATCGTTTAAGCTTTCATTGTCTAATCGTTT
This sequence comes from Psychromonas sp. Urea-02u-13, assembly GCF_002835995.1. Lineage (GTDB taxonomy): Bacteria > Pseudomonadota > Gammaproteobacteria > Enterobacterales > Psychromonadaceae > Psychromonas. The sequence continues at coordinate 5,031 of NZ_PJBZ01000082.1, read as the reverse complement.
AATCTTCCCTTCAACCCTTTCTATAGTTACAAAATTAGGCTGAGAAGCAAAACGTTCAAAACAATAAAAATCATGTTCATTTTTAATTAACGGCGGTAACTCAATAGAACATGTAATATTATACTTTTGCTTTCTTGATTTGATTAAAGCTTTAATCATATCAATTGAGAAAACATTCAATTTTAACTGCTCTAAATCATTGAACTCTAAATAAGATAAATCGTCTCGGCTTATGCCTAATTCACCTCCCAATAAAACACACAGATCTAATGATTGACTTAAATTACGAGTGAATTCAAATTTAACAAACTCACGCGCTTGAGTTGCTTCTTTAAGATAATTGATGAATTGAATATACGTTATATCTGAACCAAGCTCTGATAAAATGGCTTTAATGCCATTTATTTCTTGATTAGAAAATATGAATTCATGTTCACTAATCGAGATATCGCTATCAATATTAGAGAGGATATAACGTTCCGGATTCTCCCAATATGCGTTGGTTGTGATTTCATATGTGCCCGGCCGTAAATGCCCATATTTTTTTACAAGACTTTCAAATGATAAATCACCGCAAGCATACTTCTGCTTATCCTTTTCAAATACACCTGCAACTGTATCGAAGCTCTTTAAAAACTCTAATCTACGGCTATCTGATAACACGTTAGTTGAAACTAACGATTTTAAAAATGTTGCTGCTACAAATCCAGCTCTTGCCGCATGCGAAAAAGCGAGAGTGCCGTAACGCTTACAATCATAAAGTAGGTTATACAGTTTATCTAACGTTACTATTTCATTTTTTTCGCTACCTTGATTGAAACCAGATAATTTATTAATCGAAGCGATATCAGTGGAGAGTCGAACAAGCGCATTACACGTTATCGATTTTAAAGCCCCCTCTAATTCTTGTATGTCTTCTTGTTCTACACCATAAGGAATGAGACGCTTAGAGGCTTCATTTTTGAAATCAGGCACCCAAATAGTAAATGCAATATCAAACTCAATTTTATCATGAAATTGGGGGTTATCAGCAAGTATATTAATATAGGCTTTTACTATTCTTTCAGCACAATCTTCGCGCAGTGATTTGGGAATAAATGAATTTAGACTCGCTCTCGCATCAACATAAGGTTGCCCTGAAAAAGAAACGATTAACGGGTAAGGTCGAACATCGCGATAGCCAAATTCTGCACGCTGCTGTGCCCATATATCGTTTGTAATTAATTGTCGGTAAAGACTAAATGCAAGAGGCTTAGGTCGTGTGCCAATAATTTCAGCTGGATTCCAATCGGGCATATTCGCAAATATACACTTATCACCGTATATTAATGATGATGGTAATTGTTGAGTTTTAAATCGAATTAATGAATCCTTTAAGCTTGATTCCAACTCTTCAATATCAACCTCTAAACCAATATGACTAACGGTAACAGGGCGGACTTGAAATATATGAACAACATTTTGTTCATCAATAGCAAATTCAATGTCTAATTTGTCATAACCTAATAATAGTTCGAGCTCTTGCACTGCTTCCATTACAGGTATTAATTCAGGGGCAACACGACAAAGGTTATCGGGCTTAAATCTATTTACAATAACCGTTCGTAAATCGGAATGAGTTCCGGCAGTAACTGATTCCGTTGACGAGGTTTTATCATCAAAGTTAAATCGATAATATGGTGATCCAGATTCTAAACCACAAGTAAAAATAACCCCCGAAAGCTTAACACTACTCAGAAATTCCTGAATAAGAACCTGATCTTCTCCGTTTTCTTTAGCGCCGTAAGATTCAATTACAGTTACAATTGCATTCTGCATATCACCAGGGTTATTTGCATTAATGTTTAATAAGCTTTCAAATCCCCCCGCATTTGAAGAGAACCAGTTATCTTCACCTTTTGAACTGCTGCGAACCACCAGTTTTTGATTTGCAAATTCTATAGCGATTGATTCAACAATACCCTGAGCATTATCATTCCATTCCGAAGTAGTAAAACTAACCTGCCTACCTATGTGACTTTTACTAACAACTGGCTCAAGTCGCGCTAACGTTTCAGCTTTAGTGCCTAAAATAAAGCGTGCGATATCATCTTGGGAATTGAACTCAGCCCAATCGTTGCCAACATTATGGTGTTCGACTGTTAACCCTTTATTCTGTAAATAACAAATAAGATCTATTAAGTTATTTCCGATATCTTTTTCATTTAATTTGGAAATTAAAAGCGCGGCTACAGAACTAAATTTTACTAATCCAGTGAACTCAACTTCCTCACCTTCAATAGTTAAAACTTCTGCGGATTCTATATCGCTTTCTGAACGAGAATTAAAACGGTGCCTCCAGTTATAATCCACCCCGAATACGACATCAGCATCTATCTTCGCAATTTTGTTAATAACTTCATTTCTAAAAATGGTATCCGAATATGTAACTAAAACGGGATGATTAGAAAATGGAGCGCTGAGTAAAGTTTGAAGAACGGTTTTATTTTCCCAGCCCGGTATGATGGAAATATTTAAATGCGGATAATTAACTTTTATTTCATCAACATGGTACCCACCAAGAAAATGAATATTTTTATCATTAACGACTGATTCAAATCCATGAAGCTGCCAATCCATTGCTTTTGTATTTTGTGCAATAGACTTTAATGCCGATGGTTTTTTTCCAATTGCAGGACGGCCTGCACCAAGTAAAAAAAGTTGCATAGTTCTCTCTTGCTTTTCAGTAATTGTTAATTAATTGGATAATTGATTCAACTTCATCTTTACTTATAATCGAACTAATAGGAATACTCAATACTTGCTCATGTATATGTTCTGAAATAGGAAACGACTCGTTTTCCCATTCTTTATAAGCACTTTGTTGATGAGGTGGAATTGGATAATGGACTAATGACTGCACACAATTAGCCATTAGATAGCTTGCTAACTTTTCACGTTGGCTGGTTTTAATGACAAATAGATGCCAAACATGGGCATTTACGTCTTCAACAACGGGTAACTCAATTAATGGGTTATTAATACCCTGTAAATAAGCCTTTGCAACAGCTTGCCTCGCTGTAATTTCGTTATCTAAATAATGCAATTTAACACGCAACATGGCAGCTTGAATTTCATCTAAACGGCTATTCATACCTTTATATTGGTTTTTATATTTTTCATGGGATCCATAGTTGCGCAATGCTGCAACCGTATTAGCTAATTCAGTATCATTGGTTGTGATAGCACCACCATCACCTAATGCGCCTAAGTTTTTACCCGGGTAAAAACTAAAGCCTGCAGCATCCCCCAAACAACCAACTCTCCGGCTTTGACCTTCGGTATTAGTATACAAAGCACCATGAGCTTGAGCACAATCTTCAATAACTTTCAAATTACGCTTTTGGGCAATTGAATTTATCCCATCCATATCTGTAACCTGACCATACAGGTGTACCGTTAAAATCGCTTTGGTTTTAGCGGAAATAGCCTGTTCGATTAGTTTTGGATCTAAGTTGAAGGTGTTGATATCTGGCTCAACTAAAACCGGTGTTAAACCATTTTCTGAAATAGCTAAAATAGAAGCGATATAGGTATTCGAAGGAACAATTACTTCATCCCCTTTTTTCATCACGCCTAATTCAATATAAGCACGCAGTATCAGCACTAATGCATCCAAGCCGTTAGCGACACCCAAGCAATGTTTTGTCTCACAATAAGTAGCGAACTCTTTTTCAAATTCAGCAACTTCATTACCTAACACATACCAGCCAGAATCAATTACGCGTGCGCAAGCTTCTTTTAATTCAGTTTGATACTGTGCATTAATTTTTTTTAAATCTAGAAACGGGATCATTTTAGTTCTCTATAAATTTTTTATTTTTTGCAAAAAAATCATCATAAGATACAGGAGAAAGTTGAAAATATAAATCCAAATCAGTTTCGCTAATTAATTCTGCACCAAACTTTCTATGGAATTTAATCACATTAGTATTTTTTTTTCTGACATCAAAATGACAACCATGAAAGTTGAGTTCTTTAAATGCAAACTCATATACTAATATCGCACTTTCGATGGCAGAACTTCTTGTTTTATCTCGGTTCAGTATCCAGCTACCCCAACAGAATGATTCTTTATTCCCAATGAAATCATACAGTCTAACAGTACCAATACGTATATTATTATCTAGTCGCTCAATAATGAAATAATATTCAAGACCTTCTGTTTCTCTCATTTTATAGCTATCTATCCACATAGCTTGATCTTTTGAAGTCCCAAGCATCGATGATAAGTATTTATTATATTCATCATTAATTCTTAGAGAATAAATGAATTCAGCATCTTCTCTTTGGACAAGTCTTAATCGTATCGTCCTTCCTTCTTTTTTTGCTTTCATGCACTAACCAATTCTTTAAATTCTTGATAATCACGAATATAATCTGATTCATCATAATAGGAATCAGCTAGCACCATCAAAACACAATCATCTGAAAAATCGTACATTTCTCGCCATACAAATGACTCTATATATAAACCTTGCTCAGGGTTATCCAGTAATAGTTCTATTTTTTCTTTACCATCATCCAGCATAAATCGGCATGAGCCTTTTAACACAACAGCTAATTGTTTTAGTTCTTTGTGCGCATGAAAACCACGGCGGACTTTTTCTTGAGTATTAAAAAGGTAATAAACGCGTTTGATAGTAAACGGGATATTTTTATTATCTTCTAGTGAAACTAATGAACCACGTTCATCACCATGACTTTGAAACTGTATAAATTTAATATCCATTATTTTTTCCCTTTACTTATTAAGTCTAGTAGATATTCATCTACAATTCTTTTTTATCAATGGCTTGGTATAACTTTCGCCTTTCCGAAAAGCGTGGCCCAATGGCAATATTACGAACCGTTCTAGATCACGTTTATTGCAAGGGCAAGATTACGAACCGTTTTAGATCACACTTCTTGTCCTACTCAGCTTTTCAAGCCGATATTAGAGATAGACCTGAAATAATTGCCTCTCTATAACTGTCACTTCGGTTTGCTTGA
>NZ_PJBZ01000081.1 GCF_002835995.1 Psychromonas sp. Urea-02u-13 | reverse complement strand
ATAAGTGCCTTGTGTACGCCCAGCATGGGCATGAACTTATGAGGTGAAAGTCCTCTGTAGGAAGATCACCGTTTACTAACATACTGTTATTAAACGTTAACTACTAGTGAATGGCAAGGGCTTATCCGTGAGGGGGGGGCCGAAGGATGAAATGAACAATCGGGGTCAGCCGTAAACTGCAATACCTTAACATATTGATTTTATATGATTGAAGCTATAGGTGTCCTCAATTGACATCATGTGACGCCAGAAAAAATAGGGAAAAAATAGGGACAGCCGTAAACTACAATACCTTAACCTATTGATTTTATATGGTTGAAGTTATGGGTGTCCCCGATTGGTGTTCCATGGCTCCAGCTCCAAGATTTAGTGCACAAGAACAAGAAACGTTGATTATCAATGCAGCCATTAAGGCGATTGAAGAAAGTAGTTTATTAGACTTTTCTATGTCTGCGGTTGCCAAATTAGCGGGCCTGTCGATGGGGTCTGTATATAAATTTGTGCAATGTAAAGAAGATGTGCTGATTGCTTTAGCGACTCGTATGTATCAAGAGCGACATTTGGTATTTAAAAAAGTACTTTCATTACCCTTAACAACCCCTGAGCGCCTTATTGCGATGAGTTTGTTAGATTGCTCAAAAGTTGACATGTATACGTTTGGTAATCAACTCGAAAGCATTGTTAATAACGAAGCGCTGATGAAGCGATGCTCTGCACGTTGGTTAACGCAAATGATTAACTGTGGAGAGCGATGCCAAAACCTATTTCAACAATTTTTACAAAACGCAGCTGACTCGGGAGAGTTAACCTCAGGAAACCGAGATATTGAAGAGATAAAGATAGGAATTTGGTCGTTATCTGTTGGTTATTTTCAATCTGTGCGTTTACATCTAGATCGACATAATGAAGAGCAGGACAATACTAATATAGCCGCACAAATAACAGAAAATGCTTTTGTACTAGCACCCAACGATGCACATGTTTGCAACATGAGACGTTTGATCAATTCCTACGATTGGAAACAGAACATTTCAGACAACGATATAAAAAAGGTTTGTTTACAATTATCCGATAACGCACTGAGATAGCTCTGCTAGCAAACGAATTTAAAACACTTAGGATTGGCTTCAATATTACTTGCGATTTTGTTTTTAAAATAGCCAGTCATTTAAGGATCGGCTTCAAAGTTACTTGAGCTTTTATTTTCAAAAAAAACTGTTATTTAAGGTTTTTTGAAAATAATTTAGAACAAGTTAGTTTGTAACGATTCCTAAGGCTTTTTGGAAGCAATTTATCGCAAGTTATTTTGTAACGATTACTTAATTAACGTAAAAAATTGAAATACAAATGATAAGGGAACCATCATGAACATAACTAAATGGCTTTTAGTGATTATTATACTGGCCGGTACCATCTTTGGATTATATCGCTACAAAACATCGCTTCAAGAAACGGCGGCTGCACAAGCCGCTAGCATGCCTGAGCCCGCTGCTGTTGTTACCGCAATAGAGGTGGCGAGCCTGACTTATCAAAAAACCATTAAAGTAAGTGGCGAAGTAAAAGCCTATAAATTTTTAATTTTACAAAATGAACTGGCTGGTGAAATTACGCGTTTAAATGCCGCTTCTGGGCAAGTGGTTAAAAAAGGCCAAGTACTGGTTGAGCTCGATCATCGTAATGAAGATGCGCAGTTAAAATCAGCTAAAGCTAAATTAATGTTAAGTCAGCAAACGATAGATCGTAATCTTAAACTGTTAAAACATCGTGGTATTAGTAAAGATAAGGTCGATGCAGCGCACGCAGCATTAGAAATAGCTAAAGCGGATATCACTATCATTAAAACCGCGATAGATAAGAAAATATTAGTTGCTCCCTTTACGGCTACAGTAGGTATTCATACGCTTGAAAAAGGTCAATATTTAGGTGAAAACAGCGAAGTACTTGAGTTGGTTGGCATCAATAAATTCACTTGGATCGACTTTAACCTGCCACAACTTTATCAGGAATTAAGCGTTGGCTCGGTAGTAAGCATTCGTCCGATCAACCAAAGCGAGACGTATGAAGCTAAAATCATTGCTGTTGATCCAAAAGTATCACGCGCATCACGCCATTTAAAATACCGAGCACAAATCTCTTCTTCAGTGTTAGCATTAAAACTCAATACATTAGTGTCTGTTATCGCCCCGATTGCAGAGCAAACAACGCTTGCTTCAGTGCCTGATTTAGCGATAAAACGCGATGCATTAGGTAGTTATGTGTTTGTTTTAGAAGCCGCCGAAGAGGGCAGCTATCGCGCTAAACCAGTACCCGTTGAGTTAGGAGACAGACAAGGTGATGCAGTTATGATCCTGTCTGGAGTAGAAACGGGTCAACTGATTGCTAATAAAGGTTCGTTCAAGTTATACCCAGGAATGAAAGTCTACCTGACTGAAGAAGCCACTGCTAAAGCAACAGATCAAGTTGCCGTTTCTGAAGCTAGTACAAAAGAATAAGGGATTATCATGAAACTAAACCTGTCATCAAAAGAAAAGAAGTCATCCATCATGGATATCTTCGTCAAGCGACCCGTCGTTGCGATTGTATTCTCAATCATTATTTGTATTGCCGGTTTATGGTCAGCAAGCAAGATTCCGGTACTGCAGTTTCCCAAAATTGAAAGTGCTTCATTAGTCATTGATACCTATTATATTGGCGCTTCAGCCGATGTCGTGCAAGGTTTTGTCACCGAACCGATTGAGCGTGTTGCCTCCACTGTACCCGGTGTTGAATACGTTGATTCAGTGAGCACTTCTGGTAGCTCTAAAGTCACTGTTTGGCTTAAATTAAATGAAAATTCAACACTGGCATTAGCGGAGTTAAATACACGATTAGGGCAAATTCGTTTTGAATTACCGCAAGGTGCGCAAGACCCGGTTGTCTCTGTGAGTCGTGCAGATAGACCCTTTGCTGTCTTTTATTTAAATGTACAAGCTAATGGTAATGATTTATCACGTATAACAGATTATTTAACACGCCAAGTTAATCCGGTTTTAAATGCAATCGAAGGCGTGCAACGTGTTGGTATTGAAGGGGCAAGAACGCCTGCTATGCGTGTGTGGTTAAATGCCGATGCACTGCAAGTATTTAACCTCAGCGCGCGTGATGTTTACCAAGCGTTAGCTGCCAATAATACCATTGCGACCATGGGATATATCGAAAACGATCATCAAAAAATAGATATTGTTGCTAATACACAACTAAGTACAGTGGCAGAATTTGAACAACTGGTGATCACCGAAATAGATGAAGCTAACATTTATTTAAAAGATGTCGCGAGAATCGAATTAGCCGCTGAAGATAGTAGTGTCACAGCAAGATTAAACGATCAAGATGCAGTTTATATTTCTATTTGGCCGTTACCTGGCGCGAATGAAATGGAGATTGGCGACCAGTTATATGAAACCGTCGCAGAGCTGAATAAAACATTGCCTAACGGGATATCGATTGGTTATGCATTTGATGGCACGTTATACATGCGTGATGCATTAAAAGAGATTTTCACCACCTTGGCTGAAACCGTTGTGTTAGTTGGTTTGGTGGTGGTTTTATTAATGGGCTCATTTAGAAGTGCCATTGTACCGTTAATTACTATCCCTATTTCTATATTAGGGGCGATTGCTGCTATGTCACTGATGGGGTTTTCGTTAAATCTACTAACGGTATTAGCCATCGTATTATCGGTGGGGTTAGTGGTCGATGATGCCATTGTGGTAGTCGAAAATGTTGCACGATTAATGCGCCAAGGCATGTCAAAGTTGGATGCTGCATTGGTGAGCTCTCGTCAGTTACTTGTACCTATTATTTCAATGACATTAACACTGGCTGCGGTTTATGCGCCTATCGGATTTTTATCTGGTTTGACAGGCGTGTTGTTCAAAGAGTTTGCCTTTACGCTTGCGATAGCAGTCATTATTTCAGGGCTAGTGGCTATCACGCTATCACCTATCATGAGTGCTTATGTTTCACCGAAAGGTGGCCAAGAAGGTTGGTTAACCGCGAAAGTAAACGCCATTTTTGAAAAAATACAACAAAGCTATGGCAAGCTATTGCAGCAAATATTTAAATGGCAGGGGCAAGTGTTTTTAATCGCTTTAGTTGTTTCACTGCTTGCCGTGCCTTTTTACCTGTTTTCTAAAAAAGAGCTCGCCCCGATAGAAGATCAATCGATGGTGATGTTTGTTATTCAATCACCGGCCGATGCGTCATTAGACTATAACGTGGCGCAAATGAACCCGGTTGTTGAAAGATTGCAAACCATTGAGGGTGGGAAAAATGTTTGGCAAATTATTTTTGGAGGCGGTGGTTTTGGTGGTTTAGAGCTCGTTAAAGCTAATGATCGCGACTACACTGCGCAATCATTAGTGCCACGTATGTACGGTGAATTAGCACAAATACCCGGGTTGAACATGTTTCCTATTTTGCCTTCCTCATTACCGAGTTCAGGGCAATTTGAAATAGAAATGATTGTTAAATCTTCAGCGCCTTATAGTGAAATGAAACAATATGCAGACCAACTGGTGGGGGCTGCTTTTGGCAGTGGTAAGTTCCTGTTTGCAGATACCGATTTAAAAATAGATTTACCACAAGTAGAGTCGCGATTAAATCGCGATAAAATTGCCGATTTAGGCATGAACATTGGCCAAATAAGTGAGCAAATGGGGATCTTATTATCCAGTAATTTTGTTAATCGCTTTGATGCTAATGGTAAAGCATACCGCGTTATTCCTATGGTTGATGAAAATATACGCAGCAAAAGTGAAGCACTATTATCGTTAAATATTAAATTACCGACGGGTGAGTTAATCCCTATTTCAGCCGTGGCTGATTTAAAGTGGAAAACCGTGCCAAGACAACTGGGTACCTTTGCTCAACAATCTTCTTTTAGAATCTATGGTGGCGTTGCACCCGGTTCAAGCAAAGAAGAGGCGTTAGCTGCCATTGAACAAGTCGCTAAAGACATACTACCTGCTGGTTATTCTATCGATTACGCAGGCGAGTCGAGACAATTACGTCAAGAAGGTAATACGCTCGTGATGGTATTAGCTATTTCGTTATTAATCGTATTTTTAGTGTTAGCGATACAATTTAACAGCTTTAGAGATCCGTTAGTTGTATTGCTTGGTTGTGTACCGTTAGCTTTATCGGGCGCATTACTTATTCCTTATTTAGAACTCACCACCATCAATATTTACTCTCAGATAGGCTTGATTACCTTAATCGGTTTGATTGCTAAAAATGGGATTTTAATTGTGGAGTTTGCTAACCATGCACAAATGATTGGCGCGTCTAAACTAGAAGCGGTAACGGAAGCAGCAACCACACGTTTACGACCTATTCTAATGACTACTTTAGCCACTATATTAGGGCATTTTCCTTTAGTCTTGGTATCAGGTGCAGGGGCTGAAGCCCGAAATAGTATTGGTATTATTTTAGTGGCGGGGATGTTTATTGGTACCGTATTCACACTGTTTATCTTGCCGAGCTTCTATTTGTTATTGGCCGAAAAACGTAACAAGGTGTCGGATAAAGTCGTTGATGAAAGTATGGACGTTGCATAAGAGTGTTTCGTAACACACTGATATAAATTATTAATAGTTTGTTTTGTTAGGGCGGTAGTCGTTAAAGAAAGTATTACGGTGCAACTTTATAAGGATGGTCAATGCAAAAAGACCATCCTTTCTTCGCTTTGATGGGGCCTTAATTCTGGCTTTTATCAGAGAGATGAATTCTATCGTTGCACATTATTTTTATTATTAGCTCTCTGCTGCTGGCGCTGGAGAGTACTTTTGATAATCCAATCTAAGATTGACACCTTTTCCTTATCAATTATTAGCATCCGTTATCAAGCAATTTCGAGTTGGCTTTCTAAGTAACCGCCTTACACTATTTTCATTTCCTCCAACAAAAACGTGTCTAAATATGAATCTTTTCTCCATATTTAACAATATGAGCGTGTTTATGGAGCTGGCCTTTAATTACCTCTTTAAACGTTGCTTGTGTGCTCGCCTTGCCATGTATTAAATAAATATTATCGAGTTGTTCAAATTCACTCATCCAAGATAATAGATCGCTTTGGTCTGCATGTGCTGAAAACCCGCTAAGCATGTGTATTTTTGCATTTACGTTAATGGTTTCATGATGTAGTTGTATAGAATCAGCTCCGTCTATCAGATGCCGGCCCAACGTACCTTGAACCTGATAGCCAACAAAGATAACACTGTTACGCTCATCCCAGAGGCGGTGTTTAAAATGATGTAAAATTCGCCCTCCCGTGCACATGCCACTACCGGCAATAATAATACAACCACTTTCCTCCTTATTAATACGTTTCGATTCTGGTTTTTTAAGTGAATATTGCAGATAAGGAAATTCAAAAACGCTACCGTCACGGGCTAACATTTTGTTAGCACAAGCGTTTAAATTACGATGGTAATTATTATATATTTGTGTCGCACTGATTGCCATCGGAGAGTCTAAGAACACTTTACAGGCGGGCAAGCTTTTATCGTAATACATCTGCTTAAGTAGCAGTAAAACTTCCTGCGTGCGCTCAATGGCAAAGGATGGAATCAATACATTGCCTTGGTTTTCTAATGTATTGATAATGATCTCTTTAAACGCTTCAATCGATTCTTGTAGAGGACGGTGATCACGATCACCATAGGTCGACTCAATGTACAGAGCATGCGCTTTTTTCACAAAAGAGGGTGGCGTCATTATAATATCTTGACGAGGTCCGAGGTCGCCTGTGAATACCAGAGACTTTGTTTCTCCCTCTTCGCTTATTTCGATTTGAATGGTTGCCGATCCAAGAATATGTCCTGCGTTTCTAAAGGTAACCTGAACACTGGGTGTAAGCTGAATCGCTTTATCGTAGTCAGCATATTGAATGATTAAATCAAATACCGACAGGGCATCGTCACTGCTATAAATAGGCAGAGGAACCCGTTTTTCATTGCCTGTTCTTCGTGCTTTTTTCAGTGCCGTTTTGTAGTCCTCTTCTGCAATTTTGGCGCTATCCATTAAAATGACCTCAGCCAAATCCATGGTAGCGCGCAACGCAACAAGTTTACCATCAAAGCCTTCTTTAACCAGTTTAGGAACGCGTCCGACATGGTCTAAGTGAGCGTGAGTCAGTAAAATAATATCGACATCTTTAGGGTTGAAATCAAACGCCAGAGAAGTTTTTTGTTCATTATCTCCTTGAAAATAACCACAATCGATAAGAATGTTAGGCCCATTTTTAAGTTGTAAAAAATGGCAAGAACCAGTGACCGTTTCAGCTGCGCCAAATGATTGAATGAAACTCATAAGCCCTCCTCGTGGTGAGTCTTTAATACCCATTCCGTTAATTTAATGATCAAAGATTACGCAGAAATATCTTATTTTAACCAGTAAGATTGAGCAGTGAACTATCGGAGTTAGTATAACTATAGCAGTGCTTAGATAACAAAGGGGGGGACGTAGCACGTTGAAGGTGAATGGCTAATGAAAGAAAATACTCCATTTTTTAAAATAAAAAAGACGCTAAATATTGGGCGATGAACCATTCGCGAGATGATGGAATTAACAAGCAACTCTGCTAATTTTAACCTATACCCGTTACCAATCGAAATGCTTTGTTCAGTCACTAGCTCGGACACCTAGGCAAGGCGCAACATGATGACCTCTCGAGATATTAACGAAACAATCGGGGACAGCCGTAAACTACAACTCCTTAACCTATTGATTTTATATGATTGAAGTTATGGGTGTCCTCGATTAGCCAATTAGCCATTGCGTGAAGCGCAATTATATAAATCGTTTTTAGAAGATTTAACGGGTTAATACGGCCGAATCTACTCGGTTTTCAAAGCGTGCTAATAGCCGTTATTTATAGCGAGCTATTGTCATGTGACGCCAGAAACAATAGGGGAAAAAAATTTGGGACAGCCGTAAACTAGAATACCTTAACCTATTGATTTTATATGATTGAAGTTATGGGTGTCCCGGATTGCTCTTACGTTGCGTGAAGCGCAATTATATAAATCGTTTTTAGAAGATTTAACGGGGTAATACTGCCGAATCTACTCGGTTTTCAAAGCGTGATAATGGCCGTTATTTATAGCGAACTATTGTCATGTGATGCCAGAAACAATCGGGGACAGCCGTAACTAGAATACCTTAACCTATTGATTTTATATGATTGAAGTTATGGGGGTCCTCAATTGGCCTACCGCTAATCAAAAAATTAGGTGTTGGTTTTATAGCTCTCTGCGGGGCACATTGTGTCTTAGAGTATTTTAATGCTCTTCCCTAAACATGTCACTACAACCAATACTCAAAACAACTTATTTTTAATGCTTTCCGTTTTAAATAGTTAGCGTGACGCACTCCCAATAAAGTTCAGTGTAGTTTATAATATCAAACATATGCCGTAACAAGATTAACAACAAGCCAATTTAGTGGTGTAGATAATTACACTTGAAGTTTAATATCCAATAAAAGAACTAGTGAGAATATGACCTCTTCGATTGATCATTTATATAAGCCAATAAAAGAGCTAACAAACATCTTTTTTGATACTCCAATTCCATCTCAAGAAGAGTGGTTGCAGTGGTCTCAAGAGAAACGAGAAGAACATGATGCTGAGATAAGAGATCAGATGTGGAATGATACGATATTTGATTCTCATGTTCATTCATGGATGAATGTTTGTGTCTTTGCTAAATCTCCAACAGATAATCCTGAATACATACGTAAACGTGCATCTGTTGTACACCCGATGCACAATGCTTGCACTATTAGTGATATTGGTATTTACCTCAGTAATCGTATTCCTCGAGAATTAAGTAAATACCAAATAGGGAAAGCATCAGATCAGTATAAGTCAGATAAGATACGTAGACAGTATAATTTTCTCTCAAAAGCAGTTGTAACTCTTGGTGGTAGCGAATACCCCATTAGTATTTACTCCACTGAAAATGATGGAATGACTCGAGTATCGTTTACTATTAACAATTGGCGTTCACATAAACATGAAGATACATATACTATTTATTATTACGTCGTACCACGTGACGAATTAATTCCTATTTATAAACGAGCAAGATTAGCACACGAAAAACGTGAGAAGTTATTGGATGAAAGTAGATGAGTAAACGGCTAACAAGTGACTATCGAAAACAACGCTAAATGATATTAATTTTGTGATTTATAGGTCGCTTGGGGGGCGAAATCGAGTTGGTGCTCTCGCTTGCTAATGGACACGAAGCGAGTAAGAAAAGTTGTTGGTTTATTATAAATTAGAGTTATAACTTATTAAGTTATAACTCTAATTTATATTACTTAACACATCTCAATGAAGCCTAAACCCTTTTATATAAAATATAGTAGAATACTGTACAGATAAATTTTTAATATTTTTTGGTGGAAGATATGTCGAATAAAAAGAAGAAAAGTAAACGTGTAAATAAAAAAAACAAAAATGTTGCAAACTCTCCATCAAATTCTTTAAACCTAGAAACTATTAATCAAAATAGTTTGATAGAACTATCTCATATTAATGAAACTGATAAATTCGAAAATTACTTTTTAAAAAAATGTAAAAATCCTTTATTTAAAAGGTATTTTTTTAACTACCCGGAGTATTTTTCAAAGAATATTCAAAGACATATTAAGCGGACTAAATACAATACATTAGAACAAGATGTAATTTTGCTTACTTCTCACTTAATTAAATTTAAGAATTTAATTAATATTTATATTGAAATAAGGGATGAAGTAGAGAAATTCATATTATTAGGTGATTATGAAGAAGCTTTAACATGTCTTGATAGAGTTTTAATACTTACAGGCTATTCATACTGGTATATACAGTTGAAGTTTACTTTATTGTCGCTACTAGATCGAGATGAAGAATTATTAGAATTACACAGATTTCTTTATGAGAATGTAAATCTCTCTTACGAAGAGAGGGATTTAGATGTATTGCTAGAAAGTGCAAATAAAAGACAAAGAACCAAAAGAAATAATTATTTATTTGAGGCGATAATTGAAGGCATACCTTATGGAAATGAATGTAAGGCACTTGAGTTTATGTTCAGGTTTAATCCTGTAAACCTTGATAATAGCGATTATAAAGCAGTGTTTGAATACGCCTATACTTGTAATATTGTAGATAAATACAATGCACTCTTACGAATGGCAACTACGTGCTTCGCAAAAAATGATGTAACGAATGTTATATACAATGCTGTTATTAATTTAACAGGAGAAATATACGATAATAAAATTAAAGGTATTGTTTTTTTTCATGAAAATAAAAATGTCTTAACAGAGAAAGATACTGTTTTCGTCGATGTTTGCGATACATACATCAAAGGGGACTTTAACTCTGTAATTGATAAATGTGAAGTTCACCTAGCAAAGTGGCCTGGTTTTTCAAATCTTTATGAGTTTTATGCAAATTCATTAGCTGAAGTAAAGAAAGACATCATATTCCCTAAAGGAAGTTTGCTTTATGAAATAATTTCAGGGATGAAAGAATTAATTTTAAATAGAAGTAAATCTAGTCTATCTAATTTGAATCGTTTATTTCAACAATTCAATTGTATCGATGTAACCCTGATAGTTAAACTTATTGAACTAAAAGTAGATGTTTGTCGTGATGAGAAACAAGTTTACGAGTTGTATAGATTTATGGATGTAAGCGGATCTCTAAACAGTCCATTTAGAGTAGATGTAGAGAGAAAAGACCATTTGTGTCAAATGATTAATGATCCAAAGACCCATGTAATAAATTATTTAAATGTTCCCGAGTATAGACAATTAAAATGGAAAGCTGACCAGTACTACCTAGATAATAATTATCATGAAGCGATAGAGTCATATAGAAAAATTGTAAATGCTCCCATTCATTTACGAGATGAAGTGACTGCAAAAATAGCATTATCTATAGTAAAGTTAGGCAATATAGAGGAGGCTTCATCCTATATAGTAGACTTATATTTTCTAGATCCTAAAAATATATGGAAGTTACCAAAGCAACTTATTTTCGATGAAATTGATGAATATGATGGAGAAAAAAATTTTTATAATATTGATTTAGTAATCACCATATATTTACTGTTAAAAGGCAATTATACCGAATATCAAACAATATCCTTGTACTTGCAAGATTATCTTGAACAATTTTCTATTTCACATCCAAGTGAGCTTCATCCAAAGAGTTTTAAGCAGTTATATTTACTTGAAAACATCTGTGATTTAAATGTATTAGAAGGATTAAGGTACAAGTCAGAAAATGATAAAGTTTTAGATCGAGTTAAGGTCCTTGCTAATCTCCTTGAATACAATTCTGAAACTCAGTCAATTAAAGATGAACATGAACTGTTATTACATGAGTATACGAAAAACCTATGCATGAAAAAGTTAGGGAAAGGTAAACTTAAAGTCGATCGAGCTAAAGTTTTTGTAAAGGCAAAAAATTTATACAAAGCTGATTTTGAAGAATTAATCAGTATGATCGAAGAAGATGGTGAAGAAGAAACCAAATATACCGAACATTCTAGGCGAGATAGCAAAGAAAAAATATTTGTGAGGACTGATAAAAAATCTTTTAATAAAGCAGCATCCATGATGATGGAAGTAAGAGATATTTACACATTAGATTCTGTGTTTGGCCTAGATGTATCATTGAATGTTGATATTAGACACAACGGAATTGTTCCATTTCTGCGTTCTGTATTTGAAAAACATGATTTAATGTGTAAGAAACTAAACGGTCTATATTTAGATAATGAATTTTTTAGTGATTACTTCAAAAATATATTAAATCTCCATTATTATGAAATTGCACAGGATTCTTTTAAAGAATTTTCATCATCAATTGATAAATTACTTGGAAGAATAAAAGTAAAATTTATACAGATTTCTACAAATGATTTATCTTCTGATGAGTCGCTATTTAAGTTCACTTTTGCAAGTGATGATGTAAATCGTATATTAGATTTGATAAAAGCAGGGTCTACGTATGAGGAAGTAATTAATAGTATAATTTCTGATCTAGACCGTAAAGCCAATCTATTAATTAAGCAAGGTAAGATTGTACTTGAAACAGTATTATTGGCGCAAGTTAATGATTACTTTAAAGAAATTAAAACGGTGGCAAACGCTCTAGGTCCAAACGCTTATAGAATTAATGACCGAATAGCATTAGCACGTACAGATTTAATTGAAGAAGTTAAAGCTGTAACTAATTGGCTTGATTTTTCAAAGTCCGCTGGAGAACATTTCCCAATCAATGTACCAGTATTAGAAGCTTTTAATTTTGTTGAAAAAATGTTCCCAAAAGTAAATATGAAGCAATCACTTGGTCAAAAACAAACAATGCTTATTAATGGAACTCATTTATCCAATTTCATTCGGGTATTTTCAATTCTGATAGAGAATGCAGTTAAACGCAGAGAAAATACAACTGAGTGCTCTTTAGATATTAATATATCTGAAATTGGAGATGAGTCGCATTTTGTTATCTCTTCTAACTCTACGGGAATTGATATGGGAAAAGTTGATGTAATTAACCAAACTGTAAATAATATTAATTACCTTGATAAAGCTAATAGAGAAAATAACAGCGGATTCTATAAAATAAAACGAATCTTTGAGCAAGAGTTATGTGTTAAAAACTCTATTAAGGTAAATATTAAAGGGAATTGTTTTTCTGTTTTAATTATTTTTAATAATTCAAGTTTAATCATAAAGGAATAATAACTATGTCAATTCTAGTTGCTGAAGATAATAATATTAAAGAAAAGCAAATTATTGATTTCTTGATTGATGAAATGAAATTTGATAAATCCTTCATTCAGATTGTAGATAATAAGGATGATGTAATTGAAGCTTTATCAACAAAGAGTTTTGATTTCTTTATTTTAGATATGAGTTTACCTAGGTATAAAGAAGATGATACTGACATAAAGCATTTAGCTGGAAAAGATATTTTAATTCACATGAAGCATAAAAGACTTTCTATTCCGACTGCAATATTAACTCAGCATGATGTATTTGGGCATCATGATGATCAAGTATCATTGAAAAAACTGAGAGCTGAATTATTAATTAGATTTAAAAAATTTCTTTGCTCCGTTATTGCTTGGGAGTCTTCATCAAATGAATGGAAAGAGCAGTTAAGTATCTTAATTAAGGACAAAAGAGTTGATTAGAGTATTAGTAGTTGAAGATAACAAGATTAAATATGAATTAATTAAAGAAAAATTAGTTGCTATCGGTGTCACTGCAATATGTGATGTTGAAAATATTTACGATGCTGAGACAGAATTAAAATCATCACACTTTGATATTTTAATTTTAGATATGCAATTACCGATGAGAAAATTAGGAAAAAAATCAGATAATGCTGGCTTAAGTTTACTAAAAACTTTGAAACATAGTATCAAAAAAAATAAAAGTAGATTTAAAATTCCAAATGTAATAATTGGTTTAACCGAGCATCCCGAAATTTTCAAAAAACAGGCAAAAAGTTTCTCTGAGCAAAGAGTTTTCGCATATCAATATAATAATTGTAGCGATGACTGGGCAGTTCAAATAATTAGCAGTATCGAAGAGTATGTTGCAACGAAAGAAGTAGCGGTAGAAAAAAAAGAAGCAATGAGGATAATTTATTCAATACATGGAATTATGACTTTTGGCGAATGGCAAACTGACTTTGATAATCATTTAATAGATAAAAATAGAAATGAAATAATACATGTAAAATTCCAATACAACTTTTTTCCTATAATTTCTTTTTTAATTCCATATTTCAGAAAAACAGAAGTAAATTCTTTTGTTAAAGAACTTCTAGATCTGCAGAGTCAATATCCTAATTCGGAGGTTGATGTTATTGCACACAGTTTTGGGACTTACATTTTGAAACAAGCGGCTGAAGAAATGTCGTTAATATCTAGTCCTAATTTCAATCGGTTCATTTTGTGTGGTAGTGTTTTAAAGCCTAAATTTCCATTTTCTGACTTGATCAACAAATATACTTTAAATGGTATTTTAAATGAATGTGCATTATCAGACTTTCCTTTAATTCTGAGCCATTCAGTTGCTTGGGGATTAGGAATGGGTGGCCGAGTTGGTTTTAAAGGAACATATGTAGATGCAGTAAAAAATCAATATAGGGAAGGAGGCCATAGTTCTTTTTTTAATAAAAAAACTTTTGATGAATGGTTACTGTATCTAGATACTGGCATTACAGCAGGGCATGATGCTAGAAAGAAAGTAACGCTGTACTCTGCAATAAAAAATACTGTCATATCATTTTTACCGCATATTTTTTTACTAGGAATCATTAGTTTTTTAATCATTATATTGGCTGCATAACAAAGGGGCAGAGGGTCACCCATTAGTTAGTTCCGGTCAAGCTGATGTGTAGATTTCCTTGGTTTTTTACCAAGTAATAGGTCGTACATAAACAACTTATTTATTGTTTGTTAATACACACCTAAAAATCACAATGTTGGTGTCAATATGCACCAGTCACCCATCTGAATTAAAGCGGTGTAGTCATGCAATTTGTATGGCTACTGCTCTTGGCTTTATAAGCCTCAGTAATTATTTAGTACCAACATTAATCCAGTTCTTTGCAGGTTACCCCGCAATTTAACAGGTCTGTGGCTCGGTTTTATTTCAACCGTCCAACCCGTTATGAAAAAAAGCAGGACATCCATACCTATCAGTCTTTCCAATAATTAGATAAGCCATTAATTGGCTTCCAATCTAATTAAAAACAAAAAATACATCATATTACAAAACTATGTTGTTTCGCATTATTTTATGTTGTTTTTTGATTGGAAATTGATATCAACTATCATTTTTTAGCTTAAAAAATCTAATAGGTATATTTAGACTAAAAGTAGTAGAAGAACAAACAATCGAGGACACCCGTAGAAAAGACGGATTCCAAAAATTTTTGACTCGCACTTCCCCACTTAAGTGTTTTTGATGGTTATATTTTTTGTTCTTAATTTTAACTACTAATTCAAAAACTGAAATTAAAAGCGTCTGTCATTACACAATGCACGCTTCAATACCCCCGTTGTATTCCCTTGATTTAAAGTTTGTTTTAGCAACGCCTGACAGGAAGTCAGGCGTAAGTGCGCTTCAGAACATGGATGTTCTGTAAGCCTTGTTGAAATTATGGGTGCGGTTAAAACAATCTTTAAATCAAACGAGGGAATAATCGGGCGAGCTCTTTTCTGGTTACTATTTTCTGGTGACTCTTTTGCTGCTCGCCAGAAAAGAGTCACTCACCTCCGGCGAAAGAACGGTAATGTAAGATCAAACCTTGCTTGAATAAGCGCCAGCGTTGGAGAGTTCAACGCGTAAATAAGATCAAGTCTCCGCGGTTTTTAAAAAGAAAAAATCGGGGACAGCCGTAAACTACAATACCTTAACCTATTGATTTTATATGATTGAAGTTATGGGGGTCCTCAATTAGCCATGTTGATGCATTTGTTATATTTCAACTTGCGAAGAAATTATACTATTAATATTAACTTCATCAAATGAATAGCCATCGTCAGGAATTGATTCTGGAATTATTTTTCTGAAATACATATCTCGCCAACGTATATAAATTTCGTAATTAAGGTCAGGTTCCCAGCCCTGCATATATTCATTATGATTTATAGGACTAACGGAACCAACAGCATGAATTTTAGTACCCGATAATGAATCAAAGTATTGCTGCAATGAGGCGATTACTTCACGTTCACGCTTAAATTCATCCTGCATTTCATCTTTAGGTGAATCATAGTATTCATCTAAATCATACTGTAGCCCTAACTGTGTACGTAAGTATTGCTCATGATATTCACCAACGTATTTAACATGCTGATTCTTAACACAAACACTCCATATTTCGACTCTAGACTCATCATATAACCCTGATTCTTGTCCTAACACACCGAGGTTAAATAGATGTGAACCACATTTACACTTTGCTACTTTGTGAGTGCTAAACGCATGGCAGTAAGAAATTAAGTCTGCAAATTCAGTTTTAAATTTTTTAATTAGTTTGAAATTATTTTTTATAACTACGATATTTTCAAAGCTATCTTTTGCTTTAGCTGACCAATTATAGCTACCATTAATAACAATCTCGTCATCTATTATACAGAATTTGTTATGCATAAATGCGCCAGACAATCTTGTATTAATGGCATAAGAGCTATACTCAGGTGAGCTAGGTACTCCATGCCGTATATTTGAATGATTATTGTCATAGATAAGTTCAACATTAACACCTTTTTTTGCTATTTCTTTCAGTACAGGTGTAAATATTTTGCCATTAATCCATGCTACACAAATTTGCACAGATACCTTTGAAGAGTGCAACAACTTTATAATTTCTTGTTCAATATCTTCAAAATAAACATCACTAGTCATACATTTTCCTTTGAAATATAACGCCTGCTAACACGTTTGCTACGATTGTTATGTGATTTTACTAACAGTTACCTGTTGTTCTAATAAAGCTATACCTTGAGAAGAAACATGATTAATAAAGTGCTCTTTCAGTACTCCTGGTACTTGTTTTTCCTCAAAAAATAGCTCCAAACTAAAACCATTTTGAGTATAATTGAAAGTCCAATCTTGAATTGAACTATCCAAACCCTCATCATTCAGTTCATGGAATAAGTCTTCTTGGAAAATATTTCTCACATTATTAGCGTAATCAACTTGTACTACATATTTTACATTCAAAGATAAATCCTTAGTTTATTTAATTCAGACTAAACAGAATGCCACACTGAACATATGCTCCGTTTAAACGCCTTATAGCTTTGCATTCTAGGTGTCCAGCATATCCCATTCATCACCAAGCACCCACCGTAGAGCTGACAACTTCCCATTAATCATTCCCCACTCAAAGTCGCTCCATGGTCCTACATCCTCATACTTACTTTCTACCCGTTGGGCTGACTCTAAAGCACCATTAAGAATATTCTCGTGAATAACATCGCCACCATATTGCTTTGTGCCTTCGGGAACAACTTTAATATTTCCCTGCTCAATTCCCCACATTCTATTTTGATGACGGTTGTACCAAACTTTATCAACAAGCTCATCCATTTCATTCAATATATCTCGTAAACCCCTAGTTTCTTCTGTGAAGTCATGATGAAACTCAATTTCAGAAAGAATGTCTTCATCAATGGCGTTAATGGCAGGAACTAAGTTATTAAAATACTGGATATTAGGAGAATCAAATATGCTTTCAAAGTCTGCATGTGGCTTACGATGATCTTTTGCTGAAAAGTCATTGTGATTGTGAGTAATAAAAAAACATGAATCAGTATTAAGTGGTAAGCCATCTGAGAATTCTGAAAACTGTTCAATTATTACAGCGTCAGCAACCGAGTTTTTGTTAATATGGAATGGTGCTTTTTTGTCTAAAGCTCTTTGAACAGATGCAATTTTTGAACGTTCACTTATTGACACTTTATTTGCGGAATCAATTAGCTTTTCAACTCGATTAATTGTTACGTAGTTTGCATCTGTTAATAAAGGCAAGCGCGCATTAATGTCATCTAGTACCTCTAATGTACTAGCTTGATTTTCACCTGCAAACTCACTAACAACAGCTTTAACCTGCTTAAATTCTTGGGATAACCTTTTAGTTGTTTTATTCGCAACATCTTCCTTATTTCTTTCATATTCAGCTATTACCAAATCAGGAACAACTAAAGTAACAACGTTCGAGTCAATCAATTCCTCTAATGCAGTAACTAGGGGGATATCACTCTTCTTTGTCGATATATCCAAAAGAACGCAAGTATCAAGGAAAATATAAAACATAAAACCTCATAATTTAATTTGGGAAAATTGCTAACTACCAAGTAAAGCTAACAGCGTTACTAAGAAGAATATTTCCGTATTAGTCTGTAGAAACACAGAAACCTTCTCGATAACCACTTAAAAAATTATGTTATATCAATTACATGGAAATAAATAGTACCCCGTATCTAATTGTTTTTGGTTTATGCATTTATCTATAAAAAAGAGAGGAAATCAAAACCTTTTTTACAGCATCTCTCTGTTTTTATAGTTATGTATTTTGCTCTTAATGTCTCACTACTCATTGAACGAATCGAGAATAAAAGGGGAACCATCACAAAATTCAGGCTTCAATACCCCCGTTGTATTCCCTTGATTTAAAGTTTGTTTTAGCAACGCCTGACAGGAAGTTAGGCATAAGTGCGCGGCAGAAC
The DNA here is from genome assembly GCF_002835995.1 of Psychromonas sp. Urea-02u-13. GTDB lineage: Bacteria > Pseudomonadota > Gammaproteobacteria > Enterobacterales > Psychromonadaceae > Psychromonas. Next base: position 14,961 of record NZ_PJBZ01000081.1, on the reverse strand, counting down.
ATGGATGTTCTGTTAGCACTGGTGCGATTAAAACAATCTTGAAATTAAATGCAGGGAATAATCGGGCGAGCTCTTTTCTGGTGGCTCTTTTCTGCTCGCCAGAAAAGAGTCACTCGCCTCCGGCGAAAGAACAGTAATGTAAGATCAAACCTTGCTTGAATAAGCGCGAGCGCTGGAGAGGTCAACGCGTAAATGAGAGCAAGTCTTTAATCTTGAATTTTTAAACTCCAGTATAAGGTATTTTCAGGATCAAAATAGGATGTTGTGGCTAAGTAGTATTGGCCACAACAGGGTAAGTTTCTGAGACGCTTTGGGGGTGATTTCGACTTGGTTTTCTAGGGCGCAAGGGCACATTTCAAGAGAAGTACAAGGCTGGGCACCCGAAACGTTGTACTACTATTTTTATGCCCACGTTCAACTTGGACGTTGAGTCAAAAGGATTGGCTATCCTTGGTTTTCAAAACACGATAATAGCCGTTATTTATAGCGCTATTGTCATCCGTCACCCTTCATCTGTCATCATGCCGAGTTGTAGCAATTCCTGATTATGACTATTGCTAACACCTCCCCATAATTCACTCGGTAATAACTGCATTTCTCCTTGTTCAAAATCGAATGCATGCTGACGATCTGTTGCTAGCAATAACGGTCCATCAAGGTCCACAAAAGCGGCGCTTTGGGCGATTAAGAAAGCAGGGGCCATGGCTAATGAGGTGCCAACCATACAACCGGTCATGATAATAAAGTCGTGTTGTTGTGCTGCGCTGAGCAGCTGTAATGCCTCGGTTAAACCACCGGTTTTATCCAGCTTAATATTAATGGCCTGATAAAGGCCGAGCAAACGCGGTAAGTCATCGCTGGTATGGCAAGACTCATCAGCGCACAGGGGAATTTCAGGTTCAAAGCCTGCCAGTTGATGATCGTCAGCGCTAGGTAGTGGTTGTTCAATGAGCGCCACATTAAGTGGCTTTAATTGCGGCAGTAACTGCTTTAACAAGTCAAAATCCCAGGCTTCGTTTGCGTCAATAATAAAACGAGAATTCGGCGCTGCTAAGGCAATGGCAGTCATGCGCTCTAATACCAATTCGCGATCCAACTTTATTTTTATCAAGGGTTGTTTGCTAAGGCTGGCTGCTTCACTGGCCATCTTATCAACCGTATCTAAACTCAGTGTTTGCGCGGTAATTTGAGGCATGAGCTGAGCCGTGAGCTGAGGCATTGATGTGGTGATACCCACTAACTGAGTCACGGGTAACTGGCGTTGTTTAGCGGTTAAATCCCACAATGCACAGTCAAGGGCATTACGGGCAGCGCCAGCAGGTAATAGTGATAATAAGTGTTGGCCCGTCGTTGTGTTGGTTAGCTGTGGCACTAGGTTAGTTATTTGTCTCATCACTGACTCGACTGTTTCGCCATAACGGGCATAAGGCACGGCTTCGGCCCAGCCCGTATGTTGACCGTCGCTTAATGTAACCACCACGACATCTGCCTGCGTTTTTACCCCGCGTGAAATCCTAAATTCTTTGGCTAACTGCCATTGCTGATGGGTAACGGTGCAATTAAGTTGGCTCATCTTAGTACTCCAAACACAGTTTATCGATAATAGCATCAACACCATGACGTATAGGGTCGATACAAGGTAAGCCAAGCTCTAATGTGAGGGTGTGGCAAATCTCAAGTGCTTCACTCTCACTGACACTGGAAGTATTAAGGGTAATGCCAACCACCTGTGCTTGTGGATTAGTGACACGTGCAGCCGCCACATTGAGTGCGATTGTATCTGCAATGGAAGGCAGTGCGCGATTTTTAATACCACGCATTGATTCGCGATTAATGGCATGACACACCACAATGGCATCAGCTTGTGCGCCGTGCAATAAACCCAGGCTAACGCCTGCAAATGCAGGATGAAATAATGATCCCTGACCTTCAATGATATCCCAATGTGCAGGATCATTGGCCGGCGATAGACTCTCACTGGCACCCGCTATGAAATCGGCAACGACACAATCAATGGCCACGCCATTACCCGCAATCAAAATGCCACATTGGCCTGTGGCACGAAAGTCCACGGCTAAGCCACGCTGTTTCATCGCTTTTTCAAGGCTCAGTGAGGTATACATTTTACCCACTGAGCAATCTGTGCCCACTGTGATTAAGCGTTTACCGATACGTGGTTCGCCCGTGCCGGTTTTAAATTTTTGCTGTGGATGTCTGATATCAATGAGTTGTAAATCAAGCTGGTCAGCAAGTTGTTTGATTTGTGGAATATCAGTTAATTTGTCATGCAAACCACTGACGATATCAAAACCGTTGTTGAGTGCTTCAACAATAAACGGGATCCACTGGTTATCGATCGTGCCGCCACTGTTTGCGAAACCAAGCACAAAGGTTTTTGCGCCCGCTTGTTTTGCTTGAGCGATAGACATATCAGGTTGCCCCGTTGTTACGCTACAACCGTCTAAGCGAAATTGGCCAGTACAAAGCTGAGGACGCCAATCGGCAACGCCTTTTGCCATTTTAATTGAAAGGTTGTCGCTGGCATCACCTAAAAAAAGTAAGTAGGGCGCTTGTATTTTCATGGCAGTGTTGTCCGTTTAAAGTTAGTTTCATTTGGAAACTAACTTTAAACGGACAGGTAATAAACGGGAAATAGTAAAAATTCACTACCCTATAACCTGAGGTTATAGGGTTGGCTGTTACGCTGAAATTTGCGGGTTATCGTTGGATAATTCAATCACTAATTGAAGGAAGTCATCCGCTATCTGGGAAAGTTTTTTATCGTCGAGTTGTAAGGCGGTTAAATTAAAATTAAGGGCGGGTTCAATGGCTGCAATCGCGACCTTGTCATTGAGATTGCCGCGCGCGCTGAACTCATCAATAACGCAAATACCGATGTTTTGAGCCACTAAGCGCGCTGCAATAAAATAGGTTTTAACGGTAATGTTGGTTTTAAAGTTTAAATCAGCTTCCATCAAACGATGCCAGAGTAAGTCGCCTAAAGGGCCACTGTCATCAATGCCAATCACTTCATGCTGTTCAAATTGCGCCAAGCTGACCTGGCTCGGTGACTCGGGAAGTTGCTCACGCGGGTACATCATGACCAATTGGGAACGGCAAACCAACTGTTGTGTAACCCCATGTAATGGCGGTGGTGAGAACATTAAGGCAAAATCAATTTTGTGCTCAATGAGCGCCTGACGAACTTCATCATGATGCATGGTTTGTAAGTTAATGTTGATGTTTGGGTTGCATTTTTGATAGTGCGCAACCGCCTTGGGAATAAGATCGAACCCTAAGGCAGGTGTTAAACCAATGGTTATTTTTCCACTGCTTTTGTTTTTTAGATTAAGCGCGCAATGACGAACTGAACGTAGTTGTTGATACATTTTGTCGACTTCAGCAAAGAGTAAAGTCGCTTCTTCGGTGGCAACTAAACGCCCCTTAACTCGCTCAAATAATGTAAAGCCCAGTTGTTGCTCACAATGCGCCAATACCTTACTGACTGACGGCTGAGATACGTGCAAAAACTCGGCCGCATTGGTGACCGAGCCCGTCGTATAAATAGCATGAAATACTTCAATATGGCGTAAACGCATGGTGAGTTCCGTATGAATTGGTCGTTATCTTTAGCGGATGAAAGCTTCGTATTATTAAGCCGTAGACTAGCATTTTACGAGGCCTATGAAATAGCGCCTTAAGCAGATTATTGATTATCTACTTCACCGTAGAGCAATTTCACCGCAGAGTAATAGTGCGCTGATGGTGAAGGGTACCGATGTGCATTATTCAGCTTTTAATAACCAGTCAATCAATAACGCTAAAGAAGCAGGGGGCGATGCTTTAGGGTGAACTAAATAATAACCCTTACCTGATTCAATGGATAATGGATGTGGTGCGACAAGTCGACCTGAAGCAAGATCAAGTTTTGCGAGTGTGAGATCGCCGATGCTAATACCAAACCCCTGAATCGCTGCACTCACGGCAAGGTCTAAGGTTGCAAAATGTTGATGCTGCTCAGCAGTTAATGCACTATTTTCTGTTTTCGCTAGCCACAATAACCAATCTTCTTTTTGTGGCGTGGCATGTAACCAAGTTAATTTTCTTATCTGTTCGACAGTGAGGTTCGCTTCGCCTTGTGGTAACAAAGAGGGAGCACAAACGGGGGTTAAATGCTCTTGAAATAATAGATGACTGACATGCGTTCTGTCTTTTGTCGCCACCCCATAACTGATAGCCGCATCAAAAGACTCCATTGAGAAGTTAATCTGGTGATTAATTGACGAGGTTAGTTCAACATCGACCTGCGGATGCGCTTGTTGAAAGGTCATTATTTTAGGCAATATCCAAGTGGTAATACAGCTTGGCACTTTGAGTTTAATGAGCGGTTTGCTATGAGAGACTTGCTTAATGGCATACTGAATTTGGTTAAGTGCTTGTTCAACTAAGGGAAGAAATTTACGCCCAGATTCATTAAGTGTTAAACCACGTGCATGGCGGTTAAATAATCGCACTTTTAATTGTTCTTCTAATGAGATTATCTGACGACTAACGGCCCCTTGTGTGACATTTAAGGCTTGTGCGGCTAAGGTAAAATTTAAATGATTAGCGGTAACCAGAAAGGTTTGTAGTTCTTTTGTAGAGGGTAAGCGAGTGTTCATATTGTGCTCTCATTACGATTAATCTGTCATCACAGTGATTAGCTATGAGTTTTTGTCATGACTAGTATACATTTATTTCGATTCATATTACGGCGCAGGTTTGTTTAAATTCAAATTCATTACGAATTTCGGTTTTTATGCTGCTTATGTGAATAAGAATTCAGTTAATCGTTATTTAAAAGCATTTATATTCACTTGGAAGTATTACCATGGAATCGTTAGCGTCACAGCTAGTCCCTAAGGCAGTAAAAAAACTCATTCCTTACCAGTCTGCACGTCGACTTGGTGGGAACGGCCATATATGGCTAAATGCCAACGAACTTGAAAACAGTTGTCAATATGGGGATCCTGCTCAAGGCATCAATCATCACTACAATCGTTACCCTGATTTTTTACCGCAAGACACCGCGCAAGCTTATCAAAACTATTGTATGCAAGTCGCGCCAGCGCTCACTTGTGAAACAGTTGCGGTTCGTGGTGCTGATGAAGCGATAGATTTATTAGTGCGCACTTTTTGTGAGCCAGGAAATGACCAAATTATCGTTTGTCCTCCGACTTATGGTATGTATGAATTTTGTGCGGATGCCTTTTCTGTTGATACTCTGGCGATTCCATTGTTAGAAAACTTTCAACTTGATGTGCAGGCAATTAAAGCCAATCTGGCGAACACCAGTTTATTGTTCCTTTGTTCTCCCAATAACCCTACCGGTAATATCATTGCTCAAAACGATATGATTGAGTTGTTAGAGGCAAGTAAAGCCTCAACGTTAGTGGTGGTTGATGAAGCGTATATAGAGTTTGCACCGCAAAGTAGCGTATTACACTTAATGGAAAAATATCCACACTTAGTGGTAATTCGTACTTTGTCTAAAGCCTTTGGATTAGCATCGATACGTTGTGGTTTTCTATTAGCATCGACCAGTGTGATGTCTTATATTAATTTGATTATCGCGCCTTATCCGATGCCTGATCCATGCGCAGAAATTGCGTTAAAAGCGCTTTCAGTTTCTGGGTTAGAGAAAATGAATCAACAAACACAAGCACTGATTAAGGTGCGAAATTGGTTTATTGCTGAGCTAAAAGAGCTGGCCATTGTTGAGCATGTGTATTGTTCAGAAACCAATTTTGTATTAATCAAATTTAATACCTTAACCAGTGTTTATGACTACCTCTTATCAACGGGCATTGTGGCAAGAAATCAAGCACATGAAGTCGTACTGAAAGATTGTGTACGCATCACAATCGGTTCGAAAACTAGCATGACAGAAACCCTAAACGCATTGAAAAAATTTAATTAATTATAAACGGAATTTAAACATGAAAAAATTAATCACTATTGGCCTGCTGTTAACTTCAGCACTGATGCCTATTGCACAGATATCTACAGCACAAGCTGCTGATTCAAAAGTCGTGCGCCTTGCTTCAGACTTTACTTACCCTCCTTTCAACTATAAAGACAGCTCAGGTAAACCGGTTGGATTTGATATCGAAATTGCAGATGCGTTATGTGCACAAGCAAAACTTAAATGCGAATGGGTGACACAGGGTTGGGATGGGTTAATCCCAGGTTTAATGTCACGTAAATCTGATGTGATTATGGCGTCAATGCGTATTACCGAACAGCGTAAAAAACGTGTGTTATTTACGGATAAATATTACCAAACTCCAGCAAGTTTTGTGAGCAAAAATGATGCCGGTATTAGTATCGATAAAGCGGGTTTAACCGGTAAAACGATTGGTGTGCAGTTAGGGACTATTCATGATACTTACGTGACGGATATGTTTAGAGATGTTGCGACAATTAAACGTTATACAGGACAAGATCAAGTCTACCTTGATTTAGAAAGTGGCCGATTAGATGCAGCGTTTGGTAACTCTGACCAGTTAACCTTAGCTTTTTTAGAAAAACCGCGCGGTGCAAATTTTTCATTGGTCGGTGAACCTGTGACAGATAAAGCTTATGTGGGTGAGGGCACTGCACTCGCTCTACGTAAGCAAGATAAAAAGTTAGCTGAAAAATTCAATAAAGCCATTGCAGAGATTCGCAAAAACGGTGTTTATGACAAGATTGCAGCATCATATTTTAAGTTTGATATCTACGGCGGTTAAGCTTTCTTCGCTAGGTATTATAACTCTCTAAATGGGTGTGGCTGAGTGACATTAGCCACCCCTTTATCGCTTTCTAAATTAAACAAACCATCGAAGATACCTTTATTTACCATTCTTATTTACCATTCTTATTAACCCTTCCCAAATGGATATCCGCTGAAAAAAATAATGCCGTTCCCTTTAAGAGAACGGCATTATTTTTATACAGCCTTTTTAATCGTTAACTAGGGAACGAGAAAGAGGCGCCTTCTCTTACTGTACTTGATGGCCAGCGTTGGGTAATCGTTTTACGTTTAGTGTAAAAACGTACACCATCTGGGCCATAGGCATGTAAATCACCAAATAATGAACGTTTCCATCCGCCAAAGCTATGATAAGAAACGGGTACCGGTAACGGTACGTTAATACCCACCATACCGACTTGAATGGTATCTGCGAAATAACGTGCGGCTTCACCGTCACGCGTAAAAATACAAGTACCGTTACCGTATTCGTGATCGTTGATTAGCTGTATGGCTTGTTGCATTGTTTCGACGCGGATTATCTGTAATACAGGCCCGAAAATTTCAGCTTGATAACTATCCATCTCTGAGGTGACATGATCAATTAAGGTCGCGCCAACAAAGTAGCCATTTTCAAAACCCTTAACACTAGGATTACGGCCATCAATGACTAGGCTAGCCCCTTGCTCCACCGCACTACTAATGTAGCCATTCACTTTTTCTTTGTGAGCGAGCGTAATTACTGGTCCGAAGTCATTATCAGCATTGTTGTATTCACCAACGCTTAAGTTTTTCATGCCTTCTATCATTTTTTCCACTAAAGCATCAGCTGCTTCATCACCAACCGCAACGGCAACAGAAAGTGCCATACATCGTTCACCAGAGGAGCCAAAAGCAGCACCCAATAGCTGATTGGCTGCATTTTCTATATCTGCATCGGGCATAATAATGGCGTGATTTTTCGCGCCACCCAATGCTTGACAACGTTTACCATTTGCACTGGCAGTTGTATAAATATATTCAGCAATGGGTGTTGAACCAACAAAACTCACTGCTTTAACACGCTCATCGCTGAGTAATGTATCAACGGCTTCTTTATCACCATTAACCACGTTCATTACACCATCTGGTAAACCGGCTTCTTTGAGCAATTGAGCAATAAAGAGTGTTGAACTTGGATCGCGCTCTGAAGGTTTTAGGATAAAGGTATTACCGCAAACAATGGCAAGTGGGAACATCCACATTGGCACCATTGCAGGAAAATTAAATGGCGTAATACCCGCCACTACACCTAAAGGTTGAAATTCGCTCCAAGAGTCGATATTTGGGCCAACATTCTTACTGTGCTCACCTTTTAATAACCCCGGAGCCCCACATGCGTATTCAACATTTTCAATACCACGTTGTAATTCACCCGCTGCATCGTGTGAAATTTTACCGTGTTCTTCACCAATTAACTGACAGATTTTGTCACTATTTTTCTCAAGTAACTCTTTAAAACGAAACATGACTCGTGCACGTTTCGCAGGTGGCGTATTACGCCATGCTGGAAATGCGGCTTCAGCGGCACTAATGGCACGCTCAACAGTTTGCTTACTGGCAAGCTCTACTTTTTTAGTCGCTAAGCCCGTCGCGGGATTAAAAATATCTTGAGTTCGATTGTTTTCGTTGATCATTTTACCGTTAATAAGGTGACCGATTACTTGTGTCATGTTAATTCCTTTGAATTAGTGTTCGGAATATATTCCGATGGCGTTTATTTAGGGGGGGCAGTAACGTGCGATTTACTTTATTTCTAAAAGAGTCTCGCCTAAGGCATTGATTAAACTATCAATTTCATTGCGCTCAGAGGTAAAAGGTAAACCTAGTTGAATGGTGTCTCCGCCATTGCGTACGTAGAAACCTTTTTGCCACATTTTCATGGCAATTTGGTAAGGACGTTTGGCAGGCTCACCCGGAGCATGATCGATACTAAATGCGCCCGCTAAACCATAATTACGAATATCTGTAATATGTGGCAGACCTTTTAAGCTATGCACCATTTTTTCAAAGTAAGGCGAAATAGTGCTAACACGCGCAGGTAAGTTTTCTTTGGCTAGAATATCTAAAGTGGCTAAGCTGGCTGCACAAGCAATCGGATGTGCTGAATAAGTATATCCATGGGGTAGCTCTAACATATATTCAGGGCCACCATTGTCCATATAGGTATCATAGATTTCTTGTTTAGAAATAACAGCACCCATTGGAATAACGCCATTAGTTAGCTGTTTTGCTACTGTCATCATATCTGGTGTTACGCCAAATTCAGCCGCGCCAGTATTTGAACCCATGCGCCCAAAAGCGGTGATAACTTCATCAAAAATGAGCAATATATTATGCTTATCGCAAAGTTCTCTTAAGCGCTTTAAGTAGCCAACTGGCGGTGGAATAACCCCCGCAGAGCCAGCCAATGGTTCCACGATCACAGCTGCAATAGTTGAGGCGTCATGCAATGCAACTAGCTCTTCAAGTTGATCGGCTAAATAGGCGCCTTGGCTTGGCATACCTAAGCTAAATTTATTATCGTTAATCATAGTATGTGGTAGATGAGAAGCTTCAATACCTTGACCAAAAATAGCCCGATTTGGGCTTAAACCTCCCACACTAATGCCACCATAATTTACCCCATGGTAGCCTTTCGAACGGCCAATAAAGCGTGTTTTACTGGCCATTCCTTTTTTACGCCAATAACCACGGGCAATTTTTAATGCCGAGTCAACAGAGTCAGAACCAGACCCAGTAAAAAAAACGCGATTTAAGCCATCAGGCATTAACTCGGTAATACGGTGTGCAAGTTCAAATGATTTAGGGTGACCAAATTGAAATGCTGGTGAGTAATCAAGTGTGGCTGCTTGCTTACTTATCGCCTCGGTTATTTCTGGGCGAGCATGACCTAGGCCACAAGTCCATAATCCAGACAAACCATCAAAAATTTTTCTGCCGTCACTGTCGGTATAATAATGACCTTTAGCAGAAACAATAATGCGTGGATCTTTCTTAAATTCACGGTTGCCAGTGAAAGGCATCCAATGTGTATCAAGTTGTGCTTGGCTGATGCCATGGTTGGTTTGTTTATGGTTAGTCATTTATTTGCCTCAACAATGTTGTTAGTTGGTCTTTCTTACCGTTGAATTAACGATTGCTTGAGGCCATTATCAATGTTTAAATAGATTAATAAATACAATGATTTTAAACATAGCTTAACCAAATGGTTAACTATGTGGTAATTGATATTTATCTAAAATCACCATAACCATCATTATCTAGGAGTACTAATTAGTGAGTGAAAACAAAACATTACTGCCCAGACAACTTGGTGATACCCATATCCGCTTATTACGAATTTATAAAGTTGTGATCGAGTCGGGAGGGTTTGCCACTTCAGAAATTGAGTTAAATATTAGCCGACCTGCTATTAGTGTCGCGATATCTGAACTTGAGTCTTTGTTAAAAATGAAGCTATGTCATCGAGGTCGCTCTGGTTTTTCTATTACAGAGCAAGGTGAGAAAGTTTATCAATCTACTTTGCAATTACTCGGCAGCCTTGAAAGTTTTCGCAGTGAAATGAATGCGATTAATACTGATTTAGTGGGTGAGTTAAATATTGGTATTACTGATAATTTGGTTACTAATGAGCAACAGCGTCTTACTCGCTCCTTAAGTATATTAAAGCTTCGAGCACCTGAAGTTGTGATTAATATTCGTATGATACCGCCTAATGCACTTGAAGCTGCAGTGCTTGCTGGCCAATTACATGTTGGTGTAGTACCTGATTCAAGAGCGTTAAGCGGACTCTGTTACTCTCCTTTATATAAAGAAAGATCGCAACTGTACTGCAGTGATGAGCATGTGCTCTTTGACAAGAATAACGAAGCGATTAGTGATAGTGCATTGAGCCAATACGATGCAGTGTTGCCTAACTATCCACAGCCAATAAAAATAAAATTACAACAAAAAATACTGAAATCAACAGCAACATCAAGTGATCGTGAAGGTATTGCTTTTTTAATTCTAACGGGAAGATTTTTAGGTTTTTTACCTGTGCATTTTGCAGCAAGCTGGGTTGCACAAGGTAGATTGCGATCGATTGACGCAGAAAATAGATACTTTAATACGCATTTCTCTACAATCACTCGTAAAGGTGCTAGAGAAAATTTGATACTAGAAGCCTATTTAGAAGAATTAGAAAAAACATTATAAAAAATAATATGTTGATGAGTCTTAAATTAAAATAACAGTGAAGAGAAAGGGATCAACATCATTCGCTATTGTTACACTTTCTCTCTGTTTATCTAACAACATTTAAATATTCAACTCTCTGTTTTATTCCTGTTTTTAAAGCCTCAAGTCTCCTCTCTGATCGTTTAATCGATATGCCTAGATAAGATAATACCCATCAAAAATTCATTCACAGTAATCTACCTAGTAATCCACCTAGCAATCTGGTCAATTAATTAATCAAACACTGTGCTGTCACCAATTTACGTACAGACATTCAGTTAAATTTAAATGAGAACAGAACAGAAGAGGGTAGTGCTCGAAAATATAAGGCTCGTCAGTTATCATTTTTAGAATATTTTCAGAATCTTTTTAGGCCAATAAAACACTCAGTTAAGCATAAAAAATTACAATGGAGGTTGAGTATTGTTGTCTTATTAGTTTGAATTACTAACAATAAATTAGCCATGGATCATAAGATATTGCTTACTCGTGGGTCCTTGTAAGTCGTTTCATATTATTATGCAGATACTCTATAACCCTGCGCTATTACTTGTTTTTAGTGCTTTAGCAAGATCATTTCGCATCAAAACACCCACTTTTGTCACTTATCTTAGTTGCGTATTAGGCATGAAAAACAGACATTTATTGCTTACCTTTAAAGCAAAATTATTTATGATTAATCTGTCTTATAAACAGAGTTAAGTTAATCATTTAGTTAACTTAACTTAATAGGTATGGTATTTACTTAATTTTTAAAAAGAGGCACAGTTTCGTCGACCTCGCTTGGCTTAGGTTATATATGATACTGAAAAATCAGTGGTTTAAGTTGTAAATTGCTGATATTTAAAAATATTTTAAAAGGATTTCATAATGTTTAAAAAAAGTAACAATACCAAGAAACGAATGCTTATTGTTAGTTCTTTAACGGCCGTATTAACTTTTTCCACTGTCGAGGTTGTCGCTGGTGGAGACCAATTTATTTTTTCACAATCTTATAATGCTGAGCATATTTTTCATCATACATCCCAGAAATTTCTTGAAAATTTGTCTGCCGAAAATTCATCTTATAAACCTGATTATCATCTAGGGGGGGACTTAGGTGATTGGACCTCGCAGTTTGAACAAACAATGATGGGTGTTATTCCAATGGTCATTACTTATGGCGCATCTGAATTTGACGAACGACTGGATCTAACCTGGCTCGGTTATGTCGTAGATGATTGGAAAAGTGCACGTAAAGTTTACGGCCCTGGTGGTCCAATGCTGGCCGTCTACAATCAGATATTTGCAGATATGGATTTAATCGCATTAGGTACTATTCCTACAGGTTTTGGCTCTATCACTATTCGTAAAGGCGTTGACAAAGTACCCACTTCTTTCCCTGAAGATGCCAAGGGAATAAAAATGCGCGTTATTCCTTCGCCATTAGCAATTGAACGTTTTAACAACTGGGGATTCTCAGCGGTTCCTATGCCATATTCTGAGCTATACACTGCCTTACAGTTAGGTACGGTAGACGGCCGAGGATTTGGCCCTGCGGTAGAAATTTGGCAAATGCGTGATGTATTAAAAGCTTATATCTTAACGCGTGATTATTTTGAACATGGATTCTGGTTAGTTAATAAAGATTGGTGGGAAGGTTTACCTGCAGACGAGAGACAGAAAATGCAAATCGCTGCTAATGAAACACTTGATTGGGCTTGGCAAGAAGCTGAAGCGATAGATAACGGATTTTTAGAAAAATTACGCGATTACGGAATTGAAGTGATCGAGCTATCTGACGAAGACAGAGCGAAAGCTAAAGCAATCTTATATGCAAAAGAATGGCCATATATGGAGAAGAAAGTTGGCAAAGATACCATGAAAATGATGCGTGAAATTGCTGGCATTAATTAACTTCTTTAAAGCGTAATATTAGGCTAAATCGTATTGAATACGATTTAGCCTATCTGCTTTCTCGCAAATTACAGGCGATCTATATGAAGACCAAAAATTTAGAAGGAGCTAGCTTGTCTGCACAAGATGACTTGTTAGATAAAACCAATATGTCCATAAAACGTATTGCAAAAATATTTGATATATTATTACAAATTTCAATGATATTTACCGGCTTAGGACTAGCGGTACTCATCTTTGCTCAAGTTATTATGCGTTATGTGCTTGAATCTCCTTTTGCAGGAACCGAAGAAGCCGCCATTTTACTGGCCCTTTGGACCTATTTTCTTGGTATGGGTTATGCCACGAAAGAACGCGTGCATATTCATGGCGGTATCGTTAATCTGATTGTTAGTGATCCTTTTAAAATTCAATTAATTCGTTTTGTTGGTTCAATCATTTGTAGCATTACAGCTTGTATTTTTGGTTATTATGCCTGCAAATACGGTTTTTTTGTGATCGAGAAAGGACGCATGAGCTTGTATCTACATTGGCCCAAAGGATTATGGAGTGCTGGTATGATTTTTGGCTTTGTTCTGATGGCGGGTTATTTCATATTACAAATAGTAACTGATTTCAACGCGATGTTAGACGCAAAAAAACAATCAAAATTAATCTCCCCATCATTAAAAAAGGATTGCTAATAGCATGATTATCTTTCTTGTCTCTATGCTGGTCATAGTTGTCTTATTGTTGGCGGAAATACCGGTAGCCTTCTCTTTTGGTGTCGGTGCTCTTTTATTCACTTTTGCGACCGGTAATAATATTTCTTTTCTAGTCACACATGGCTTTAATACCGCCAGTGGTTTTGCACTACTTGCCCTGCCATTGTTTATTTTAGGTGGACTTATCATGGCAGAAGGGGGGATTTCTGCACGTTTACTCGATTTTGTTAACTCTTTTGTTGGCCGAATAAGAGGGGGCTTGGGGGCTGTAACCGTATTAACCTGTGCACTTTTTGGTGCGATTTCAGGTAGTTCATCGGCAGCGATTGCTGCTATTGGACAAATCATGATCCCTCGTATGATTAAAGAAGGTTATCCTGAAGGCCATGCAACAGCATTAGTAGCCTGTTCGTCAGTGTTAGCGTTGCTTATCCCACCTAGTATTCCAATGATTATATTCTCGATAACCGGAGGCTTGTCAGTTGGTGCCGCTTTTCTGTCAACCATTATTCCAGGTATATTATTAACACTTGTTTATTGTGCTTTAAATTTTTGGTTCTTACGTAAAGACATGTCAATCAAAGTTGAGCCGCCACTACCCTTTGTCGACGCTGCACGGGGTATTGCTAAAGCGGGTTATAACGCGGGGTTTGCGTTATTGATGCCTGTAATTATATTAGGTGCTATTTATAGTGGTATTGCGACACCAACAGAAGCCGCTGCTATTGCCGTAATTTATGCAATACCTGTCAGTTTAATGATATATAAAGGATTGACGATCAGAACCTTAGGAACGGTGACGATTCGTGCTGTTGTTATGACAGGCTCTATTATGGCTGTATTGTTCTTCTTGTTTATAATGAGCAGGGCAATGATTCTTGAGCAAGTACCTAAACAATTGGCTGAAGTATTGTTAGGAATCTCTGATAACAAGTATCTGATCCTGTTGGTCATTAATTTATTATTACTGCTTATTGGAATGATTGTAGATGATATTTCAGGTGCTGTTTTAGCGGCCATTATTTTCTTGCCGATAGTAGAAGCACTTGGCATTCATCCTATTCATTTTGCTGCCGTAGTCGGTGTTAATTTAGGACTCGGGAATGTATCTCCCCCCTGTGCACCCATGCTTTATATGGCGGGAGGGGTCGCCAAATTACCCCTCAATAAATACATTGTTCCGACCCTTAAATTATTATGCTTAGGGCATTTGCCAATGGTTGCTATCGTGACATTTATACCGGAATTATCGTTATTTTTACCCCGTTTATTAATGGGTATTGAGTAATAGCAATGACAATAAATAGCTGATCTATTTTGCTAGTTATA
>NZ_PJBZ01000080.1 GCF_002835995.1 Psychromonas sp. Urea-02u-13 | reverse complement strand
GCAATTAAACGGTGTTTTTACCCAATCTATCAATAGAAACTCTCATAGAGTTGGTCACCTTTTTCAAGGTCGCTACACCTGAAGATTGGTTGTGGAGTAGTTGGCATTGTATGGTTGGAAAGCAAGAACCGCCTAGTTGGTTAGCAACGGATGCACTGTTAAGTTATTTTGATACAAAGCGGTCTATTGCTATTATAGAATATGTGCACTTCATTGAAGAAGGAGTGAATGAAAATATTTGGGATGATTTACAACATCAAATCTTTTTAGGTGATGATGCTTTCGTTGAAAAACATCAATTATTGCAAGATCAGGTTGTAGGCGATATGTCTGAAATACCTTTCAAACAACGTAGTATCACCCCATTGAGTTTAAGTGAATATTTGGCGCACTCCAAAACACGCAATGAAGCGATTGTTAAAGCTTATCAGTCGGGAGGGTACACAATGAAAGTGATTGGAGAACATTTCAAAATACATTATTCAGTAGTAAGCCGGATTGTAGCAATAACCATGCGCCAGAAATTCCACCGATTAAGCTAATCAGTATGATAAGAGGCAGTTCACCTTTATGCTCAGCGATTTCTTTTCGAAATGCGTAAGCACCACTCATATAACCCGCACATGAGGCAAAGGTATTGGTCGCATTTGCCATAATAGGCGGTATACCCACAAAGATAAGTGCAGGGAATGTAATGAAGCTTCCACCACCTGCAATGGAGTTAAGCGCGCCTCCAAACAAACCAGCGAAGAACAAAAAAAATAGTTCAAATGACATCATTAATCATAAGCCTGTGAGCATTTAAGTGGATCCGACGATAACACAGTTTGATTAAGCTCAATAGTACCGAGAAGAGTCACTTTTTGTTAGCCCACGATTTTACTGACCAGTTCAGTGATCAGAGAAATAAAGTGAATTGGCTGATGATTATCTTTAGATAATCAATAACTAAGGGCTATCATTGTTATTTTTAATCACATATTGCTCTACAATATGGCTCTATTTTAATAATGCGCACACTGGACCGATATGGATCTCATTCAACTCTCTCGTATCAACTTTAAACACCTCGCGGTATTACATGTCATGTTGTCTACTCACAGTGTCACTCAAAGTGCGGGCATATTGTGTATGAGCTCATCGAGTGTGAGTAAAAATCTGTCGCAACTGCGTAGCTTATTAAAGGATGAACTATTTTATCGTGATGGCACTCAGCTTGTTCCCACTCCTTATGCACTAAAAGTAGGGCCGACGGTGCACATGATTATCAACAATATGAACGGCTTATTGCATCAAACGGGATTTGAAGCACAGCTGTTCACTGGTAAATTTGCTTTATCAATGCGCGAAAGTACCTTTGAAATTTTTGCGCCCGCGATCAGCGAGATACTCTCTCATCAGGCGCCAAATGCTCAGGTAGAGATTCATTCTAAAGAGCAGTTTGGTTTTGATGCCTTGTTGAGTGGACAAGTGGATGTCATTATTTTACCCCACGATAAAAGCCAGCCGCCGAGCAACGAGAAACAGTTGGTATGGGAAACGCTGATAGAAGATGAAATGATTTGTGTTATGCGCTCAACTCATCCATTAGCAAAGCAAACATTAACGATCGAAAATTATTTGGCGTATAAGCATATTGGTATTTTTGATAAAGAGCTTAATCAACCCTATTTTGAGCAGTTGCTTAAGCAACAATATCACGAGAGAGAGACGGTTATTTCTGTTGCAGACTTTGGCAGTGCCGCCACTATTTGCCAGCAATCTGATTTCTTATTTACTTGTTCTAAAAAGTGGTTTGAAGTGGCCAAACAGGCGCAGGGATTAATTGAAAAACCATTACCCTTTGACTACGGACAAGTTGCGTATAGCATGGTGTTCAATAAACTAGCACGAAATGACCAAGCTTTAAGTTGGTTATTTAATAACATAAAAGAGGCCTTAAAACAGCCGGATAGCTAAGTCATTTATTGGTCTCGCCAGGCCTCTACAAAATAGGTTCTTATAAAGCAGGTTTTAATCAAAAATGGATTACAGGTATACCGAGGGTAACAACACATTACGCCCTAAGCGTGCGACTAACTTCTCACTGAACTGTCGCATCTGTTCCTTTGTACATTTATCCCACGTTAAACCTTCGCCGATCACACCGTGATGCTGAAAGGCATTAATGCGGATATTTACCTGTGCGGGTAACTGATTCAAATAGGTGGCAAGGGCATCTATTTCGGTTAATAAATCGGTTTTGTTAGGAATATAAAGCAAGCGTACTTCATAAAGTTTATCTAAACTTGCGAGTTTATTAATGCTTTCAATAACCCGTTGGTTACCTCTGCCGACCAACCATAAATGGGTTGTATCCAGCCACGCTTTTAAGTCGATCATGGTGCCATCAAGATAAGGTAATAGTTTATCCCAACCCTGCTCAGATAAACTGCCATTACTGTCAACAAAACAGCTTAAGTGAGACAGCTTTGCAGATGCTTTAACCGCTTTAAAGAACTCGATGATAAAGCCTAACTGCAATGTGGCTTCGCCCCCAGATAGGGTGATGCCACTTAAAAAAGCATGGTGTTTATCTACGAGTTCAATCATCTGCCTAACCGATGTGGTGGTTATTTTTGGCGTAGAGTGATTGGGGCAGACTTCAATGCATTTATCACATTCGCTACACAGTGATTTGTGCCATTTCACTTTACCCTTTTCGAGTGTCAGTGCACCCGTTGGACAAGATGAAACGCAGTCACCACAATCGTTACAATGATTGATGGTCTGTGGATTATGGCAAGAAATACAATCGAAGTTGCAACCTTGTAAAAAAATCACAAGGCGGTTACCCGGACCGTCGACACAGGAAAAAGTCAGTACTTTACTGACCATTGCCTTTTTATCGAAATTAATCGTATCTGATTGAATCATGAGTTGTTATTAATTGGCATAGGTTGGGCTGACTTCTAGCGCAGCAACACGGGGTTTACGATCTAGAATCCCTGTGTTTTTTGCCGCTTCTGCGCCTAAGAACGTTGTATTAGTACGTGAACCTTGCGTATCAAATTTAGCAATGTCCGAGAGCTTAACCATGTAACCCGTCACACGGACTAAATCATTGGAAGCCACGTTCGCAGTAAACTCTCGGTAACCCGCTTGTAGCGCGCCTTTTGCTAAATTATACATGGCTAAAGGATTTTCTTTAACGGTTTCGTCAATGGTTAAAATATCACTGATTCCAGCAGTATAATATTGATGATGAGTGGCGGTGGATTGCACATAAGCCACTGGATCGGGTTCTGTACCATAAGGAATTCTGACACCGGGAGTAACGTCTTTATCTAAACTAATACCGCCTTGTGCATGCAATAAGGCTTTACCATGGTAACCATACTTTACCTCGGTGCTTTCCACGATATTAGCAAGTTGTTCTGAAATCGCATATGCAAGTTGATTCGCATATTCATCATGGCCATAAATAGCTTTACCATTATCTTTTTCTATCAGAATATTGACCGCTTCGGCCATACCAAAGATACCAAACATAGGCGCAAATCTGCTTTCATCGATAAGTCCTTCAGTGGTTAAAAAACCTTCAAAAAAGTGTGATTCTTCATGCAAAAACGCACTGCGTGTTTCAATTAAATCAAACATAATGGCGCAATATGCAGGTAATACTGACAGGATAAAATCGTTTTTACCCTGTGCTTTTTTGGCCACTTCTTTGAGGTTCATACGTACTAGCGTGTTGGCCCCACCAGCCAGCGGTAAAGCGTTATAACAACTTACAATACCAAAGCCCGTATTATCATAAGCTTGCGCGTGAATAGGGTAGTTTGCAATATGTGGTTTACTACAGGCACAAATATTATTAGTGGCTTGACGAAGTAGGGTGTCGGGCGTGATTTGTGGGTCATACATAAAGGTTAAATTAGGTGCTATCTGTTTTAGCTCAGCATCAACACGTAAAATAGTACGGCAAATAATATTATCCGCAGGGCCAATATTCACGTGCATAAAGGCATCGGGTAGAGTGCGATCTAACATGATCCAAAAGAGCTTTATTTTTTGATAGATCTGTTGCTCATTAAGGTCAGCAATGTAGGGCATTAGTGCACTATCGAGATGACCAAGATAAACGGGGATTGAAGTAACAGAAGGCACATGATTGTATAAAATAGTCAGTAAATTTAATGCTTCATCAAAGTTTGTTGCCGCATTTAATTCAAGGTATTCAGAGCCTTGTGCTAAAAACTTTGCATAATCAGGTAAAACATAACGTGGTTTGAAGGGCGCATGCCCCTCAAACATATCACACAGAATACCCGCATCGAGCGCTTGTTGCGCTTTAGTATTGATATCCAGATAGGGAAGGCTTGCTTCGGCCTCTAAGGCTAAATAGTGCGACTTTTGTTTTGCTGATAAATGGCTGTCAGTAATGATGTTGTAGAGGCGTTTCTGAGTCATGTCTTTTAATCCCTATTTAATGTGTGTGTTTTATTCTAAGTGAATCTCTATGATTTCTGTTAGTGAAATTAATGGAAATAGTTATTTCTATTTTGGAACTGCTGAGAGTAAAAAGGAATTAACTGGAATGAAAAAAGCAGTGATGCTTTGAGGGAAGCCACGTGTTAAGACTGACCTTAACAGCAAGGGCAGTCTGTTCTGTTCTACACTGTTATTTTGAACTGTTATTTTTCTATATTATTTACTGAGTGGCTCATTATCGCTGACTATTTATGTGCGCGACTCATACGCCGAGTCAAGATTGACGACGAACAGTCAATAGATCATGAAGCGCAGTTGTGGCTAAGTAAAATTGGCCACCGTTTTATAAACCTCTAAGGCGTGTTGGGGCACATAGCTGCTTAGGGATTTTTATCCATTAATCTGTTGGTATTAGCCCATTTCAACTTAAGAAAGGTAAAAGGCAAGACGCGACTCATTAGTACGACCCCATTAGTATTATCATAAACAACTGGTTTAGACCGTAGCGGGAGGGACTTGCTTTTATCTATAATGTTAACTCAGTTGGTATTCTTTTAAGATTCCTTCAAGTGCCATTGATGATTGGCTTAGGTCAGAGGCTAATACTAATGAGCGTTGTGCCGCTTGTTTGATAGGTTGTGATTGAGTGCGAATATCGTTGAGTTGTATGGTGATATCTCGCGCTGTGACACTTTGCTGTTCAGCAGATGCTGCAATTTTAGAACTCATATCAAAGACATTGTTAGTTGAGTTAGCCATTGTGTCAACATCATCACCCACTGAAATAATAGCGCTACGGCCTTGGTCTACATCATTGACTATTTCATTGGTGACACTAGAAAGTATGTTTGAGTCTGATTGTAAATCTTCAATCATGGATTTTATTTCTACGGTTGCTTTTTGAGTGCGACCCGCTAGTGTCCTTACTTCATCTGCCACTACAGCAAAACCTCTACCTTGCTCACCAGCGCGAGCCGCCTCAATTGCCGCATTTAATGCGAGTAGATTTGTCTGCTCTGAAATAGAGTTTATAGTGGTAACAACAGCATCAATTGCGACTGTGTTATGTGATAGTTGTGCGACAGATTCAGAAACTGAATGTATTTTTTCGACTAAGCATGTGATATTGACAACCGTCTCTGAAATCTGCTGCTTACTGGATTCTGCCTGATTGGAGTTGTTTTTTGTTTGCCCTGATGTTTCGGCCGCATTACGTGATACATCTTCAATTGCAGCTGTCATCTGCTCCATCGCAACAGTGGCAGTATCTAAAAATTGATGCTGAAGATTAATCAGCTCTTCACTTTGTAGGGCTTGTTGATTAAATTCGTCAGCGGCTTGTGAAAGGGTGGTTGCATTTTTTCCGATAGCGATAACCATCTCACTCATATTATCGGCACTACGATCGATTTCGGTTGCAATCAGGCTAAAATCGTCGACTCCAAAAAAATTTAAGCGTTGTGACAAGTCACCATCAGCTAAGCGTTTGATTGCTGAATGCATGTCCCATAATCCTCCACCAAGCGAGGTTGATGTCCAGTAGCTTAATTGGAAAAGAGGTAATAAACCCAATAAAGCAACCCATAACATTATATAGGCCTTATCTAATGCGGGTTTTTCCCACTGGCTAACATCGTGACTCCATTGTAGATATTGATTACCAACGGCTGATGAAACGGTGAGCACTTGGCCTTGAGAAGAGGATGTTAATTGCTGACTCAGCTGTAGTCCTTGTTGCTTGGAAAATTGTGATAGTGCTTCCCCTGTTAGCTCCTGTTGTAATGCAACTTTTGCAAAGGTATCAACCATCGACTGCGCTCTTTCTTGGGAGCTATTTGTGGTTTGCTGTTTTACTGCATTTAAATTTACCATTGCTACTGCCGTGGTAATGATTGTTACCAGTGTGCAAAGTACGAAAAATTTACCATTTAGGCTTAGTTTTATCATTAGGGCATCTATTTTTCTAAATTCGATCTGTTTCATATTTAGTACCAGGGTAAATTGGACGGAAAATGATTGTGAGCGTTTACTTACTTTTTTAGAACATGAACAAGCTATTTTTTGTTTATCTAATTATTTTAATTCATAAGAAATTCAACTGATAATCAATAGCTAATTTTTCAGGATTGATTATCACCACTCAGAGTTATTCAAAAAATTGATGAGTCTCTGGCTTATGAATATGGCATTTTTTAATGCTTAATTGAATGCGAGTATATTTATTAAACATCTTATAAAAGGAGAGCTGAGTCGATAGAATGAATTTTATTGAGTAATCGTCGCAAACAATTACATAATGTGTTGTTTATGTTTCAGTCCATTCATGTTGTATAGATTTAGACAAGGTGTGACTGAGTAATATTAGCCACACCTTTATAGCTTTCTGTGGTGCTTCGGGGCAAAGCGAGACAGAAAAAAATGATTTAACACTAACTTAGTGGCCAAAATTACTTAACCACAGCAGCAGCCCTAAACGTGCATCAGAATTATGTTAAGAGACGCTAATATTCGCTTTGTTTTACTAACAGTGTCGCAGTTTCATGGTGTGCATGCACAAAGGATTTAATATTAAGATGTGCTAGCGCCTGTTGTTCATCAAGGGTATTTATTTTAACGATGAGGTTTGCTTGTGGATGATAATCGAGCACGGATTCACAGATTATTTTTTTATTTTTTAAGGAATTAACGGTTAAAATAATACTAGAAGCGTGTTCTATTTTGAGTGATTCTAATACTGGCTGTTTATCTAAATGGCCAAAATAGGCTTTATATTCTCGTTTTTTAGCCAGTAGAACATGCTGTAAATTATCTGAGATCATTATAAAGTTACAGTCTTTATTTTTTAATTCTTTGGCAACAATTTGACCTAAAGTATCAAAGCCACAAACAACGGTATGCTTGCTGATTTTAACCGGGGATATTTTGTCGGCTTGATAAAATTCAGTGACAAAGAGAGAGGCAAGTTTATAAATATTGTTGACCATAAAGGGCGTTATTATCATCGATAATACGGTCACTAAGATAAGAAAACTGCCTAATTCTTGAGACAGTAAGTTTTCACTGCTGGCCAGTGCAAAAATAGCAAAAGAAAACTCTCCTACCTGACACAGTGCAATCGCTGATTTAATAGCATCACTTTTACTCGACTCTTTTCTTATTAAACAATAGATAACCACGGCTTTTATCAGCATGGCTAAAATTAACACACCAGAGACTAGGTATAAGTTACTTAGAAAATAGTAAACATCAATTTTGGTACCAATGGAGAAGAAAAAAGCACCTAACAACAGGTCTTTATAAGAGGCTATATCTGACTCTACTTTTACATGAAAGTGGCTTTCAGCAATGATCATACCGGCAATAAAGGCGCCTAATGAGTAGGTAAATCCCATCTCATGCGCCAACAGTGATGCGCACAGTACAATTGTTAGTACCGAACCTAGAAACAGTTCTTCCATTTTTGCTTTGCTAGAAAAATGTAATAACCATTCGATGATTTTCTTACCGAGGGTAAACATAAATATGATCACTAGGCTGGCATAAACTGATGTTTTTAATAACACGTCACCTACCGATAATCCCTCTTTGGCTAAAAAACCAATCAGCAATAAAATAGGGATCACCGCTAAATCTTGGAAGATTAAAATCGCGACTGACTTTTCACCATAAGGGGTGACAATATCTTTGGATTTTTTTAAATAGGTGATAACGATAGCTGTTGAAGACAAACTAAAAGCGAGTGCAATAATAATGGCAGAGGTGATGTCGAGCTTTATGGCGTAAAATGCGATCAGAAAGATAATCAGCGCGCTGACTGTTACCTGTATAAAGCCATTAATAAATATAATTTTTCTGAGTCTTTTTAGTTTAGAAAAAGACATCTCTAAACCAATGGTAAACATTAAAAAGACAATCCCAAACTCACCAATAAGCTCTAATGATGTGAGGTCTGCATTGCCATTAAAATCAAAAATATTACTAATAATCGTACCGGTGATGATGTAACCCACGATATGTGATATCGCGAATTTAGTGAGTACGATATTTAACAAGCTGGCGATCGCTAATGAGATAGAAATTATAATGAGTATCGAGTCCATTGAGTTCCTTATGATAATGACGGATAACATTCTACTAAACAAAGCATAGTATGTACCAAAACGTCGTATTTTAAGAAACTAAATTTAAATCTTTATATTTCAGTTGCTTAGTTTGTTTTGTTAGGTGTTTTTTGTTTTTAAATCGGTGGATATCAATAATTTGCACCATATGAGTGCAATCGAAACACTATAAGTAAGCACTGTTGTTGAGGGCTTAACCATTTATTAGAAGTGAAAAATAGCTTCAAGTCGCCGTGAGTGAAGCATTAATAGTAACTAAAATAGTTAACCCTGTTATTAGAGGGCTGTTTTCTATCTTTATATGCTAACTCTGTTATTTGCTTAGCATCTATCTAAATGGGGGACTGGAAGTAGATTGGCATAGCCATATATTGGTTGTGTAAAATTAAGCCGTTAATACTTTGGGTCTTTGGGCATCTTTGAACACACCTTAATCATTTTAAAAACGGTACCACCAGGCATATAAACCACTGCCCTATAGGGCGTTCTTAGAAGATAAATAACTATCGATTTTATACTGTGCTAATTAACGCTATAAGGCATTTTCTAAGCTATTTTCAAGTGTTGAGCTTGTACGAGAAACAGTGATAATATCGCTCTTTACCGATAACCAAAGAGGTTGCCTTTTGAATTCGTTATTAGAGCGTGATGTCCATTTATTTGATCTTGATAATACCTTATACCATCCTAAAAATGCCATTTTAGAGCAAATAGGGCCCAGAATGCGTAACTTTATAAGCCATGAGTTAGGTATTTCGCTTGAAGCGTCTAGTACGCTCTGTAGTGACTATTATTTTCGTTATGGTGGCACAATAAGAGGCATTCAATTGCACTATCCCAGTGTCGATTTGAATAAATTTTCAGAATTTTCTCACCAGGTAGAGTTAGATAATGTCGAAAAAGCAACCAAGCTTAAAGACGCATTACATGCATTTAAGAAATCACGTTATGTATTTACCAACTCACCACTGCCTTATGCAACAAGAGTGTTAAAGCATATTGATTTATATGACTGTTTTGATGGAATTTTTAGCGTAGAGCTGACCGGTTACAAAATGAAGCCTGACCCACATGCCTTTAATAAAATTTGCCAACACTTTGATTTTGAAGCTTCTGACGCTGCTTTTTACGATGATCAGCCGTCCAATATTGCGACTGCAAAAAAACTAGGCATGCGCACCATTCTAGTAAACAGAGATGATATTGAGCACCATGATGCTTGTTATAAAACCGAAGACCTACCTAGTTTTGTTGCCTCGTTAATAAAGTGATTCCCTTGAGGATTGAAATCGATGATAACGTCGCTGTTTTCAACCCTAATAGCTAAGTATTACTCAATCAAACGCCTTGTTAGCGCCAATTTTTCTTATGTAAGTTTAGGCCATTAAGTAAGCTGAAGAATGTAAATGAAGCGGTTTGAATAGAGAGAGCAGGTGACAAAAAAAATCCTACGTTAAGTAGGATTTTTGAAAAGAAAGTTAATAGAGCAAATAAAACAACCCTACGAGGGTGCAACTATTCAGTACACTATGTAATAACAATGCTTGGTATGCGTTATGGCATTGTCGAACGTCTGCGTAGCGATTAATTTTACCGGCTATGTTGCTTTCTTTTTTATAAAGAATTTCATAAATGTCACTTAACTTGTTTTCAAGTTGTGTTGTGGCGTGAAATGAAACTGAATTCATCTTCACATTCCTTTTATGTAGTTTTATCAACATATAACGACCCTGTTATATGCACCCACTTGTTTAGTTATCCGTACTTTTTTAGCGCTGTTCTGCTTGTACTTTGAACCTTATTTACTAAACAAATCCAACATATCATTAATGATGGATAAATAACCTGTTTTAAAACAAAGCTTTTTAAATAAGTGGGTTAGAGCTAACACTTTTACAAATTAGTTATTGAAACGACGCAGTTTTGACAAGACATCAATGAGCAGCGTGATATCAAACTGATCCTCATCGAGTGTAATACCTTGCCAGTTAATACTGGATATTTGCCCGTCATTATTAAACTGGGTTATTTTATCTTTTTCGTAAATAACATACTTTTTAAGGTCGCCAGAAAGTAGATAAGGTCTTGGGTTATTATCAAATAAACTTTGCCCGTCACTGTACTCTTTCGCGGTGTCTTTAATACCCAGTGCACCTTCCATCAGTGTTGGAACGATATCTGCGTGGCTGGTCATACGTGTGATGGTACGGCTATTTTCGCCCGGCCATAAAACAATTAAAGGCACGTGCGCATTATTGATAGCCGCCTGCGCTGATGATGCTTGCTCAAACGAGGCACCATTACTACCGGTGATAATCACAATGGTATTTTCAAGTGCTTTTGAAGCTTGTAATTTATCGACAACCTGTTTTATTTGACGGTCGATAGTTAAGACTTGTTGCTGATATAACGCCATTTTTTCAGTGCGTTGTGCCAAGCTAAAGTTACTCTCGTTGAGCGAGAGAGCATTACCATCTTGCTGGTAATAGATAAAACTAAACCAATTTTTTTGCTCATCTTTTGCGCCTAACCACTGTAACCAACCTTGGGTTATTTCGCTGTTGTTACCTGAATGCGCGTCACGTTTAAGCAGTGAAGCATCTATGCCACTAAAACTACTCTGTAAAAATTCAGGGTGCACAAAACCAATACTAGAAAACAAACCAAACTGGTAATCTTGCTCTTCTAAACGATCCATCAACACAGGTGGTACGTAGTTAAGCGTTATTTCAGGCCAGTAACGATTTGGTAAAGCGTAAAATAAGCTATAGATACCCTGTGCTTGATTGCTTGCACCACTGAAATGTTGGGTGTAATTCAAGCCTTGCTGCGTCAATGAATAGGTAAAGGGCATATTTTCTTTAGTGAGTACATCAGCTCGTAACGATTCAATCGCGATCAATAATATGTTTTTATTCGGCGCTCTTTTATCGTTGTCGATATACGTTAGAGGCTGTTTTGGGTAATCCAACGAACCGTTGTTATCACCGTGCTGTCTGGCAATGCGGTGCTCAAATTTTTCTTCAGTTAACCAACCCTGTTTAGTCAAAAATGTACGTGCGGTCATCGGGTATGAAAGTGGGTACAACGATTTTTGCTGGGTGATAGGGCGGTACTGTTTAGCATCTGCCCAAATATAAGCGAGATGAGTAATGACAAAAGCAATCATTAAGAAAATGGCAATCGGTTTACCAATGGCTTTTGCTTGTAACTGTCGACCTTTACGCCATACGAAGAAAGAGATGGCAAATTCAATCGCAAAGATGATAGGAATAGAGATGTAATGTAAATTGATTGAATAAATTTGCTCAACCTGCTCAGGCTGTTGTAAAAACTGCCAAATAAGCGGATTAAGATGAAAATCATAGAGCCTAAATATCTGCGTATCAACAATCAAAAAAGTGACCGCAAGGGTACTAATGCTGATAGCAAGAAATCGATATAAACGCTGCAGGGGAATAATAAACGCGAGCGGGAAGAGCACTAGCCCAAACACCACGGCGGAGACAAAACTAAAATGGCCGATTAAGCTGGTAAATTGATACGCAATACCCAGGCCTGAATCTGATAAACCTGCGTATCTTATATAACGCAGGCTGATCAAAGAAACCAGTATCAGGTTGAAAAAAGTAAACCAATGCGCCCAGTTAACTAACCGGGAGACGTTATCGTGGAATTTGTGACCAGTTTCAACCATAGTGATTATTTTTCTTTTGTGTTGATAGAAGCACTAAATGCTTTTACAAATTTCTCGCCAATCGCTTTACGCTTATTGACAGGCACTTGGCTATTGATAATGTGCGTTAAGCTATTACCTAATACCATGAGGCTCAAATCCACTGACACGTCATTTTTATGAAGTACTTCCATGACTTCATCTAGGATTTTTTCGATTTTTTCGTTTGAGTATTTAGAGATAATTGGCATTAGCATTCGTCTATATTGAGTTTAAAGAAAGATATAATACCTCACTCAACAAAAGATACCAATCTTAGGCTGCGGGTTTTTATTTATAAAACTGATTTTCTGTATCGTGCTTTGGTGGCATAATCACTTTTCTCTTTAAAATTTAGGCGCTATTTATGAATATCTCTGCAACGAATGTTATCTTACACTCGCTAAACTACAGCTCTGAAGGCACGTTACAGTGTACAAAACGTGAGGGTGAACTGCCTATTTCACCTTCTATTGAACAGTTTTTAACAAAAATACACAGCACTTACCAAAGCAAAACCAATAAAGCGTTTGCTTCTTTTCCGACTGACTCAGATAAACCACAGGTTTTTCAACGTGCATTAGAACAGCAAATGGCTGGCGATTTAGATTTTGTGAGCTTTTCACAAACCGCGGTTGATTGTTTATTAGCAGAATTATTAAAACAAGACTTTGCTGAACAGGGCATTTTGTTAATCAGTAAATACAGCTGGACAGCCAGCGACTATCTATTAATTGCATTGCTTCAAAATAATGAATCAGTGAGTGTGAATGAAAACCTAGAATTAACCACCAGTCAGCATCTTGAAACCAGTAAAATTCAACTAGTGACACGCATTGATTTAACATTATTAGCCCGCTCTCCTGAATCAAACCGCTACTTATCGTTTATTAAAGGACGAGTTGGTCGCCAAGTCTCTGATTTCTTTTTAGATTTTATGGGCGCACAGGAAGGTTTTGATGCTAAAGTTCAAAATCAAGTGCTGATGAAAGCGGTAGAAGAGTTTTGTGAAAAAGAAGCGTTACCTATTGCACAAAAACAAGAAGTCCGTGAAGTGGCTTTTGATTACTGCAAAGAGCAGTTAAAGCAGGGCGAAGATATCGCATTATCAACGCTGTCTGAGCAATTACAAGAATCACCAAAACTTGAAGGTAGTTTTTATGATTTTGTCAGTCAAGATTACCAATTAGAAGAAAATTTTCCCGCAGATCGCAGTGTGATGCGTAAATTAACAAAATATGTGGGTTCAGGCGGTGGTGTGAGTATTAGTTTTGATCAAAAGCATCTTGGCGAAAGTATCCAATATGACGCAGACAGTGATACGTTAACGATTAAAGGCATTCCGCCTAACCTTCGCGAGCAATTAAAACGTGATGCAACGGGTGTCTCTGCGTCAGACGAAGACGATAATGGCGAAGCGCCGTTTTAAATAGCCGTGTTTTTATAGGATTATTAAATGAAATTATTTGTACGCGACTTAACGGTCATTGATGCGACATATTTAGATGCCCAACGTGGGTTTGTTGGCGAAAGTTATATCGTAGATGTCACCTTAACGGGCATGCTTAATGAGCAGTCTATGATTTTAGACTTCTCATTAGTTAAAAAACAGATTAAAGCGATTATAGATGCAGAGGTGGATCATAAACTGATCGTGCCGCATGCGTCAGCAAGATGTTCTGTAACCATGGAACCACAACGTACACAGGTTGACTATAAACTGAATGATAACAGCTATATTCAATTAAAATGTCCAAGCGAAGCTTACTGTTTATTAGAAAGTGAAGACGTTTCTATTGAAGTGATTGAAACCTATTTAGAGCATATTATTTTATTACAACTGCCTGAGAATGTCGGTGAGTTGGAAATTAAATTACGTAGCGAAAAAATTGAAACACCGTTTTACCACTATACACATGGTCTTAAAAAACATGATGGTAATTGCCAACGTATTGCCCATGGGCATCGTTCTAAACTTGATATCTTTGTAAACGGTGAGTTTAACAATCACCTTGTGCAAGATTGGGCAAACCGTTGGAAAGACATTTATTTAGTTAGCCAAGACGATATTATCAAGAAGGGTGATCTTTCTTTTATTGTTAAAGCTAATGACGTTGAAAAACTATGCAGTGCCTACCATGCGCCACAGGGGTATTTTGAGTTATTAATGCCTGCACACCGTTGTGAAGTATTACCAAGGGACACCACGGTTGAAGAGCTTGCTGACTTTATTTGTGAGCAAACTAAAAAGCGTGTTGGCAGTGACAAAGTGACTGTTTATGCTTACGAAGGTGTAGGTAAAGGCGCGATTGCTGAGCTGTAGTGAGTATTAACTTGATGTAGGTTAAACCGCTGGTTTACCTACGCACTGATAATATAATCAAACAGTTCACTTGCTTGACGTAATAAAGGAAAAAAGATGCCAGAAGAAACCATATTTAGAAAAATAATCAATAAAGAGATCCCATCGGATATGCTTTATCAAGATGATTATGTCACCGCTTTTCGTGATATTTCACCACAAGCTAAAACACATATATTGATTATTCCTAATAAATTAATTGCGACGGCAAACGATATTGAAGTCGAGGACGAAGTCTTAGTAGGGAAACTCTATACGGCAGCAAAAATGTTGGCTAAGCAAGAAGGCATTGCTGAGTCAGGCTACCGTTTGATTATGAATTGTAATCGAGATGGCGGGCAAGAAGTCTACCATATTCACCTACACTTACTTGGCGGACAACCGCTGGGTAAAATCGTTTCTATCTAACTTGGAGTTTTACATGAACATCAAAAAAAACATGCTATTTATCGCCTTTGCAACATTATTCCTGAGTGCTTGTTCAACGTCTGTTGAGCGTTTAGATTCACAAAAAGAAGTGGATTTAAGTGGTGCTTGGAACGACACTGATTCACAATTGGTTGCGCGTGAAATGGTTGAAGATTCTCTTTCTCGTGCTTGGATTGGTAAGTTTGTTAAAGCCGAAGGCAAAGACCCAGCGGTTATCGTCGGTAAAATACGTAACCTAAGCCACGAGCATATCAACACCAATACCTTTATTGCAGACATGGAACGTGAACTGATCAACTCTGGCGAAGTTCAATTTGTTGCTGCATCAGGTGCACGTGATGAAATTCGTGAAGAACGTGGCGACCAAGACTTAAATGCGACGGAAGAAACACGTAAAGAGATGGGCCAAGAATACGGCGCTGATTACATGATGCAGGGTCAAATCAATACCATTATTGATGTTGATGGCACTACACAGGTACGTTTCTACCAAGTAAACCTTGAACTGATTAGCATTAAAGATAATCGTAAAGTATGGGTTGGCCAGAAGAAAATTAAAAAGCTGATTAAAAATAGTAAATTACGTGAATAATAATGATTGAATTGAGGCGTTAAGCATACCATTTAGTCTAAAAAGGTGATTATATTAACGGGTTTAAATCAGTCATTTCAGTGTTGAAA
Organism: Psychromonas sp. Urea-02u-13; assembly: GCF_002835995.1. Lineage (GTDB taxonomy): Bacteria > Pseudomonadota > Gammaproteobacteria > Enterobacterales > Psychromonadaceae > Psychromonas. The sequence continues at coordinate 18,190 of NZ_PJBZ01000080.1, read as the reverse complement.
GTTGAAGGTAATAACCCTTTCAACTTTTGCTTGAAAGTGACTCATTTTTACAGCGGAATATTTAATCACTAAGGTAGAGTTAATGATCTAAACGCTTTTTTCTTGTTCTTTTTATAACGGCCATTCATGAAAAAAATTATAACTGTTTTTCTTATTGTTTTACTCAGTGCCTGTGCAGGTCAGCAACGTGAAACCAACAAACTAGCAAACCAACTACAGCTACAAAATCCCCTACATGTCCTTGAACAGTTACAATTGACTGAGCCTCCTGAGCGCGATTATGCGCAATTTCATCTCAATGTCGGTTTATTACAACTGTTATCTGGCGATTTCCCCGGTTCGATAGAAACACTTACCCAAGCTAAAAAAGAGATGGCAGTATTGACCGCTACCTCGATCAGCGAAAATGCAGCCGCTGGCACAGTCAACGAAACCTTGCGCAGTTATAGCGGTTATCCGACTGACCGAGTGATGGTGCACAATATACTTGCGCTGAGTTATCTGTTTAATGACGATATCGATGGCGCGCGTGTTGAAATGTTACAAGCTGATATATCAATGCGAAAATTGGCCAGTAAAAAATCACTCGAAGGGCAGTTGGCAAGTAGTCACTTGTTGGCGGGCATCATTTACGAACTCTTGGATGAGCAATCCAACGCGCTAATTAGTTACAAACATGCCGAAGAACTGCTGACGCAACGAAAATTAGCGATACCGAAGAGCTTAAAAAAGTCATTATTACGCATGAGTTATGCGGTAGACAAAAATGGCCAGTATAGTCGCTATAAAAAACGCTATAGTGGTTTTCCTACGCCAATAAAAAACAATAATAACCAAGTGTTTTCACTGTATTTTGATGGTGTTGTGAGTAATAAAAAACAAAATTCGATTATGGTGCCAAGTGGTAATGGCGAGCAGTTAATTCGCATTGCGATGCCTGCTTACCCAAACATGAATTACCGTATCACACATGCTAAGTTGTCCGATGCGACGCAACAATTTAAGACTGAGTTGATTGAAAATGTAGAAGTATTGGTACGTGAAGATTTATCGGCAGAGTATCCTTCTATTTTGTTATTAACCACGGCCCGTGCCATCGCAAAATATGAACTGGTTGCACAAGCGGATAAAAAAGATTCTTTGTTTGGTACCTTAGCCAACTTAGTGACCGCATTAACTGAGATTGCCGACTTACGCAGTTGGAATATGTTGCCATCTAACATTCAAGTTTCGTATTTAGAAACGAAAGATACTGAACTTAAAATTGATAGTATTAACGCAGTGCAACAAAAGGTTGCGCTTAAAGTGGGTTCGAAGAATTTGTTATTAATATCGAGTTTAGACACACCTGTTTTCCACTATGCTCAATAACGATAACAATAAATATAACCACTAACAAACATGTTTCATGTTCACAGAAAATCATCGTGTTGATACGCTAGCATTACTCGATAACAATACTTACGCATCAAAGAGGTCTTTATGAAAAATATTCGTCTTATATTATCTATTATTAGCTGTTTATTGATTGCTGCTTGTACGTCAACAAGCCATGAAGAGAAGCGACCAGAGTGGATAGATAATGCCAAAGCAGTTTACCCGAGCAACGATTATTTAACGGCGGTGGGTCAAGCGTCAAAGCTTGATCGAGCGGGGAAGAATGCCAAAGCTAACCTCGCGGAAATTTTTTATGTCAATGTGCGTGCAGAAACCAATACACTCACTCAAGCGACAAAAGAAGAAAGCGCATTAGGGGTGACGATGGAAAGCTCAACGTCATTGCAGCGCAGTATTCAGACAGAAACGGACCAAGCGATGAGTGGGGTCATCATCAAAGACAGCTGGTTAAGCCCATCAGGTGAATATTACGCGTTAGCGGTACTTGAAAAACGCAAAGCAGCGATGAGCTTAAATGAATCTATTATGGAGCTTGATGAGTCCACGTCTGACTTGATTGATTTTAGTGTGAACACTGCGCCTAATAGCATTTCATCATTAAATGCGTTACGTGAGGCGCGTGATGAACAGATGGCGCGTCATATGTCTAACCTGCAACTTAAACAAGTGAGTGTATCGGGTGTGCCAACCGAAATCTCAACACGAAAAATTGAACGCTTGATTGCTAAAAAATTAGCAACGATGGAAGTGTCTGTTGATATTGACAGCGCGAGACACACTAAAAGTGTGCAGTCTGGTTTATCAAGATTAGGTGTCAAGGTTGTTGCAAGCGCTAACATCGTAGTGGCCGCTCAAGCAGACCTGACTGAGCCCGCATTAATTAATGGTTGGTATTGGTTACGCGGTAGCTATGAATTGTCAATTTCAGAAAACGATCAGGTTATTAGTCGTAAACGTTGGCCAGTGAAGGTTTCAGCTAAACAAGAAGACTTATTAATACCGCGTTTACAAGACCGTATTAATGACAAAATTTCTCAGTATTTAACAGAGCTTGTTAGCGATTATCCAACACTGTAATTTTCTCATAAAGAGATTGAATGAAAGGCGTTTCAATGTGATGTTGTGACGCCTTTTTTAATAGATATCCACTAATATATTCATTCTCAGTGTGGCGTTTAAAATGGATGTCGCGATTCATTGATGAATAATTTTCAGCGGTGGCATTAATAACCCCATTAATGGTGCTTAATAATTCATCTTGGTTAAACGCTAAGCCCATCACGCCTAACACGGGCATCACTTCATTGATTATCTTCTCTATTTTGAGTTGATAATCCTGCTCAGCAAGCACACCATTTTTTATTTGAAAAATTGCAGTAAGCGGATTGATAGCGATATTAATTAACAGTTTAAGCCACAGTTTTTGCTCAATGCTGTCATGCCAATGGGTATTATCCAGGGCTTTATTGAGGGACGTTGCTAAATGCGCGTAGCTTTTTGCCTGTGCATTAAACGGGCCTAAATAAGAGATGCCTAAACCTGTTTGTTGAATGTCTGACGGGCTTTTTAGTAAACAGGCATTGGCTGTTGTCGCGCAAATAATAGGATTTTTAGGGAATATTTCAGCTACCTGCTCAGCGGTTCCCATGCCGTTATGCATCAAAATAATGACTTGATTCACGGCGATATTAGCACGTTGCGCGAGTAACGCTTGTGTCACTTGTGGCGCCTTAACACAAACCAAAATAGGCGAGATTGAATCGGTTAATTGTGTTGAATGAGAGCAGGGTAACGAAACGCGATGACCTGATAAATCTTGGTATGTGAGTGTTTGCAGTGTCTTTTTTTTTCGCCTTACAAGGTGTACTTGTTGACCGGATTTAAGTAGGTTAGCCGCCCATAAACAGCCGATAGCGCCGGACCCAATTATCTGCCACATTGTTTTCATTTACTGTTCTCCTTAAATTCATTTTTATACTCAACACTGCCGATACTACCATAACCTTTTCCAAAAATGGTTTATTGGAAATTAACGGTTAGCATCGGAGGCGCGCAGTAAAGGTCGCCGGATGTAGTGCCTATTCCTCTAAAAAATAGCCTTGTCAGCATCACGTAGGCTAACGGCCCACTGAGCGACTTTCTTATCGTGGCTCTTTTATCTTTAAAATTCCATTTTAAGCGTCGTATTTCGTAGCCCCAACTGAGAATTTCTGGTAACTTAGCGGTTATTTTATTGAATTAGTTAGGAGTATATAATGCCTTCATTTGATGTTGTTTCTGAAGTAGATGTAGAAGAACTAAAAAATGCTGTTGATAACGCCAATCGTGAGCTAAAAACACGTTTCGATTTTCGTGGTGTAGAAGCAAGATTTTCCTTTGAAAAAGGCATCGCAAAACTATGTTCTGAGCATGACAAACAGTTACGTCAACTATTAGATATTCTACGTATGCATGTTGTTAAGCGTGGTATTGATGCTAGTTCAATGGATACAGAAAAAGCGGCTCACAGCGGTAAATCTTGGTCACAAACCGTGAAGTTTAAAGAAGGTATCGACCAAGCGATGGCTAAAAAGATTGTTAAGCTCATTAAAGATAACAAAATGAAAGTACAAACGGCTATTCAAGGTGAAGAGTTGCGTGTAACGGGTAAAAAGCGTGATGATCTACAAGCGGTAATGAATTTGATTCGTGGCGCAGAACTAGGTCAACCGTTCCAATTTAATAACTTCCGAGATTAAAGATAAATGTCAAAACGAGATTGTTATGAAGTGCTTGGCGTTAGCAAAAATGCGTCAGACAAAGAAATAAAAAAAGCCTACAAAAAATTGGCAATGAAATACCATCCAGATCGTAACCCTGATAACCCAGTGGCTGAGAATAACTTCCGTGAAGTTAAATCTGCATACGAAATTGTCGGTGATGAAGAAAAGCGTCAACAGTTTGATGACTTTGGTCACGGTGCATTTGACGAAAATGGTCAAGGTCGCCAAGGCGGTGGTTTCGGCCAGCAAGGTGGTGGTTTTGATGATATGTTTGGTGGCATGTTTGGTCAGCGCCAACAGCAGCAACAATATCAACCACAGCCAGAAAAAGGCTCTGATATTATCGCAACAATTGATGTCTCGTTAGAAGAAGCGGTTGAAGGCTGCTTGAAGGAAATTAAACTGCCAAACAACCCTGTGTTGCTTGAAGTGACTATTCCTGCCGGTATCGATTCAGGCCAACGTGTGCGCGTACCTGCTAAAGGTAACCCTGGTTCATTAGGCGGTCCATTTGGTGACTTGTTAGTTGAAGTTCATATGGTAGAGCATGATACGTTCCGTCGTGAAGGACGTGATTTATACTGTCTAATCGAAACGCCTTTTACAACTGCAGCCCTTGGTGGCAGTTTAAAAGTGCCTACTTTTGCGGGACATCTTAATATGAAAATCCCACAAGGAACACAAGCGGGCAGAAAATTCCGTCTTAAAGGCAAAGGTATCAAAGCGATGCAAGGCGACTTAGTCGGCGATCTAATCTATGAAGTAGTGATTACAACACCGACTGAATTAAGCTATCACCAGCGTGAATTGCTAGAACAGCTTGCTGAAACACTGTAACTGTTAATTAGATCTCATCACCTTGCGTGGTGAGATCTACTTCGTACCACCATTCATTAAAATTTTGCTGGCCTTCTTGCCATGCTTTATGACTCTCAATTTTTATATCGCTCCAAATACCTTGGCTTCCCTCTTTACCGTCTTGCCAAGCCTCACTGCTTTTATCTTTGCTAACATCCCATAATTCTTTGGAATCTTCCTTACCTTCTTGCCAAACTTCACTGCTTTTGTCTTTGCTTGTTTCCCATAATGCTTGAGATCCTTCTTTGCCATCTTTCCAAGCTTCTTTGCTGGCCGTTTTGCCGGTATTCCAGATCTCTTTGAATGTCTCTTGATCAGGAAAACTAAATGAATCTGCCTCTTGTTGCTCGCTACTGTGCGCAAACAAACTAAATAGACTGAGTCCGATAATGACTAACGTATGTTTCATGATAATAATTCCTCTTGTTGAGCTGACATATTACTCAAATTCTCTCGCTTTACCAAATGCATTAAATTAATGGAACTGGTATTAGTCCCAAACTGTTCTTAAAAAGTCATATTTACTTTGATAAAGCTTGAACTCTAAGTAAAACTTAACTACTGTGTAAAAAAACAGTCAAAGAATCTATTACCATGAAACTCTACATTGCTGAAAAACCAAGTCTTGCACGTGCTATTGCCGATGCGCTACCCAAACCCCATCGTAAGGCGGATGGCTGCATTCACGTGGGTAATGGTGATATTGTCACTTGGTGTATCGGGCATTTATTGGAACAAGCTGAGCCCGAGGTTTATGATGCAAAATATAAAAAGTGGGCAATTTCTGATCTGCCTATCATACCGACTCAGTGGCAACTCAAACCAAAAACTCAAACCAAAAAACAACTCGCGGTGATAAAAAAATTAGTGAAACAAGCGAAGGTAATCGTTAATGCCGGTGATGTAGACAGGGAAGGTCAAATCCTGGTTGATGAAGTGATCAATTATTGTGGCGCGTCGAAAACTAAGATTGCTAATGCACAGCGCTGTTTAATTAGTGATATGAATATAGCCGCGGTAAAAAAAGCCATTAATAACTTAAAGGCAAATAAAGATTACATTCCATTGGCTGTTTCAGCGTTAGCCAGAGCCAGAGCAGATTGGTTGTATGGTCTCAACATGACGCGCCTGTGCACGCTACAAGGGCAGAAATCAGGCTACCAAGGGGTATTATCAATTGGCCGCGTTCAAACACCAATTCTGGGTTTAATCGTTAACCGAGATATTGAAATTAAGAATTTTGTGTCTAAATCATTTTATGAAGTCATCGCGAACTTGGAAACTAGTGAGGGCATAAAGTATCAAGGGAAATGGAAGCCGAGTGTCGCCTGTGAACCCTATATGGACGATGAAAATAGAGTGTTATCGAAAAGCCTCGCCCTGAAAGTCATCGAACGAATAGAGGGCCAACCAGGGAAGATTGTTAAAGTCGCTCAAGACAAAAAAAAGCAACAAGCACCGCTACTTTTTAGTTTATCTGGCTTACAAATTTCAGCGGCCAAAGCGTTTGGTATGAGCGCTAAACAAACGCTCGATATTTGCCAGCAACTTTACGAAAAGCATAAACTGATCACCTATCCGCGCTCAGATTGCCAATACCTTCCCAAAGAGCATCTGAATGATGTTCAATCGGTTACGCGCGCCATGAGTACGGTATCGAGTAAATCGGCAAAAATGCTTGAACATGCAGATTTGAATTTGAAAAGTAGGGCGTGGAACGACAGTAAAGTCGGGGCGCATCATGCCATTATTCCAACGGCGAGAAACAAAGCAACCGGTGTATTATCGGCTGATGAAATGAAAGTATATGAACTCGTTGCACGGCAATATATCGCACAATTTTACCCCGCTTTTGAGTATCTTGATAAACAAATACATACTGAAATTGTAGCTGGGCTGTTTATCAGTAAACAAAAAGACATTTTAAAAAATGGATGGAAAGATTTATTTCCCTCTTCCGCTAAAAATAAAGAACAATCTGAATTCTCATCGATTAACTTACCTAATGTGAAACTGGGAGAGGTGGTGCAGTGTATAAAAGGTGATCTCATAGAGAAAAATACCACGCCACCTAAGCATTTTACCGATGCAACGCTACTCGGGGCATTAACGGGGATTTCCAGATTTGTTACTGATGTTGCGATAAAAAAGGCATTACGAGAAACAGATGGACTGGGAACGGAGGCCACAAGAGCGGGCATTATTGAACTGCTTTTTAAACGAGAATATGTGCTCAAAAAAGGCAAAGAGATACATGCGAGTGAGGTCGGGCTTAAATTAATCACCGCACTGCCTAAGCGAATATCACAACCCGATATGACCGCTTTGTGGGAATCACAATTAGAATCTATTTCTACGAAGTCAATGAGCTATCAAGCGTTTATAAGTGGCGTTCAAGGGAATCTTGAACTGCTTATTAATGAAGTTAAAAACATTAACTTTATCGGCTTGCCAACAACAGCGAAGAAAAAAACCTTTCAGAGAAAAGCGAAACGTATCAGCAGAAAAAAATAATTTTTCTGCTGAACACTTTAAATTTTGTGTGTGTGGCGAACTGACTGGTCCGTTAGAGAATAGGAGGTAACGATTTTAAAAGTCTTAAAATAATTATGCCACACTACCTATGCCACACATTAATATCATGACATTACGAACATTAATCTGTTCGAACACTCAATTTTGCTTAGAGAATGTTTAATATTTGTTAACGGAGCGTATATTTATTGTAAATAAATAGGGCGCTTATATTTATCGCAATATTTATTCTGGTTTAAAGTAGCAAAATATTAAGGTAATCGGAGTGTGAGTATCTTGAACATCGATATCCACTCAGTTAAAGACTAAGAACATTTTCATGACAGAAAAATTCATGGATACCCGAGTGTAATTTACAACGATAATAAATGAATGGCCATTCCCTCATTACTTGTCTTCATTTACCCCTTCATTAACTACTTTATTGAATAATTTAAGCAACAGTTTATTCCAACACTGCAATACGATAACACCTTAATAGTGAATTTATTATTAGTGTTTAAGCCTGCCGGCTTTGTGAATATCTCATAAAGAGGTTGGAAGTTATAAATTGTAGTCATAGATAAGTAGGTAATGATTAATGTTAAAAATAACAAACTCCCTTAAGTTGTCCATTTTAGATTCCCTATGTTGCTAACTAAGGCAAGGTACTCTGGTATTGGGTTTAGGCTGATTTTTGCATTCAGCGTACTCGCTTTTTCGGCTATTCTGGTGTCCAGCGTTTCATACTCCACGTTTCATGAAACCTTAAACCGGCTCACAAAAATCCAGCAAGTAGATATGGCCTCTTTAGAGGAAGCTGCTCGGCTGAACGATCTTGCTCGTGTCATTATCTCTGCATCATTTATCATTCTTTCTGCTGAATCGGGCCAAGAGCGTGACCAAGCGATGAATGAAGTTGAGCACTCTCTTACCACTATGAGTGACTTGATGGTTAATTTTGCAGATTATAATAATTACTTCAAAAACCTGATTAGCCAGATCAATTACAACTTAAGCCTGCTTTACGCGAATGAAGTAAAAATACAGGGTTTAAATACAGAGTTTAGGTCGCTGTTAGGTGGCTTATTACCTTTATTGACGGAGACGGATCAGTGGTTGTTAATGTTAAGCGCAGAACAAAAGTCGCGTATTGAACTCAATAATTTGCGTATTTCACTGCATTATCAATTTGGTTTGGCAGAAAAACTCTATAACGACCTGAGCTATAACGAGCTTGATAACACTATTTTACGATTAGAAAAAGTAGGACTGGATTGGTGGGGCTATTGGCAAAGAAAGCCGTTAGCGGGGGACTATGGAGAACTCGATAAACGTCTTTTGTTAATCAATAATATGATGTCTCGAAAGGGAAAGCTGTTTGCGCTAAAGAATCAACAGATTGATTTAAGCTATCAACAGAAGTTTCTCTGGGAAAATAGCCGACAGCAGATACATCAACTTGCAGTGCAAGTGGAAAGCTATGCGCAACGAGTGAATCAGCAGGTTGACTCTGAAATTGATGCAACAGAAAAACGATTAACCAAGAATATGGCGTTAGCGTTTTTAATTTCATTCTTTAGTCTGTGTGCCGCCATTTTCTTCTCTTGGTCTTATGTGAAAAATAATATTTTGCAACGTATTCGCGATTTGCAAGCAAGCATGCGCTTAATTTCTTCGGGAAAACTGAATACAAAAATTAATATTAAAGGCCATGATGAGATCACTGAAATGGCCAAAGATGTACTGTTGTTTCAAGAAAACTCTCAAAAACTAGAGAAAACTAATAAACAGCTAATATCGTTACAAAATGAATTAGTGCAGTCAGGAAAGTTGGCTGCTTTAGGGGAGCTTAGTGTGGGTATCACACATGAAATAAACCAACCCTTAACGGCGGTTAATAGCCATTTACATAGCGCATCAATTTGGTTGGAAAGAAAGCAATTAGACAAGGTGAAAAACAACTTATGCAAGATAGAAAAGTTAATTGCTAAAACCTCGGTCATCACTCAGCATTTGAAATCATTTGCACGTAAATCCGATGGGAAACTTGAGAAAGTGAGTGCTAATAGTGTGATCAAAGAGGCGCTAGAGTTGCTATCAAGCCGTATTGATCATGGGAAATGTAGCATTACTTATGTTGATAATAACCACTATTTTGTGTGGGCCAATGCCATTCGTCTTGAGCAAGTGATGGTGAATATTATTGCCAATGCACTAGATGCTGTAGCAGGCGTCAGCGAAGCGAATATTCATATTTCGCTCACTGAAAATGACGACACTATTTTTATCAAGGTGAAGGATAACGGTGAAGGTATTTCAAGTGATGATTTAGCCTATATTTTTGACCCGTTTTTTAGCAAAAAGATGGTTGGCAAGGGGCTCGGTTTAGGTCTGTCGATTACCTTTAATATTATTAAAGATTTTAATGGAAACTTATCAGTGCACTCTGAATTAGGTAAAGGCGCGATTTTTACCATAGCATTAAAAAAAATAAAAGAAGGATTTTCTAACCATGAATAAACCTAAAACAGTGGTATTAATCGATGATGAAATCGACGTCATTGAAGCGTTAACCGAAATGCTTGAGCTAGAAGGCTTTGAAGTATTGCCATTTACGGACCCTAAAGCTGCGTTAAAATCCTTAAGACCTGATAGTTATTGCATTGTTTTATGTGATGTTAAAATGCCTCATATTGATGGTCTAACACTGCTTGATGCCATTAAAAAACGCGTACCAGGCTTACCTGTTTTATTGATGAGCGGGCATGGTGATATCCCGATGGCGACGCAAGCGATAAAGAATGGCGCTTATGATTTTTTAGAAAAACCGATGGTGCCGTCAAATTTAATCATAAAATTAAATGAAGCCTTTGCTAGGCGTACATTAGAAATACCGGGCTGCGCTTTGGATAATAATAAATCGCCTACTATTGAAGAGTTTGTGATTGGCGAATCAAAGAGCATAGAGCAGATAAGACAAAAAATATTACTGTTAGCACAAACCGGGGTTGATACCATTATTAATGGTGATACCGGCACAGGAAAAGAAGTGGTTGCTAATGCCTTGCATCAATTTAGCCAGCGAAGAGATCAAGCCTTTGTCGCCATTAACTGTGGTGGTATGACCGAGAGTATTATTGAAAGTGAGTTATTTGGTCACGAATTAGGCTCATTTACCAATGCCAGTAAGAAACGCATCGGTAAAATAGAGCTCGCAAATAATGGCACGCTTTTTCTAGATGAAATCGAGAGCATGCCCATCGGCGTGCAAATAAAATTATTACGTGTACTGCAGGAAAGGGTGGTTGAGCGTGTCGGCGGGAATAAACTGATTCCTGTTAATATTGTGGTGATTGCCGCCAGTAAAGCCAACCTAGAGGCATTGAGCGATCAAGGCGCCTTTAGGAAAGATCTGTTTTACCGATTAAACGTTGCCAGTATTAATATACCCAAATTGAACAAGCGCATTGAAGATGTGCATCCACTATTTTGTCACTTTGTACAAAAATCCTGTCAAAAATTTCAAGCCCAGCCTCCGGTTCTTTTGTGTGAACAATTATTAGCTCTGAACATGCACGATTGGCCCGGTAATACCCGTGAATTGAGAAATGTTGCCGATAGGTTTGTATTAGGTATTGATGGACAAGGTTTTAACCTACAAAACACGATGCCGGAAAATACTGACGAAGGTTTTGATTTTGACTTACAAATGGAAGGTTATGAAAAAGCCGTATTATCGGAAGCCTTAGCAAAATCAGAAGGTAATATTAATGTTTCTTCTGAGCAGTTAAACCTGCCGAGAAAAACGCTCTATCGCAAATTAAAAAAATATAATATTAATAAATCAGACTTTAGAGTGAAAGTTAAATAGGGCTAAATCATATTGATAGCCCGTTACTTCAAGTTGTTTATTTTACATCTTGAAGTAACGATTAAATAAGTGTTTTTCTTCACTCATCCCCCCCAAGTACCCCATATTGTTTAAATATTACCTGCATTAACGCCTTTCTGCGCGAAAGGCGGAGAAGTATCGATGGACAAACTTTTCACTGACAGAGCCTGCCGATTAGCTTCCGACAAAAGCGTTGATGTTAAGCGGTAATGAAGGGGATTATCTAATACTATTATCGAAGTCATTAGCAGAATCAGCCCCAATATCGAGGCTAACATAAAGGACAGAAATGACCCTTTTAGCTGTTTTAAGTCGTTAATTTAAATGACTTAATTGACTCAAATGTCTTGTTCGTTTTTCTTGTTTATTAGTTAACTTATTGATTGTTATATTTTTATTGTTCTTGGTACGAGAGTTGCTCTATAGAGGTTGATAGATCAATGACAAACCCATAATAAAAAGGAAGTAAAATGAACAAATTATACAAAGGATTAATTATTGCAAGTGCATTATCTCTGCCGACGATTGCATTCGCTGATGAATGTAAAAATCGCGGTGTACTTGATGATAGATATTGTGATGAAAATAATGATTTGGTCGCTGATTCGCCTAAAGACCCAGAACAATGGCGTGATCCTAGCACATTAGTTTTCACTTATACGCCCGTTGAAGATCCTGCCGTTTACAAAGATGCTTTTAAAAACTTTCAGGAACATTTAAGTAAAGTCACGGGTAAACGTGTTGTTTATTACACAGTGCATTCTAACTCTGCGCAAGTTGAAGCAATGCGTTCAGGTCGTTTACATATTGCGGGATTTTCGACGGGCCCAACTGGGTATGCCGTTAATTTAGCCGGTTATGTTCCTATTGCAGTTAAAGGCACGGCGGAAGGTTTTCAGGGATATAACCTTATTACTATCACTAGAAAAGACAGTGGTATTAATGAAATGTTAGATCTTAAAGGGAAAAAAGTAGCACATACTTCTGCCTCTTCAAATTCTGGTAATTTAGCGCCTCGTGCTTTATTTCCACCTCAAGGTATCGTGCCGGATAAAGATTATAAAGTGCTTTACTCTGGTAAGCATGACCAATCAATCTTAGGTGTCTACAACGGGGATTATGATGCTGCCCCTGTTGCTTCTGATGTTTATGATCGCATGGTTTCTGCAGGTCGTGTTGATGATAACAACCTTCAAATTATTTATCGTAGCCCAAAATTTCCAACCTCCGCTTTTGGTTATGCTAATGACCTACACCCTGATTTAGTTAAAAAAATCAAAGAAGCGTTTTCAACGTACCGCTTTACGCCTGAAATGAGCGCCACCTTCAAAGGCGCGGACAGATTTGCACCTATTACTTATAAAGAAGAATGGGGTGTGATCCGCGATATCGCTCATACAACGGGTACTGCTTATACAAAAGCTGGTTTACAAAAGTTAGCACAAAAAGCAGCTGCTAAAAAAGCGGCCAAACAGGCAGCTGCATTAGCTACAGATAAAAAATCATAAGAATAATAATAAAAAAAATAAGTTTAGGTGTCGGCACTTTTACTGTCGGCATCTACTGAATATTTAGCAGATACAAGGAATAGTCATCATGGGCTCTACAAGTTCAAACGCAATTAAGATTAACAATCTCCATCACGAATACGTTGTTGGCAAGCCGGTGCTTAAAGGCATTAATATCGATATCAATGAATCTGGGATTGTTGCCATCATTGGCCCATCGGGCACCGGGAAAAGTACACTTCTGAAATGTATTAATCGTTTAAATGATCCTCATGAGGGTGAAATACTGTTTGATGGTGAAGATTTAACCAAATTGAAAGGCACGGCTCTACGCAAAATTCGCCGACATATCGGCATGGTGTTTCAGGAATATAATCTGGTTGAACGACTCACTGTTTTAGAAAATGTATTAAGTGGACGTTTAGGTTTTATGAGTTCATGGGATGCATGGCGCAGAAACTATAAACCAGAGGATTTAAAGCAAGCCTTTGAATTATTGGAGTTAGTCGGATTAACTGAATTTGCCAATCAACGTGCAGATGGTTTATCAGGCGGACAACGACAACGAGTCGGTATTGCCAGAGCCGTTATGCAGGGGCCTTATTTGTTATTGGCCGATGAGCCGACGTCGTCACTGGACCCAAAAACAGCGGTTGAGATTATGGAGCTAATGGAAACCTTTGCGCAACGTAATGATATTCCCGTTTTACTGAATATCCATGACGTTAATCTCGCTAAGCGTTATGCCAAAAGGATCATCGGCATGGCGAATGGCAAAGTACATTACGATGGCTCGCCTGAAGATATTACCGAAGACGACCTTAAGGTTATTTATGGAGGTGAATCATGGATGGAATAACCAATACAAAAAATACCAATGAATTAAACCCGTTTAAAACCTCATTAACAAACCGTCTTATCTGGTTGGTGATTGCAGCTTATATATTTTACAGCGTGAGTGCGTTAGGGCTAACACTCGATCGTATATTACTCGGGTTTGGTGAGAGCGAACGTCTACTTTCTAGAATGTTTCCGCCTGATTTCTCGCGCGTCAGTTTGTTAGTCAGTGGTGTGGCTGAAAGTTTGCAAATTGCGATTATTTCGAGCTTTTTTGGCATTGTTATTTCACTGTTTATCGGCTTATTAGCCGCCCGTAATATGATGCCTATTTTTATCACTGGGCCAGTGCGTGCTTTCATTGCGCTATGTCGGTCGTTTCATCCGGTGATTATCGCGATTATTTTTGTTAAAGCTGTGGGCTTTGGTGCACTCGCAGGCATATTAACGTTAATCGTTGCTTCAATTGGTTTTATTGCCAAATTATTTGCTGAAGCGATTGAGGAAATTTCTTTTAATCCTGTTGAAGCTATCAAGGCAACTGGGGCTAGTTTTTTTAGCGTGATTATTTATGCGGTTATGCCACAGGTGTTTACGCGCTTTATCGGGTTTGCTAGCTACCAATTAGATTCAAATTTAAGAAACTCAACCATGGTTGGCATCGTTGGCGCAGGTGGCTTAGGTGGCACGTTATTCTCGGCATTCCAACGATTTGATTATGATTTTGTTGCCGCCATTTTACTTACTATTATCGCCATTATTCTGGTTGGCGAAATGCTCTCAAACATAGTTAGGAGGATTTTCTAATGACAACGTTAAGTATCGATTCAGAGTGGACAAGGTTTACGTTAAAAGAAAGATTATCGCGCTTTAGTGTGTATCTTATTATTGTGATGTCATTGATCTGGTCTTGGCAAAGTGTCGAAGTGATTCAAGAGTTTTTATACGATGCGCCTGAGCAACTGATGGATATGTTTGATCGCATGACACCACTGGATTATGCCTATTATCCAACCACTATCCATGCTGCATTAATTGAAACATTACATATCGCGACATTAGGCACGCTAATCACGTTAATTTTTGCAGTGCCTTTAGCCTTATTAAATGCAAATAATATAACGCCGAATAAGGGACTGAACTGGATTTCACAATTCTTTTTAGTATCAACGCGTTCTATTAACTCTTTAGTCTGGGCTTTGTTATTTATTGCCTTATTTGGACCTGGGGTTATTGCAGGCATCATGGCCATTGCAATTCGCAGTATTGGTTTTGTGGGTAAGTTATTATCTGAGGCATTAGCGGAAGTGAATATGGGCACCATTGAGGCGTTAAAAGCCACTGGTGCACCGTGGGGCAGCATTTTAGTCAAAGGTTATTGGCCACAGGTGATGCCTGCTTTTTATTCTATAGTGTTATTCCGATGGGATATTAATGTGCGTGAGTCCGCGGTATTAGGTTTAGTAGGGGCAGGTGGTATAGGTGTTGTGCTTAATGATGCGCAAAATTTATTTCAATGGCAAAAAGTGGCGATGGTGCTAGTGAGTATCTTTGCAGTGGTTATTGTTGCTGAAGTCGTGGCCATTCAGATTCGTAAACGATTGATATAGTCTTTAGCCCCATGTTGCTTGACGGCGCATGGGGTTAAATTGTTAACTGACTTTATGTGCATAAGAGAATCTAATGAAACAACAGAAACAACAGAAACAACAAAAAAACACCTTAACAAGTGACTGGAAAACGGTGCAGTGGGTCTTGACGGATGTTGATGATACCTTAACTTGGCAAGGGAAATTACCACCAGAAACGTTAATCGCGTTGGCAGATTTACAACAAGCAGGGATAAAAGTGGTGGCAGTCACCGGCGCTTGTGCGGGTTGGTGTGATCATATTGCACAACTTTGGCCTGTTGATGCCGTTATCGGTGAAAATGGGGCATTTATTATGGAGAAAAAAGAGGGATATTTAACATTAACCTCGGACGCTTCCATGTCTTCCATTAAGAAAAATCAAGCGAAATTGAAAGCACAAGTGATGGATATTTTAGCGGATTACCCGGATCTTAATTTAACCCTGGATCAATCTTATCGTCTATGTGAAGTCGCCATTGATATCGGCCAAAATCGAGAGTCTGTCGCACCTGATATTATTGCACAAGTGGTTTGTAAAATTAATAAGTTAGGTGCACATGCAACAGCAAGCTCAATTCATATTAACAGTTGGTATGGCGAGCATTCTAAAAAAATAACCTCATTAAATTTTTTGCAGGAAAAAGGTTTATCCAAAGCTGAAATAATCTCACAAACCTGTTATATCGGTGATTCGATGAATGACCAATTTATGTTTGCAGCCTTACCGAAAAGTGTTGGTGTTGCGAATATTAAGCATTATTGGGACAAACTACAGCATCATCCAGAATTTGTGATGACTGAACCTGGGGGGTATGGTTTTGCTCAGTTTGCTAAACAGTTACTTGCCATTAAAGCTGGGTAATAAAGAACAGCAACCTAAAGTGCGCTAGTAAGCCACTAATTATACTTGTAGTTTGTTATTACCACTAAAACTCAGTTTACGTAAATAATCCAGTGCGCTATATCTAAATGGGTAAATTATATAAAACGAAGAAGGGGGAGTTAACAATAAAGGAATAAAAAAGGGCCGTAACAATGAACAGATAGTGCATTTGTAGCACTTTCTGTTCATTAATATTGTATGCTTTATGTTAGTTAATAAAGTGAAGATTTTAAACTGTTCTACTGACTACTGCTTCCGACGGTGTTAAAAATTTCTTTTACATCAACATTTACAGTTGAAATATCGGTATTGCTACTATTACCACCATGATGATCCCTACCCCAAGTGATAACAGTACCGTCTTCTTTTAACGCGGCAAAGGCTCTACTGTTTGACTGAATAGACAAAACATTATTTAGTTGATCGCTCACATGCGAGGCATCACCACCAAAATAAATTCTCCCTTCGATTGTGACTGTACCATCATTATTTAATACCGCCACAGCACCACTAGTCTCATGCATACTTTTGATATCTGTTTTTTTATAGTTTGGATAAGGTCCTTTTAAATTGGCAGTAGCAACAGAATTAGTTGTACCGTCCCACTTTGTCCAACTAAAAGATCCTCCTCTTGATGAAAGGCTTGTTGCATTTTCTACTTTTTGCTCTGTTAACGAAGTATCACCCCAGAATACAATAGTGTGATTTTTTCTTAATGCTGCAAAAGCAAACTCGGTTGAAACAATACTGTAGACCTTACCAATTTTATTACCTTTATTCTCTTCATTTTGAATCACTGGGGCTACACCGATATCATTGATATTATCACTCCATGAAATAATACCACTCTCTTTTCGTGCAGCAAATAGAGTACTGGTTGAATGAATCGACAGTACTTTTTTTGCACCTGCTAAATTTTCTGATAATGTTGGATTAGTCGCCTGTACTTTTCCCCAACTTACAACCTTGCCACTTTCATTTAATGCAGCAAAAGACAATTTAGTTGATACAATAGAGGTGATATTTTCTAAATCAATTCCAGTACTATCACCGCCGTTTTCAGCATCTCCCCATGTAAATACATTACCATCCACATCTAAGGCTGCAAAAGCAGAGTCGTTTGAAAAGATGGTATCTATTTTTTCAAAGGTTACTGCATTGCTGTCGCCTCCATTTACAGGATTTCCCCAAGAGATAACTGTGCCATCTTTCTTTAATGCGGCAAAAGCGCTGTTGGTTGAGAATATATTCACTACATCAGAAAGTTGAGCTTGAATTTCCTCGCTGATAACTCCTCCGTCACTGTCCAGTCCCCATGCAACGACGCTGCCGTCCGATTTTAATGCCACAAAAGCATTATCGGTTGAGTGCAGACTGCTAACATTAATCAGTTTCAGCCGTTTTTCCTCGCTAAAGCTACCTCCCATTGTAGGATGGCCCCATGCAACGACGGTACCGTTGGATTTTAATGCCGCAAAAGCTAGATTGTTTGAATAGACAGCATCGACCTTAATGTTTTCTATATAACTAACTACATACTCTCTAGGGGAGGGTATACCTTTCTCGTTCATTGGGGTTATTTCTAATGCAATAGACTTGTTATAATCTTCTTCTTGAAGGATGTAACTATCACCATTTGAAATTGGGGTGTTATTAATAAACCAGAGATATCGATTGTTTTCACAGCCGTCACACGGCACATTTGCAGTAAACTCATCATTGGAAAAGTCGATAGTTGCACTGGTTATTTGCGCATAAACAGGACGAGTCGCATCTTGACCTGCTGCGCCGCGTTGCCCCTGTGCGCCGTTTGTGCCCGCTAAACCATGGTCGCCTTTATCACCACGGCAGAACATTATAAATGTTGATGTAAATTGAACTTTTTAGCAAAGTGAGGATCTGAT
>NZ_PJBZ01000079.1 GCF_002835995.1 Psychromonas sp. Urea-02u-13 | reverse complement strand
TCGGCATGAATGAGAATGACTGATCGGCTTCGGTGAGAATGAGTGATCGACATCATGAGAATACGCAAAACGGACATATTAGTCATTATGTTGCGGTAAAAGAAGATATCACAGCGTTAAAAAAAGCCGAACAACGCATTATTCATATGGCGAATCATGATGTGCTAACGGGGCTACCAACAAGACGACTTGCTATGGACTGCCTAGTAAGCAGCTTAGAAAAGGCAAAGCGAAAGCAAACTAAAATGGCTATTTTGTTTATTGATCTTGATGGTTTTAAAACGGTTAATGATACGCTTGGTCATGAGGCAGGGGATCATGTTTTAATAGAAACGGCAACTCGCCTTAGCACCAGTTTGAGAGAAGGTGATACAGTAGCGCGCGTTGGAGGTGACGAATTCTGGATTATATTGACTAACATAAGCGATAGAAAATGTATTATAACGGCAGCAGAAAAACTGCTTAAAACAGTCGCTACTGCGTATCAATATGAAAATAATGAGATAAATATTGGTGTGAGCATTGGTATCGCTTTATACCCTGAGCATGGTAAAGATCCTCATGCATTAGTTAATTTAGCCGACCAAGCGATGTACAAAATAAAACACCAAGGGAAAAATAACTATGCATTTTCTGAAACAATGAAAACTGCAGAGGTAAGCAATACAAGCGACTTGTCCGTGTAACAAAATGATTTCCAGATAAATTTTTTAAAAAATCACACCAATAAAGAGGAAGTAGACTCATTTAATAATTTTTATGACTAAGTCGCTCTTATTAATAATAAAAAAGTATAATTTCCTGCGTTTTACCTACTGTAATTTGGAATTATTTTGTGTATCGGCTAATAACTTTTTAGTTTGCTCAAGGTTTAGAATATTATTAAACACCGCCCCTATATTGATAGTCACTTGTGACAGCATTTCTCTTTGCGCATTTGAAAATGCGCTAAATGAAGCGAGTTCAATCACCCCCATTACTTTTTTCTCGAAAATAATAGGTGTTACGAGAATATTTAATGGTGTTTTTTCACCTAAACCAGAATATATTTGAACGTAATCTTCAGGGGCATTAGTTATCAAAATCTGCTCTTTTTCTTTTGCGCACTGCCCTACTAACCCTTCACCTAATGTAATTTCATTTAACAGCCCTTTACGATTATCAAAAGCATAACTGGCCATCAAAGAAAGAGTCATGTAAGCCGTTCCGCTGACGTCTTTTCGATCGGATATATATAAGATACCGTGGCCAGATTCAGTCATTTTGGCCAAAGCAGAAATAATGGCATCCGATACAGCAGGTAGGTGTGTTGCGCCCTGAGTGATCTCTGTTATTTTTGATACTTGAGATTTGAGTGTATTTTGTAACTGTAAGCTTTCGTTGGCGCGTTGCATTTGCTGTTCACTTTTCTGCATGGCTAGGGTGCGATCTTTTATTTGTTTTTTCATCTCATTAAGTGCAATGCCAAGCCTATCATGGTCATTTTTTTGCTTCACCTCAACCGAAAAATCGCCATTAGAAATCGCATCAGCCTGATCTGAAATTTCATTTAAAATATCAACCATGGCATTAATGGACCTCGCCAAATCACCAATTTCATCAGAGCCGGGTTGTGCAATTTTTTGTGATAAATCCCCTGATGCAATGCGTTTCGCCAGATCTGTCATTTCAATGATAGGTCGAGTGATAGCGCGGATAGTTAAAGATATTAATATGCCCGCTATCAGTATGGCTAAGACGCTTCCCCAAATAATTTGATTTTGTACTGCAGCATCATTATTAAACTCCATTAGCTCTCTTTGCTTTAAAAGCTGTTCTTCATTGGCCACAAATCGAAGTAACTTAGCCCTCAGTTGATCCATCAGTTGCTTGCCCGTTTCGCTTGCAATCAACACACTGATGTCTTGCATAGTGACTTGCCCTAATATTATTTTGTCTCGTTCAACAATAATAGGTTCGGCAGCTAACGAGAGCCACTGGACTTGCAACTCCCTTATTTTCTCGAGTAAGCGGACTTGTTCAATATTGTCTGACACTAACCCTAACGTCGTTTCATAGACCTTTATAAAATGTGTTTTACCTTGTTCAAAAGGGACTAAAAAATTCAACCTACCAGTAATAAGGTAACCACGTAATCCCGTCTCCATGTTCAGTAATTCTTTCTCTAATTGGTGACCAACGGCAATCACGTTAAGTGTATGTTTTGTCCAAATTCCCGTTTCTTTATTATTATTGATATTACGGTAGGTATTCACTGCTTGAATTGACAAAATGAATAAAATGAGGAAATAGCCAATCACTAACTGTATACGTAGTGTTTTAAATTTATTGGGTAACATTTTCATACTCTCCCCGGCCTTATTGGGCATCAATTACTGTCGTAAATTAGTGTCGTCAATTAGTGTCATCACATACTTATATTGCAATGTTAAGAGCCTGCTTGTAAGTCTCTAAGCAATTGTTTACTTTTTTGCTGATTAATAATAAATCCAATATATTCAGTCACTTGCTGTAACATTTCTTGTTGTACTTGAGTGAAAGGAGAAAATGAAGCGAGCTCAATCACCGCGATCAATTTTTGTTCAAACATCACAGGGGTGAGTATAATATTAAGCGGTAGTTGCTTGCCTAAAGCAGAATTAATATAAATATAATCCCCCGGCACTTCTGTCACAATAATAGTCATTTTCTCTTTAGCACATTGCCCAACTAGCCCGGCACCAATCGGGACCACTTGAGAAACATGGTTCTTTTTCAACGCGTAACTGCCCATCAATGTTAAACAATCTTTAAGATTGCCATTATTTTCATTCGCGACATACAATGCGCCATGGCCAGCCCCTGTTAATTTAGCCAAGGAAGAAATAGTTTTGTCGCAAATTGTCTGTAAATAATTACTTTTATTGTCAAACTCGGTCATTTTAGATAGCTGGTTTTTGAGCTCATTTTGTTGCACTAAGGTATTATTAGCAGCTTGGAGCGCCCCCTCACTTTCCTGCATTAAGCGTGTACGATAAGTGATTTGGTTCTTCATTTCATTGAGTGAAATGGCAAGTTTATCAGTTTTACTTTGAGGTAATATTTCAACAGAAAAGTCCCCCTGTGCAATTAAATCAGCTTGATTAGCAATCTCATTCAGTGTTTCAACCATCGCGTTAATTGCAGTGGCAAGTTTACCGATTTCATCCCCTCTATTATTTTCAAAACGCAGCGATAAATCACCTTTAGCAATATTAGTCACCACTTTCATCATGGCATTAATTGGCTGACTGATTAAGCGGCTCAGAATAATCGTTGAAAGTAACCCCGCTAATAAAATAAATAAACCAATAATAAGAGAGACAACTTGGCGATTATTAATACTGTTTAACGTCTCGCTAAAAGCGCTCTGTTGAGACTTTTCAAGGATATTTTTAATGACATGCAGTAACGGTTCTATTTTATGTGCAGCATTGCGTAATGCTTGGGTATACGTATATGCGAGTTTATTCTCAGTAGTTAAATGATTAAACGAAAAATCATAGGTATTCAATAATGCGAGTAAATTCTCGCTATGCTTAACGGGAATTTTTGATGCGTTAATTTGCTTTTTTAACGCCAAAATTGACGCATTTGTTTTTGTCGCATAATGTTCATCAGCCGTCAGTAAATAGCTCTTTTCATTGCGTCGAATTTGCAACGCGAGAGCCGGTCCATTTTCAATAAACACCCCCATAATAGAGGCTTCCATTTTGTGTGAGAACAGCCTTAACTGCTCATAAGCAATTACTTTTTCACGGCTATCTTGCTGAATAAGATAATGACTTAAAGCTTGCTTATATCCCGCTAACGCTTGTTGTTGCATTTGCTTTGCATTCGCTTGCAACGCACTAAGAGAAAGCATGCTTTCATATTTCAGTAGTGTTGAAAATAGCCGTTGCATATACTTGTCATCTTGCGTTCGCACAAAATCTTTTTCCCAGCGTCGTAATAACAAATATTGCTGATATAAATTTGCAACATCATATTCAGCAAGCGCAGTACTTAAAGAATGAGCGGCTTGGGTGAAATCCCTCTGTAGCCCCGTACGAGAATTTAAGCCCATTTTTTCTTTAACCCTGACAAGATTAGTAAAACTTTTTTGATATTTTTCAGCGTTTTGAGAGAGCATTTCAATATGCTCTGAAATAGCTAAATGTGGATTTTTAGATGCAATTTGTTGTAATAATTCAATCTTATTTTGAAAGTTATGCCATTCTTTTTGATGTTGTTGTACGTAGGTTAAATTGTTTCTGAGTAAAAAATCTTTTTCTCTTCGTCTCAATTGTAATAAAGAAATATTAACATCATCCGCTATATTTTCTATCGCAATGTCATTATGGAGCAGTTTGTTAAAATTATTTTGACTAAAATTGATGGTGGAATTATTGAACACTAATAAACAAGAAAGCATAAGCAATACGATGCCAAAACTAAGGGATAGCTTTTTGGTTAGGCTAATATCACTAATTAACATGCTGTCATTTTCCCTAATATACGATGGAAAAACCTATTTAGACGACGATGATGATGCTTCAAGTATTACAAGCATAGCTTATAATATTGGGGTTCAGTCGATTGTTGTCTTTCACTTTTATTTTCCAATCCGAGGCGTTCTACTAGACCAATATAAAGGCGAGTTCAACGGGCTTTCTTAATAGGATAATCACCTATTAAATTCGCTGGTTATCAGATTGATTTGTTGAGCGCTATAAACGCTGATTTTTTAATAATCAAATGAGTTCCAATAATATTATATTGCGCTTACTGGAAATTTTTTTGACTGATCAACGGTCTTTTATTACAAGCAATTATTGTCAGCATTAAGCGCTAAAAAAACGTGCCTATTTTCATTGCCTAAAAAGTAAAAATGAGGCAACAGTCGCTTAATAAAATATTAAGCAGACACCGTTAAGGGCACACAGGCCCACACTATATTTCTATTACATGGACCCACTAACTTATGAACTATAAAAAAATTGCACTCGCGTTTGCCGCGCTTATTGCGGTCATTTTAATTTTTCAATTTAAGCACTTAATTAGCCTTGAAAATGCAAAACAATACCAAGCGCAATTAACCCAATTTATTAGCCACAATTTTATTACCGCGTTTAGTTTATATTTTGTGACTTATGTTTTAGCCACGGCCCTTTCAGTGCCCGGCGCCGCAATCCTAACGTTACTGAGCGCGGCCTTGTTTGGCTTCTGGCCAAGTGTGCTTTTAGTATCCTTTGCAAGTTCCATTGGTGCTTTATTCGCCTTTTTATTCAGTCGTTATCTGTTAAAAGATTGGGTGCAAGCACGCTTTAAAGATCATCTCTCATCCATCAATGCAGGCATCAGTAAAGATGGTGCTTTGTATTTGTTGTCATTGCGATTAATACCGGTTTTTCCCTTTTTCATGATCAATTTATTAATGGGATTAACACCGATAAAAGCACGCACTTATTATCTATTCAGCCAACTTGGCATGTTTCCGGCAACGTTAGTGTATTTAAATGCCGGCACGCAACTCAGTGAAATAAATTCATTATCCGGTCTTGTTTCACCGAACGTATTAATGGCCTTTGCATTATTAGGGCTGTTTCCTCTCCTGCTGAAAATGGTCATCAACACTGTAAAACGTAATGTGGTTTATAAAGCCTGGAAAAAACCTAAATACTTTGACCAAAACATGATTGTTATTGGCGCAGGTGCGGGTGGGTTAGTCAGTTCATATATTGCAGCAGCGGTTAAAGCTAAGGTCATATTGGTTGAAAAACATAAAATGGGAGGCGATTGCTTAAATACTGGCTGTGTTCCCTCAAAAGCATTAATTCGAGTCTGTAAAAATATTAAAGAAATTAATGATGCACAAAAATTTGGTATCGATGCACAAATTAACCACATCGACTTTAAAAAAATACAAACCAGAATCAAAGATGTGATTAGTAAAATTGAACCTCATGATTCTATTGAGCGTTATCAAGCATTAGGCGTTCAATGCCTACAAGGTGATGCTAAAATATTAAATCCATGGCAGGTTCAGATTAACGATCAGGTGATTAGCACTAAAAACATTGTTATCGCAACCGGCGCGAAACCTTTCATTCCCGCGATTCCAGGCATTGAGTCGATTCAATTTGCAAGTTCAGATACCATTTGGGATATTGAGCAATTACCAACACGTTTATTAGTGATTGGTGGCGGCCCGATTGGCGCAGAACTTAGCCAATGTTTTAACCGCCTTGGTTGCCACGTGACGATTGTTGAATTTGCAGATCAAGTATTAGCCAAAGAAGATAAAGATGCGGCTAATCTTGTTGAGCAGCAGCTAAGCGATGAAGGGGTGACACTATTACTGAAACACAAATTAGTTAAATTCGAGAAAACACCCACCGAGCAAGTTGCCCATCTTGAAGTTGATGGGCAAGCATTAACCGTTATTTTTGATTTGGTTTTATTTGCCGTCGGCCGTAAAGCGAACGTGACAGGGTTCGGACTTGAAAAATTAGACATAGCCTTAACTAAAACAGGTACCATTGAAGTTAACGAGTACTTACAAACAAAGTATCCCAATATCTACGCGGTAGGTGATGTCACTGGGCCGATTCAATTAACCCATTTTGCAGCGCATCAAGCATGGTATGCGGCTGTTAACGGTTTATTTGGTGCGCTTAAAAAATTCAAAGTAGATTACTCTGTTATCCCCGCGGTCACTTATACTTTCCCAGAAGTTGCACGTGTGGGTATTAATGAAAAAGAAGCGTTAGCAGCCAAACTTGATATTGAAATAACCCAATTTGAAATTAATGACTTAGATCGCGCCATTGCAGATGGTAATGATCTAGGCTTTATAAAAATCATTACCCCAAAAGGCAGCGATCGTATTTTAGGGGCAACGATTGTAGGCAGTCATGCTGGTGAGTTATTAGCTGAATTTACCTTAGCGATGCGTTACAAATTAGGCCTGAATAAAATATTGGCGACCGTTCATCCTTATCCAACCATGAGTGAAGCAGCAAAATATACTGCGGGGGTTTGGAAGAAAAACCATGCACCACAAAAAATATTAACGTGGGTTGAAAAGTATCACCAATTCACAAGAAAGCATTAATTTACAAAGTACATTAATCTACAAAAGACAGGGATTTCATGAAAAATTTAATGGAGCAAAAAATGCTTAAGAAAGTAATACTAAAAATAGCTATTGCGACGGTTTTTGTAAGCACATCGAGTTTCTCGCTTGCTCAGGATACAACAACCATATCAAAAAACTTAGATTGGCCACGCATTGAGAAACAAGCAAAGGGGCAAACGGTTTATTTTTATGCTTGGGGTGGTAGCCAACAAATTAATAATTATTTACGTTGGGCAGACAAACAATTACAACAGCAATTTGATGTGCGTCTGCAACATGTCAAAGTTGATGATATCTCTACTGCAATTAGTCGTTTACTGGCCGAGAAAGCGGCCGGTAAAGTGACTGGAGGCACTATCGATATGCTTTGGATTAATGGTGAAAACTTTAAAAACATGAAACAAAACCAGCTCATTACCCAGCCTTTTGCGCAACAATTACCCAGCTGGCAGTTTGTTAATAAAGACTTCCCTGTCGATAATGACTTTACAGAACCGACTGAGGGCTTAGAAGCGCCTTGGGGCATCGGGCAACTTATCTTTATCCACGATAAAAAACGCACTCCAACACCGCCAACATCGATGAAGCAATTACTCACATTTGCCCAACAAAATCCTAATAAATTCAGCTACCCACAACCGCCCTCTTTTCATGGCACAAGTTTTTTAAAAACGGCTTTACTTGAATTAGTGGAAGATCCCGCGCTTTTATATCAAGCGGTTGATGAAAAAACCTTTGTTAAAACGACGCAACCCTTGTGGCAATACCTAGACCAATTGCACCCGCTAAGCTGGCAACAAGGCAAACAGTTCCCGACCTCAAGTGCGCACACCATGCAATTGTTAGATGACGGCGAATTAGACTTAGCGATTTCATTTAACCCTAATGAAGTCAGTAGCGCACAAAGCAACGGCACCCTAGCGGAGACAACGGATTCTTATGCGATGGAAAATGGCGCGTTATCTAATATCCATTTCTTATCGATTCCCTTTAACGCCAATGCAAAACAAGGTGCACTTGTGGCCATTAACTTTTTGTTAAGTCCCGAAGCACAATCTAAAAAAGGGGATTTAAGCCAATGGGGCGACCCTTCAGTGCTTAAAACGCAATATATTACTGGTAGCGCTGCAAACACTAAATTGTTTAAATCGGTTGCGGAGCCTCACCCTAGTTGGCAAGCAGCACTCGAACAAGCGTGGCAACAACGTTATGGTCATTAATTTCCCTTTATTAAAACAGGCCACTTAGCCATTGAACGTCCTTTATTAAAACAGGTCATTTAATCTGTGAATATGATAGAAAAACATGAATAATTGCATTAAAAAAACAACTAAAACCAGTATATTAATACTGGTTTTAGTTCTTTGCTTCCTACCGATGTTACCGGGATTAAGCGGTTTATTATTAGCAGCCTTTGCGATTAACCCGCGGCTTAATCAATTTCACGGGTCATTATCTGGTTTTGAACAATTAGCCCAATTCCCGGGTATTAGTCAATCCATTTTAATGACACTGAATGTCAGTATTATCAGTACCTTTCTATCGGTTCTCATTAGCTTCGTCATTTTAAGACGTTGGTATCAATCAAAACATTGGCAAAAAATTGAAAATGCAATTGCGCCTATCCTGGCATTACCACATGTCGCTTTTGCTATCGGTTTTGCCTTTTTGTTTACACCCAGTGGTTTTATTTCACGACTAAGCACTGAGCTCTTTGAGTTTGCACTGTTTACTGACGTACAAATTATTAAACATCAACTGGGTTTGATTATCGGACTAACACTGAAAGAGGTGCCCTTTATTTTGTTTATGAGCATCGCATTGCTAAAACAACTTAATATAAAACAATCACTTCAATGCGCACAAAGCCTTGGTTTTAGCCAGCAGCAAGCATGGCTGAAAGTTATCTTTCCACAATGGTTACCTAAGATGCGTTTTTCTATCATTGCGATTATGGCGTACAGCTTGTCGGTGGTGGATGTCTCGCTTATTATTGGGCCAAGCATTCCATCCACCTTGCCGGTGATGATTTGGTCTTGGTTAAATGAATCCAATCTCGATACACATTTAATGGCAGCATCAGGCGCATTGGTACTGGCGCTACTGTGTGTATTGTTAGTTTATACGGTGATTTTTGTTGAGTGGTTAATCGTCAAAAAATGCACAAGTTGGCAATTTAGTGGCAGAAAAACGTTAACTGGTTGCAAGGGGATTTCTTTATTTACTCGCCTGAGTAAAGCGAGTCTAGCTGGCTTAGGAAGCTTAGGCCTAATTAGTGTTTTATTAGCCAGCTCATTAAGCTTAATCATGATTATTGTTTGGTCCTTTTCCAAACGCTGGCCCTACCCACATATATTACCTTCAAACTGGTCGCTGCAATTCTGGCAATCTGAATTACCTTATTTATTCGATACTTTTGTAACCAGCATTGGCTTGGCAATGTTAAGTGCAACTATTGCATTACTTTTGGTGCTGGTATTATTAGAGGTTAATAACAGAAACAATATCTCGCATAAAGTACGCTTAGTGATCCCGATGATTCTGATTGTGACACCTATTATCGCACCGCAACTTTCTCTCTTATTAGGCATTCAGTTAGCCGCTATTTATATTGGTGCTGAACACTTTTATTTATGGGTACTTTGGTCACACGTATTTTTTGTCTTCCCGTATATTTATTTAAGCTTAGACGGTCCTTGGCGTAGCTTTGACCAAGGTTTTAATAAAGTAGGGTTAAGCTTAGGAAAATCTGCATGGACAGTATGGTGGACCATTAAAATACCTTTGTTACTGCCGGCGATAGTCATTTCGATGGCGGTCGGAATAAGTGTTAGTCTGGCGCAATTTTTGCCCACTTTAATGTTAGGTGCAGGACGCATCGCGACTATTACCACAGAAGCCGTGGCACTATCGAGCGGACAAGATAGAAGAGTCATGGCCATTTATGCATTGTTGCAAACCATTACCCCACTTTTCTTTTTTGCTGTGGCGCTGTTTATCGCAAAAAAAACGGGGCCATTAGAAAGTCGAACGCCATTTTCATTTAAAAAACAGCTGAAGCAACACAAACACAAACGCACGAAGCACGAAGCACGAAGCATTTAATATGAAGAATTTGTTATGAACAACTTAAAAATCAAGCAATTAAGCCTACGTGACCAACAGGGTAATATACTCATCAATAACCTGAGCTTTGAAATTAAAGCCGGCGAAGTATTATCACTCATGGGCCCCAGTGGCTGTGGAAAGTCTACTCTATTGCACGCTATCGCAGGCCACCCTCTTAACGATTTTAATGTATCGGGTGAAATATCACTCAATGGAAAATCACTTAATTCGCTAGCCGTAGAGCAAAGACAAATTGGTTTCCTTTTTCAAGAAGATTTGTTATTTCCACATTTGAATATATGGCAAAACTTAGCCTTTGCATTACCCGATGACATCAAAAAGAAACACAGAAAAACACAAGCGCTAATCGCCTTAGAAGAGCATAACTTACTGATGCTTGCTGATAAAAATCCCAGTCAAATAAGTGGTGGCCAACGTGCAAGAGTTAGCATGATTAGACTGTTATTAGCCAAGCCACAAGCTGTGCTTTTAGATGAACCCTTTAATAAATTAGACCAACAATTACGCCAAGAATTTAGACAATGGGTATTTGATTTAATTAAACAAAATAGCCTACCCGTTTTGATGGTCACACATGATCAAGAAGATATTCCATTAAATGCCAAAACGATTATTTGGCCCGAACAACAATAGGAAGCACTATGTTAGATCGTTACACCATAAAAATGGTGCGTAAACCACTTGAGTTGATGACCACTAAAATCAACCAGATGAATATAAAAGCAGATAGCATTACGCTAATGGGGTTTGCCTTAGGTGTATTTGCTTTTATTGCCATTGCATTTCAATGGTATGGCTTGGGTTTACTGTTCATTTTAGGCAATCGCATATTTGATGGACTCGATGGCGCCGTCGCACGACTTCAAGGTATCAGTGACGCCGGTGGTTTTTTAGATATCACCTTAGACTTCATTTTTTATTCCTTGATCCCCTTTGCCTTTGTTTTAGCGTTACCACAAGAAAATGCAGTGGCTGGCGCTTTTTTAATCTTCTCATTTATCGGCACAGGGTCTAGCTTTTTAGCCTTTGCTACGTTAGCCAGTAAACGAAAAATAGAAAACCCAGTTTATCGTTCTAAGTCGCTTTATTACATTGGCGGTCTGGCTGAAGGCACTGAAACCATCGCCTTTTTAGTGTTGTTATGTTTATTACCGCACTACTTTTCAGAACTTGCAATTGGCTTTAGTTTATTATGTTGGATCACCACATTTAGCCGAATATGGGCGGGTTACCACACGTTAAAAAACGCTCAACAAACACCTGAAAATACAGTACCTAAAAATAATGAGTCATTATGAATAGCTTCATCGCCAATGAACAAATCATCCGCCCGACTATTTTTATCGTATTATTAGTAATACTGGCGATTGCCGAGTATTGTTACCCACTCGCAAAACGTAAAAGTAGCCACATTAGACAATGGTCAACGAACATTGCTTTGGTGGTTATCGCGAGCTTATTATTAAAAGTAAGCCTGCCGATGTTGGCCGTTGGCGCTGCACAATGGAGTCAGACGAATACAATAGGTTTGTTTAATTATATTGATTTGTTTAGCAGTGGTTATGCACCTATCGGCATTTTTTTCCTGTCGATTGTGCTGATGGATTTCATCATCTATTGGCAACATGTATTAATGCATAAAGTGCCATTATTGTGGAGAATGCATCAAGTCCATCACAGTGAAGCAGCATTAGATGTGAGTAGCGCCGTGCGGTTTCATCCCTTTGAACTGTTGTTTTCGATGATAATAAAAATGGCTTTTATTATCATGCTCGGTCTTCCTGTTATGGCGGTTATCATTTTTGAAATAATATTAAATGCCATGGCGCTGTTTAACCACAGCAATATCAAACTACCTAAAAAAGTGGAATTAGCGCTGAGAAAAATTGTGGTCACACCAGAAGTGCATTGGATTCACCACAGTCAAATAGTGCGCGAGACCAACAGTAATTACGGTTTTAATTTAATTATATGGGATAAGTTATTTGGCTCGTATATCGCTAAACCTAAGCAAGATTATAAAGACTTACAACAGGGCCTCAGCCAATATAACAAACAACAACCGCTTAATATTATTCGTTTGTTAATATTACCGTTTACCAGCAAGTGAAAAGCATCACCCATCAGCAAAGAATAAAGGTAACCAAAGACGACCACAAAGCCACTGCGTTACACAGAGAACACGAAGAAACATCAAAAGCTTAGAATCTAGGTTTAGTTTTGACCTTACCTTCGTGTTCTTCGTGCCTTCGTGGTCAATCGCTTTGACTTCAATAATCAAACAGATAAATTACCACGAAGCCACTACGCTACACAGAGAGCGCGAAGAAACATCAAAAGCTTAGAATCTAGGTTTATTTTTGACCTTACCTTCGTGTTCTTCGTGCCTTCGTGGTGAATTGCTTTTGCTCTTATTGATAATGCACTTAAAGCGGTAAGTGCCCTGTTTTTACTAAAAGGATTGTTTCCTGGTCGACAAAAGGAAAATGCTCACTCATATGTGGACTACGGATCCAGGTATTTTCAGGGTAACTGCCATGCTCATCTTGGAACTCGCCCGATAACACTAACACCTCTTCTCCACCAAAATATTTATGGGCTTGAAATCGTTCATTAGCAGGCCATTTAACTAACGCGACATGCTCATGTTCAAATTCATGTAACGGCATCACTTGTAATCCACCCATGCCCTGAAACCATTCAGTTTGCTGAGTATTAATATGCACAGCTTGTAAGTCTTGTTCATTAAACTGATTCAATTTCACAAAAATAATACAGCCTTGTTGGCTAAAAGGAGTGTGCTTACTGCCCGGCGGATTACGAATATAAGTCCCCTTCGGGTAATCGCCCCTCTCATCGGAAAAAACACCTTCTAACACAAATATCTCTTCACCCATTGGGTGAGCATGCTGACTAAAACTGGAGCCTGGCGCATACTCAACGATGCTAGTAATGTGCCCTACTTTCTCTTCAGAGCGCGCTAACGGTTTGCGTAATACCCCCGCAGACGGACTTTTAATCCACTGTTGCTCATTACTATTAATGACCACACGTTTTGTGAAATCTAGATTTAACATTATTTAATTTCTCCCCGCCATAACACCACCATCAATATCCCATACTGCACCTGTTACCCATTGTGCCTGGTCTGACAATAGAAAAGCGATAGTTTGTGCGACTTCA
The DNA here is from genome assembly GCF_002835995.1 of Psychromonas sp. Urea-02u-13. Taxonomy (GTDB): domain Bacteria; phylum Pseudomonadota; class Gammaproteobacteria; order Enterobacterales; family Psychromonadaceae; genus Psychromonas. The sequence goes on along the minus strand of NZ_PJBZ01000079.1, from coordinate 20,766 downwards.
TCAGCACGCCCAATGTGGCCAATAGGATGAAAAGCATTAAACCCTGCTAACGCTTCATCTAATACTTCAGGCTCAATAAACGCTTCGTAAATAGGTGTTTTAACCACTGCAGGCGAAACCGCATTCACACGAATACCAACTTCAGCTAATTCCATTGCCATATGTTGCGTTAATGCGTGTAAGCCCGCTTTAGCCATTGAATAGGCCGAAGAAGGGGTCGCTTTAATCGCTTGTTTTGCCCACATAGAGCCAATATTCACAATGCTACCAAACCCTTGTTTGGCCATATTCTTCGCAACCGCCTGAGAAAGTATAAAGGTGGCTTTGTTTACCTGCATATAAGTATCGTAGTCTGCCTCATCATGTTCCAGAAAAGGTTTTGGATTAAACGAACCCGCGGTATTAACCAGATAAGTAATTTTTGTTTCATCACCATGAATATAATTAACGAGTGTTTGTAAGCTGTTTTTATCGTGTAAATCAATCTTGAGTGCAGTTGCTTTACCCAGTGTGTTTAATTGTATTAATGCATGGTTAATTTTAGCTTCATTCCGCCCAACTATCACCACTTCAACATTATGTTGAGCAAGGTATTTCGCAGTTTCAAAACCCATACCACTTGTGCCACCAATAATTAACGCTACGCCAGTTTGTTTAAATTTCATATAGTTCTCTTTATTTATATAGGTTGTTTCGGCTTATTTGATGCGTTAATCTTAAGCGCTTGTTAGCGATTAAAAAACCAGGCACATTTTGGTTAGCTAGGTACTTTTTGGTACATCTTGATGAATTTAAAAGAGAATATAATTTTGAAAAAAGTTTCAGGAAGGTTTCACCAGATAAATCGGCACGTATGGTAGAAACAGTCGTTGGCTGTAAATGGTCTTTAACGGTTTACCAATTAATTGCAAACGATATCAATCGTCCTGGCGAGATGGTGCGCAACGTCGAAGGTTTAACCACTAAGGTATTGAATACTTGCCTAAAGAAAAATACGGATTTTGGAATTCTTGAGCGAATTGCTTATAACGAAGTACCGCCACGTGTTGAATATAACGTGACCGATTTTGGTGGTAAATTTATTAAGATATTAGATGCGTTGCAACAACTACAAGATGAGATTTCAGAAGATATTAACCTATCAAGCTAGCCAATTAGTCATACACCAAAAAATAGCGCGTTCAGATTAACAATACATCATCGACGCGCCAGTTATTTAAACCTAATTAACCCTTTAAATGGCTAAATACTTCAATTCAATATCAAGTGCGAGTGCATCTAAAACAGATTGTGTACAGGCTTGATGCGAGATAGTCCCACTTTTAAGCTCTACCAAAGCAACCGCTGAGATCGTCGAAAAGTCTTTTCCTGCCATCTGCATCTGTATCAACGCCACCTGTAATGCGGGCAAGCTTGGGTTAAACGCTGCATTTTCCGCGTACGCGCCACAATAGAATGATTCACCTTCTGTATTAAGCTCAATCGCGATGCCACCGTAGCTACCTGAATAAGGCGCATGACTAATATTTAACGCATCAATCGCTTTTTGCATTAACTGATCTGCTTCTGCACTCACATGTGTTAGTGGCTTACCGTCCATTAAACGGCTATCGATATCAAGATCTTTTGGCCCGAATGATTCAGGTAAATACTGCTGCAACGATTTTTCAGTTTGCTCTGGCAGCTGTACTCTCATCGACTCTGCAGTGCTTAGTTCATTCATAAACTGGCGACAATGTCCGCAGGGGCTGTAATTGATAGTGATATCTTGAAGGCCTTTTTCGCCTTTCATCCAAGCATGACTAATCGCCGACTGCTCCGCATGCACTGATTGTCCCAGTGGCACATTAAGGAACTCAATGTTTGCCCCAAAATATAATTGCCCAGAAAGGCCACGCGCAATCGCACCTACACAAAATTTTGAAATTGGAGAGATTGAATAACTGGCAGCTAAAGGCAGCAGTGCTAAGCGTAATTGTTTGTCAGTGAGTCCGGTTTGTTTGATCAGTTGTTCAAACTGTGGCGCTGAAATGGTGGCACCAAAATGTTTATCTTCCACAATAGGTTTAATATACATGGCGATATTTTCTGGTAATGCGTTTAATGCGTTTTGTAATTGCTTGTTCATCGCAAGATCCCTTTCTTCAATTTTATAAAACACTTTTATTATGCTTATATACAAATAATAAGTGCAAAAATGTAATCTGTGTATTCATCGTTTAACGCTTTATTTTCAGCGCTATTCACTAAGTGATGATCTTATTTATTATCTAAATGCTTGTTTGAATTATTCTTCTCGTTACTGAATAACCTACCACTGTATTTATACAAAAGCTCACCGCAATAATTCATTAGAAATCCAAAAATAGCGCCAATAAACAAACCAATAAAGGCCGATGTCCATAGGCCATTTACAGAAAAAATAGCAGCCGCGCCCATAAAGGTACCGGGAATAAATTTAAGAAGATTGAATTTAGCCTGAATGCACATACAGAAAGCAAAAACAGCCGTGGCAGCATAAGTGGCAAGATCACCTTGCATATAAGAGGAAGCAAGTATGATTAATATTGCCCAACCCGCACCACTAAAATTAGTCAGCCAAACTTGCGTTAACCCTTTAAAACCTTTATCAGTACACGCAAAATAGCTAGTTGCGCCCAAAAAAGCCAACCAGCTTGCGATATCAAAGAGGCCCGTAAACCAAACTAATACAGCGGAAAGAATACCCGTGCTAACGGATAATGCAAAAAGTAAGCTCATCGACAAGCCCTAATAAATAAATCCTAATATTAACGCTATAAATGTTTTCGACATCGTAAACAAAAAAAGCTTAATACATTGTTATACCCGTTATCAATCATGATAATGGATATATAAGCACAATGTATTAAGCATTATATTTATTATTGAAATTAAATATCTTCAGCACGAATCAAACGATAAACATCAGGCGTCGCTTGATAAGCTTCATCACCCACTTTAATCGCGTTTAATAAAGCGTTTGCAGCTTCCTGCCATTGCGCTTCACTGCGTGCATGAATAACCGCTAATGGTTTTTGGCTATCGGCAGTTTCACCTAAACGAATGAATTGATCAAAACCAACAGCATAATCAATGCTGTCCGTTGCAACACGGCGACCACCACCCATACTAACAACGGCCATGCCAATTGCACGTGTATCCATTGCCGAAACAATGCCACTTTGATTAGCGTAAACCGCTTTAGCAATCGGCGCTTTTTCTAAATAGTGTTCATAATTTTCAATAAAGTCTTTTGGTCCACCTAATCCTGCAACCATTTTTCCAAAGCATAAAGCTGCACGACCATTATCAAGCACGGTTTGTAATTTTTCACGCGCATCTTGCTCGTCTTTTGCTAAGTTACCTAACACCAACATCTCAGCACAAAGCGCCATGGTAATTTCAAATAAACGTGGATTTCTAACTTCGCCGGTTAAAAACTGCACCGCTTCGCGCACTTCTAAAGCATTACCCGCTGAAGAGGCTAATACTTGGTTCATATCGGTCAAAATAGCAGTGGTTTTAGTACCTGCACCATTCGCCACAGCAACAATCGATTTTGCTAATTCTTCAGAAGCTTCGTAAGTCGGCATAAACGCGCCAGAGCCTACTTTTACATCCATCACTAATGACTCAAGGCCAGCAGCCAGCTTTTTAGAAAGGATAGAAGAAGTGATAAGAGAAATACTGTCCACCGTTGCAGTGATATCGCGCGTTGCATAAACACGCTTATCCGCAGGCGCTAAATCACCCGTTTGACCAATCACCGCGACACCCGCATCTTTAGTCACTTGGCCAAAAAGTGCATTGTCAGGAGTAATATTATAACCAGGAATAGATTCTAGCTTGTCTAATGTGCCACCAGTATGTCCAAGGCCACGGCCCGAGATCATCGGTACAAAACCGCCACAAGCAGCCACCATAGGACCTAACATTAACGAGGTTACATCACCCACACCACCCGTTGAATGTTTATCAACAATGGGGCCGGAAAACTTCATATGATCCCAATTAATCACCATACCAGAGTCACGCATTGCGCACGTTAGCGCGATACGTTCAGGCATGGTCATTTCATTGAAGAAAATAGTCATGGCAAACGCACCAATCTGACTTTCTGAAATAGTATCGTCGGCTACACCTTGAATAAAAAAATTAATTTCTTCGGTGCTAAGTACTTCACCGTCACGCTTTTTACGAATAATTTCTTGAGGTAAAAACATATGAATCTCCGAATATTTCTTAATGTTATGAATGATGATTTAACAGTTAATGGCTAAGGCCTGAATGACATCTATTGTTAATATAAAAACAGATGCCATCGTGGTAAACACTGTTAATAAGCGCGATTAATAAGCTGCAGAATCAACTACTTCATCAGTAATTTCTAAGGTATTAAGTAAGCTCGTTAACAAGCTTGATGCGCCAAAACGGTAATGCATGTTATCGGCCCATTGTGCACCTAAAATGTCATCAGCCATCGCTAAGTATTGCGCTGCATCTTGACTTGTTTTTACGCCACCAGCAGGTTTAAAACCAACCGTTTTAGCCACACCCATATCGCGGATCACTTTAAGCATAATTTCAGCAGCTTCTGGTGTTGCGTTAACCGGCACTTTACCCGTTGATGTTTTTATAAAATCAGCACCTGCTTTAATACATATTTCAGAAGCAAGTTTGATTAATGCAGGCTCTTTTAGCTCACCCGTTTCAATGATCACTTTAAGCGTAATATCGCCACAAGCCGCTTTACACTGTTTAACCAATTCATAACCCACTGTTTCATTACCCGCGATTAATGCGCGGTAAGGAAAAACCACGTCAACTTCATCGGCGCCGTAAGCAATTGCAGCATTTGTTTCAGCAACAGCAATATCGATATCATCGTTACCGTGTGGAAAGTTAGTCACTGTTGCGATACGTACTTCAGGCGTGCCTTGCGCGGCTAATGTCTTTTTAGCAATCGGAACAAAACGTGGGTAAATACAAACGGCAGCCGTATTACCTAACGCTGTTTTTGCGTTATGACACAACTCAATGACTTTTTGATCTGTGTCATCATCGTTTAATGTAGTTAAGTCCATTAACTTAAGTGCGCGTAGTGCTGCTGTTTTTAAATCAGACATAAATGACTCCGGAATATTTTTAGATAGAAGAAAATGATGTGACTAATATTACGCCCGGAAAACCAGACGATATATAGGGTTTTGTAAAAACATTATTGCCATATGGAAAATATAGAAGAGTAAAACAGACAAAGAAGAGACAGTCATATCAGTAAATAATGCACAAATCGTGGCTGTTATTTACTGATATATAGTTAAAGATGTCATCATTTGAAAGGGTTACGCGTGTTTAACAAAAGGTGTTAGTGCCACATCCCAATAAGCGGGGTAGCCAATATTCTCTTTTAAGAAAGAAATTATTGCGTTAAGTCGTTCCGGAAGATGCTTTTTACGCGGGTACACAGCGTAAACAGGCATTTCTAAATTGGTTTTCCAATCTGGCAATAATTGCACTAGCTGACCTGTTTTTAATTCGTCTGATAAGAGGTAAGTGGCAATATAACCAACGCCATGAGAGGCAATCACTGCGTCTCTCACCGCTTCAGAAAGATCCACACGATAGTTCCCTGATACACTGATATTTAGTTGCTCATTATTTTTCAAAAATGGCCAATCACTATAATCACGAAAACTGCTGTGGTAAGTCACACAATTATGATTTGACAAATCTTGCGGGTGTACAGGAGCACCATGCTTTTCAATATATTTAGGAGAAGCCGCTAATACAAAGTGCCCATCCGCCACACGCTGTGCGATATAACCTTCATTTATATTTTCATAGGTGGTTATCCAAAGGTGAATATCTTCTTCTAACATATCAATTTTACGATCCGTTAGGGTGATTTCAAAGTTAATCTCTGGATAGTTTTCTTGTAATTTATCTAATACCGGCAAGACATGCAAAGTGCCAAAAGAGCGCGATAATGCCAGGCGTATTGTGCCCGACATCTGTGTGGTGGCATCCATCATAGCGGCTTCTGCATTTTGCATAGCAGAATATAACTGCGCACAATATTCTGAAAACTCAATACCGGCATCGGTTAACGTTAAACTGCGTGTTGTACGCTGCACCAGTTGCACATTCAGCTCTGATTCTAACTGTGTCAGCTGCTTACTAACATGAGAAGTCGAGACCTCTAATCGTTCAGCCGCTTTAGTGAAACTGCCACTGATTTTTAAGATGTGCAAGATAAGCATCTGATTCGCTCGATTGTGCATCGTCACCCTTATATTAAGTTAAAAAACCATATTACAAAATTACCGATTATGACTCTACTCAAAACATTACTTTCCTCATGGAAACAATCCCACATCACAGATTTACTCTATTTATAGGTAAATATAGCGAGTTGAACGTTTATTTGAGAATAAATAGTTGCTATAGATTATGTTTTAATCTTAATTTTTAAGCATGACTTATGGCACAGGAACGATTCAGAGTAATAATTATAGGAGATGAGTATAGGTGATGTTTATAGGCGATCATTATAGGTGATCTTTGCAGGTAATAGATGATGCTATTTGAAAGGTTGATAGTTAAAGCGGGATCAAAAAAGGGTCCATGTTATATCGGGACCCTTTTTATTATTTATTAATCAGTTTTATTTGTGCCTCTAAGCACTGGATAATTTAAAAGGGCCCCTGTTATATCGACGGCCCTTTTTATCCGTTAATGTAACTTAAAATCTTGCAAACGAATTAATGCTTGATGTAAAACAGTCTCAGGAATTTCCGCTAATGTTTCATCTTGCTCACGTTTTTTAAACAGCTCACTCAAAAAGGCGCAAACATAAGTCAGTGGAGCTTGTGCAAATAATTTGGGATTATTAAAGAAATCACGACCACGCTTTGCCATCCAAAGAGAATTATCATGCTCAAGCATAAATTTAGACTCTTTAATTAACGCTTCTAGCTGAACCAGTAAATGAGGAAACTCAAGTTTCTGTGAGGTAAATTTTTCACCTAAAAGTGCAATAGAATTAATCGTTTTTTGATTCGGTAGATTACTTATTTTATGAATGTTTTGCATATGCGGCTCCTGAAAAGGTAAAAATGAGCATCAACTCCCTATGATGAATTATTTACAAGCTACTTTAGGTAGCAAGTAACTTTGTACACTTTATCTTAAATTGCTCTAGATAGATGTTTTTGGTACATAGATATCATCAAAAGCATTAACTGTGTCAAAGAAATAAAATAAAAAACATACACTGTAACCTAATGTTCACAAATCATTCATAAGTAAACTACAAGCCCGTTACAAAAACTAAATTTCATAAAATTTGAATCTTATCCAAGATAACAACTTTTAAGCTGAAGCCCCCACCCTTTGAATACAAATATATTAAGGCCAAAACAATAAAACCCCAGTAAGCTGAGGTTTTATTAGTCAAATACGTTAATATTTTAGCGCATTAAAATTAGCGCTCGACGAGAGTATAATCGTTCATTTCAGTATTTTGACGTTGCTTAAGCTGGTCAGCAGGCGACAATAACAATGAAATACTATCTTCATTTGATGAGAAGCTTCCTGAATTCGGATCAACTGGTTGAAAACGGCGCATAAAACTTTCCACAAAATCTTCATCCATAGATTCTGTTGCAACAATAGACACCGCTATATCGCTGAAGTCTTCAGGTGATAAAGGTGAATCTAGCTTTAAATCAGGGATAATGACTTTGCCATCACTACTTGGCACGCTATATATAATGTGCGTTAGCGCCGCATTAGGCCCTGTCGTTTCTGTATAGTAGTAGCTACGCTGTATTAAATCATTGCTTGAACTAATTCCAGGTGCATCAAATATATAGCTAGTCCCATTATAGCTAATCTCCGGATTTCCAGAGTCATCCATATTCGCCATTAAACTGACATCTAACGTATCAGTAAACCTTGCATTATGATGAAATTTCCAATCATTTATTGACCCCGTAGCAGTATATAACCACTCAGACTCATCATAACTAAATGGAAATGACTTTCTAGTATCTAAAGTTGGGTCAAATTCAGCGTCAAACCAAGCGTATGTATAATTACCTTTTTTAAGGCTCACCGCTAAACTTTCAAGGCCATTAAGGTCAAAGTCAGTATACCAATCTAAGCTGTCCGGAACCTCGCTTAATTCTGTAGCTGTGCCATTTAATGTACTAAAACCATAAGCAATTAAATCATTACCATCACCGTTATACCCTTTGGCTAATACTTTTTCATCTGTATAAGCACTAGTCTTATAGTTACGTGTGCCAACTAACAGAGAGGTCGTTTCTTGCGTTGTTATATACTGGAAGTAATTTGATGCTAAACCCTCATCCGTAATAGAGGCTGTACCTGATTTTTTAGAGATTCCTTTATTCGTAGTATAACAATCGCTTCCAGAGCCAGTATTTAATCGGATTAAATAGTCTCCGAGCAATGCTTTTTGTATAGATAAAACTTGGTAATTTTTTGACCCCGGAACATATTCGATAACAGAAACATAACCACCATCAGGCACATCATTTTCACTAAACGTTATTACGCCATTTTTGTTCGTTAAACTTTTACTGTAAATGCCATTTTCATCATGAATATCGATGTTTTGTGGCCCTGTCTTATAAGCAACATACTTAGTGTCAATATTTTGTTCTAATCCGTCAAATATTGTACAGGTTGATACTTCACCCTCATCCAACTTAACGAACTCAAACGTATATTTTTTAACTGACGCCGGAGAACTACCACCGCTACTGCCACAGCCTGTTAATACGCTACAGGCCAATACTGACAATGCGAGTAATCTATTCATACTAAATTCCTTAAAAATAATTAAAACAACGATAATGTAGATGAAATGCAAATATTAAGCCAAAAGAGCCAACTAAACTAGAAGTAAAGTACATTGAATCTAAAGTAGGAATATATACATCATAAATATCCTTATCACATCACGGTTCAATATTCTAAAAATAAGGCAATACTTGATTCAAAAATATTAGCGTCGATAATAAAAATTCCTCAAATATTTCGTTATCGCACAATGGCTGATCTTTCACCTCTTGATCCGTCTCAATAGAGACGGTTTCTCAAACTTAACGTTGAATTTATTATATTTAATTTCTACTACTTAACCATAAACAAAGACCTCACTAACAAACAGTTAAAGTAACTTCTATATTCTCATTTAAAACTTATTGATATGACGTTTAAGTAGAGAATCAAAGGCAAAACGACCACCGCTAAAAATAACTATTTGTAACAATAATGTTGCCCATAAAACATGTTGCGCATAAGCGGCCGCAGCAATCTCTTCCAAGCTGATAACCGCCACGATATTGACAAAAAACAACCCTAATGCAGAAAAACGACTTGCTAGGCCTGTCATCAATAACAAAGGTAACAGTATCTCTGCAACCGTGCCCATGTAAGCAGCAAGTTCAAAGGGTAAAAATGGCACGTTATATTCTTCTTCAAATAGAAATAGCGTACTGTCCCAGTTATTTAACTTAGTAAGACCCGAAGAGAAAAATGCCCAGCCCACATAGAAACGAGCGACTAATAAAGCCACCGGCTCTAATAGGCTTATTTTTGTTGCGATGCGTTGATATGTTTGGCCCGTCGATAAAAATAGGGTGTTTAAAGTGGTCATGGTTAAATCTCTTTTAAATAATGAATTAAATTATGTTTGATGGCATTGAGCAGCCATTTTTCAAATGAAAAGTGAACATCATCACTAACCAGATCCAACGACTCTGCTAATGATTTTTTTGCCATTAACGCTTGCATAAATAGCCCTTCACTGCTGATTAATCGGCTTATACAAGGCTGAAATTCAGGGCGGTAAATCAGCACATCATGGGCCACCAATACGGATGATAAAGCTTGCTTGGCATTGTTTAATGCATCTTCTCGCTGCGTTTTGTCTTGATGGTGATGCGCATCAAAAATATCCACTAACGGGTAATCTGTTTTAAGCAATTGCACATTAGCGTTAAAGATAATAACAAGGTGCTCAGGCTCACCCTCGGCAAGGAGCTGTAATGTGGTTTGGTCCAACACTTGGTCTTTACCCTGTAATGCCCTGTGCACATGCCAATCCAAGGTCGCACAATCAGCCAGATAGGCATAATCTTGGCCAATCTCAGTCGTATTGATAAATGCAGAGAAATCATGCCCCCACTGCGCCCAATCACCTTGATGGGGCGGTGAAAAGCGCAAAAATTGTTTCGTTAAATGTTCACTGACATCACTATCAAGCAATTCAAAAACAGTAGGGAAACTGATGCTTAATGCACGCTGTGCATTGGCGAATAAGTTACGGCGATAAATGTTGATGCCCTGCTCCTCAAAACCATTTAGTGCGATAACCGATGCGTCATCGTGCCAAATCGCCTCTAAAAGACGTTGCTGTTCATTATCGCGTTTAATAGCAACGTTATTCATAGTGCGGCCCTAAAATCATATTCGCGATATCTCGCGCTTTTTGCGCTTCTTTAATCAACACAGACCACTCAGGCAAATTGTTATCCCATTCCACCAATGTAGGCACAGCACCAAAACGTGTTATTGCTTGCTGATAAGCTAGCCATACATCATCGGAAACAGGACAAGCATGATCGTCTATCGTGAGTTGCCCCGCTGATACAGGACTACACCCCGCTAAGTGAATTTGTGCAACACTGTCCTTTGGCAAGACATTGATATAATCAGCGACAGATTGTTGAATGTCGCCACCTTCAAAGTTAATGCTATTAACGGCAATATTATTAATATCCAAGAGGATTTTTGCCCCTGTTTGCTGACACAGTTGGGTTAAAAATTCAGCTTCTGACAGGTCACTCTCATCAAACTGTATATAAGCAGAGACATTTTCAATAATAAGACGTCGACCTAAAAAGGACTGCACTTTGTCCACCTGTTCACACATACGTTTCAAATTTTGATGGGTATGTTTAATCGGTAATAAGTCACCACTGTTGATTAACTGCCCTTGATGATGCCCCCAAGTAAAAGAAGCATGTTCAGACATTAAAAAGGGATCAATATTGGTGGTTAATCGTTTTAGATGCTGTAAATAAGTGGCAGGAATATCAGCTATTGATCCCAGCCCCATCGCGGTCGAATGTAAGCTGACAGGGTAGATTTCCCTTACTTGATTAAGCACAGATAGAGCACCACCACCCTGTCCAAAAAAATTCTCAGAATGCACTTCGACAAAATCAACCTCTTTTGGCGAAGTTAATATGTCGGCAAAGTGTGCATGGCGTAACCCAACACCCACTAATATTTCATGTTTCTTAACCAACATATTCATTCTCCAGAAAATTTATTGAGAGGCTAAATGTAACTTTTTAGCTTCTGATTTCGACAATCCACCTAAGGTCGAACAGGTGCCTTTTTTAACTAATTTCCATTCGCCTTTATCATTATCAATACTTGATTGGCCCGCGCACGAATGGGTACCCGCTAAGTTAGCGCAATCGTTTTGACCCGCTTGTGCAACGCCGTAACATTTCTCTTTACTGGCAGCTTGCGCTTGAGTAACAACACTCGTCGATAAAAACGCAGCTAATGCAGCACTTGCTAATAATTTTTTATTCATCATATTTCCTAGTTTGTTAAATTGAGCGCCACCCATCAGTGGCTCTCAGTAAGTTGTGTTAACCACTGTGTCAGCTTCGATTTTGCTAATCCGCCAACACATTGGGCAATAATTTCATCGTTTTTGACTACAAACAGCGTGGGTACACTGCGTATAGCGTATTCTTCTGCATATTTTGCAGAAGTATCTACATCCAGCTTAATCACATTGATACGCTTGCTCATCATGCTAGCGACTTCGGCTACTATCGGCGTCATCGACTGACAAGGCCCACACCATGAAGCACTAAAAAATAACAATGAGTATTCATGTTGTGCGAGTAATGCCTCAAGTGAGTCTGTCGCTGATAGTGGCTTAATCGTCATCGCATGATTTGACATTATTCGTACACTTTTTCGATTTGTGCTTCAGTTAAACCTTTAATATCAATCCAGTTCACCTGCGCAGTATCGATGTAACCAGGAATGTCTGTATTCCATTTTTTCTGTACCGCTTTGTTGTAGTTCAGGTACAACTTATCACCACGGATATGCCAAGCCGTTGGGTCTGTTTCTAATTTTTTATTTAGCGCGACACCCATTGCACAGAAACCACCGTATTGCGGTGCATACTTGCTAGGTGCAGCTTTAAATAAGTCACGATTGTCAGCACTAGCAAACTGATAGATTGCACCGTTATAAGCAGCTGTAAATTCGTTAGAGCCTTTTGTTGGCGCGCCTTTAGTAAAGTAAGAAACCGTATCGTAACCGCTGATTGCGATGTCATTACTGTTTGCGTTGACTTCAATATTAGCGGCAAAAGTTAAGCTGCTCGCCAGTAGCGCCGTTGATACAAACGTTGATTTTACAAATGTTGAAAGCTTCATATTATTACTCCATGTATTTAGATTTAAGGTTTTAAAGGTGATGCATTTATTAGGTTGTTTTCCTTGGAAGTAAATTTAGCGCTTTCAACAAAGCAAAAGGGATGACATAGTCCTAACATTGAACCCAATCGTCCAAATCTGTTCTAAATGAGGTAATAATGGATCCGTTATCAGTCATTCTTCAGCGCTTCTCTATCAATACAGAAGTATTTTTCACCGGTAATCTCTGCGGTATTTCCAACTTTAATCGAGAACCCAACAAAGGCCACTTACACCTATTGCAACGTGGCGAGATAACCATCATTGATGAGCAAGGTGTTGCACATTTAATCGATGAGCCCACGGTGATGTTTTTCCCTACGCAACACGCGCATCGCATTATTGCCAGTGAAGAAAATCCACCGACATTGGTCTGTGCCAATATCATTTATAATGAAAACACCTCAAATCCAATTGCTGAAGCCTTACCTGCATTGCTGTGTTTTAAACTCAGCGAAAGTCCCGCCTTGATGAAAACCGCACAGTGGTTGTTTGAAGAAGCGTTTAATGAGGATTGTGGCCGATTGCCTATGATTAATTCGTTAACGGATATCTTTATTATTTATGTATTGCGCCATGTGCTCGATAACAAACTCATTGAGCATGGCTTGCTTGCAGGATTGGCTCACCCACAGTTGTCTACCGTTTTGCTCGCAATACATGATGCGCCAGAGCGTCAATGGGGATTACAAGAGATGGCCGAGCTTGCCTTGATGTCACGTTCAAAGTTTTCTGACTTGTTTAAGCGCACAGTGGGTCAAAGCCCTGGGGATTATGTGATTGATTGGCGCATTCTGGTGGCAAAAGGATTGTTATTACAGCATAAACCTGTCGCACTGGTGGCTAATGCAGTGGGTTATGAAAATGGCTCTGCACTGGCGCGCGTATTTAGAAAAAAAATGGGAATATCGCCTAAACAATGGCTTGATGAAACACTTTAATGCGAGCCACCTCTGTCGCGTGATTACCGAGGGTAAACACGCACACTATTGTCGACTCAACCGATTCACAAAATGCAACGATCTGTATTGAAAGCTTATACTTTCAAATAAATGAATAACAAGTTCCATTTAAAAAAGACAATCGTTATTTCTTCTTCCCCCTCCTTTGAAACTCTTCAATGTCAGGTTTGCTGTAAATATGTTCAATTAAATTGGCATTTACTAAAAATCTTTACCATATTTAAGTCATCTAAAAATAGGGTCTTCGAACTAGACCATACAAGAGCAATGAGAAGGAAAGAACATGTTGTCAAATCTGAGCTTTAAATCAAAATTACTCTCTGGCTACGGCTTAATATTATCCTTAATGATAATGGTCACCATCGTTGTTTTTTTAAGTGTTGAATCACTCGTAAAGGAATTTTCATGGGTTAACCATACTCATGATGTATTAGAAACCGCCTCCAAAATTGAAGCATCGGCCGTTGATATGGAAACCGGCATGAGGGGTTATCTATTAGCAGGTAAAAAGTCATTTCTCGCCCCCTATGATAACGGTAAAAATTCTTTTAATCGTTTAGTCGACGAGCTTTCAGCAACGGTTTCAGATAACCCAGCACAAGTCTCTTTATTAAAAGAAATATCAAACACTATCGGCGAATGGCAAACTAAAGTCACTGAACCCGCTATCGCATTAAGAACAAAAATTGGCGATTCGAAAACCATGAACGATATGGCTGACATTATCAAACAAGCAAAAGGTAAACAGTACTTTGATAAATTCAGAGCACAATTAAACACCTTTGTTGAGCGTGAAGAAAAGCTGATGGTAATACGTCAAAAAGAAATGCAAACAACCTACAATATTGAAGAGCTCAGAAGACTAACAGAAAGAGTTGAACATACTTATAAAGTTATTGGTAAAGCACAAGCAATAGTGGCTTCTGCCGTTGATATGGAAACCGGCATGCGCGGTTATCTACTCGCCGGACAAGATCAATTTCTCCAGCCTTATAATGATGGCAAAAATAATTTTTATCTACTGCTCAATGAATTGTCGCAAACCGTCTCAGATAACCCAGCCCAAGTTACTTTATTAAGCGAAAGTAAAGACACTATCGATAACTGGATAAATTTAGTGGTTAAACAGCAAATTGCGTTACGCAGTAAAATTGGTGATAGCAAAACGATGGATGACATGGCAGATCTCATCGGCCAAGCAAAAGGGAAAGTCTATTTCGACAAATTTAGAGGACAAATTAGCACTTTTCAAGAAAGAGAAAGAGGCCTACTCAATGCACGTATGGACTCGTTAAAAAGCACTGAAAAAATGGTACTAAGTGTCGCTATATTCGGGACATTGATTGCGCTTATTGCGGGTATTGTTATCGCCTTATGGTTAACACGTCATGTAATGAATTTACTCGGTGGTGAGCCGAATTACATTGCTAAAATAGCGAAAACCGTGGCAGCTGGCGACTTAAGTATGTCGCTAAAAAGCAATGGTGTAGATAAAGGCATTTTCGCTGAAATGAAAAAAATGATGACAACGCTGCAAGAAAAAGCAGCCTTGGCACAAAACATAGCAGCCGGCGATCTTAATCAAAACGTTATCTTAGCCTCTGACAAAGATACCTTAGGTATTGCGCTACAAGAAATGAGCGACAATTTAAATGACGTATTAGGACGCACTCAACTAGCCAGCTCAGAAATCTCACAAGGCAGTAGTAGCGTTGCAGTTAGTAGTTCAATGTTGTCTGAAGGCGCTTCAATGCAAGCAGGCAGTATAGAAAACATTTCAACATCACTGACAGAACTGACAACACAGATTTCAACGAATGCCGAGAATGCCGACCAAGCACGACAATTCTCAAGCCAAGCACAGGCCGAAGCACTCGAAGGCAGTAATAAAATGAATGAAATGATAGAAGCGATGGTGGAAATTTCAGAAGCCAGTCAGAGCATCGCAGGCTTTATCAGCACTATTGATGATATCGCAGCACAAACAAACTTACTGGCTTTAAATGCGGCCATTGAGGCAGCACGCGCAGGTGAGCAAGGCCGAGGATTTGCAGTGGTCGCCGATGAAGTGCGTAGCTTAGCAGCCAGAAGTACAAAAGCGGCAGAGGAGACCTCTAAATTAATCGATGGCTCGGTAGCAAAAACTAAAAATGGTAGCCTTATTGCCAGCGAAACAGCCACCAGCTTGAAAAGCATTATTGATACAGTAAGAAAAACAACAGAGCTGGTTGAAGAAATTGCCAACGCCAGTAAAGAACAAGCCATCGGCGCTGAAACGATCAATCAAGGTGTGGTCGAAATCGATGGTGTTATCCAAAAAAATAGCGACACCGCACAAGCCAGTGCAGTGGCCTCTGAACAAGTATCATCACAGTCAGCACTGCTCAAAGAGATATTATCCACCTTTAAACTACGTGACAGTTAAAGCACAGTACAAGCTTTTAAATCCTTTTCAGGTTTAACCTTTCGCACTTTAATTCGCGTAGGTTAAACCTGATTTATTATACCCTCCATTAATTTATCTCTGTTTCATAACCGTGTTGCTAATACCACAAACTATGCAGGACTGAAGTTCCACTTCCCAAACAACACGCCACTTAAACTCCCTGCAAGTTCGCCTTTTGGCTTACATCTATTGCTGATGCTACAAGCTATGCATGACTGAAGGCCTTCTTCTGATGAGCAATTAACCTGCTTTTGGAAGTGGGACTGATTGAGATTTGTAAGTTGTGGTCGTTATGCATTACCACGCAAAGCGCTGTCTCTTATACACAAGTGTAAGCTAATCCAGATCGAAGTTTTTGAACATTTCATAGGCTTCTACTAATTTCATTAGTTCTATCCATCCTCGCCAAAAAGCTTTCATACCTACGCGACCGCTTCCTTTGCTGTCCTGCCAGCGGCCTAGCTTAGCAATCGCATAATATACCCAGTAGATTGAGGGTGGAGTTATTGGTGGTGCTGTTTTTTTCTCAGTTGCCTTCCACAGTATTTTCCAACTTAAGCCACTGATATACTCTGTACATGGGATATCTTTCGCTCTCTTGTTATTTTGTGCAATCTCGCGCATTTGATATAATCGAATAGCGATAAATGCCATGATAACTGCCAACCTCTCTATATTATCTCTACACTGTAAGCGCAAAGACTCCACCTCAGTGCCATCTGATTTCCAAACTTTATGAAACTCCTCTACTCACCAACGTAATTCATAATATCTCACTATTTTTTCAGCGTCTTCAACACTCGATATATCCTCAGTTGTGTAGAGCTTCCAACAAAGCTTCTCCTCTTCCCCTATATCACTGACCTCTTGGCATTGAACTATATTTAATTTTAATGAATCACTTCCTTTGCTCTTACTTGGTTTTTTTAATTCAACTTGAGTATAAGAAAGTGCTAGTTTTGCATGCCTAGCTTTACGTTTTCCTCGCTGTGGAATATAGATTTTTTTATAGCCACAAATACTGGCATTATCTAACTCATCAAATAATTTATTATTTGTTTTCGCTAAGCGGCGATTCTCTTTTGCTCTAACTATCATCCGATTGTTGTTACTTATCTGATACTCTAAGTACTCAAACATGTCAGCTTCTCTGTCGCAAACATCAATTACATTATTTGAATCACCCAGCCTATTTGTTATTTCAGAAATATTTCGTTCCCACTTATAGCTCTCTTTTTCTGTTTTTGGACGCTCTCTTTGTTCGTTTTTTGTTCCCTTAACTTTTTCTTCGCGAGTCCAGTAATGTTGATTTGCAAGGCCAAGTGTCAGCTCACTATCCGCGTCGATCATCACAGTTGAATGTACAAATAATGATCTAGCTTTGCTTGTTTTATTTAAGTTTGCAGAGGAGACTTCACTTAAGCCACGACATACCGAATGCTTATATGTCAAGCTAGTTGTATCTTGTACTGCTAATACTAATCGAGTATTTTTCACCTTTTTATCCGTATGGGAAAAACCGGCTTGTGAAATTTCTTTCACACAAATACTGTCATTTCGAATAAAGCTGTATGCCCCTTCAGAGCTCGCGGGGTCTTGGCATGCTTTAACCACAGAATCTCCTATAGATGATGCTAAATCAGATGTTAATTTCACTAAGCGCGTTGTCCTGCGAGGGTCTCCTAAATTGGCCGAACCAAAAATATTCGATGCCCAAGCCTCAGTATTATCAACAAGCATTATTTCCCCTATCGCTAAATAGAAGGATTTGATCATAACCAATAAAAAAGTCAAGGGCATTATTTGTGTATAAGAGACAGCGCAGAGCGTGGGAACGAGATATATTTCTAAGATGCTTACCGTGTTAGTGAGAAAGGTTAATATCAGGTAAACTTGCGCCAACTATCATTCACGTATATTGTCATCAAAATCCACCTAACACTTATCTAATAATGGTCCTCTATGAACGCTAACTCACTTGTCATTCTCGATTTTGAAACCACTGGTTTGTCACCTGATAATGGCGATAGAGCGATTGAAATAGGGGCGGTAAAAATTGAAAATGGTATTGTCACCGATCGCTTTCAAGCGTTGATGAATCCCGGTCGTCCGGTGAGTTATTTTATTGAAGACTATACTGGTATCAGTAATGAAATGCTCAGTGAAGCGCCACCATGCAGTGAAGTTATGCAACGTTTTGCTGACTTTATTCAAGGGCAAAACTTAGTCGCACATAATGCATCATTTGATAAACGTTTTTTAGACAGTGAATTAGCGCGTATTTCACTCGGTTATGAGGGGCAGTTCGCCTGTTCGTTATTGCTATCTCGCCGACTGTATCAAGCTGCCCCTAATCATAAATTAGGCACTTTAATTAACTATAAAGGCATTGTTTCAAAGGGTAGTTTTCATAGGGCATTATACGACTCAGAAATGACAGCAAAGCTTTGGTTAGCCATGCTTGATGATATTCAGCAGCAAGCTGATATTGACTATGTTCCTTTCTCTTTAATACAAAAATTGGCTAAAACAAGCAAAGCCAATGTGGCAAAGCTTTTAGCCAATTATAAATTAGCTCCGGCATCTTAAACGAATCTATTTTAGCGAGACACCTTTTTAAAAAGAGTCTCTCGCTCAGAATAGTGATAACAATGCTGTTACCCGTTTTTTCTAATTTGATTCGCACATTCAGCTAAAACAATCGCACCCGCCGTTGAAACATTAAGAGAATTACCCATGCCATACATAGGTATATGTATCAGGTGATGACTTAGCTTTAATGCAGCTTCACTCACACCCTTACGTTCATTACCTAATACTAAGACACTCGGTGATGGGTAACGAACGCTACTGTAATCAACAGAACCCTGACATAATTCAACGCTATACACCGTATAACCGTTATCTATTAGTGTTTGTAAGCTGTCCGTCGTGCTGTCGCTATATTCAATAGAAACCCACTTAGCCTCATTGCGAGACGCTTTTTTCAACTTCTTATCTGAAATAGTCAGTGCGCCACAAACAACAATTTTTTCGATAGCAAAGGCATCTGCCAAACGAATGAAAGATCCCACATTGTAGCTATTCGTTACATTGTCTAATACCACGACTAACGGCGTTTTAGGTTTACTTAAATATTCATCACGTGCGGGTTTTGTTTCTCTTAGTTGCTCTTTACTCAGTTGTATCTTTGCATCCATTATATTTCTACTCTATATGACTGACTTTATGACTTATTTTTAATAAGGTTTCGTGGCTTAAATCGTATTACTTAGCGATTTCAGTGGTTAATGGTTTGAATAAACTAAAACGAGAACCACTTACTTTAATTTTTCCTGCTTGCCTTGCAAGTGCAATTTCACGGCGCATCGTCGACATGAAGAATAATCGACAAAAGATTAATAAAAACATCACCACAGTAAACAGATAAGTAGAATTTAAGCCTATTAATGCTGTCAGTTGTTTTTCAAAAAAACTGGTCACAATAGCGATAATAAAAATAAAGTATAAAGAATAAGGTTTTTCTACATACACAATGGTTTTGTCTGATTCTTTCTTTTCGTAAAATACTTTCATTGGAGATCCATATAGTGGTAATAATCTTTCTTCAGGCAACGCACGCTTAGGCGCTTCTTTTTAAATTTACTGTTTTTTAGTTTACAGGTTTTTAGTTTACTGGTTTTGGGCTGGTGGTTTCATGCATACTTTCCAACCTGTCACCCTCAACATGATGAATGTTAGTGGTGTAATGCGCGATGCTGTATTCAATATTCATCGAAAAATAGAGGCTTTGTTTAAGGTATTTTTTAATTGTTTGTTCTATTGCCAGACTTAATTTTTGTGTGAATTCATTATCTCGATGAGGCTTAGTTAATAACGAGATGGTCAGCAAGAGATGAGAGTATTTGTATACAGCACAAGGATAAGCACGCGACTTGCATTCGCCCGCACTCATATCCATGTTATTAATCACTTTTTCTAATTCATCGAATATTTTACAGGCATCTATATCCAAATTATCGGAATACTTAATTTCTATATGAGGCATATCAGAGCATCCTTAACGACATTAATCTTAATTAAAAAGGCAGATTACTTAGTTTATTGATTTAATCAACACTTGAAGTCCAGCGTACTCGTTATAGGCCTCTTACTTTACTTGCCATAAAGACAACAGCTTAGAAATAAAACCATTAAAAACAGACTTTCTTTTTCACAAAAAGACATTGTCTTCCAAAACTTAGCGTAAATCATTTACTTTTTATCACTACCAGGCGGTAGCCATTGGGTTGTTGTCTGATGCCTTACTCCCATACTGTGATAAAAATGACGGGCACTTTCTATTCGCGACTCTGTAGTGCATATCAGAGAGCTCCAATCGTGATGGCAACAAACAGCATTCGAAGTGCCATTAAACTTAATAAAACCTTAATTACTAAAATGAGCACGTCATTATTTGCCATGATCCTCAATTTTGTCCCAATGAAATAGCCTACGACAGACCCAATTATCATAAAGGTTAATAGCTGAACATGCTCAAAAAATGAAATGCCAATTAACATAAACACAGGTATTTTTGCTAAGTGGCTAATGGTCATAAACAGAGCACTCGTCGCTATAATTTCATCTTTTGATGTTAAGCGTTTCGTTAAAATAGCCAGTGATAATGGCCCCGTCGCGCCAACAATCAAACCCAAACCCGTTTGTAATAAACCAATGAGATAGTAGTTCTCATATCTTTTCATCAATGTTGAGAAACGTATACTCCATAAATTAAGTAAGATATATA
>NZ_PJBZ01000078.1 GCF_002835995.1 Psychromonas sp. Urea-02u-13 | reverse complement strand
AAAAGATGCCTGAAGTTTACCAAAACCAGCCAAGGTAGTTGTCGCGAACCGGTCAAGTTAATTGTCGCCTAATAATCTAGATACTTTATCTTTAAGAATGGTATTTATGTAATATTGATAGGTGTGTAACTCGTAAATAAAGGTATAAGCAAGAATAAAAAAGGATATAATTTAAATTATACACATTTAAAACTAGGTTACGGTGAGTAATGTTTACGAATAAAAATATAGTTGTTGGTGATCCAAGTAATAGCTTTACTGAATTATATGTAGATATGTTAATTAATAAATGCGACTTTAATCCAAACGATATCGTCTTTATTTCGTTAAAAAATATTATTGAGCACCCACTTAAAAAATATAGTGTTGATACCTACTTGTATAATGAATGTGATGTGGAGGGAGTAAGTAAATGTAAAACACTTACGTTTATATCTATCAATAAATCAAATGGATTTTTTATAAAAAAATTATTTGATTATACTGATTCTTTTATCGATAAAACTTATATTCATTTAACAGATGATGAAGTTGCTAGATGGCTAAGTACTACTACTGAGTTCGGTACACTTCGTCCCACAAAATCTAATAATGTAGATGAAAATGTTATTGATGTATTAAGTAAAGTAAAGAATTTTATTGCACCTGAAGCTTATTTCAAAGAAAAAGTCGAATTAATTCTTAAAAGAGATGATTTAAAATTTATTGATGGTCGAGATGCATTTAAATCTCTACCATCGAGTTTATGGGATACTTTTGAAACCTTATATAGGGATCCTACAAAATATACAGCGCCAGAAAAAAGTATTTTCATTGGAGCTAAAAGAGGAGTTTTTTCCTTAACAGAAGTGGTTTCGATCATCAAATGTTTAAAGAAAGAAAAAGTATTTCCAAATTTTAAGTGCCTTATCTTTACTTATAAGAAGAAGAGATATTTTCGTGTTATGTTAGACCTATATTTGAGTTATTTACGTCATGTTCAAGGCTGTAATATCGATGTATCGTACCCTACCGCTACAAATGCCATTACTTATAATGCACTGATTATGTCGTGTTCCCATCTAATTATTCAAGGTCGTGGTAGCATGTCTACTGCTAGAAGTTACCTGAGCATGGGCAGAGGTGTTGTACATGTAAAGGAATCATCTCCTAATTTTTTTGAATTAACGGATGCCGAAGGCATTAATATTGGACGTTATAATTCTTTTCAAAACTTAGCAAAAAACATTAAAAGTGAGGTGGTAAATGTGAATAGAAACAAAGAAATAATGCTTTCCAGATTTGAACAAAAATATAATAATTTAAAAGAAATTTACAAATGTTAATTTTTTTGCTTAATTGAAGTGCATAATAACTAAGTAGCCACAGTGATACCCTAGCCTATTCTACGGAGCAGTTGACTTCGCATGTTATTCAGATTTTTGTCCAGCTGTAGATAATATTTGTTGTGATACCCAATACTGATACCACTTCTGAATAGTATAATCTTACCACTGATTAACGCTCCCGTTTTAAATTCACAGGTATAAGTTCTGTATTCATGCTCACCTCTATAGTCTTATCCAAAATTAAAGTATCCAGTTCAATTAGACCTGAATACCTCATTTTTCTATTCTCTACTTACTAAATCGACTAATCTGATCTAATGCTTCTTGTAGATGCTGATAATTCAATTGAGCATCTTTGATTGGTCGATTGGTTTTATCTAACAATTGGTATTGACCTGTTGCACCTATCTCTAAAATGGACTCTTTTTCTATGATCGCATAACCACTATAGCTGGAAGATATAATCCAATTACGCTCTACAGACTTGCTAAGTAAGTCTTCACCAACCGAATAATCTTTAATATCATTAGTTACACCTAAGTAATTTTTCATTAAAGTTGGTACTACATCTTGGTGGCTAGTTAAATCATTCTCAGCCCAATCTAGCATTTGACCATTGATTTTTGGCCCAAAAATAGCAAATGGTACATTCACCTGAGGCTTGGTGAAATTACTATTGTGTCCCCAGAAATTCTGGCGGTTATCATTTATTTCTTGCCCGTGGTCACCTGTGATAATTACTAACGTATTAGCTAAATCCCCTGTTTCTTTTAATTTATCTAGCACCTGTTTAGCTACACTATCTACAAAGCTAACACTGGTCTTATAGCGATTTAAAAATAGAGTGGGGTCACTATCGTTATTTAACTTTAAATAATTAATTTCATCTAGCATTGGTTCATAGCGGTGGGGGTAATCTTTAGGAAAGTCATAACCATGAGGAGCATCATAAAATAAAAATGAAAAAGCGGGCTTAGACGTATCACGCTTGCTGTACCACTCCAACCAATCTTTCGTTAAGTCTTTATCTAGCTCTGATGGCCAATTCCCCTCCGATTTAATACGTAAATTAGGAATGTTTTTAAATACAGTTTGATTAAATTCAGGCTTCTCTAATTGAGCAGCTGCAAATATCCCCATCTCGTAATCTAATTCTTGTAAACGATCAATTAAGAGAGGTGACTTTTGATTAGCCAAAAAAGCATGCCAATAAGTACCAGGGATACCATAAAACAGACCAAAAATACCCGTTCGAGTCGCATTACCAGTGGCGATATGATTATTAAAGATTACGCCAGATTGAGCGTACTCCCACATATTCGGTGTATTTTCTGCATTAAATGTATCTGCACGCCAAGAGTCGATAACTAAAAACATGATATTAATTGGTTTATCAACGACTTCTTTCTGTAATGGATTAAGTGGATAACTTAAATCACTTTTATGACTCATCTTCATTGAATCTTGGCGAGCAATCGCCTCTGCATCAATCCAACCATACTTTTTCATCATGCTTGTTGATGTTGCAGGATAAAATACCGGCAGATAGCGTTTGACGGTTGTCACAGGTCGGTATGCATTAGCAGCCGCCCATATATGAATCCCATGAGTAGATAGCAATGTAAAAAAGGTAATAATCGCGAATTTACGGCCCAATTTATATTGGGTCAGAGCAGCAGGACTCTCTAACCAAGCGATTAACACGTACTGACTAACTACTAGCGTAATAACAACCCCAATAACCATCAACCAAGTTGTTAATGGAAAACTCACTACTTGGCCTGATAACACTAATTCGAGTACTACTGCATTAATATGAAACCGGTATTGTGCAAATACGAATGTATCAATAAATAAAACTGCGAGACCCAATGAAGCGACCAAAGCTTGACTACCATAGCGCAGTTTTTTATTCTTAATAAAAAGAGCAGGAAAGGCAACTAAGCCTACAATACTAGCAAGTAAGACCATTTGGCTGAATGTGCCTGAAAGTAGAAAACTCAGCCCTAAAATATCGGTTGGAATTTCAGGTAAAAAAGTGAAATATCGTGTAGCAATAGCCATAGCAATGATACTATTGATTAAAATAAACCAGCCATGGCTATGAGTTTTTTGTTTTAATGTCAGAGTTTGCAAAATAATTTATCCACTATTGTTTGGTTTAATGTACGGTGTAAAGGAAAATAACAATGAAAATCGCAGTATTTATCCCAAGTAGGCCACATTTTGGCAATATTCTAACCCAGCTACCTTTTTTATGCGCGTTACAAAAAGAATATCCAAATGCTGAAATAGAAATATGGTCAAAGTTTGAACAAAGCAAAGTATTGCTGACAGTTGATATATCTAAAACACTCATTAACTATAAAAAATTTAGTTTTTTTCAATTAGTTAATGCACTTAACGAAAGAAAATATGATGTCATTTACAATTTATATTCAGGCTCAGATAAAGTGCACGCAGCAATAGGGTTAAGTAATGTAAAAGTGACCTTTGGACATAGTAATAAAAAAATACATAAACACTGCTATCAAAAACATATACAAATTAGCAAAGGGTTTCAGTATATCGCAAATAGCCATTTAGCCTTATTAAATTCCATTAAGAGCACAGATTACACCCCTGACATTATTCGCTCATTGGCAACAAAATCTAGCGTAAAAAATAAAACAGAATTAACACTATTACCTGGTGGCGGCGCGGGTGAGTATAAGCGCTGGCATTTAGATAAATACTTAGCAACGGCTGAGTCTATTGCACAAAGCAATGCAACGTTAACCTCGATTAATTGGATTCTAGGACCCGATGAAGCGCATTATAAACACAGTATTCCTAGTCATATAGTTAATATTCCTGTCCGGTTGCATCAGAGCCCTAATATTTTCCAATTAATAGATATAGCAGAATTATCCGTACTATCCATTGCCAATGACTGCGGGCCCACACATATTTTCCAAATGTTAATGGTTCCACTGATCACTTTATGGGGCTGGAAAGATGAAAAATTATCTCCATATAATACAATGACAGAATGGTTTTATTCTCATGAAAATTCATGGGCGGTTGTTCCTAATGAAAATGAAAAATGTATTAACGCGATTACTGTTGATAAAGTAAGCTCATTGGCATTAGCTCAAATTAATCGATAATAACCAAATAGTGAACAATCGAACATTATGTCGGTCTAGCCCTGTTTATTCTTCTAAATGGCATTTTCCTCTCTTATTGGGAAAATACTATTTCAACGAAATAAATTACTTTCTAACCTGGATCATCTTATTGATAACATTTTCGTAAACTTCACGGTAACTAATACTGGTTGTGACAATATCAAACTGCTGTAATTTGACTTGGCCACCAGCAATTAACTTTTTACGTAATTCAGGTTGCTGATAAACAGCTAAAATGGCATCAGCTAACTGCTTGGCATCATTTGCTTCAATTAATAAGCCAGACTGTTGGTCGTCAATAATATCGGGAATACCACCAGCATTAGTACCAATGACAGGTAAACCTGCAACCATAGCTTCTAAAATAACAGAGCCTAAACCTTCACTATGCGACGGATGAATCAATAAATCTGTAGCTGTAAACCAATCCCCCATATTCGTTTGTTTACCCATAAAGCTAACATTACTCATACCTTCAGCTTGTTTAACTAAGCTTTCTCGCTGAGGGCCATCACCTAAGAAAATCAGCTGAATTTCTGGTGCCATTTTTTCTAATAATTTAGCCGCTTCAATGCCGACTTCATGACCTTTATGTTTAAGCAAGTTCGCCGCATGAATTACTTTAAACTTACCTGAAAAGCGTTTTTTCAACTGCTCAACAGTACTTGTATCAGATAAATAACTGACAGGTGAGCTGGGGATTTTATAAGTAGTTATCTGAGGGTAGCTCTTTTGTATTTCTGCCACAATTGCACGACTTAAACCAACCACAGCGCTAGCAGACGAGTAAGCTTTAACCGCTAACCATTTGCGTTTGAGTGGGTTATCAATACGGCGTGTCACAATGTAAGGAATATTAAATAAAGCTTTTTGTAACCAAGCCCAATAAATTGCACGGCCTTCATGTACATGTACTAAATCACAATTATCAGTTACTGATTTTTTGTGCGCTAAAGTAAAATGTGAGGCTAATACTAACGTCACTGGCAATTTTTTTATTTCATCAAAAAAAGGGCTTTTAGGGTTTGCAACAACAGTTATCCGGTAACCCTCTTTGACTTGCTGCTTAATGAGCTGCAAAGTTTGACGCTCACCGCCACTAAGACCCGAAGCTAAGTTTACATGACAGATATGCATTAGTTATTTACCCCCTTTGTTATATTCTCTTAACCAAAGGTCTGCATAACGCGTAAAGACTACATTCGCACTTAACAACGCCAGTAATAGGCCATGTCGACCATCTAAAAAGCCTCTTTTGATTAGGTACATTTTAATAAACCTAAAGAAAGCATGGCTAACCGCTTTAGTCATTGAAGACTTTTTCTTACCTTCTCGCTGTTCTACCCAGGCTGAAATATATAGCGTCGTTTTATTGATGTATTGAGATAAATTATCAAAAGTATAATGCAGTAAGTCGCCTTTTAATTTACCTACTTTTAAATTCTGGGGAACCGCTACTTGCTCATGGACTAATGCATCATTATATGTAGCTTTTTCTCTTGGATATAAACGTAATACCCAGTCCGGATTCCAGCCTGAATAGCGAATAAATTTACCAAATGCTTTGCTTAAACGATTAATTTTATAACACTGATCTTGGCCATTATCCACAGCCTTCAATATTTGAGCTTTTAATGTTTCAGTAACACGCTCATCAGCATCAAGTGCTAATACCCAGGTGCTATCCATATAAGATTGTGCGATTTGACGTTGCTTACCAAACCCAGGCCAATCATTATGTGAGTAAAATTTATCAGTATATTTTGCAGCAATCTCAGCAGTGTCATCAGTACTGCCTGAATCAACGATAACAATTTCATCAACCCAGTCTTTTACACTGTCTAAACAAGCAGCTAAATGTGCACTTTCATTTTTAACTATCATTAATACACCAATGCTATTCTTTTTCATCTGTTAACCTTGTCTAGTTCTTGTAAATCTAACTGTGCAGAAACCTGTTTGAACTTCTTAATCACTTGCTCACTGGTAATGCGGTTCATCGCTACCTCATCTTTAACGCGTGCACGCCATGACTGTTCTGACAGTTTTTTCCCCGTTTCATCTTCGATTGCTTCTTGGTAAGCACTTACAACAAAATCGCGATAGTTATATGGCCCTGTGCGCTGTGGATTATGATGGGCATATAGACCAATCACAGGTGTATCCACTGCAACCGCCATATGAGCAGGACCAGTATCAGGTGCGATGACTAACTTAGCTTGCTGTATTAGAGCTAGCATCTCCTTTAGTGAGCTTTTACCTACCAAGTTAACTGCTTTATCTCCCGTTAACTGAGTAATTTGTTCCGCTAACTCAATCTCAATAGGTGCAGGGCTGCCCGCTAAAATCACCTGTAAACCTTGCTGATGTAAGTACTCAATGACTTCTGCATAACCTTTAGCATGCCAATTTTTAAACGCTTTACTTGCTGCAGGTACTATCACTACTGTTTGCTTGGTATTTATCTGTTTTTCAGCCCATTCAATCGCTTCGTTTTTGATTGGGATATTCCACTTCAGTGGTCGCTCTTTAATGCCTAACTCTAAAGCAAACGCTTTAAAGCCATCTAATACATGTGGTGAGCTTGGTGAAGGGACTTTATGATTAATAAACCAAGACTGCATATCACTACTGCGTTGTAGATCAAATCCTAAACGGTATTTAGCTTTAATACCTAAGCTAACAATACTTGCTCGTAGTGCACTTTGCATATGTAATAAAGCATCAAACTGCCGTCCTTTTAAAAGTTTCCAAATTTCAAGGTAGCCTTTAAAACCATTTTGTTTATCAAAAGTGATCACTTCAATATCAGGTAGGTCACCAAGCAGTTGCGCTTCTAATTTCCCCATGATCCAAGTAATTTTAGTTTCTGGCCATTGCTGTTGAATAGACTGTACAACAGAGACTGCATTACAAGCATCGCCTATCGCAGAAAGTCGTAATATACAGATAGAGTTAGGAGCACTAGAAAATATGGACATAAACGGTGAATCACCTTTGTAGCTAAGGGTTGAGTAGAATGAATTATGCAACTTAAGTCGCTTAATGTAAAATAGCTTTCAAACTGATTATAAAGAGCTTTATATGCAAATCATTCAAGATAAACAGCAATGTATTTACTTTGATGAAAACTTATTAACAGAGCCTGCTGAACAGGTCTTCGATGCAGATTATTGGCAACAAAAGCAAAAAATTATAGGTTCTGCGCAAGGTCGAGGCACTACTTGGTTTGTACAATTAGCAAATATTGAAGGTGCTTTACGCCATTATCGTCGTGGTGGTTTGTTTGGCAAACTAATTAGCGATAGCTATTTTTTGACCACCTGGCAAAAAACTCGTAGCATTGCCGAGTTCCAACTATTAACTGAGCTTCATAACTGTGGTGTACATGTTCCCCGCCCAATTGCAGCTAGAGCAGTAAAAATAGGATTAACCTATCAAGCAGACCTACTTAGTGAAAAAATACCCGATGCTCAAGACTTAGTTGACATACTACAAACAAAGTCACTGTCTGCCGAGCAATATCAAGAGGTCGGTAAACAGATAAAGAAGATGCATTCATTACAGGTAAACCACACCGACTTAAATATTCATAATATCTTAATCGATAAAGTCAGTAAGGTTTGGATTATCGACTTTGATAAGTGTTGCAAGCAAACGGGTGAAAATTGGAAAGCAGCTAATTTAGCTCGCTTAAAGCGCTCTTTTTTTAAAGAAGTTAAAAAACGACATATTCAATGGAATGAATCAGATTGGCAATACTTGGTAACAGGCTATCAAGCATAAAAAACCGCTTATATAAAGCGGCTAATATTTAGTTTTTCAAAGTAGCTAATTACTTCCAAGCTTTCCAAGCATTAATCAAACCGTTAGTAGAGCTATCATGTGCATCCACTTTATCTGCGGTATTAAGCGCAGGTAGAATTTGACCTGCTAGTTGCTTGCCTAATTCTACGCCCCACTGATCAAAACTGTATAAGTTCCAGATAACGCCCTGTGTGAATATTTTCTGTTCATACATTGCAATTAACTGACCTAATGTTTTAGGCGTGATTTTATTAACCAGAATTGAGTTGGTTGGTTTGTTACCTTCAAACACTTTGAATGGCACTAAATGCTCAACTTCTTCCAATGTTTTACCAGCAGCGATAAATTCAGCTTCTACTTGCTCTTTAGTTTTACCAAACGCTAATGCTTGTGTTTGCGCAAAGAAGTTTGAAAGTAGTTTAGTGTGATGATCGCCAACGGGGTTATGGCTGATTGCTGGAGCAATAAAGTCACATGGAATCAGTTTAGTACCCTGATGAACCAATTGATAAAAGGCATGTTGACCATTTGTTCCTGGCTCACCCCAAATAATTGGGCCAGTTTGGTAATCAATCGGGTCGCCATTGCGGTCTACATTTTTCCCGTTTGACTCCATATTCCCTTGTTGGAAATAAGCAGGGAAACGGTGCATGTATTGGTCATATGGCAAAATAGCTTCAGATTCAGCGCCATGGAAGTTGTTATACCAAATGCCGATGACCGCTAAAATAACTGGGATATTATCTTTAAATTCAGTTTCTGCGAAATGATTATCCATCTCGTGAGCACCTTCAAGCAACTCCTCGAAATTATCGTAACCTATCGTTAATGCGATAGATAAACCGATTGCAGACCAAATTGAGTAACGTCCGCCTACCCAATCCCAAAATTCAAACATGTTTTCAACATCGATGCCAAAATCACTAACAGACTGTGCGTTGGTTGAAAGTGCAGCAAAATGCTCTGCAATATGTTTTTCATCTTTAGCAAAGCTCAAGAACCATTCACGTGCACTGTGTGCATTAGTCATTGTTTCTTGGGTAGTAAAGGTTTTAGAGGCGATTAAGAATAATGTTGTTTCAGGGTCTACTTTTGCTAGAGTTTCAACAATATGAGTCGCATCAACGTTTGATACAAAGTGAGTTTGAATACCCTCTACTTTGTAAGCGCCTAAAGCTTCAGTCACCATGTAAGGACCAAGATCAGAGCCACCAATACCGATGTTTACAATATCAGTAATCGCTTTGCCCGTATAACCTTTCCATTCACCTGAATGCACTTTTGAGCAAAAAGCTTTCATTTGCGCCAGTACTTTATTAATTTGTGGCATGACATCAATACCATCAACAATCACAGGTGTATTACTTTGGTTACGTAGCGCGGTATGCAGAACGGCGCGCCCTTCTGTTACATTAATGGTTTCACCAGAGAACTGTGCTTTGATAGCACCTTGTAAGTCCATCTCTTCGGCTAAGGTCAATAACGTGTTAAAAATTTCATCGGTAATTAAGTTTTTCGAGAAGTCGATCAACAAATCTTTATTAAGCGTGCGAGAAAATTGCTCAAAGCGATTCTCATCTTGAGAAAATAATGATGACATTTGCATGTCTGAGTTATTAGCAAATAAGTGCTGTAATTCAGACCAAGCTTTTGTTTGCGTAGGGTTAATGTTTTTTAACATGACAAAATTCCAAATTAAGAGTTCACAAATGATTGTTTAATCATTACAAAAAAATTATCTTTAATCTATCAATTTTAACGATACTGTTATTGATTTGCTGTAACAAAAAGTAACATTGATCAAGCTTTCGATTTTCTTCTAAAAAATTGTTACTATGCAGGTAAATTTAAGCACTCACTTTAAAAAGAGATTCCCATGAGCGAAAAACAAGAAAACACGACCCATTTTGGCTTTAAAACAGTAGAAGAAGATAAAAAAGTTGAATTAGTTGCAGATGTTTTTCACTCCGTTGCTGCAAAATACGATGTAATGAACGATGTTTTATCAATGGGAATCCACCGTGTTTGGAAGCGTTTCACTATTGATTGTTCTGGTATTCGAAAAGGACAAAAAGTATTAGATTTAGCCGGTGGTACTGGCGATTTAACCGCTAAGTTTTCACGCATCGTAGGCCAAGAGGGCCATGTTGTATTAGCGGATATCAATGATTCAATGTTAAAAGTGGGTCGCAGTAAATTACGCGACTTAGGCATTGAAGGTAACGTTGAATATGTTCAAGCGAACGCTGAAGAATTACCTTTCCCAGATAATCATTTTGATTTAGTAACCATCGCTTTTGGTTTACGTAACGTAACCGATAAAGATAAAGCGTTGGCTTCTATCTACCGTGTATTAAAACCAGGTGGTCGCTTATTAGTGTTAGAGTTTTCTAAACCTATCTACAAACCTGTTAGTAAATTTTACGATTTTTACTCATTCAATATTTTACCTAAATTAGGTAAGTTAATTGCCAATGATAGTGAAAGTTATCAATACCTTGCTGAAAGTATTCGCATGCACCCAGACCAAGAGACATTAAAACAGATGATGGCGGATGTGGGTTTTGAAGGCACTGAGTTCTTTAACTTAAGCGCCGGTATTGTTGCCTTACATCGTGGTTATAAATACTAATAACGCTATCGCGCTATGTAATATTTTTTAGTTAAAAAATACTTACTAAAACGACTAAACAGCGCTTTCGCTCAAACTAAGCACCAATCGCTTAGCCTGAGCACTTAACTAACATTTATTTTGCATGAAGAGCGAATAACTATGCCATTAGATAACCTTGTCTGCGGTTTATTAGAAACAGGTGTCAACAAGTTACATCAACTTGATACCAGTGCGAAACAGAAACGCAAAGCACTCGATGGCACCATCATTGGTGTGTCATTAAAAGAGCTCAATAAACCACTCTATTTTGTTATTAGTCACCAACAAATCGATGTACTCAGTCGTTATGATGGTAAAGCCGACTGCTTTATTCGTTTGAATTTTCTCGCCCTGCTGGATCTACAAGATAACAGCCAGCTGACCGGTTTAATCAAAAATGGCCAGCTAGAAGTGGATGGTGATATTAAAATGGTGCAGCAGTTTGCACTGTTATTAACCGAGATGGACATCGACTGGGAAGAGCATCTTTCTAGTAAAGTGGGTGATCTGTTGGCGCATAAACTTGTTTATCATGCCAAGCAATGTAAAAAACAGCTTTTCAAGCAAAGTAATAAAGCAAAAATGCAATTAGCAGAAGTGATCACTGAAGAATTAAAGCTGGCGCCAGGCCCATTAGAAGTGGCCTATTTTTGCGACCAAGTCAGTGACATTGAAAAACAAGTAAGCGCACTAGAAAAACGACTCAGCCATTATTCTAAATAATGCCCGATTTGTGACATAGTTTAAGCGCATGTTGGTAATACACAGGACAATTGATGATAAAACTTAAAGAGCTTTCACGTTTATACGATATCAATAAAACCATTATAGAATATGGCCTTATTGAACTGTTACCGCGAGAGCACCGCCCTGTTACCTATACGTTCATGCGTATTGTGTTGTTTTGGATCCGCACTAAACATAAAAAACTTAGCTTGCCAGAACGTCTACGTTTAAGCTTACAATCGCTGGGTCCGATTTATATCAAGCTTGGACAGATGCTCTCGACACGCCGAGATCTTTTACCGGCCATCTACGCAGATCAACTTGCTTATTTACAAGATAATGTCCCGCCTTTCTGTGGCGAATTAGCGGTTAAGCAAATAGAACGATCATTAGGTAAAACCATCGATGAGTTGTTTGAAAACTTTGATAGCACCGCGCTGGCATCAGCTTCCATTGCACAAGTTCATACAGCGACATTACGTGAAGATAACCGCGAAGTGGTTATTAAAGTCATCCGCCCTGATATAGAAAAAACCATTAACGCTGATATTCAACTAATGAAATGGCTGGCGCAATTAACGCAGCGTTTCTTAAAAGATGCAGAGCGTTTACGCCCCGTTGAAGTGGTTCATGAATATGAAAAAACCATCATTGATGAACTCGACTTAATGCGTGAAGGCGCCAATGCAATCCAGCTAAGACGCAACTTTTTAGATTCTAAATTGCTTTATGTACCAGAGATCTACTCTGATTATTGCACTAAAAATGTATTAGTGATGGAACGTATTTACGGCATTCCAGTGTCTGATATTGCGGCACTTGAAGCGCAAGGCACGGACTTTAAATTGCTTGCTGAGCGTGGTGTAGAGGCATTTTTTACTCAAGTCTTCCGTGATAGTTTCTTCCATGCTGATATGCATCCCGGCAATGTATTTGTTTCCTATGAACATCCTGAAGATCCACTATGGATCGGCATAGATTGTGGGATCGTGGGTACATTAAACAATGAAGATAAACGCTATTTAGCGGAAAATTTCTTAGCCTTTTTTAATCGTGATTACCGCCAAGTTGCACAGCTACATATCGATTCTGGTTGGGTGCCTGAAGATACACCCGTTGAAGAGTTTGAGTTTGCAATTCGCGCCGTGTGTGAGCCTATTTTTGAAAAACCATTATCAGAGATCTCTTTTGCAACCGTGCTAATCAACCTGTTCAACACCGCACGTCGTTATAATATGAAGGTGCAACCTCAATTAGTTTTATTGCAGAAAACACTGCTTTATATAGAAGGTTTAGGTCGTCAGTTATACCCACAACTTGACCTGTGGGATACCGCAAAACCATTTCTAGAAAATTGGATGAAAGACCAGGTTAGTCCAAAAACACTCATGAAAAAACTGCAGCAAAAAGCGCCTTTTTGGTTAGAGAAATTACCTGACTTACCTGAACTGGTTTACCATAACTTAGCGAACGGTAAATCAATGCAGTCGCAGCAAAAGCAGTTGATTACTTCCATTAATCAGCAACAAAAAAACAACAGTAAGGGTTCTCTGTATATTGGTTTAGCAGCAACCTTAACACTCGTTGCTGCACTTGCTTATCTACAAGCAGACCAACAATTAGCTATCATTTCGGGCTCGCCTGCAATTATTATGTGGTTACTTGCGTGGCGTCATACCAATAAGCAGTAAAGTTTGTTATAAAGCTTGCTATTAGATATTACATATTCAACATTTTTAAAATTTAAAGGAAACAATATTATGGGCGGCATCAGCATTTGGCAGTTAGTTATCATTGCGGTAATTGTTATTTTATTATTTGGCACTAAAAAACTACGCGGCATTGGTGGTGATTTAGGTGGCGCAATCAAAGGCTTTAAAAAAGCACTTAAAGAAGAAGAAAAACCAGCTGAAAAAACAGAACAAAAACTAGAAAGCCAGCAAGATGCGACTTTTAAGAGTGAACAAACGACAGAAAAAACTAAAGAAAAAGACCAAGCATAATGTTTGATATCGGTTTTTGGGAGATCGCCCTGATCTCCATTATCGGCCTTGTAGTATTAGGTCCAGAGCGTTTACCCACTGCGATTCGCAGCGTGATGCAATGGATAAATACTGCAAAAGGCATGGCTAACTCAGTCAAATCAGAAATTTCACAAGAGCTGAAATTACATGAGATGAATGAGAATATGATAAAAGCCACCAAAGCAGGATTAGATAGCCTTGATCCCGACTTACAAAAATCGATTGATGAGATGAAACAAAGTGCACAAGAGCTTGTTAATCCGTATAAATCTGAAGTCGATGAACCACAGCAAACACAGACCATTAAGCCACCAGAAAAGGTGATGGATAGTGTGCAGCAACAGGAACAAATAGATGAGCGAAAGTGAAACTCAAACAGAAGAGAACGTACCTAAGCAACAACATAGTCTGCCACTCATCAGCCATCTTTTAGAATTACGCGACCGACTATTACGTGTCATTGCGATTGTCATGGTGCTCTTTTTAAGCTTGGTTTACTTCGCTAACGACATTTACCAATTTCTTGCAATCCCGCTGACAAGCCAACTGCCTGAAGGCTCAAGCATGATTGCAACCGGTGTTGCAACGCCCTTTTTCACGCCAATAAAATTAACCATCGTACTGTCTATTTTTATTGCCATTCCCGCAATATTACACCAAGTATGGGCCTTTATTGCGCCTGGGTTATACAAGCATGAGCGCAAACTCATTGCTCCTTTGGTTGTCAGTAGCGCATTCCTCTTCTACCTCGGTATGGCGTTTGCTTACTTTGTTGTATTCCCGCTGGCTTTTTCATTCTTTACTAGCACTGCGCCAGAAGGGGTAACCATTGCCACCGATATCAGTAATTATTTAGACTTTGTATTAAAACTGTTTTTTGCTTTTGGTCTTGCCTTTGAAATTCCCATCGCCACTTTAGTGCTCTGCTGGACAGGCGCAACAACACCTGAAAAATTAAAACAAAAACGCCCGTATATTGTCGTGGGTGCGTTTATTTTTGGCATGTTATTAACGCCACCCGATGTCATTTCACAGACCTTGCTCGCGATACCGATGTTAATTCTGTTTGAAGTAGGTTTGTTGTTTGCACGTTTTTACGTGCCAAAAGAAGAGACTCAAGAAGAGGAATAAACGCAAATAGGAAGTAGTACATAGTTGGAAGTAATGACTGGAAGTAATAACTGAAATAAGTAATTGGAAGAAATAATAGGTAAGCCTGAGTAAAATCCTCAAGGCTTACCTAAAAGTTAACGCTAGCCCTTCACCACACAGTTCTTACCGCGTTTTTTAGCTTTATGTAGAGCGAAGTCAACACGTTTCATTAACTCCTCTAAGGACGTTGTTTTGTCCGATTGTGCAACAGCAAAGCTTGCACTAAGCTCGACACCATCTTTTAATGTTCGATATAAGCTAGAACGTAGCTTTTCAGCAAGAATGGCGGCTTGATCGTTTTTACACACAGGACAAAGGATCAGAAACTCCTCTTCCCCCCAACGTGCACAAAAATCAGTTTTACGTGTTGTATTAAGTAACATCGTAGCAGCTTCAATCAATACTCTGTCGCCTTCCACATAACCTAAGTTTTCATTAATTGCGCTAAAATCATCAAGATCAAAAAGCACCACACAAAAATCTTCGTTGTAACGTAATAGACGATCCCACTCTGTCGCGAGAGTACGCTCTAAAGTGCGTCGATTAAGTAGCTTAGTAAGAGAATCTTTTGAGGCTTTTTGTTCTGCCATTTGCGAAAAATAGATGCTGTCGCGCCAACGGCGCAATACAAAATAAACCAAGCT
This sequence comes from Psychromonas sp. Urea-02u-13, assembly GCF_002835995.1. GTDB lineage: Bacteria > Pseudomonadota > Gammaproteobacteria > Enterobacterales > Psychromonadaceae > Psychromonas. The sequence continues at coordinate 20,540 of NZ_PJBZ01000078.1, read as the reverse complement.
AATCAGTAATGTAAACGTAAGCGGGAAGAGTTCATCCAATTGCATAAACTCATATTCACGGGAATAGTGATAAAAACGCTCAAACATGTCCAAATTGATGGAAATAAAGATAAAACCAATATTGATAACAGCAATCAATATGATGTCAAAAATCATGTTTTTATTTTGCAGGGACATTTACAATTCCTATTATGAAAGCTCAACTAAGTTTAGACCAATCAACCACCCTCGCATTGTAAATTAGTTATTTTTGATGTCAAATTGCTTTTTAAGTCATTGATAAATCACTAAAACTTCCAAGCGATAAAGCGGCTTATTTTTTGACCTTGGGTCATTTTTACCACTTTAACTTGTTGTGCGCCTAACTGAGTTAATAGCTTTTTAATCGGTGCTACATTTTCCGATTTAGAAACCAGGCTTGAAAACCAAGTCACTTGGCTTGCGAAGTTCACACTTTCATTAGCCATCTGTTTTAAAAAGGCTATTTCGCCACCAGCACAACAAAGTTCAGTCTCTTTCCCGGCAAAATTAAGGGTTACTTTTTGATCCGCTTTACCTTTATTCAGGTTTTTAACTTTACGTGCACTGCCTGCCTGCGCTTTTTCCATGGACGCATGAAAAGGCGGGTTACACATGGTTAAGGTGAACTTATCATTCGCTTTAATGACATGATTAAAAATCGATTTTTCGTCTTTTTGTAAACGTAACTTAATAAATGCATTGAGGTTTTTATTTGATTTTACAATCAATCCCGCCATTTTTACGGAAACAGGATCGATATCAGAACCAACAAATGACCAGCCATAACTCTGACTACCAATAATCGGGTAGATACAGTTCGCACCCATGCCAATATCCAACACCTTAATCTGCTTACCAGTCGGAATGCCTTCTTCTGTGGTAATAAGGTCGGCTAATGCGTGGATATAATCCGCTCGACCAGGAATAGGCGGACAAAGATAACCTTCAGGTAACTGCCAAAAATCAACGTTATAAAAGCACTTTAGTAGCGCTTGATTCAAACAAAGCACGGCTTTTGCGTTACTAAAGTCGATGCTCAGATTGTTATATTGATTTTCAAAAACAAATTCAGAGAGTGTCGGTAATGCAGCACACAGGGCATTAAAATCATAATTACCTTGATGCACATTACGGGGGTGTAAACCTTTTGCCATTTAACTATTTCCTGTGGTTTTAATTCTTTCGACAATCGCTAATAAGCCATTCGCACGAGAGGGACTAAGATGGTTCAATAAACCTAATTTTTCAAATAAGGTATTAATATCAATTGCGTTTATTTGTTCTTTATTTTTATCTTGGTAGATGATTAACAATATCATCATCAGCCCTTTTACAACGCGTGTATCACTGTCCATTGTAAAATGAAATTCATTGCCTTTTTGAGCAACGGCACACCAAGCAAGACTTTCACAGCCTTTGACCTGATTCGCCTCATTTTTATCAGCCTCAGCCAATGCAGGTAACTTTTTACCTAATTGAATGATCAAGCGATATTGTTTATCCCAACTTTTATTACTTTCAAAATCAGCGCACAGTTGTTCAAGTGTTTTTAATGATTCAGTCAAACTTAGTCCTTTTTACATTTAATGCGTAAACTAATACCAAACGAATTTAATATGCGATCAATCTTGCTGGTTAAAACAAACGCTATCTGTGTTATAAGTTTTGAAAGGAGAATAACTACTTCCTGCAACTCATGCCTTGATAGGACTCGTTTTTCCGGCGCAATATAAGCTCATATATTTAATACACTTGGTATAACGCCATTACTTCTTTTGTTTCATGTAAGTCGAAAATAAAACAAGCGCGCCACTACTGCCGGTTAATTTTGCGCTGCGGTTATCGTCTCGTCCAACCCAAGTAGTCACGACTTCTTGGCTATTAAACCCGACAAACCAGCTGTCTTTTAAATTATTAGTGGTCCCTGTTTTTCCAGAAAATTCTTGTCCAGGGTTACGCCAGCGTAAACTACGTGCTGTACCTTCTGTCGCTACTTTGTGTAACGTATCAGTGAGCTTTTTCACCGCGTCTTTGGAAAAGCGTTGCTGCACTTTATGACTGCGACGATATAATAACAGCCCATCGGCAGAGGCAATCGTACGTATCATCTGTAGCGACTTATATTTCCCCTGCATGGTAATCGGTTGGTACATTTGTGCCACTTCAAAAGGTGATAAAGAAACACTACCTAGCACTAATGATGGGTACGCTTTGATTTTCTCTTGTACGCCTAACTTATATAAACTGTTGATAACATTAGTTAGACCTACTTGCATACCCAGGTTCACGGTGGGCACGTTCAGTGATTTATAAAGCGCTTGCTCTAGTGTTACTTGGCCGCGAAATTTACGATCGTAGTTTTTAGGTTTCCAGCGTTGCCCGGTGCTGTTTTTAAGCACGATCTCTTTATCATTAATCTTTGTATCTAATGCATAACCTGCTTCTAACGCGGTGAGATAAACAGCAGGTTTAACCAAAGAACCAATCGGTCTATCTGCATCTAAAGCACGATTAAAACCACTAAACTTCACATCTCGACCGGAAACAATGGCGCGTAATTCCGCACGTTTTCGGTCGCTTATTACCATCGCACCTTGTAGCCCTTTCTGTTTGTTTTTATCAACTTTATCAAGGCCATGTCCAACGGCGAATTCAGCATCTTTTTGCGCAATAGGATCGATTGAGGTGAAGATGTGCAAACCACTTTTTTTACGAATCGAAGCTGGGATCTGCTCTTTCATTTCACGATGTAAAAAGCTAATAAACGCCGGATTCGCACGCTGATTCAACGCAGACTTACCACTTAATCTAAGTGAATCGGCAACCGCATATTTATAATCATTGGTATTGATTAAAGCATTTTCAACCATCATGCGTAGCACTAAGTCACGTCGCGCTAGGGCACGCTTGGGGTTACGTCTTGGATTGTAATAGGATGGCCCTTTAATAATAGCCACCAGCAAAGCAATCTGTTCAACACGTAATTCATTGATCGGCCTTGCAAAATAATAGTCACTAGCAAGCCCGATACCATATACACCGGTTTTCCCATTTTGCGCCAGATAAACTTCATTAAGGTAAGCCTCTAAGAGTTTGTCTTTACTGTATTTATGGTCCATTAGCACAGCCATATAGGCTTCTTGGAACTTACGCCACAGACTTCTTTCCTGTGTTAAAAAGAGGTTTTTAGCCAGTTGCTGCGTCAATGTACTGCCGCCTTGCACGGTATGACCCGCTTTAAAGTTGACGATAAAAGCACGCGCAATGGCAAAAGGTGAAACACCTTGATGATGGTAATAGTTTCTATCTTCCATCAATAACAACGTATCGATAAAAAGATCCGGGATCTTTTCAAAAGGCACAAAGACACGATCTTCGATTTGATCAGAGTGTAAACGTGATAAAAGTAGTGGATCTAACTTAAAGTTTACGAGGGTTTTTCCCGCACTATTTCTGATCGAGGGAACATTATTTGCACTAAAACTCACGGTAACTTTTTCTTTGAGCTCAATGCCCTCAGGGAAATCAAAAGCACGACGATAAAGCGTGACTTTATTCGCTGCGACAGAAAACTGCCCCGCACTACGCACGGTTTTAACTGGGCGGTAGTTGAGTAATTTCAGCTCAGTAATCAAGGCTTTCTGGGTAAGCGATTGATCTCTGTCTATCAATAACGGACGCGCATAAACCTGTGCGGGCAAAGTCCATGCTGAGCCGTCTAATCGACGCTCTATTTTTTTATCAAAATAGATACCCGCAATCACCATCAATGCGATAAAAGCCAGGGTACTTTTCCAGAAAATAGACCAAATAAAAGCAAACAAGCGTTGTTTCCACGTCGCTTTATTTTTACTTTTAGTGCTTTTAGTGCTTTTTTTCTTTTTTACTACTTTCTTGGTTTGTGCCATTTATCTTCTATTTACCTATTTTTCGAAAATGATTCGCAGATGATTACATGTGCTTTTTAATACGCTTAGTTGCTTGTGCTTGTAACGGGTCATCCGGCCAATAATGTTTAGGATATCGTCCACGCATCTCTTTTTTAACATCGCTATAAGCGCCTTGCCAAAACGTCGTTAAGTCTTGCGTTAACTGCAATGGTCTACGTGCTGGCGATAATAGCGCTAATTGTAACTTAATACGCCCCTCAAAAATGCAAGGTGTCGCCTGTTGCCCAAATAACTCCTGTAGACGTACCGATAAAACAGGGCTTTCATCTTCACGATAACTAATTTTTATTTTAGATCCGGTAGGTACCGTTTTATGTGTTGGAAAGTCTTTTTCAAATTGTTGTTGAGCAGACCAGCCTAATCGCGCTAATAACGCGCCTTTTAAATCCAGCTGTTTTAATTGATCCGGTTTACTAATGCCATTGAGATAAGGCGCTAACCAATCATCGAGATCAGCCAATAATGTTTGCGCAGAAAAACACGGGAATTCATTGCGAACCTTGCTTTGCTGGTAATTAACATAGGCATAGCGTAAACGTGATAACAGTTGCTGATTTTCATCGGACCAGGTTAATACTGATAAACCTGATTTTTTAATACCAACAATTAATGCATCACTTTTTTGTTTCTTGCTCACATTCGCGATAGGTTGTTTTTTAATGGTCAATTTACCGAGCATTAAGCATTTTTCAGCCACTAATTTTGTCTGCTTAGCTGAAAATGACCAATAAATACGTTCAACATTTTCAAAGTAATGCCCTAAATATTCCTCTAATGTCGCCAGCGAAATAACACAGGCTTTGTAGATAATACTGTTCACCGTGCGCTCAGAAAAAGCTAAATCGGCAACCACCAACATTTTTTGTCCCATTAATGGCGAGGCATGCCACAAACTGGCACCAATGCCACTGCTCAATTGATAACTCTCATCATCACCTCGAGACTGCGCAATACGATCTGGAAAGGCGATAGCGAGTAATAACCCACAATATTGAGTCGGTAGAGCATGATTGCCACGCACTAGGTTTAATTTTTTGATGAGCAACATTTGTTGCTGTCTCACTAAATAGCTTGGTTTAACTAATAAAGCCTCAATATCATCATCTGATTTTTCATTACTTTCCAGTAACGCCACTAACAGGCAAGCGAGCTCAGCTATGCCTTCAACATGACCTTCAATCGCTATTGCTTGCGCGGTAATTAACAGGTGCGCTAAACGAGGGCTCACACCCAATGCACTCATTGCTTGACCATGCTGTGTGATCCGGCCATTGTTATCAATAGCACCAAATGTCTTCAACAGCGCGTTAGCGGTATCAATATGGGCTTGTGGAGGCTGAGTGATAAAGGCTAATGACTGTGGCGAGTTAACTCCCCAGTTAAGCAATTCCAACATCAGAGATGTCAGCTCACTGCGTTTTATTTCAGGCTCACTTTGTTGGCTTAATCGAGCTTCAGAAGACCATAAACGATAACAAACACCCGCACTTAAACGCCCAGCTCGTCCGGCACGCTGTGTTGCACTGGCATCACTAATACGCTGTGTTTGTAATTTCCCAACACCAGATTGTGCTTGGTAACTCATGCTACGCTCAAAGCCTGAATCCACCACCACGGTAATACCTTCGATGGTTAAACTGGTTTCAGCAATATTGGTCGCAATCACTATTTTACGTTTGCCCTTGGCGCAATTGTTAATCGCGATTTGTTGTTCCGCTAAACTAAGCGCGCCATATAACGGTGCAATAACAACATCAGCAGGAAGACGCGCCATCAATTGTGTCTGACACTGTTTAATCTCTTTAATACCCGCGACAAAAACTAAAATGTTACCGCTTTGTTCTTCAAAGGCGCGTAATGTCAGCTTAACTAATTCAGCAACCATCTGATGTTTATTATGTTTTGTATCACCTTTTGCTACATGCTGATAAATAGTCTCAATCGGATAAGTACGCCCTGCTGAACTGACAAATGTCGCGTTAGGTAATTGGACTTGTAGCTGGCTGTTATCCAAGGTCGCAGACATGATCAAGATTTTAAGTGATTCACATAAGCTTTCCTGTACATCTAACGCAAGCGCTAAGCCTAAATCGCCTTGTAAATTACGCTCATGAAACTCATCAAAGATAAGTAGATCAACACCGGTTAATTCCGGATCATTTTGCAATAAACGCGTTAATACACCTTCGGTCACAATTTCTAATTTAGTATTTTTACCCACACGGCTTTCACCACGCATGCGATAACCAATAGAATCGCCTACACTTTCATTAAATAATGACGCAAGGTAATGAGCAATATTTTTGGCTGCTAATCGACGAGGCTCAAGCATAATTATTTTTCCATCAAACCACTTCTCTTGCACCATTTTAAAAGGCAAAAAAGTTGATTTACCCGCACCAGGGGGGGCTTGTAAAATAACTTGCGGTGAAATCGATAAATTCGACTTTATTTCACCAAGAACGGACTCAATAGGTAAAGAGGACAAAATAGGTTTTAACTCCCTCAGAAAACAACAGATGGTCAAATAGCAGCCATTTAATCAAAAAAACTAAGATTCATCATGGTAAATCAAATTAATATATTTGACTTGGGATGTGATTCTTGCTATAGATAGCCGCCGAAAATAAGCAGAGGCAATTTTAGCACCAAATAAAGGTCGCTTCTCTGTTAATTAATAACTGAATTAAAGTGCATTATTGTTGCACTTTAATTAAAGGAAAATACTATGCCCGCAACGAAAACAAAAAAAACATTAGGCATTCTAGCCATTGCTGGTGTTGAACCATATAAAGTAAAGAAAGGCGAAGAATACATGAGCGAGCCACAAATGGCTCACTTTACGACAATTCTTGATTCATGGTGTAACCAACTTCGTCACGAAGTAGACCGTACTGTTGACCATATGAAAGATGAAGCTTCTAACTTCCCAGATCCTGTTGATCGCGCAACACAAGAAGAAGAGTTCAGCTTAGAATTACGTGCACGTGATCGTGAACGTCGTTTAATTAAGAAAATCACTAAAACATTGAAAAAAATCGAAGAAGATGATTTCGGTTACTGTGATTCATGTGGTATCGAAATTGGTATCCGTCGTTTAGAAGCTCGTCCTACAGCCGACCTTTGTATCGATTGTAAAACATTGGCTGAAATTAAAGAAAAACAAATCATTGGTTAAGCTTTACTAATTTTTTGTAATAAACGGTTAGCCAAGTGCTAACCGTTTTTGTTTTTAGCAAGGCTATTAATTGCGGAGTTTGATTTGCCTCACCCCCCTTCCACTTACATTGGTCGCTTTGCACCTTCACCTTCAGGCGCGCTTCATTTTGGCTCTTTGGTGGCGGCAGTAGGTAGTTATCTACAAGCTAAATCGCAACAAGGTAAATGGTTAGTACGCATTGAAGATATCGATCCGCCCCGAGAAATAGCCGGCGCGAGCGAAGATATCCTGTTAACACTAAAAGCATACGGTTTAATTTGGGACGATGACGTTATCTACCAAAGCCAACAAAGTATTCATTATGAAAAAGTCTTAATAAAACTTCACCAACAGAAGTTAAGTTACGCTTGCACTTGTACACGCAAGCTAATTAAGCAACAAGGTGGTTTGTATTTAGGTAATTGTCGCGATAAAAGCCTAACGAATAACGACAATGCACTACGTATTAATGTGAGCAAGTTGGCTCAGCCAATAACCCATTTTTATGATCATCTGCATGGCGATATACAATTAGACGCACAACAGGCCGATGAAGACTTTATTATAAAACGTAAAGATGGCTTATACGCCTATAACCTTGCGGTCAGTATTGATGATATTAATCAGGGCATTACAGAAATAGTACGTGGCGCGGACTTGCTACCAACAACGGGTAAACAAATCAGTCTTTACCAATTGTTAGGCAAACAGCCACCGAGTTACATTCATCTGCCATTGGCAGTGACAGAGCCCGGATTCAAGTTGTCTAAACAAAACCATGCGTTAGCAATTGATAAACAAAAACCAATAGCTACGTTACTAAAAGCACTGTCATTTTTAGGCCATGAAGTACCAGAGAGTGTTGATAAAAGAAGCTGTACAACGATTCTAGAGTGGGCAATTCAACACTGGCAGCTCGCGAATGTGCCTAAACAAACAGAAATACAGATATAACCTTAAAAATTTAATTTGTGTTTACAGGGGCGCGCACATAAAATAGGCGCTTCATTTTTTTCAGTCATCATATTGAGGATAAAATCATCAAACGATTAAAAAAATTCGTTAAAAAAGTGTTTGCAAAAGGCGAAAAAAAGAACACTAAAGAAATGCCTGCAACTGCACACGACGCTTACAAAATCCCGCGAAGCCAGCACTCTATTTCGCGTAACGATATTGATGATAATGCTTTAAAAGTCCTTTACCGCTTACATAATGCCGGCTTCCGCGCTTTGTTAGTGGGTGGTGGTGTACGTGATCTACTACTTGGTTTAAAACCAAAAGATTTTGATATTACAACCAATGCCACACCCGAAGAAGTGAAAGCACTTTTTCGTAACTGTCGCTTAATTGGTCGTCGCTTTCGTCTAGCGCATATTTTGTTTGGTCGTGAAATCATTGAAGTTGCGACTTTCCGTGGTCATCACGATGATGATAACGGCGAAGACAAGCAAAAAGTAAAACAATCACAAGGTGGTATGTTACTGCGTGATAACGTTTACGGCTCACTAGAAGAAGATGCTGAACGTCGCGACTTTACGGTAAATGCCCTGTATTACGATATTGCTGATTTTTCACTGTATGATTTTTGTGGTGGACTGCAAGATCTAGCGGATCGTAAACTTAAATTGATTGGTGATCCTGAAGTACGCTACCGCGAAGATCCGGTACGTATGATGCGCGCAATTCGTTTTGCTGCAAAACTAGACCTTGAGATTAGTGAAGACTGTGCAGAGCCGATTCGTCGCTTAGCCCCTCTTTTACAAGATATTCCAGCGGCCCGTCATTTTGATGAAGTCATCAAATTATTACTTTCAGGCCAAGGTTTAGATACCTACCGCCTTTTAAAAGAATACAAACTGATTCAGGTGCTTTTCCCTATTCTGTTTAAAGAGGGTGAAGACGACAAAGCTAACAGCATGATAGAGCACGCCCTCAAGGATAGTGATAAACGCATCCAAGAAGGTAAGCGTGTGACACCTGCTTATATCTACGCAATTATGCTTTGGTACCCGCTTGAACAACGTGCCCATGCGATTAGTTTTGAAAGTGGTATGGAATATCATGATGCTTTCTTATTAGCGATGAATGAAGTATTAGCGATTCAAGTTAAAACCATTGCGATTCCAAAACGTTTTACCGCAACTATTCGCGATATCTGGAACTTACAGTTACGTTTACCACGTAACGGTGGAAAGCGTGCGCAACGTGCTTATCATCATATTAAATTCCGTGCAGCTTTTGACTTCCTTGAGTTACGCGCCAAAGTAGAACAAAGCCAAGAATTAGCTGAGCTAACAGCTTGGTGGCAAGAGTATCAACTGCATAATGAATTACCGCAGCATGATCACAGCCGTAAACGTAATAACCGTTCTGCTGAGCATAAGCCTGAAGCTAAACATTCAGAGGCAAAAAGCCCAGATGCGAGCAAAACAGCGACAAAGAAACCTTACAAAAAACGTCGTGCTAAGAAACCTGCAGTAAAAAAAGACGACTAAGCAAAATATAAGTCAGTGTGAAGAGGTGCTAATACGTGACGAGTGAGTCACGTATCAGAGCACCGATTAATAGTTTGCATAGCATGTATATCCTGCAAAGGTGCATGCTTGTATTTTATAAAAATACTGAAATGACAACAATTAAATGGCAACACTTACATAGCAACAAGAGAGTCGCTAAAAGATGATTAGTTATATTGGTATCGGTAGTAACCAGCAAGATCCCATCAAACAAGCACAACAAGCAATTGACGCGCTTAAATTACTGCCAAACAGCGAATTAGTTAAATGCAGTTCGCTGTACTGTAGCGCCCCTATGGGTCCTCAGGATCAACCTGACTACATTAATGCAGTGGCTGCCATAGAAACACAACTGACTCCGATTGAGCTACTTGATGCCTTACAGGCGATAGAGCAAACTCAAGGGCGAATGCGTAAAGATAATCGTTGGGGTCCACGTACGTTAGACCTAGATATTATTTTATTCGACAACCAAAATATCAATAGTGAACGCCTTGTTGTCCCGCATTATGGCATGCATGAGCGTGAATTTGTGCTCTATCCCCTATTAGAAATAGCCCCTAAATTAACACTGCCAAACGGCACTCACTTATCGCAATTAATTGAATTATGTGATAAAAATGGTCTGATCATTATCAGTGAGAAAACTCACTTTTAATCACATTTATTAACCTCTTATAATGACGGAGTTAACATGGCTCGAATTAGCGTTTCTCGCTTAGCTAAAATGAAAACTGAAAATCAAAAAATCACCTGTATTACGGCTTATGATGCTAGTTTTGCTGCTATTTTTGATCAAGCAGGCATTCAAGTTTTATTAGTCGGAGACTCGTTAGGCATGGTTTTACAAGGCCATGAGTCGACACTACCGGTCACCGTTGAAGATATAAAATATCACACGGCTTCAGTCGCTAGTACGGCTAAAAACTCGCTTATTATTGCAGATCTTCCTTTCATGAGTTACGCCACTGCAGAGCAAGCCTATGAAAACTCAGCCACTTTAATGCGCGCTGGCGCGAATATGGTAAAACTTGAAGGTGGTGAGTGGTTAAGTGAATCAGTGAAAGGGCTGGTTGCACGCGGTATTCCCGTTTGTGGTCACTTAGGATTAACGCCACAATCTGTGAATGTCTTTGGCGGTTACAAAGTACAAGGCCGTGAAGAAGAACAAGCAGATAAACTCATTAGTGATGCATTGTTATTAGAAAAGTCTGGTATCCAACTTCTGGTTATAGAGTGTGTTCCTGTTGCACTTGCTGAACGTGTCAGTAAAGCATTACAAATCCCTGTTATCGGCATTGGTGCAGGCGCACATACCGATGGCCAAATTTTAGTGATGCACGATGCATTTGGTATTTCAGCAGGCTTTTGTCCTAAGTTTTCAAAAAACTTTTTAGTTGAAACTGGTGATATACGCCGCGCCGTTGCACTTTATAAAGAGCAAGTTGAAGCGGGCTCATTCCCTGCCGTTGAACACTGTTTTTATTAAGCACTGTTTTATTAGAGACTTGTTTTATTAAGCACTTGTTTTATTAAGCACTTGTTTTATTAAGCACTTGTTTTATTAAGCACTTGTTTTATTAGATACTGATTATTGGGTTTTAGAAAGATGTTAGTTATTGAATCTCCGCAACAATTACGTGAAGCGATTAAACAGTTCAAACAACAGGGTAAAGCTATCTGCTTTACCCCAACAATGGGCAACCTGCACCAAGGACATTTAGAACTAGTGAAACAAGGGCAAAAAGTAGCGCCTATTTCAGTGGTCAGTATCTTTGTTAATCCGATGCAGTTTAATAATGCTGACGACTTAAAAAACTACCCAAAAACACTCGATGCTGATTGCCAAGCACTAGAAGCACAAGGTGTCGATATTGTTTTCACGCCAAGCAGTGATGTTATCTATCCTAATGGATTAGCGGTACAAACCTATGTTGAAGTACCGGTATTATCAGACTGTTTAGAAGGTGAACTTCGCCCAGGTCATTTTCGTGGCATGAGCACCATCGTTAATAAGTTATTTAACTTAGTACAACCTGATTACGCTTGTTTTGGTGAGAAAGACTTTCAGCAACTGGCTATCGTAAAACAGATGGTTATTGATATGGCCATGCCTATTGAGATTATCCCTGTTGCAACGGTACGTGAAACATCGGGTTTGGCCATGAGTTCGCGTAATAACAAACTCAGTGAAGGTGATAAACGTAAAGCGCCCTTATTAGCTAAAGTAATGAATCAACTGGCTATAGATACTCAAAATAACACCACACAACACTCGCTACTGATTCGTGATGCTTGCCATGTATTAGAAGCAGGTGGTTTTGATACTGATGCGATTCATATCGTTGATGTACTGACATTACAAGCAGTTACACCAGAGACAAAACAAGCAGTTGTATTAATGGCGGCTTTCCTTGGCTCGACTCGCTTAATTGACAATAAAGTGGTGAGCATTTGCACCAATAAAGATTTTACTTTATAGTCGCCATCTTGCTGAAAAAGTCAGCAAATCTTAAAAATGAATAGAAAGGTTTTGTATGCAAAAGACATTATTGACTGGCAAACTTCACCAAGCACGCGTGACACATGCTGAATTAAATTACGAAGGTTCATGTGCGATTGACCAAGACTTCCTTGATCAATCTGGTATTTTAGAATACGAAAAAATCGAAATCTATAATATCGAAACAGGCGGCCGTTTCTCTACTTACGCTATTTGTGGCGAACGTGGTTCAAAAATCATCTCTGTTAATGGTGCAGCAGCACGTATGGCAGCTGTGGGTGATCGCGTTATTATTTGTGCTTATGCAAGCATGAACGAAGCTGAAATTGCAGCACATAAACCAAGCTTGGTTTATTTAGATGCAAACAATAACATTGTTCGCACTAGTAAAGATGTGCCAATGCAAGTCGCTTAATTTAAGCCTCAAGCTTGCAAAAAATGAAATCCGATAATAGTTTACTGTTATCGGATTTTTTTTATTCAAAATTAGGTAAACCCTATTTTTATTAGATAGCCATTTAGCACAACAGTGCAGGTTGGACTTGCTTACCGCGCACAAACTATATCAACCCTGATACAAGGCTTCACCGCCATCACTTTGGTTTACATTTTAAGCCTATTTTTACTTTAATCGGAGGTTAGATGAAGATTGTTATCGCACCAGACTCATTCAAAGAAAGCTTAACCGCTCAACAAGTGTGTCTTGCAATTGAAACAGGTTTTAAACGTGTTTTTCCTAATGCGCAATATATTGCCATCCCCGTCGCCGATGGTGGTGAAGGCACGGTGCAATCACTGGTTGATGCAACGGGAGGTAAAATTGTTAAGCTGTCTGTAACTGGGCCTCTTGGTAAGCCAGTTGATGCTTTTTATGGCTTATTAGCAGACCAACAAACTGCGGTGATTGAAATGGCAGCGGCCAGTGGCTTAGATCATGTTCCTAGCGCGTTACGCGATCCCAAAAAAACCACAAGTTATGGCACCGGTGAGCTTATCAAAGCAGCTTTGGATAGTGGCGTTAAAAAACTCATTATCGGCTTAGGTGGCAGCGCAACCAATGATGGTGGCATTGGCATGTTAAGCGCCTTAGGTGCACGTTTTATCGATAACCAAGGTAATGATGTTTCATTAAATGGAGCAGGCTTACAACAGATACAACAGATAGATATCAGTGCATTAGATAAACGTCTTTTGCACTGTGAGATTTTTATCGCCTGCGATGTTGATAATCCATTATGTGGACCACAAGGTGCGAGTGCTATTTTTGGCCCACAAAAAGGCGCTTCGAATGAGGATATAGCTTTATTAGATGACGGCCTTTTGCACTACAGCCAGATGATACAAGAAACGTTTTCTCTCGATCTAAAAGATCGTTCAGGCATGGGAGCGGCAGGTGGAATGGCCATCGCCTTTGCGGCTTTCACCAACGCAAACATGCAGACCGGCATTACACTTGTTTTAGAAACAGTCAAACTCGCTGATCACTTAACAGGCGCAGATCTTGTGATCACTGGTGAAGGCCGAATCGATGCACAAACAGTGCATGGGAAAACACCAATGGGCGTTGCGCAAGCAGCCAAAAAACTTAACTTACCCGTTATTGCCATTGCTGGTTGTCTGGGGGAAAAACATCAAGCTGTTTATCGTTGTGGTATTGATGCCGTTTTTGCAGCCACGCCACAAGCGATGTCACTGCAAGAGGCGTTTGATAAAGCAGCTGAAAATGTCGCGAATGTAGCCGAAAATATCGCTAGAATGTGGTCTTTAAAATAATCGAAAGATACCGATAGACGCCATAGTGGTATCTATCGGAACTTCAATAACGTTCTAAAATACTGCTTACGTTCGCTTAATAAATAAAAGCAGATAGCCAAATAAATCGTTGGTTCAATGAGCCCTGATTTAACCGACCAATAATAATGAATCGTCGCAAATAGCGCAGCCCAATAAACAAAACGATGTAATGTCAGCCAGCTTTTTTTCATCTTCTTTTTAATCGCAGTAATTGAAGTAATGCTGAGTAATAATAAGATAATCAACGCAACCGCACCAAAACTTAAATAGGGACGTTTGATAACTTCATCGAAAAATAATAAAAACTCCCACTGTAGATCTAACCAGATAAACACTAATAGATGTAACGATACCCATGCAAAACTATATAACCCTAACAAACGCCTTACCCTAATTAACAAGGGCTGTTTGAAACGCTTAATAACAGGGGTGATAGCAAGAGACAGTAACAAAAAATTAAGAGCAGTTTTTCCTAAAAAATGCGTTAGCTCTTTCACAGGATCTGCCCCTAGAAGATCTTGATCGACTAAATAAGCTAACCAGGTTAGCGTTGCTATCGCTGATAAGTGGATAACCACTTTTAAATAGAAGATGCCTCGTACTGATATTTTCATTAATAATTTCTTTTTAGATCAAGGTTTTTATAAAGGTGGGCAACTTCATTGCCGTAACCATTAAACATGAGCGTATCTTTTCGAGTCTGTGCAAACACATTGCCTTCCCCGATAAAACGCTCTGATGCTTGGCTCCAACGAGGATGATCAACCTCAGGGTTAACATTGGCATAGAAACCATATTCTGAACGTGCAATTTTCTTCCAAGTATTAACAGGCTCTTTATCCGTTAGCGTAATACGCACAATCGATTTAATGCTTTTAAAGCCATACTTCCAAGGAACTACTAAACGAATAGGTGCACCGTTTTGTGGCGCGAGCGTTTTCCCATAAAGGCCAACAGAAAGTAGCGTTAATGGATTCATTGCTTCGTCTAAACGTAACGCTTCAACATAAGGATAATCGATTCCCCCACCAACACGTCTTGAAGATTGACCACGCATTTGTTCTTCGTCAACCAAGGTTTCAAAACGTACATACTTAGCAGAAGAGTTAGGTGATACCGATTTTAATAACGTCGCCAAAGTAAAACCCAGCCACGGAATATTCATCGACCAACCTTCCACACAACGCATACGATAAAGGCGCTCTTCAATATCAAAACGCTTTAACAGATCTTCGTAATTTAGGGTCACGGGTTTATCCACTAAACCGTCGATAGTTAGCGACCAAGGCTGCACGTTAAATTGCTGCGCATGTTCAAAGGGGTCTGATTTACCTGTGCCAAATTCATAGAAGTTATTATATTGCAGGATCTTTTTCTCAGGGGTCAATGGCGTTAATAATTGATAACGAGGATCACTGGTATAGGTTAATGGATCACGTTTAAAAATAAGTCCTGAATTATCAGCGGCATTAGGATCATCCGAAAAAATATCAAATAGGCCCGCTTGTGCAGAAGGGATAAAAGGAATTGAAGCGAGCCCGAAACCCAGCTTCTTTAATAACGAGCGACGCTCAAGGTAATGTGATTCGTTGGTCAGCTGTGATTCTTTAAGTGCTGATGATGCTGTATTTTTAATTAACATAGAAAATCCTCTTTATTCGCTCAGTTTAATAATAGAACGGCTAAAGAGGGATTAAATTTCAATTATGCCAATTCTATTTGTTTTATGAGAATAGATTACCAAAGAGGAATAATCGACTTCAAAATAGAAGTTGATGTATACCCAAACCACCTGAAGATACAGATTCAGAGGCTCGCTCGGATGTCAGATTAAGGCGCGACATGAAGAGAAGGGTTATTCCCTTTTCGAATGTTGTAACGCAGAGCAGGCTTTCGAGCGAACCTCCCGTAGGGCCAGGTGAGAGGCAACCCTCTTCAGTGTTGTGAAGCATTGATTTAGAATGACTAAACTTTCAACTTCATGCCTTGAATATGGCCACCTCTCAACTGGCTGATTCCTGCATCTTCAAGTAGCTTGGGTATAAAGGTTTACCTTCACAAAAAACAACTCAGAAATCGTCCTTTATTTTCCTATTACCGCGACACCTTCTTGATTTTGATCCTGTGTTTTCTTGGTTTTATCTTCTGGAAGATCAGAACGAGGATCGTTAAGCATCACGACTAATCTTTCACAAAGCTGTTTTTTTTCTGCATCACCCACTTTGCTATGCAGTGATTCCGCTTGTTCTTTAGCACGCGATAAACTTTGTTTCTTGAAATTAATATAGCTAGTTTTGAACGCGGCATTATCGTCAGCAGCTTGCTCCATCAATAACCAATAGACCTGCCAACGATTCGCATTGCGCTTTTGCCACACTTTTAAACTAGTATCGAGCTCTTTTTTATCAACAAAGTCATATGACCAACATTGATTAAAAAAGCTCTCCCACATATCTTTCACAGTGTGTGCTTGCAGGGGAATAGCCAATGGATTAGCAGGAGGTTGATTTGTTTTTGTAGCAAAAGCACTGATCGGACTGGTAATCATAAGTGCTAATAAGCTAGAGGTTAAAACTGTTTTTATATTCATATAATCATCCTTGATTAACTGTTTAAATAATTATTTATTTTAATAATGACGTTAAACGTAATGAACTTTGACCACTTGCCCAGTATTTTCTTTCGAAGGGAGTGATAGCCTGCTCCGCTTGGTAAGGTTCAACTGTACAGCTTTGCCCAGCTAAAGTTAAAGCTCTTTCAAACTCTTTTATGTAAATATGCCAATTACTGCGCAATTCTAACTCTCCACCTAAAGTAATGATTGACGGGAAAACCGCGCTACCATGCCAGCGTCTTTGCAAGTGCTTAGATTTAGGCCATGGGTTCGGATATAACAAATAATGATGTGATAACGTCCAATTAGCTTCGACAGCTAAACGCCAAAAGTCATTTAGATTCACCTGTAATAAACGATAGTTATCGATCGGTTCAAAACCATGCTTGCCAAGTCTATCTGAAGATTTATCCATACCAAGCACAATCGCTTCAGGATGCGCTTTAGCAATATGGTAAGTACTTTCACCAACACCACAACAAGAGTCAAAAATAATCGGTTTTCCCTGTTGCTCAACCCATTTTTCAATTTCTTTAAAAGCGTCTAATGTATGTTGTTGATAAGGCTTTTTAAACGGGTGTTTAAGGTGCTTTAAAACAACTTCATCTAACTGCTCGTTTAAGCCCTCTTGATTACTCGTGATAATGCGTGAGTTACCTACTTCGTTCATGAGCGAACACCTATTCCTTTGTTAAGTAATATTACAACAATGCTATATAAAACAGCGATGAATAATCCTATCACCGTAAATGACCAGACTAATGACACATCTGCAATGCCTAAGAATCCATAGCGGAAAGCATTAATCATATAAAAGACAGGATTAAAATGAGAGACCGCTTGCCAAAAATCAGGCAGTAAATTAATTGAATAAAAGACACCACCTAAATAAGTTAATGGCGTTAATACGAAGGTAGGAATAATACTGATGTCATCAAAAGTCTTAGCAAAAATGGCATTTAATAGGCCACCAATCGAAAAGAGTATCGATGTGCAAAGCACACTGAGTATGAGTATAAAGATATTAAAGATGTGCAAATCGACAAAAAATAGCGAGACACAGGTGACTAAAAAACCAACCATCAAACCACGTGCAACACCACCTCCGACATAGCCCCAAATAATGACATAATTAGGTACCGGCGCGACTAATAACTCTTCAACATTACGCTGAAATTTAGCACTGAAAAATGATGAAGCAACGTTAGAGTATGAGTTAGTGATCACTGACATCATAATCAAACCAGGTACGATAAATGACATGTAATCAAAGCCACCCATCTCGCCAATACGTGAACCGATTAAGTTGCCAAAAATAACAAAATAAAGGCTCATTGTAATAACTGGCGGTACAAGAGTTTGTATCCAGATACGCAAAAAACGATTCGTTTCTTTACGCCAAATACTTTTAAGCGCAATAACATAACTACTTTTAAGCATCTTGAGCTCCTTTCTCTACCAATTCTATAAATAACTCTTCCAAGCGATTGGCTTTATTACGCATGCTATTCACACGAATACCCTGTGAGCTAAGCTCAGAAAATACTTTGTTTAAAGACTGCGCTTTATCCAGCTCGATTTCTAAGGTGACTTCATCAGTCTGTTTAATCTTAAAAAAATCACTACTAGGTAAATGCGTAGGAGGATCAACATCTAAAATAAACGTTTCAGTGGCAAGTCTTGCCAACAGCGTTTTCATACTGGTATTTTCAACTAAGCGACCTTTATCGATGATGCCGATATTACGACATAACATCTCAGCTTCTTCTAAATAGTGGGTAGTCAAAATAATAGTGACACCCTGCTTATTTATCTGCTGTAAAAATTCCCACATCGAACGACGTACTTCAATATCAACACCCGCAGTTGGCTCATCTAAAATCAATAAACGAGGTTCGTGCATAAGTGCACGTGCGATCATCAAACGACGCTTCATTCCGCCAGAAAGTTCGCGGGAAGGCTGATTACGCTTCCCCCATAAATCTAACTGTTTTAAATATTTTTCAGCACGCACAATCGCTTCATTACGTTTAATCCCGTAATAACCTGCTTGATTAACCAAAATTTGTAAAGGAGGTTCAAATTGATTGAAGTTGAACTCTTGAGGCACTAGCCCAATTTGCGCTTTTGCATCCTCTAACTGACTGTCGATATCAAAGCCAAATACCGAAACATGACCAGAAGTCTTATTCACCAATGAGGAGATAATGCCGATAGTCGTCGATTTCCCTGCACCGTTAGGTCCAAGCAAAGCGTAAAAATCACCTTCTTCAACTTGTAAAGAGATGCCCTTTAATGCTTCAACGCCGCCTTTATAAACTTTTTTAATGTTTTTTAGATCGATTGCATACATGCTGTTTACAGCCTTATTAATTAAAACTAACGAAGCCGATATAAGGTAGATTACGATAATATTGCGCGTAATCTATGCCATAGCCGACAACAAATTTGTCTTCAATAGAAAAACCGACCCAATCTACATCTACTTCTACTTCTCTACGAGAAGGTTTAGTTAGTAATGTACAGATAGCAAAAGATTTAGGATCGCGTAATAAAAGCATTTTTTTAATTTTAGTGAGTGTGTTACCTGTATCGATAATGTCTTCAACAATTAACACATCACGGCCATGGATTTCTTCATCAAGCTCTTTTAATATTTTCACTTCGCCTGAACTGTCAGTACCACTGCCATAACTTGACGTAGCCATAAAATCTAACACAACAGGTACAGTAATTAAACGTGCTAAATCTGCTAAGAAAATAGCAGAGCCACGTAACAAACCAATCATCACTAGAGATTCACTGTCTTTATAACGTTCGTTAATTTCAGCTGCCATTTCTTGAATACGGTTTCGGATTTCTTGTTCAGAAATCATGGTGCTAATTGTATGGTTCGGGTTCATGGGAAATTCCAATAAATAAAATAGTCGAGAATTATATCACTAAAGCTAACGCTTAAAGATAGAAAATAAAGCAAAGTTAAATCGATGCGCTATTTTATAAATGTCATTGTTTTATGTCGTTCAAATAATGGGGGGGAATGCTTAAAAATGGGAAAAATAATGTTGAAGTTGTCATAGCGATTATCTGGATTTGATTGCTAGCTTGATATTATTGATGCGCAGGTGCCTGGCGATGAGTGAACATTGCTCATAAACCATCGCTACTATCACTGAACGCATCGGCCACTCATTACCTTGATGTCTCTCATAGATGATAATCAATTATCTCTTTCTGTCCAAGCTAAAGCGCTTAAACGAAAAAAACCTCTCAACGTCAGTCAACAGGGATTATCCGGATTTGATTGCTCGCTTGGTGCAGTTGATACGCTGGCGATGGGTGGACATTGCTCATGAACCATCGCTACGCGATATTCACCCTACTATCACACATAAGGAAATGCCTTCGGCATAATTTTCTAGCTTTCCATGTTCGAGCAGGTCATCGCTTTTAAAGCGCCTAAACGAAAAAATCCCTGTCGACGTTAGTCAACAGGGATTATCTGGATTTGATTGTTCACTTGGAGTTCTTGATACGCAGCGCTTGGCGATGGGTGAACATTCTTCGTAAACCTTGCCTGTCGGCAAACTCACTATACGCATTTACCAGTCGTTGTTTTGAAGCATCTCAAAAATGATTATTAATCATTTTCTTCTGTCCAAATAATAACAATTAAAATATAAACGTCCTAAACGAAAAAATCCCTGTCGACGTCAGTCAACAGGGATTATCTGGATTTGATTGTTCGCTTGGAGTTCTTGATACGCAGCGCTTGGCGATGGGTGAACATTGTTCGCAAACCTTGCCTGCCGGCAAACTCACCCTACTATCACATCAAAGGAAATGCCTTCGGCATGCTTTTATTATCCCCTGTTCGAGCAGGTCATCATCGTTAAAGCGTCTAATAACGAAAAAATCCCAACCTTCTTTCGAAGATTGGGAT
>NZ_PJBZ01000077.1 GCF_002835995.1 Psychromonas sp. Urea-02u-13 | reverse complement strand
AGAACTTGGCGCATTTCATCTAGCACACAAATTAGGAATATATTCTTTGCTAGGTCGATACTAATTACGCTACATTTCAATTTTTTCTAATTATTCATTTCTTGCGAAATTACCTACCTATTTTTCAATCAAGATCATAAAAATTCCTTTTCGTTTAATTAGAAGTATCAAAACCCCGGAGCAAGTTCCCTGCATAAAAAATAATTGCCTATAATCATTGACTAGATATGAAAAACAGTTCAATTACTTTAATAAATAAGGATATTAATATGCGTAACCTCATTACATCTACAGTGTTACTTGCTTGTGCTTCATTTACGGTGCCAGCGACTGCCAGTGAATGTGGCAAAGTCACCATTGCTGATATGAACTGGAATTCTGCTAGCCTCATAGCCAATATTGATCGCTTTATTCTCGAGCATGGTTTTGACTGTGATGCTGAACTTGTACCGGGAGATACAATGCCGACGGGTGCTTCAATGATTGAAAAGGGGCAACCCGATATTGCGCCTGAGTTTTGGAGCAACTCAATGAAAGAGGCATTAGACAAAGGTGTAAAAGAAGGGCGTATTCGTTATGCGGGTAAAACGCTTGAAGATGGAGGGGAGGAAGGTTTTTGGGTACCTGCTTATATGGTAGATAAAGACCCTACACTGGCAACCATTGCGGGTATTAAAGCTAATGCAAAACTATTTAAGCATCCTGAAGACCCAAGTAAATCAGGTTTTATGGGCTGTCCTGCGGGTTGGAACTGTCAAATTTCTTCAAGTCAGCTATTTAATGCATTAGAGCTTGAGAAATCAGGTTTCGATTTGTTAGATCCAGGCTCTGGTGCGGGTCTTTCTGGTTCAATTGCTAAAGCGTATGAACGTAAAGAAGCATGGTTTGGTTATTACTGGGCACCGACCTCTGTATTAGGTAAATACAAAATGGTTAAGGTTGATTTTGGCTCGGGTATCGATGAAAAACATTATAAAGAATGTATTACTCAAAATGATTGCCTAACACCAAAACCGACTATGTACCCACCTTCGGCGGTAGATTCGGTGGTTACAGAAAGCTTTGCTAAAAGAGCACCTGAAGCAATGCTTTATTTGCAGGCTCGCTCATTTGGTAATGCACAAATGAACGACTTATTAGCTTGGATGGAAGACCAGCAAGCAGATGGCGAGTATGCCGTTGAGCATTTTTTAGTGAATTATGAAACAACCTGGTCTAAATGGGTTGATGCCACAACCGCACAGAAAATAAAGAAAGCCTTGTCAGAATTATAATTAACGATGCTAATAGCCCAGATTATCTGGGCTTTTTTATATAAGGAAATAAATAAAATGTCAGACAAGTCATGGCTTTCGGAAATTCCGCAGCTTGATCGCCACCAACTCTTAGATATCAGAAAAACACTGGATGGTGCTTATCGCAGTTTTTCACGTGAATACGGTGATAGCATTGAAGCTTTTTTTGACCCTCTACTGAGCTTTCTTATTTGGTTTGAAAAATTATTACTCAATAGCCCGTGGTGGTTAGTGATTGCCGCATTAGCTATTTTTGCCTATGTGGCGAGTCGCTCTTGGAAGCTTACCCTTGGTGTAATCGTTGCCTTTTTCCTGATTGGTTTTTTTGGTATGTGGGATAATACTATGCGCACGATGAGCATTATTTTGGTTTCGACTATGCTCGCTATTACCTTCGGTGTACCCATTGGCGTTTCTATGGCGCGCTCTAATCGTGTGCAATCTATCGTCACCCCAATCCTCGATATCATGCAAACGATGCCTGCCTTTGTGTATTTGATTCCCGTGGTGATGTTACTTGGTATTGGTAAAATCCCCGGTGTGATTGCGGTGATTATCTATGCTATTCCACCTGTTATTCGTTTAACCAATTTAGGGATTCGTTTAGTTGATAAAGAAGTGTTAGAAGCCGCAACAGCTTATGGCGCGAGTCCGATGCAACGATTATTTGGTGTGCAGATTCCTTTGGCAATGCCCAATATTATGGCCGGTATTAATCAGACGATTATGATGTCATTAGCAATGGTGGTCATCGCCTCAATGATAGGTGTTAAAGGGTTAGGTCAACCGGTTTTAAAGTCTATTACTAATCAGTATTTCACCTTAGGTTTATTGAATGGTTTGGCCATTGTGGCGCTGGCGATTATTTTTGATCGTATCTCGCAGAGTTATGCTAAACGTACACTGCAGAATTTTGGAGGTCATGAATAATGAGTACTACTGAAAATAAAGTACCTTTGATACGCATTAAAAAACTATATAAGGTTTTTGGTAAGAACGAAAAAAAGGTGTTGGAGCAAGTTAAAGCGGGTAAATCAAAAGAGGCTATTTTAGCTGAAACCGGCCATACAGTGGGTTTGGCAGATATTAATTTGGATATTTATCCCGGTGAAATATTCGTGATAATGGGTCTCTCTGGTTCAGGTAAATCGACACTTATCCGTCATTTTAATCGTTTAATTGAACCTACTGCTGGTGAAATTGAAATCGCCGGTTGTGATGTCATGAAACTTAGCGAAAAAGAGTTACAGGATTTTCGTCGTAATAAAATGTCTATGGTATTTCAGCGTTTTGGCTTGATGCCACATCGTACTGTTTTACAGAATATTACCTATGGCTTACAAGTACAGGGCATTAAGAAAAAAGAGCGCGAATTACATGGGCAAGAATGGTTAGAAACAGTGGGGCTGGCAGGATATGCAAATCAATATCCTGCACAGCTTTCAGGCGGACAGCAACAACGTGTTGGCCTCGCGCGAGCACTGTGTACTGACGCGGATATTTTGCTAATGGATGAAGCGTTTTCTGCACTTGATCCTTTGATTCGTAGTGAGATGCAAGATCAACTCATTGAGTTACAAGATAAACTGCACAAAACCATTGTCTTTATTACCCACGATCTTGATGAAGCATTACGTATTGGCGATAAAATTGCTATTTTACGTGATGGTATTTTAGTGCAACAAGGTGAGCCCGTAGATATTCTACTTAACCCCGTCGATGATTATGTTGAGGCGTTTGTTAAAGATGTTAACCGTGCGCGCGCTTTAACTGTTGAAACGGTTATGCAGCCACAAATCTGCCGTATCTCCAGTGAAACGATTGGTGAAGCGGTGATACAAATGCGCAAATCAAAACAAGATTATGGTTATGTGATTAATGATCAAGGTTACCGCGGTGTGATCACTCAAGAGACATTAGAAGGCATTGAAAAGAATGATTACAGCAAGGGTATTAATGCTTCTTTACTCGAAGACGTCCCCGCAGTGCAAAGTGATGCGTTAATCGAAACTGTCATTCCAGAGATGCTTGATAATACTCATCCATTACCGGTCTTAAATGCAGAGGGGGAGGTAGAAGGGCATTTATGTCGTTCAACACTTGCTGAAGTGTTAAGTGATCAATCTAGTAGCGAAAATAGCTAGGTAGGTGATTATGTTTACGCTCTAAAATGCACTCTCTTTGATATTTACTGTATTGCTTCTTTTAATATATCTAGATAAGACGAGTGTCGATATAAATTAATATCGGCATCTTTCTTTTATAAAAGTATTTAACAATCCTAGTTTTTTTGATTGAAAAGAGACCCGAGAATCGCGTAATGGCAACTCGAGTCTCTTTAAATTTTAATTGATTATTTGTTAGCTAACCATTCAATGGCTTTTTGCATATCAGCCACATTACTAAAACCACGGTTTAAGATAACGTATTTACCGCCAACAACGAGTGTCGGTACACCGGTGCTTTTCAATTTACTTTCAAGTAAAAACGATGCATCAAGTGCTTTTTTTAATTCATCTGATTGGCTGTATTCTTGGAATTTAGCGCTATCAATACCTTGTTTAGCCAGAAATTGATCAAAGCTTGCTTGGTCTTTTAATGAGCCATTTTGACGCGCTTCAAAGTAAGCTGAATGTGCGGTCTCTAATACGTTAAAGTGCTTGAATGCTTCAAAAACCATGGCATCAAATACCCATTTCTCATTGATCAGCGAGCCTTTTATTTCAACTTGTAAGTGCTTACTTGCTTTCAATTCCTTCATTAGCGGTTCTGTTGCTTTACAAGCAGGGCAGCCGTACCAGAAAAATTCATGCACTTGATTTTGCTCTGCCACAAATGTCTCTTCTAAGACACGATAATGCACATCTTGTTGAAATAAATCATCAGCAGTTGCAATCGCAGCTTTTGTTAATTTAACGGGCTCGTTATGTGCGTGTCCTTCGTGGCTTTCTTCTACTTGCTTAGTCACGGGGGCTTCTTTTACTACTGGCGCAGCGGTAGTTTCAGGTTGCTCTGAACAAGCGGTGATTGAAGCGCCAAGTAATACAGCCAGGCTAAGTTTTACAACAGGTGTCATAGTAGTATCCATTTTTTATATAAGTGTTTTGTATAAGTATTTTTTAGGGAGAAATAAGAGGCACTTATTATGCATGATATCGGTTCGCAATGGCGACCCTTTATCATGGTTTTGTGAATGACGGATCTGTTTTCCTATAAAAAATCGCGTTTTTAAAGGCCTCTTTTATCAGAGTGTTAAGTCTCACTCTCACACTCTCTCTGCTGATGCGTATGGTAATAAGCCAGTAACAACTGTGCTGTAATAACACCACAACAGTGGCCTAAATCATTATTGATGATAATCACGGCATCGGTTTGGCCTCGTAATACCGTTTCAACTTCAGACAACGCAGCATGCTCCTGAAAGGTATAAAACTTTTTATGCATCACTTGATGGATACGTTTATCTAAGGTTAACAGGTCTCTTTGTTGTTCACTTTTACTATCAAGGTAGGGACTGAGTGCTTTGTCTAAATCTGCTCGGGTTAACACACCTCGGCAACGTTTATTACCGACAGCAACGAGATAAGTAAGGGCATGTTCTGTGAAGGCTTCCTTGGCTTCCAATAAGCGCTCATCGGCTGAAATGCTAACAAACTCCTTAGTCATAACATCACTGGCTAATGGCTGTTGTGCTTGATAACACAGTGCTAATAATTCTGGTTTATCTAGGCTATTACTACTGCTGAGGATGTTATTGAGGCTGATAGGTTTACTAAAAATATAACCTTGTAACATATCTACTTTTGCTCGGGATAATAAAAGTAATTCGCTTGCTGTTTCTACGCCTTCTGCGATGACTTTACCGCCCATCTTGTGCGTTAAGCGACACAACATTTCTATCATCAAATATTCAGTGCTATCAAGTGTTAAGTCGGTAACAAATGACTTATCTATTTTCACAATATTGACGGGTAATTTATTAAGGTATGAAAAGGATGAATAGCCAGTGCCAAAGTCATCTAAAGCAACACTCACGCCTAATTTTCTTAACTTTTCTACCCACACTTGTTGTCTATCAAGGTTGTCGAACAAAGCGGATTCAGTGAGCTCGATAGTGACGGTATTTAGGTCAATATCTGATTGAGTCAATAATTTCAGTGTATCTTAAAGGCAGCAGTTAGCGAGTTTATCGTTAGACAGAGAGCGGTTAATAGCAATACCAATCTCTGCTGAACGGTAATGTTGACGGATTGTTTTTAAGTCTCTTAATGCGATAGTCGCGACACTCATATCAATTTTATCGACCCAGCCATATTGCTCTGCAATTTCAATTAATTCTTGTGTATCGTAACTTATGTCCGTGTCTAATGTGATGCGCATCAGCGCTTCAAATTTAACAATCGACATGTTTTTCATATCCACTATGGGTTGGTAATAAACTTCAAGTTGTTCATTTTTTAAAGCTCGATGGAGTAAGCCAGAGAGGATTTTTCTTTTGTTAAAACGTTTTGATAATCGAGGATCAAAATAGTTTATCGTTGATGCCTCTTTTTTGGGACTGGTAATGAGTGTTTGCACACTGTGGCTAATTAATTGTTGTGGGCTTTTTGCATCTATTGACAGTACGGAAACGCCCATATTAATAATAGAAAGCAGGTCTAATTCATTGGCTTGTTCTCCCCCTGATAAATCGCTCTGCACCTCCTGTAATATATTATTAATTTTGTCTGCATTTCTTTCAACTACCCAGAAAGCAATATAGGTATCATCACTAATTAGGCCTATTTTTCCGGTTAAGTTTGATTCTGAAAAACGTTGTGAAATTAACCATTTCAACATTGAATCACTGACTTTCTGCAATAATTGTACGGAAAATGCGGCTGTCACGATGGTTTCTGTTTTGGTGAGTTGTTGAAATCGCTCATGCATTCTTTTAGTGATATCGGTTTTATTGAGTAAAGTATTTGCACTAAGGGGGAAGTCGAGTGGATTATCGACGATAAATTGCGTTGAAAAATCCAATTTTTTAGACTCTGAAATATAAAAATGGTTATTTTCAGAGAGCTCGATACGTTGGATTTTCACTTCTTTAGCAAATATTTCGCCATTTTTATGTTTAGCCAGCAATTCTCCAGCCCAAAAATTTTCTGTGTCTACGATGTGCCAAAGTTTTTGATAGAATTCTTGGCTGTATTGGCCAGATTTAAAAACATTTGCTGGCTGACCAATCAGCTCATTTTGTGTATGTCCTGAGTTACGCAAAAATTGTTCGTTTACTTTAATGATGAAGTGGTTTTTATCGGTTATTAATATCGCATTACTGGCACGGTTGAAGAGTATTTTTACTAGCTCTTCCTCTTCATAAAGGCTCGGGAAAGAATGTAAGAAAGTAATTTTACCGACGAGGGCGCTTTTATTGTTACGTGCATAATCTACAGTCAAATTAACGAAATAGCGTTGCTCGGTCACGTTGATTAATACTGAAGTTGCATAAGGTTTTTGGTGATCGATAACCTCTTTAAAATGTGCTTTTAATGATGCTATTCGACGACGATCAAAGGCTGCAAAAAACTGTGGTAACGTTAAACTTTGTTGACCTGAATTTAATAAACGCGCTAATGCTTTATCACACTCAAAAAGGCCATGTTTGAGATCAAATTGCCAATGTAATGTTACGTTTTCGAGGTGAGTACTTATTTCAGGTTGAAGTTGTAACATATATTATTTACCACCTATCAAATGTAAATTAACTGCGAGCTACGTTGAGATAAGTATTACTTACTTTATTAAAGACACTACTTTTGATGAGGTATTTGTGACTAAAATGTGATCCATGTAAAAGGGGGCCATCTAGTTTTCATTAACTTCTTTTATTACTTATTTTTATGATCTTACTGATATCCGAGCTGAGACGCTAAAAACTCAATGAGTAGTGATACCTTTACGGCTAAATATCGGTTGTTCGGATAAAGTGCCCAAATACCCTGTAATGGCGCACGATAAGCACTCAGGCACTCTATTAATTGACCACTTTTTAACGCATCTTTTACGTAATAATCAGGTAGTTGAACTAAACCAATGCCTTTAACTGCAGCATCTAATAATGCAAAACCACTGTTACAGCTAATATTGCCGTTAATACGTATATTGCGTTCTTTTTTTTGTTCATTAAAGGCCCATAACGAAGAGCTACTAGACAGGCAGTTATGATTATCGAGTTCAGATAAGCTAAACGGTAAACCATATTGTTCTATATAAGCTGGGGAGGCACATACGTACAATTGTCGTTGTGTCAGCTTTTTTGCCATCATAGTCGAGTCTTCTAAATGACCAACCCGTATCGCTAAGTCAATATTATCGTGCACTAAATCGAGGGTTTGATTAGACAATATTAACTGTAATTTCAAATCTGGGTAACTTTGCATAAAGGTATTAAGCAGGGGGGAGATAACTTGTTCGCCATAAGTAATAGGCGCGGTAACTTTTAACAAACCTTTAGGGACTTGTGATAAGTCAGATAATGCGAGATCCGCTTGTTTTAGCCCTTCAACGAGGCTCTGACAATGTTGGAAATAGTGTAAACCTGCTTCAGTCACTGTGATTTTTCGCGTTGTACGCAACAGTAATTTACTGGCAAGACGCTTTTCAAGGCTGGCGACTTTACGGCTCACCTGTGCCACTGAGGTATTGAGCTGTGTGGCTGCTTTGGTAAAACTTGCCGTTTCTACCACGGCGACAAATTCATTAATGCCTAACCAGTTATCCATGATGATTCCTATTTATGATGCTTTTTTACATTATTACATATTTGTAATTATGTTTTTCAATTTACTAGGATTGTTACTTTTTATTTGTTGACTATAATTCTTCCATCGTTGAGTAATCAACACCTAAACAAATGTCTAACAGACAAGTAAACCACCATTGAGGAATTAAAATGACTGATAAATTTATTAAATCAAAAGCAGCTATCGCATGGGGTCCAAACCAACCACTTTCTATCGAAGAAGTTGATGTCATGTTGCCTCGTAAAGGTGAAGTATTAGTACGTATCGTCGCAACGGGTGTTTGTCATACTGATGCATTTACCATGTCTGGTGAAGATCCAGAAGGTATTTTCCCAGTGATTTTAGGCCACGAAGGCGGTGGTGTTGTTGAGCAGATTGGCGAAGGCGTTACTAGCGTATCAGTTGGCGACCATGTTATCCCACTTTACACAGCTGAATGTGGCGAGTGTAAATTCTGTAAGTCAGGTAAAACTAATCTGTGTAGCGCAGTACGTGAAACACAAGGTAAAGGCGTAATGCCAGATGGTACAACACGTTTTTACAAAAACGGTCAGCCAATTTACCATTACATGGGTTGTTCTACGTTCTCTGAATACACAGTACTTCCTGAAATTTCATTAGCAAAAGTAAATAAAGAAGCACCGCTAGAAGAAGTTTGTTTATTAGGTTGTGGCGTAACAACAGGTATGGGCGCAGTAACAAAAACAGCTAACGTTCAAAAGGGCGACAATATTGCAATATTTGGCTTAGGCGGTATTGGTTTATCTGCGATTATCGGCGCTAAAATGGCCGGTGCAAAACGTATTATTGGTATTGATATTAACGAAAGTAAATATGAACTTGCTAAGAAATTAGGCGCAACAGATTGTATTAACCCTAAAGACTACGACAAACCAATTCAAGATGTGATTGTTGAGATGACTGACGGTGGTGTTGAGTACTCGTTTGAATGTATCGGTAACGTTGATGTTATGCGTTCTGCACTTGAATGTTGTCATAAAGGTTGGGGCGAATCAGTAGTGATTGGTGTTGCCGGCGCAGGTAAAGAAATTTCAACACGTCCGTTCCAATTAGTAACTGGTCGAGTATGGCGTGGTAGTGCATTTGGTGGTGTTAAAGGTCGTTCTGAATTACCAGCAATTGTTGAACGTTACATGGCGGGTGAATTCGCATTAGATGACTTTATTACGCACACAATGGGTCTTGATAAAATTAATGACGCATTTGATTTAATGCACGAAGGTAAGAGTATTCGTACAGTTATTCATTTCGACAAGTAAGGTTATGAAATAATTAACCACGAAGACACGAGAATAGAGTGCTGAAAGCTAGAGGCTAAAAAGCCATAAGTTCAACAATTCTTTTTTTCGTCTTCTCTGTGTAACGCAGTGTAGTCGTGGTGAGTTGTTTTTCGTTAAATAATAAATTCAAAACCTATTTACCACGAAGACACGAAGGAAAAGGAAGGCAATAACACACTAAGTTTGCCTTTCTTCGTGTTCTCTGTGTAACGCAGTGGCTTCGTGGTGATGATTGTTAAGGAAATATCGATGAACTTACAAAATATCAGTCAAAATAAAGTCGCTGGTGGCTGGCATAAACAGTACCAACATGATGCTAAATCAGTGAATAGCGTGATGAAGTTTGCTATTTTTTTACCGCCAAATGCCAGTGAAAACAATAAAGTACCCGTATTGTATTGGTTATCAGGTTTAACCTGTGATGACCAAAATTTTATGCAAAAAGCAGGCGCGTTTAAAAAAGCGGCTGAATTAGGCATCGCCATTGTCACCGCTGATACTAGCCCACGTGGTGAAGATGTCGCAGATGATGAAAATGCGGCTTACGATTTTGGTTTAGGGGCTGGTTTTTATGTTAATGCAACACAAGCGCCTTGGAACAAACATTACCAAATGTATGATTACATTGCACAAGAGTTACCTGCATTAATTGAAGCACATTTCCCAGTAACTAATAAAAAGTCTATTTCAGGACATAGCATGGGTGGACATGGCGCATTAACCATTGGTTTGAAGAATCAAGCTGATTACCAGTCTATCTCTGCGTTTAGCCCGATTTGTAACCCAATTAATAGCCCTTGGGGTAAAAAAGCGTTTTCAAACTACTTAGGTAAAAACCAAGAAGATTGGCGTGCCTATGACGCTTGTGAATTAATCAAAGAGGGATCTTCATTACCTATATTGGTTGATCAAGGCGAAGCCGATCAGTTTTTAGAAGAACAACTAAAACCAGATCTATTAATCAATGCAGCCAACAAAAACAATGCTGATTTGATGTTAAGAATGCAAGCTGGTTACGATCATAGTTACTTTTTTATCAGTAGCTTTATCGATGATCACCTTGAGTTTCACGCAAAAAACTTAAGCTAATCACTTAAGCTAAACAGCGTTTTTTGTGAATTGACTAACTGCTGAAAGCTAATCGCCGACAGCTGTTTTTTACATTTGAATTTACTGACAGCGGCAAGCTAATCGCCGACAGCTGTTTTTTTGCATTTGAATTTACTAACAGCTGAAAGCTAATCGCCGACAGCTGTTTTTTTGCATTTGAATTTACTTACCGCTGAAAGCTAACCGCCGTGAGCTGTTTTTTACATTTGAATTTACTAAGCGCCGCAAGCTAATCGCCGACAGCTGTTTTTGCATTTTAACTTTCTGATAGCTGTTTTTTAAACCTTAAACTCTTGCACCATCATATTTAACTCTTCCGCTAATTGAGCCAGTTTATTGGCGGCTTCTGTTGTTTGTTCTGCGCCCGTTGCTGTCTCTTCTGCCATATCGTTAATACTGACAATGTTTTTATTAATATCTTCATTAACGGAATTTTGCTCTTCTGCTGCACTGGCAATTTGTGTGCTCATATCGTTGATGCGAGAAACGGCATCCGCAATCACACTTAATGATGTGCCTGCCTTGTTGGCTTGTTCCGTTACTGAGTGTGCTTTCTCGTTACTTTCATCCATTGCTTTTACGGCTTGTACGGCACCCGATTGCAATTTTTCAATCATTTGATGAATCTCTTGCGTTGATTTTTGTGTGCGTCCCGCTAATGTGCGCACTTCATCTGCAACCACTGCAAATCCACGACCTTGTTCGCCTGCTCTGGCTGCCTCAATGGCTGCGTTTAAAGCCAGTAAGTTAGTTTGCTCTGCAATGCTTCTAATCACCTCCATCACACTGTTGATATTTTCACTGTCTTGTTCAACTTGATGAATCACCGCAGAGGCATTTTCAATATATGCAGATAGCTCTTCTATCGCACTCACGGTTTTTTCTACAATCGCTTGGCCTATTGTTGTTTCATTGTTGGCTTGTTCAGCTGCTTGTGCGGTATTACTAATATTGATACTCACTTCTTGAACGGTCGCGCTCATTTGGGTAATGGCGGTGGCGACTTGTTGAGTCTGGCTTTTTTGTTCAAAAATAGTGCTGCTGGTTTGATTGGTGATCGTTGATGTTTCTTCCGAGGCTTCGGCTATTTGTAGTGATGCCTTTGAGACTTGTAAAATACCGGTATGGAACTTCTCGAGCATTAAGTTAAGCGAATTAGCCGCCATGCCAATTTCATCATCGGAGGTGACAACTAATCGTTTGGTTAAATCAGAGTTTGCTTCAATATCATTGATCGCCTCACTCAATCTAATAATCGGTTTAGTGGTCGCACTGGCAAAAAGAAAACCCACCACTAAGCCGATTGAGACAAGAATCGCGGTAATAGTAATAGATAGTTTTAAAATGCTATCGGTCAGTTTTTCGGCGGGTTCAAAAGCTTCGCTAACATCTATTTCACTTAAAATAATCCATTGTAATCCCTGAATTTTTACCGGGGCATAGGCAGATAAAACCGATATACCTCGATAATCAGAATAGATATTAAAACCACTATTGCCGGCAAGTGCTTCGCTTATTTTAGGTGAGTTAGCGGGTTGTAATCCAATACTGGTATTTTTGGCGTTGATTTTATCAATCACACTATTGCTTACTGATGCTTCTTTTAATGTCTGTAAATAAGCGTTTTTATCTTCAATTAGAAAACGGCTCAGTGAGCGTAATGTTTTGTCCTGAGCCACTAAATAGGTTTCACCTGAATGGCCTAATCCACTGTCCGACCAATTTTGATGGTGGGTCATCACTTCATTAATATTATCAATGGGCATTTGGAAAATAAGCACTGCTATTTTTTTGCCATTTTCAAAAATAGGAGAGGCAATAAATGCAGCGGGATCTTGGTAAGAGGGCGGATAAGGAGAGAAATCACTAATCGCCACAAAATTAGCATCAGTTGCTTGGTTAGCTTGTTTGAAAACCTCGCCAATGGCCGTGTTTTTATAAGGGCCATCAATGAGTGAGGTGGTGTAATCTAACTCTTTAAATACCGAGTAAACAATATCACCAGATTCACTATCAGCAATAAAAATATCGTAATAGCCAAATTGCTGTAAATAATAATTAAAACTGGAATGGAAGGCTTTGTGTGAACGGTTGTAACTCGAATAGTTACTCATATCGGTGAGCTCGTTTTTAGCCCCTAGCGGATGTTTATTCTTCTGAATCATCGCGTGTTGTAGGGCAATAGAATCATCATCGAGTTGGTTTAACCAATTTAATACATCAATAGATTGGCCATTGTTACGTTTTTTGTATTCCCCAAGGTATTCATGCTGATAATACTGGCTCAGTTCTGTTTTTAATTGTCCAATATCGGCACTGGTTTGTTTTTTAAAGTTTTTAAAACCGAGTACAAAAGAGCCCGCGGCATCAATGGTAAGTTGATTTTGTGAGAGGTTTAAGATTTGTTGATTGATTGTTGCAAAGTAATCTTCAATACGCCCCTTGGTAAGCTCCCGTACTGCAATAAGTTGCTCTTTTGCCACATGTTGCAAGGCGACTTTACTGTCTTCAGCTGCTTTCATACCAATGATAATACAAGCAATGATCACCGGGATAGCGGCGAGTGAAGCAGCGCCTAAAACGACTTTTTGTTTGAGTTTCATAAAATCTACCTACAGGGAGTTATATTTATAAATTGTAGGAGATACGTACCACGGTATTGGCAAATTTTTGTATTATTTAAATCTTTTTTTGTTTTTGTTCTCATCGTTTTTTTGTAAAAGCATGATGATGCTTAGCGATAAATTTGGTTATCAATTTATGCCTCATCATTAATGAGCAATCTGTTTTTTACGTATTGGCTGGGAGGAATACCCGTCGCCTTTTTAAAGGCCCGTGAGAAATGTGAAATATTGCTATAACCTAAATGATTCGCGACTGCGGTGACGCTGTGTTCGCTATCTTCTAACAATAACTTGGCTTGATTGATTTGCACTTCTTCGAGTAACTCACGATAACTCATACCAGCCACTTTTAGGTTACGTTGTAGCGTACGTATGCTCATGCCAGTGATCTGTGCAGCTTTGCTGATGGGCAGTTTCCCTGCACATAAATAAGCAGGTAATGCGGTTTTTAATGAATCAAAAAAATTGGGTCTGGCAATAATGGCATCTTCACCTGCTTGCCAATGTAATTTAGGCCACCTGTGTTTCCTGATGTTTGTCCGATTATGTTCCAAGTCCCATAAAAGCGAGCAACACCACTGGCAGAGGTATCTTCATCATCAATAGCAAAAGCGGGAATAGCGAGTTGGTTAGGGTCTGTCGCATAAACGCCAAGCATATTGTAATCCAAACCAAAAGTGATCCCCTGTTTTTCGGCTAACGCTTCACGCCAAGGTTTTTGTGAGCCTTTTTTATTGTCTTCAATCGTATTATCAACGCTATCAGGACCCCCAAATGTTGGAGACGCTTGTGCTAATAGGGTCGGGCTACTTAAAGCACAAAAAATACTGATGGGAAGTAATGTTCTGTTTTTCATTGTTTGTTTATAGAAAAGCATAAGTTGCTCCATATAAATGAATAAATTTGATTATTTTAGCCATACATTTTTTCAATAGGCTGTTATCTTTTTGTGCCACTGTGTTCAATTCTGTATTGACTAGGGGGGATTTCTGTCATGCGTTTAAAGGCGCGAGAGAAATGTGCCAAATCTGAGTAACCTAATCCAAGGGCAATGGTGGTGATGCTGATGCCTGTATTGTTGAGGTAATATTGTGCTTCTTGTAATTGAACACTTTCAAGCACTTGCGTGTAGCTTACGCCTAACGTATCTAAGCGACGTTGAAAGGTACGCACACTCAAACCAATGATTTGTGCCGTTTTTTTAATGGGCAGTTTACCTTCGTGTAAATAAGGAGGCAGAGCGATTTTTAGCGATCCTAAAAAATCAGTCGGCGCATCACTGTTTTTTTCCGGTTTTACCCAATGTTTATTATGATGGAAAGGGATGGCTAACATTTCTTGAGGAATGCTGATAGAGCAAACACTGCGTTGCTGATAAATTTGTGGAACGTTGCTATTGGCATTATCACTGAGAATAAGTTGTTCGAATAATGCCGCTTGTTCACTCTGAATTGATACCTCTTCCGGTAACCACTGTGGTTCTGTTAATGCGCGGATTAATTCAATTAAATAGCAGATTGAAAATAACTCCGCATAGAGATACCAAGGGTCATCACTGAATGTTTTATCGCGAACTAGCCAGGTTTTATCAACCACCGTTCTTAGTTCAAGTTTGACCTGCGTTGATTCATTTTTCAAACCTCGATAAACTCAACAAGCAATTCTTGTAAATTAGTCGCGTCACTTATTTTATCTAATATATGCGGAATAAACATGTCACGGCAGGCTAACCAGCAGATGCGTTGGTAACTTTCCATTCCACATTTATCCACTATTTCAGCGAGTAATAATCGAACGGGTATTTCTGGGATATACGGATGAGCCGTATTAAGTACTCTTTCTGGTAAACCGACTTTTTCGAGAATAGGATAAATATCTTCTTCGACTAATTGAAGCATGTCGATAAAACGTTTTACTTGTTCTGTTTTAATAAGCCCAATTGGCTGATTTAACTTGTTTTTTAACATGAAAGTCCATATCGATTCACTGCTGCAAGGGGTAAGGTTTACATTTAGAAGAGCTAAAAATAAAGGTGCTTAGCGCACCTTTTTTTAAATACGCTTAATATTATTACAGCGTGTTTTTATAAATTTTACCGTCTTTCATTATAACGCGCATGGTTTTGATTTCATCACGAGCAGGCGCGTCGAACCATTTCTTGTTTGCCCCAATCACGGTTAGGTCTTCTAGCGGATTACCATCAACCAGTAAAAGATCGGCATAAGCACCTTTTGCTACGACGCCTAATTTAGCTTGGAAGTAAGGGTCTAAGACCGATCCGGTTAATTTAACAATTTCACCGTTAGTAGAAGTCATTGATTTTAGTGTGTAATAATTACCAATAAACTCACCACTTAAATAAATAGAGTGATCAGCTTGCTGTTCACAGGTTGCAACACCGCCTACACAATCTACATGGAAGCCAAGTTTAGGCTGATATTTGTTTACATTTTTCAAATAATCTTTAAAAGTGGCTTGTGCCGTTTCTGCTTTACGAGAAGCTGCTGGGCTACCACTAATGGCTTCTATTTCGCCTAAATAGGGCGAGAATGCGGTCATGTTGGTAGTGATATAAGCGCCTTTTTCTTCCATCAATTTAGCGACTTCAGCATCAAACATAAAACCATGTTCAAGTGTTTTTACACCCGCTTCTAAATTACGTATCATCGATTTTTTGCTGTAAGCATGTGACATAACGTAAGAGCCGTAAGCATCAGCGACTTCAACTGCGGCTGCTAATTCTGCTTGAGAGTAAGCATCCAACTGCCAAGGATCAAAGGCAGAAGCAACACCACCACTCGACATCACTTTAATTTGTGTTGCACCCTGCATAAAGTTTTGACGGGCACAGGCTTTAATATCGCCAATACTGTCAGCGGTACAGCTCACACCCAAGCGTCCACTTGCTGTTTGTGGGCCATTAAAGGTTTCATTCGGGGTCGTGAAGTTACGGAAATCGGCATGTGAGCCTGTTGGTCCAATAAATGCGCCTGCACTGTAAATACGTGGGCCATCTACAACCCCAGCATCAATCGATTTACGCAAACCTGCCCCCATACCACCTGCATCACGCCATGTGGTAAACCCTGACATGAGTGCTGATTTTGCGCGAGCAGCAGAGCGTACTGCTAGCTCTTCCCAGTTACGGTTATTTTCAATATCAGCTAACCCCGTGCCATTCATTTGTAAATGGCCATGGCCTTCAATTAATCCAGGCATCAAGGTACGGCCTTCACCATCAATGATCAGTGCATCTGCATTAGCTTTAATGTCTTTTGCTGAAATCGACTTGATTAAGTTACCTTCAATAAGCACATTTGAATTTTTATAGAGCTTGTTATCGATACCGTTAAAAATACTGACATTTTTAAATAAAACCTGTTGAGTCACTTTATCGCTTGCTGAAACAGAAAGCGCACTGAAAGAGCTGGCAATCACAGCTGCAATAACACAGCGTTTGAATAATTTCTTCATGTTGGTATTCCTTTAAACAGGTAAAACGAAAGAGGTTTAACATTTAGTTAACAGTATTTTAGCTAAAATAAACGTCAACGCTTGCCATCTGGTGCCATTTTTAAAGGAAGTTTTATAAATATGAGTTGTATTGTTTACAGTTACTTAAGTCGTGGTGTGTCTGGCTAAAAGGTTAAGGCAGAAGGGAAGGTGATAGTTTGCTAGGTAAGTTTTTTGTTTTTTTGCTGAGAAAGGGGAAATAAAAAACGTAACAGAATCATCCATTACGTTTTAATAAAGTGCTTATCGTTTAATGTGTTGCGAGAAAGGGTTCTACTTTTGCGCCATCGATGCTGTAGGACATGGCAATGTTTTTCTGGCCATCAACTAGGTAAAGGTCTTTTTGCTGTGCGGTTGTGAGCAATTTTCCGGTGACT
Source organism: Psychromonas sp. Urea-02u-13 (assembly GCF_002835995.1). Lineage (GTDB taxonomy): Bacteria > Pseudomonadota > Gammaproteobacteria > Enterobacterales > Psychromonadaceae > Psychromonas. Next base: position 19,710 of record NZ_PJBZ01000077.1, on the reverse strand, counting down.
CGAATAGGCATATAAGGAGAGCCTGCTTCAATGGGTTTATCGGTTTTTACTAATATCAATTGGTTCGCTGGTGGCACGGGTTTGTGCGAACAAGCGCCAATGGTAGGCACTAATAAAAACTCGGTAACTAAACCATCATCAAATTCAAGCGCTAGCATGTAACCGCCAATTTCTATGTTTTTATTCTTTAATAGGTCATTGGTGACCATCGAAGCTTGTTGGCGTTTTTCCATGATGATGAGGCGCTGTTCAAAAAGGTAGGCGATATCGATCTTTTGCTCATCTAAGAACGCTTTTGCTTTGGCACTCTCTTCTATCATCGCCTCTGTGACTTGTTCTGGGGCAGCTTCTTGCCACGCTAAAATACGCGCATGAATCGATAAATTATAAAGCTGATCTTCTGTTAAATTTTCAAAGGGGTCTTTGTAAGGCGCGACTTTACCTTGTAAATCAGTAAAATTTATTTTTAATGGCGCAGTTGTTTCTGCTGCTTGCGCGACAGAAAATAGTGCACAAAAAAATGGAATTAATAATAATTTTTTCATTTTATTTCCTTGGAATTTAATGGTCATTTATCTGATAGTCATAGAATAGTATTGTAAGTTGCAGGCCTTTGACAACAATACTTAATATAAGCAGTTTCGTCCTACCATGTGATGCCATTAGATTAATCAGCGTAACCACCGCTAGATAGTCACACTGATTTTTTTGCTACTCTAAAATTTAATACTCATGCCATCGGATAATGAGGTTTTGTAAATCAGTAAGCCGGGAATAATCGCAATGGTTAATGCGCATAATTGAATCACAGCTAATATTAATAAGTCATTAGAACTTAACATATTAATGTCTAAATAAAAGCCAAAGTGTTGCGCAAGTGGGGCTTGTAATACAAATAACAAAACATATAACAGCATCACACCCACAACAATACCAGAGAAACAAACCGCAGCCGCTTCCCCGATAATCAAGGAAAAAATATGCCCTGGGTGCGCCCCAACTGAGCGTAAAATAGCCATTTCACGACGACGTTCATTAAGACTCATTAGAATGATGCTTAACATGCCTAATAAACCGACTAAAACAACAAACACGGTGACAATGTTTAACGCCACTTCAGCCACAGAGAAGAATTGCCATAACGCTTGTAATGCCAGTGCAGGGATAATGGCGGTGAGAGGCTCATCTTGAAAGTTATTGACATAATTTTGCATACCTAAAACCGCTTGAGGTGATGTTAAACCTACAAACACGGCATTAATATTCTGCGGTTTTAATTTAAATAGGCGAGCAACACGTTGCTCGGCAGTATCTTGGTGATCATCATGCGCTTGATGTCCTTCATGCGCTTCATGGTCATCGTGATGCTCATGTCCTTGGTGTTTATCGTGCGCCTTGTGGTCATCATGGTTATCGTGAGACTGATGTCCCTCATGACTTTTATGTGTATCTTCGTGTGCCTTGTGGTCATCATGGCCGTCATGGCTAGCGTGAGCCAGATGTCCTTCATGGCTTTCATGTGTATCTTCATGCGCCTTGTGGTCATCATGGCTATCGTGAGCCTGATGTCCTTCATGACTTTCATGTGTATCTTCGTGTGCCTTGTGGTCATCATGGCTAGCGTGAGACTGATGTTCCTCATGACTTTCATGTGTATCTTGGTGCGCCTTGTGGTCATCATGGCTATCGTGAGACTGATGTCCTTCATGACTTTCATGTTTATCTTCGTGCGCTTTGTGTCCTTCATGACCCTCATGTTCGGCTTCTGAACTGATAGTTTGCTCATTAGGCAATGCACCAAAATGCCCATGATTATCGGTATGCATCGCTTCCATTGCTTCTAATGAGATGATCAATGTTTGGTCTATCGCAGTAAACGAAGGCGCTAAAATAGCACTAACAAAATAGGGGATATTGTCGTGATCATGACCACCTATTTCACCACCCCCATGAGTCATTACAATGCGCTGGCCAATCTTATAATTAAGTTTTTTAGCGACATCAGCACCAATCACCACGGCAAACATATCATCAATGATTTTACCTTGTTGTGTTGTTAGTTGTTGTTGATTAGCATAACTAAAATGCTCAAAAAAGTTTAATGCCGTTGCCATCACGGTATAACCTTTGTGTGAATCACCTAATGAAATTGGGACTGCCCATTCAACGGCAGGGGATTCATTCATTGTTAAATAAGTATCATATTTAATGGTGTTGACGGTATTACCAATATGAAAAACAGAGCTTAATAACAGTTGCGATGACGCGCCACGTGCACCGATGATCAAATCAGTACCCGAAATGCTTTTCATGAAACTGGTTTTGGTTTCATTTTTTAAGGTTTGTACGCCGAGTAACAGGGTCACACTAATTGCGATGGAAAATAGGGTGATAAAAAAGGTCAGCTTACGGTTCCACAGGCTTTTTAACGCCAATTGTAAAATAGCCATTACACTGACTCCTTTGTATTTACATTATTGATTTCTTGAAGATTGATACAGTGATCAAAGTGATGTTTTAAGCTTTTATCATGGCTGACAAAAATCAGGGTGATATTTTCTTTTTGGCACTCTTCAAATAGCGTTTTAATAAAGGCCTGACGGTGTTCGCTATCAAGTGCTGAGGTGGGTTCATCGGCAATAATTATTTCTGGAGAGCCTAACATGGCCCGAGCAGCCGCTACACGTTGTTGCTGGCCGACACTTAATTCATTCACTGAGCGTTGAAAGAGGGCGTTATCATCTAACCCTAATGCATTTAATAATCGAATCGCCTCGCTTTTTAAGTCGCCACCATTTGCGCGTAATAACGCGTTTGTTTTCCGTTTTTTAGAAAATGAGCAAGGCAAAGTAATGTTATCAATCACGCTGAGGTAGGGGATTAAATTAAACTGTTGGAAAATAAAACCGATATTATCCGCTCTAAAACTGTCTTTTTGACTGCCCGAGAGCTCACTTAGCGGTTGCCCTAATACAGAGATCTCACCTTGCTGTGGTGCTAATACACCGGCGAGTAAGTTTAATAGGGTACTTTTACCGGAGCCACTTGGCCCTTCAATAAAAAGATGCTGACCCACTGGGATATGTAGTCTGTCGATATTAATAACAGGCGTATTTTTCCAAGAAAAACAGAGGTCATTAATCTTTATCATTGTTAGTTACCTTTATAAATTGGGTCTGTGTATTATTCAGAAATAGGGAGATATTAGTGGCCATTTAATGCCAACACATTCATTAAGTCATGTTGTAATTGTTATAATGTAACAAAATGAAAGGTAAGTTCAACTATTTCATTCGCTTATCTTAGCGGAAAGCCGAAAATTGAAAGTGTTTTTGAAAGGGGTGTTCTGATTAGACGATAAAAATCGGGACCTGCAATAACAACAAAGCGCTGTTATTACAGGATAAAAAGGTGTTTAGCTTTGTAATATTTTTAAAGGTAAAGCAAGAATTTCATCTCCTGACGCCGCTAAATACCAGATAATAGCAATTAGCGCACCGACAGTGAGAAAGTACCAAGCAGCTGAAAAAATCTGCCCATATCTATCAAGGGGTAAAAGGTGGCTTTGGTGGCGCGTTTTCCATTCAAAAACAATCTCTGCACTGCCGATTAATAACATAAAACCCAGTAATGCGAGACCTAAGCTGTAACTTAAATAAACGCCAATAGCGGCACCGGCAATACACGCGATTAATCCCGCTTTGCTGTTCATTGAAAAGCTAATGCTTTTTAGAATATGCCCACCATCAAGGGGTAATATTGGCAGAAGATTAAACAGGTTAAGCAATGCATTAAAAGCAGCTAGTCCTGCAAAAAAAGCTTCGCCGGTTATCCAATAAGCGATTAAAGCGACTACCGACATGATTAAACCAAAACAAGGCCCCATGATAGAGATAACCACATCTTGCCAGCGAGTATTGATTTTCTCATCACTCATCGCGAGCCCGCCCATAAAGGGGATCAGGTAAATACCTTTGGTTTTCATACCAAAATGTTTCATCGCTTTAATATGGCCGTATTCGTGAAAAACCAAACAGGCAATCAGCGCCAGTGCAAATTGGAAAGAGAATAACCAAGAGTAAGCTGCAATACTGGCGCCGGCTAAAACAACTTTGATGACTTTGGCACTTTTAAGTAACTTAAAACCTAAAGACGCTAGCCCCACCATGCTCACTTTACGTTTTACTTCAATCGTTTTGACGGGGACCTGTTGCTCAATATCTTTAGTATTTCGACTGCCTTCGGTGAGCACGTTTTGCTCTTGCAGTAATCGATAACTTAGTGAGAAAGGTTGCCAAGTAAGGTCGATTTCAAGACTAATGTTAATCGTATTGGGCTCACCTTCGTCTGCTACTGGTGTGGTTAGCTCAAAGGTATGCGTATAAGGTCCTTGGTTATCTGCCGAAGCATGTTTCACTGCAACGACGGTACCACCCCAAAATAGTTGTTGCCAACCGGCCATCGAGCCTTCTAATCTTAGCTCTTTACCTAAACAATCAATTCTTAATAATTCCACAGAGAGTCTCTTTTTTACGTGTATTTTTATGTCACGGATTATGCCTTGAAAATGATCATGAAGCGAGAGAGCGAGTTTATAAAGATCGACAACTTAACTATTTCAGCATCAATACACGGAGGAAAAGGAAGTCACCCTTAATTATTTAGTTTTTTTGGGTGTTCTCTGTGTAACACAGTGGCTTGGTGGTCGTATTTTTTGTGTTATTTATATGCCTAAATGAGCTCACTTAAATAAATTCAAAAGCAATCAACCCTTAGCGCCTTTTCGCATTCCTGTCTTTTTCACTTCTCTGCGCGATGTACTACTACACTTTGTGTTATTTCCTGTACAATGCGGGCTTTCAAAAATGATAATATTCCAGCTATTAAATAAGGTGACTAAAATTGATTAGTAAAGATTGTGTAGTAATTGCGATTGCAGGCGCGTCTGCATCGGGTAAGAGTTTGATTGCAAACACTATTTTTGATGAGTTATGTGCAGAGCTTGGCACTGATCAAATAGGTATTATCTCTGAAGATGCTTATTATAAAGATCAATCACACCTTTCAATGGATCAGCGTGTTTTAACAAACTACGACCATCCCAAAGCATTTGACCATGGTTTACTGTGCGAGCAACTGATTGCACTTAAAAATAACCAAGCGGTTGATATTCCACGTTATAGCTATACCGAACATACTCGTATGGCGGAAACAACAACATTAACACCGAAGAAAATCATTATATTGGAAGGTATTTTATTACTGACTGATGCAAATGTACGTGCACAGCTCGATGCCAGTATTTTTATCGATACGCCGTTAGATATTTGTTTGATGCGCCGCTTAAAACGCGATATTGAATTGCGTGGACGTAGCATGGAATCAGTAATTGAACAGTACACAGCGACGGTTCGTCCTATGTTCTTACAATTTATTGACCCATCAAAACAACATGCCGATATTATTGTGCCACGTGGTGGCAAAAATCGTATTGCGACGGATTTATTAAAATCACGTATTCGCTACTTACTCGGAAAATAGTGGTGTGGTTAATTCTTTTGAATTAGCCTCTGCCTTATAAATAGTGCGATAAGTCTATCTATAAGCCTATCTATTCGAGTATCTAGAAAATAGCCCTTCTGCTCTGCAGTGGGGCTATTTTTTTTGCGTGTTTTTTACGAATTTAGAGCTTAAAAACAGATACGCTTATGTCTCAAAAAACTTTATTCCTCCGTGCTTTTACTCCATACAGATAAAATTTCCTTCTATCTTCGTGCCTCTTTTTCCATGGTTTTACTTGATATTGCCTGAATAAATCGCTTTAATGTGCTTGTTGTTGCACGTTTTTATTTTAATAAGAACTTTTAGTGCACACTTTTGCAGGTTTATTAAAACGGAGAATAAAATGATTGTTAGCAAAGCGTTACTTTTTGATTTAGACGGCACGTTAGTCGATACCACGGCTGCTGTTGAGCAACTATGGTTGCATTGGGCTAATAAACACGGGCTTGATAAAGAGGCCATTCTCAGCGAAATACATGGCACACCCGGTGAGTATATTGTTAAAAAATTCGCGCCACATTTGGACTTAGAAGCCGAACTAGATTTGTTATTTGCACATGAAGAAAAGCTTGTTGAGCATGTCATTGCGATACCAGGGGCAAAAGAAATGCTTGAACAGCTCGGTGATATGCCATGGGGTATTGTGACTATGAGTACAAAAAGTTCTGCATTAAAAAAATTGAAAATAGCCGGTCTACCTATTCCGCATGTTTTAGTGAGCGCTGATGATGTATTGCAGGGAAAACCTCATCCAGCTCCTTATTTGAAAGCCGCTCAATGGTTAGATATTTGTCCAGAGCAGTGTTTAGTCTTTGAAGATGCAAAAGCGGGCATTACCAGTGGTATTAATGCGGGTATGTCAGTCATACAAATAATGCATGCAGCGCATAGTCCTGTTTTTGCTGATAGTCATCATCATTTTCAAGACTGGTGTGGCGTACAAATAGAGCAACAAAAAGAGACGATTTTTATTAACAAGCAACTGCGCTAGGGGCCTATTTAGGTTATCTCACTTAGGTTGCCACGTTTTATCTGTTAGACAGTAGTGCGTTTGTCTTATGGCAGATATAATCGTGATCCGATTGGCTGGCCGAGCTACTGAAACATAATCGAATGAAACCTAAGAGAATGAAAGCTAATGCAAAAACACCATAAAGAGCCTATTCAATCACCTGAATTAACGCTGACCTTAATCAGAGGGTTACCGGGCAGTGGTAAAAGTACATTAGCCAGTAAAATGGGCATTGCTCATTTAGAGGCGGATATGTTTTTTGTCGATGAAGCCGGTGTTTATACCTTTCAACCACAGCTAATCCAAAAAGCGCATCAATGGTGTCAGTCTCAATGCGAATTATTATTGCAACAAAAGCAAAGTGTGGTTGTGTCTAATACGTTTGTTAAACACTGGGAAATGCAGGTTTATCAAGCCTTCGCGAAGCAATATAACGCTAAGCTAGTGATTACAACCTGCACAGGGAAATACCAAAGCATTCATGATATTCCCGACGCCACTCTCGCAAAAATGACCCGACAATGGCAACCTTAAGACTGGCTCTGTTGTAATTGCCACATCGTCGAATAATAACCTTGCTGTGCTAATAACGTTTTATGGTTACCTTGCTCAATAATCTCACCTGATTGCATCACCAAAATATTATCTGCGTCGATGACGGTAGACAAACGATGTGCAATAACCAAGCTGGTTTTATGCGCAGAAACGTCTTTAATCGCGCTTAAAATAGCTTGTTCTGAGTGGCTATCTAAAGAAGATGTCGCTTCATCAAAGACTAATATGGCGGGATTTTTTAAGATAGTGCGTGCAATCGCCACTCGTTGTTTTTCTCCCCCTGATAATTTTAATCCGCGTTCACCCACCGTAGTTTCAAGTCCATCGGGTAACGAGGCGACAAAATCATTTAAATGCGCCAATTCAATCGCTTTTAATACCTCACTGCTTGTGGCGCTTGGATTACCGTATTGTACGTTCGCAAAGAGGGTATCGTTAAATAACACTGTATCTTGGGGGACGATACCAATATGTTGTCGTAAGGAATGTTGGGTAACAGCATTAATGGCTTGGCCATCAATACGTATTTGCCCGCTGTTTACATCATAAAAACGAAAAAGTAGTTTCACTAAGGTTGATTTACCAGAGCCACTATCACCGACTACAGCTACTTTTTGTCCTGCTTTAATTGAAAATGATAAACCTTTAATGATGCTTCGTTTTTTATTATAAGCGAAATTGACCTGATCAAATTCAACCTCACCTTTGATTAAGTTTAACGGTTTAGCATTGGCTAAGTCGGCGACTTTAGGTGTTTTCTTTAAGATGGAAAACATGTTTTCAATGTTGGCTAATGAGCCTTTAATTTCACGGTATACAAACCCTAAAAAATTGAGCGGAATAAACAATTGCATCATGAAGGCATTAATAAGCACAAAATCCCCTAAGGTCATCATACCGCGGCTCACTTGATAGACGGATAGCGCCAGCATCGCACTCATGGATAACGAAATGATAAGTGCTTGCCCACCGTTTAAGGCAAATAAAGACAGGCGATTTTTAACTTTGGCTTTTTCCCAGTCGGCTAAATTGTTGTCATAAGCCTTGGCTTCGAACTCTTCATTATTAAAATATTTCACCGTTTCATAATTTAATAAACTATCTATCGCGCGGGTATTGCTGCTGGAGTCGGCTTTATTAGCGGCTCTTACATATTTTGTGCGTAACTCGGTGGCGTAAAATGAATATCCGACATAACTGACAATTGAAATTAACGTGATAAAGGCAAACCAAAAACCATAATTAACAAATAAAATGGTGATCACCATAATGATTTCTAACAGCGTCGGTACGATGTTAAACACCATAAAACGCATTAAAAAGTTAACCCCTGAATTCCCTCGGTCAATATCGCGTGATAAACCACCGGTTTGGCGGTTAAGGTGAAAGTCGAGATCTAGCTGGTGCAGATGACGAAACACCTTTAAACCAATGCGTCTTATTGCGCGTTCGGTGACACGACCAAACAGGGTATCTCTTACTTCTGCAAAGATAACCGTCGCAAAACGTGCCACACCATAAGCAGCTACTAATCCAAAAGGCGCTAATATAATTCGGTTGTCTTTATTGGTATCAAGTACATCAACCACATCTTTTAAAATGAAAGGTAAATAGACGCTGGCCACTTTAGTTAAAATTAGACACAGTAGCGCAAAAAAGATACGCATTTTAAATTCCAGTAAATAAGGCCATATCACCTTTAATACCTGCCAATTAAAGCCAATAACTTGTTGATCTGAATGTTGTTGTGGGCGCATGCACTCACTCCTTGAGAATAAGTTATAACCTTAGATGTGTGAGTGGGTTATAGCAATTGAAGTACTGTCTCTATTTGTGATTATTTTATTTTTAGCCACGCATAAAAAAGCCGCCACATTTAACCGTGGCGGCTTTTTACTTCATGTTTTAGGTTAATTCATTGGCACTCTGTCTCGCCATTGTAAGCTAATCAAAATAGCCATTGCGATGATTCCTATAAAACCGATGCTAAAAGGATTCATTAAAATAAGTGGGATGGTTAATAAAGCAAAAACACGTTCAATTAACGTTAATCGTCGGAATAAATAGCCCTCAATGGAGATGGCAACCGCGACAATAATCGACAATGTTTGTGCAATGGATAACGCTAACTCAAAGGCACTTGTGCCGGGTGTGACTAAATCGGTATAGGCCATCATAATAGGAATAATGAACAAACCTCCGGCGAGTTTAAAGGCTTCGACTGAAGACTTCATTGGATTTGCATTTGCCACACCAGCGCCTGCAAACGCGGCCAGGGCAATAGGCGGGGTGACATTAGAGGTTTGTGATAACCAAAATATGATTAAGTGTGCCGTTAACAGCGGTAAGCCAAAATCACCGAGCATAGGCACGGCCATTACCGCTAATACAATGTAAGCCGCAGTTACAGGTAAACCCATGCCTAATACTAACGCGACCAGACAAATTAACCCCAGCGCTATCAACATATAACCGCCCGAGAAATCCATGACAAACTGGGTGAATTGCAAACCAATACCGGTTTGACCAACTACCCCCACGATAATACCCGCGGCGCCACAAGCTGCTGAAATAGGCAGTGCCATTAACGCACCACTTTTCATACCTTGAATGAATTTTTGTAAACCGATTCTACTGTGTTTACGCAGGGCTGCAGTGACCAGAATAGCTGCACAACCTGCAACACCGACTAATAAGGGAGAGTAGGCCATCATCAATAACGTGGTAATGAAAATTAATGGGATTAAATGATGTGCGCCATCTTTCATAACGGTGATCACCGCCTCTGTACGGCTGACGGCTTTTAGGTCTAATTTACAGGCCATGATGTGGACGTATAATAATGTGCAGAAAAAATACAAAATAGCGGGGGCAATAGAAGCGAGCATAATTTCGCTATAGGGTACGCCAGTAAATTGTGCCATTACAAAGGCGCCTGCGCCCATAATAGGCGGCATAATTTGCCCACCCGTTGAGGCTGCCGCTTCAATGCCGGCCGCTTGCTCTGGTTTGTAACCTAATTTTTTCATCATTGGAATGGTGATAGAGCCAGTGGTGACTGTATTCGCAATCGCTGAACCCGATATAGAGCCTAACCCTGCAGAGGCTAATACGGCTGCTTTAGCGGGGCCGCCACGATATTTTCCGGCGATAGAAAAGGCCAAATCAATAAAGAACTTACCTGCGCCAGTGACTTCTAAAAAAGCACCAAACAAAACAAAAATAAATACAGTGGTGGCTGCAATGCCTAATGCAGAGCCAAATATGCCATTAGCGGAGAATATTTGAAATTGAATAATCTCTTGTAATGAATAAGCTTTCACCGCGATTCCACTGGGTAACATATCGCCAAAAGCACTGTAGCTTAAAAATATTATCGCGATAAAAACCATCACCCAGCCAATGGTTCGTCGGCAAGCTTCCATTAATAATAAAACTAAGGAGCCACCTGCAATCATGTCGGGCAGTTGTAGGCCGTAAAATAGGTGGTTGATATCGTTATAATCAAAAATAAATAGGCGGTAAGCTGCAAAAATTACTAAGCCACAAAGAGCAATATCAATACCTCGGCCGACAAGATAAAACATGCTATGGCGGTTGCTAATTAAGGGGTAATACAAAAATATAAGCACTAAAACCCAAGACAAATGAATAGGACGAAAATAGGTTGCTGAAATGGTGGAACTGATGCCTTGCCAAATTTGAAAGGTTGAGAGAGACACGGCAATGACTAAAATAAAGTAGCTCACTAAGGTCACTAACTTTTGATAAGGTAAGTCGCTATCAGGCGTTTTATTTTCTGTGGTGAGAGGTTGGCTAGTGTGCATAGGAACGCCTAAAAGAGAATATAGGGAGGTGAGGGTGAGGTGAAGTGAAAAGGCCAATAGGGCACAGCCTTTTCATTCCGATTGATTACTTGTTCAGTGAATCAAGGTATTTTTGTGCACCTGCATGAAGAGGAACACCTTGTAAACGTGTCGCATTTTCTGGTGTGGTCATCTCGGCCATTTTCACCACTTTACGTACATCACCCATATTCTCAAAAGCAGATTGAGTTAAGTTGTAGGCCATTTCATCACTCATTGCAGCATTGACTACTAATACGTTCCACACGCTCAGCGTTGATACGCTATCAACATTATTGTAAACACCTGCTGGCAAGTTATAGTTGCTATACGCTGGGTATTTACTGATAAACGCGGTGCTTTCTTTTGCACTGATCGGCAGCACTTTTATTTTATGTGTTAGGGCGATTTGTGTTACTGCACCGACACCTTGTCCACCGACAATAAATCCGGCATCAATCTGACCATTGGCTAATGCATTAGTCGTTTCTGAGTAATTTAAATAAACCGCATCAATGTCTTTTTTAACATCAATACCCATCGACTCAAGTAACGAAGCAGAGGTGACGGCCGTGCCACTGGCTGGTGCACCTAAAGAGACTCGTTTTCCTTTTAATTGCGCTAACGAAGTAATGCCAGATTTATCTAATGTAAGGGCATGAACGAGGTTTGGATACAAAGCAAAAAGGGTTCTAACGGGCATTTTTGAGGGGAATTTACCCTCACCATTATAAGCATCAAGAACAACATTACCCATGGCAATACCGGCTATCATATCGCCTCGAACGACTTTAATCGTATTCTCAACGGAGGCCGCTGTGACCTCTGCCTTGGCATTCACACCAGGGACATGTTCAGACCAAACCTTGGCTAAAGCACCACCAAAGGGGTAATAAATACCGCTTTGGCCACCGGTGCCAATTGAATAGTTTTCAGCATGACTCACGCTTGGTAATATAAATAATACAGCCAACATTAGATTACGTTTAAACATAGTATCTCCTTGATTGTTAAGTATATTCTGGTTTTTAACTGCCTTTGAATATCAATGGTTGATAAATCAATAATCGTTCACTGTAACCACAGTGTTATTGAAGTCAATCACTAACAACTACAAATGTGAGCGAAATGTGAACGAAATGTTAAAGGGGTGATAATGTGCTTTTATTAACAACGCCCTCGTTAATGAAATACGTGCCAAGAAAAGTGAACGCAGTGTCTCATTTGCTGTCTGATGCTGACTCTCTTTAACGATTAATGTCATCCCGCCTGTCTGCCTGTATTTTTTAAGGCTAGAAAGGTTAAAACGACAACACAGTATTTTGCGATGACATCAGTATAATGAAGGGCATTAGAGGTCCATTTAAAGGAAGTATTTATGAGTAAAGCGACTTTATATTATGTGTACGATCCGATGTGTAGCTGGTGTTGGGGTTATCATATTACCTGGACAAAACTACAAGATTTGTTGAGTAAACAGTTTGCTGAGCAACTACAGATACAATATGTACTAGGCGGACTAGCACCCGATAATAACGCGCCTATGGCTGACGAGTTACAGCTTTTTTTACAGCAGACTTGGTCACGTATTCATGATCAACTGGGCACTGAATTTAACTTTGATTTCTGGAGTGAATGTGAGCCTAAACGCTCCACTTATCCCGCGTGCCGTGCGTTACTGGTTGCTCGTCAGCAAGGCCTAGAAAAAAACATGTATCACGCGATTCAGCAAGCTTATTACCTGCAGGCTAAAAACCCATCGGAGATAAGCACTTTAGTGGCATTAGCTGAGCAGGTCGGTTTAGATCCTGTTTTGTTTGAAAATAGCATTAATAGTGACTCGATCAAGTTACAGCTGAACGATGAAATCACTATGGCAAGACAGTTACCTATTCAGGGATTCCCTTCTTTAGCATTACGAATCAATGGGCAACATCATGCGATTGAGCTTGATTATGTTCAGGCTGAAAATACCTTAAAACAGATACAAGCATTACTTAAATAAGAATGACTTAAATAAGAAGAGTTAACCGCGTTGAAAAAAAATGTATTTAAAATAAAAGTATCAACCGCCGTAAAAGGGTTGTTGCTCCTATCGATAGTAAGTTTTGCTGGTTTTATATTGGTATTAGACAATACGATTCGCACTACCTTTAGTGATAAAAAATGGTCTATTCCATCAACTGTGTATGCACGTCCGCTTGAAATTTATGTCGGCGCGTCGATTAAACAAGCAGATTTACGTTTAGAGCTAAAGCAACTCGGTTATCACTTTGTATCAAGCTTAACCGGGCCTCGCCAAGTTGTTGTTCACAACAACGAATTTGAACTGTATAGCTCAAGCTTTCAATTCAGCGATGAACTATCACCCGCTCAAAAGATAAAAATCTCGCTTGATAACAATATTGTGGTGACGTTAAAAACTGAAGATAACAGTGATTTAGTGCGTCTTGAGCCGGTTTCAATCGGCGGCATTTACCCTGACCACAATGAAGATCGTTTATTAATACAATTGTCGCAGGCGCCCAAAACGCTACAAGGCATGCTAGTGGCTGTCGAAGATTCTGAGTTTTACCAGCACAGGGGGATTTCAGTTAAAGGCATTGCGCGTGCGCTGGTCGCTAATTTCAAACAAGGCGGCATTGCGCAGGGCGCTTCAACGCTGACCCAGCAATTGATTAAAAACTATTATTTAAGTGCAGAGCAAACCTATACCCGCAAAGCGAAAGAAGCGCTGATGGCGTTATTGATGGAATTACATTTTGATAAAGATGACATTCTGCAAGGTTATATGAATGAAATTTATCTTGGGCAAGATGGCCCCAGGGCGATTCATGGTTTTGGATTGGCGAGCCAATATTACTTTAAACGTCCATTGGCCGATTTAACCCTGGATCAACAAGCGATGCTGGTGGCACTGGTGCGAGGCGCAAGTTATTACAATCCGTGGCGTAATCCTGAACGTGCTTTGAAACGTCGTAATTTGGTATTAGATATCGCAGTACGTGAAGGGTTTTTAGATAAAAAACTGGCAGAAGAGGCAAAAAGAAAGCCTTTAACGATGGAAGATAAAACCATCGCGAGTAAGCAACGTTACCCGGCATATTTAGATTTAGTGCGTCGCCAATTAAAGCGTGATTACAATGAGCAGGATTTAAGCTCGAATGGTTTGTCTATCTTTACCCATTTTGACCCGTTAGTGCAATCAAGCGCTGAAAATAGCTTAAAACGTTTTATTAAAAAAAATGGCCAAGCTGCGTTGCAAGGTGCGGTGGTGATCACGCGACCTAATACTGGTGAAGTGATTGCCATTGTGGGCGGAAAAAAAGCGAGCTTTGCTGGTTTTAATCGTGCATTAGATGCACAGCGACAAGTCGGCTCGCTTATCAAACCCGCGGTGTATTTAGCTGCATTAGCACAGCCTGAAAAATATAATTTAGCCACCCCCATTAATGATGATAGTTATACGTTGACCATGGATAATGGCCAACAATGGAATCCCAAAAACTACGATAAAAAAGATCATGGGGATATTTTGTTATACCAAGGTTTGGCAAACTCTTATAATCAAGCCACAGCACGATTAGGTAATACGTTAGGTTTAGCTAACATCCAGAGAACCATTGAGCTGCTGGGAGGAAAATCACGCAAAAGACTATTGCCATCGATGACCTTAGGCGCAGTAAATATGGCGCCGTTAGAGGTGGCACAAATATACCAAACATTAGCCGCCGATGGTTTTTATACCCCTTTGTTAGCGATTGATTCGGTTGTTGATGGGCAAGGGAAATCATTAAAAAGTTACTCGCTTGAGGTTGAGCAACGCTTTGATGCAAAAACCATGTATCAGCTGCGTTATGCGATGTTAGCGGTAACACATGAAGGAACGGGTAAAGCATTACAGTGGTTATTGCCTGACTTTAGCGTCGCGGGTAAAACCGGCACAACAAACAATTTACGTGATAGTTGGTTTGCAGGTTTTTCTGGTGACATGATGGCGGTGGTTTGGTTAGGCCGTGATGATAATAAAAATACAGGTTTAACAGGTTCAAGTGGTGCATTACGTGTGTGGGCCGATATTTTCAAACAACGGTCGGTATTAGCCACACAAAATATACCGCCGAGTGATATGAGTATTACGTGGGTAAATAAGAAGTCAGGTATAGGTAGCCAAGCTCATTGTACAGATACGATCCCCATGCCGTTTGTTGAAGGTAAGGAACCCGAGATTGAAATTCGTTGTCGTAAAGGGTTAGGTAAAGTACTCGATTGGTTTGAGGCTCTATCAGATAATTAATGATGATAAGATAATGATTACGTCGCTATCAATTTTTCTGTTCGCTATTAGAAAATTCAAAAAAGTTTAAATTTTTATTCAAAAGAGAGAGTAGAGTGTTAAATAGATCAAAAGTAGTTGTGTGTATTATGCAGTTATTACTAGCTGCTTGTGCTAGTACACCTCAGCAAGAGCAAGTCATAAATACTCAGAACATATCGATGCCTTCAAAATCTAAACCAGTAGTTAGTGCGGATAAGGTGAATAAAATAGCTAGCGCGCCACAGGCTGTATTAAGTTTGATTGAACGCAGCAAAAGCCAACTTAATAATAGTAATTTTAAAGGGGCTAGTGCCTCTTTAGAGAGAGCGATACGTATCACGCCACGTTATCCTGATAGTTATTATTATTTAGCTAAAGTACATTATCTCGAGGGGAAATATTCACAAGCCCGTTCACTGGCTAAAAAAACGTTAAGTCTCGGGGCGCAAGATAATTTATTAGAGAAAGTTTTAGTGTTGTTGGACCATATTCATGAAAGTGAAGGGTAATAATCTAACCTAGGTGAAGCCTTGATAATAATCTGAAAACGACGTACTTCATCCATTATGTACGCTGGCCTACCATCAAGGTTTGGTAGACCAGCGAATACTATTACACTTTAAAAAATTGTACTAATTTATTAACTTGCTCTAATTTCGTTTTTTGTAATGATACTTGTTCTGTTATATTACAGAGATTTTCTTCATTAATATCAGCGAGGGACTTAATGCGAGTTACATTACCATTCATGTCTGTCGCAACATGCGCTTGTTGCTCTGAGGCGACGGAAACTTGGCAATTTAACTGTGATATTGCATCAATAGAGCCACTTATATTGATATAAGCGGCTGAAGCATCTTCTGTTAGCGTAAGTACCTGTTGGGTTTTTAAAGTAGATGTCTCCATCACACTAACCACATTATTTGCACCAAGTTGAATTAAATCAATAATTTGTGTTATCTCCTCAATAGAGCCTTGTGTTTTTTGTGCTAATGTTCTTACTTCATCGGCAACAACTGCAAAACCTCGACCTTGTTCTCCTGCTCTGGCCGCTTCAATCGCCGCATTCAGTGCTAATAAATTAGTTTGTTCTGCAATACCACGAATAACATTCAATATTTGATTGATGTTTGCAGAGTCGGTGTGAAGTTTTTCTACATAGCTTGATGCGGTATTCATTTCTGTCGCTAGTTCATCCATTGCTTTAGATGAGTCGGCCACAATTTGATTGCCACTTTTTGCCTCTTCCGTGGCTTGCGTGCTTTTTTGTGAAGCGTCACTTGCGCTTGCCGCAATATCGTTAGTTGCGGACATGGTTTCATTGACAGCATTAACAAGTTGATCATTCTCATTAGCTTGTTCTTGTGCTGATTGATTGGTTTTATTGATGACTTCATCGATATGAGCACTGCCCTGTGACAATGATGTCACGGCATCTTTAATCTCCGACATAGTCGTTTGTAATACATTAGCGGATTCATTAAATGCTTTGTTCAACACTGCAAACTCATCATCTCCAGTAATCACTATGGTCGAGGTTAAATCACCTTTTGCAATGTCTTGAGCAAAATGTATAGACTGGTTAAGCGGGGTCATAATTAACTTAATCAACCAAACTGCGAGGCCAACGCTTAATGCAATAGCTAACATGACTGCAATAATAATAGCTTGCTTAACTTGGGCTCTAACCTGGTTGGATATTTGGCTCTCAACCACAATAAGTTTTTCGGTACGAATTGATGCTTGATTTGCTTCTTTTAACATTATTTTTACAGATTCACCTAGTTGCTTACGGGCTGATCCCATAGATAAATTAAGTGATTTATAGCGTGTAAGTGCACCTTGTAGTTCTATCAGTAATGTTTGTGTTTCATCAGATAACATGATTTTTTGCAAAGAAGGGATTGCTTTCTCAAGATCATTAATACGGCGTGAAATACTGTTTTGATGTGATTGACCTGAACGCTGGTTGTATTGCCATACAGCAACCCTTAACTCGTTAAAATTATCTTTAAATTGATTTCCGGCTAAGTAGCGATTGAATTCCTCAAAGTCTTCTGGGTTCGCCGTAAAGTACGTTTCAATCGAAAGCAATACCGCTTCAATATTATTAGATACTACTTTAGCTTTATCAGAAAAACTCTTTCTACCTTCAATATCTTTTTGTTTCGCTTGGGTAAATGCCTTAAAGGCACTTTGGTATATATTGATATTACTCTGAATGTCATTAACTTGTGTAATACTCTGTTCAACAGCCATGGCTGCTTTTGCATTAGTGAGTTCTTCATTAGCTTGTTGTAAAAAGGTGTCCACTCCTTCCCGAAATTTCTTTTCTTCAAGGAGCATATAATCAGCTTGAGAAAGCCGAGCTTGCAATAACCGGCTGTCGGCATTACTTAACTGAGAAAATATTGTATTTTGTGCTGCCAAACGATCTAGCATTGTTGTGGTAAATAACCCAAGAACAAGGATAACTACAGATAATGAGCCAAGCGCCACGATTAATTTTTGTTTGATTTTCATTTAATAGCCTTTTTATTCACATTTGACAGACTAATAGCTTAGCTCAAGATTATTTTTTTTCTTAATCGCGTACGATACAATGACATAATTTATAGTTATTGAGGCGCTTATCAAAAATTTGGCTGGTATAACATAACCAGGATTCACATCGGCTGGCCCCTAAAAGCAGTTAATAACGTAATGAGCATTAATTAAATCAATGTTGCTATTTTGGGGAGAAGTTATATTAATTTAAAGCAGATCCTGATTAGTACAACTGTCATAAAAGCAAGTTGATTTTTGAACTTCAATAAACTAGTTAAACTGTGATTGAGAAGCAGAGCAGTTACTTTAAACTTTGCTACGCTATTGAAAATGTTGAAAAAACTTAACATTAGAGTATATGGTTTAACATTGATGGTGAAAGTTGATGTGTTGAGTTTTATGTATTAGGGCTCTTAAGATAACTATAAATTTACCATAAAAACTCAAGGAGAAAGCATGAAGTTAGTAAGGAAAATTTCGTTAGTCGTTGCTTCAATTGCAGCATTGGGCGCAATTTCTAGCGCGAGCGCAGACAAGCTTGATGATGTGATCAAACGTGGCACCTTAAACTGTGGTGTTGTACTTGATTTTCCACCAATGGGTTACACCGATAAAGACAACAAAGCCGCTGGTTTTGATGTTGATTATTGTAATGATTTAGCAAAAGTTTTAGGCGTAAAATCAAATGTAATCAAATGTAATCAAATGTAATCAAATGTAATCAATCTAACATGGGGCGATCGTATCCCGTCATTGATTTCTGCTAAAACAGACGTTGTTGTTGGCTCTACTTCAGATACATTAGCACGTGCTAAATCTGTTGGTTTTACTTACCCATACTTTGTTTTTAAATTCCAAGTTTTATCTAAGAAAGGCGTTAAAGTTGACTCTTTTGAAGATCTTAAAAACGTAAAAGTAGGTGCAGCATTAGGGACTACTTATGAAACTGAGTACTTTAAATATGCTGATGCACAGGACTGGGGAAGAGATAACTATACTTCTTTCAAATCTGAGAACGATGCATTCTTAGGCCTATACCAAGGTAAAGTTGATGCACTTATTTCTACTAATACTAACATTGCAACAAAACTAACTTCAGGTCAGTTTGACGAATTTGTAGCGGGTCCTTATGTACCAAACTACGATGATGTTGTTGGCTTAATTGCTAAAAGAGATGAGCTTGCTTGGATTCAATATCTAAACCTATTTTTAGTTTATCAAGTAAGAGATGGACGTTTAAACGAGCTACACGTTAAACATTTTGGTACACCGGTATCGCCAGATATGGTGCAGTCTCTAAGAGACAATAAATAAGCAGTAAAAAGTGTTCTCCTACCTTTGTAGGAGGACATCTTTCTGACTCAGAAAGTCGCTTGAAAAAACAATAATAGATAGCGCTCTATCATCTTCATCCCAGTCCCTCGTAAAATTCAATCGTTTAAGTTGTTGGGTTAATAAGGGATAGCTCTTTTTTAAAGGGGTGATGAAATGAGTTGTTAGTCAGACACTAGATTAACAAGCGCGCAGAGTATTTCAGAAAATTTAATCGGTGATTTTTCACATGGTATTGACCAGTGAAAAGCATCAAAGAAATTTATAACGAGGGTATATGGACAATTATGAATTTCATTGGAATGTGGTGTTTGATGCATTCCCGCAACTGTTAAGTGGTGCATTTACCACCCTGCATGTCTCTGTTTTATCGATGCTTATCGGCATTGTTATTGCAGTATTATTAGCATTAGGGAAGATGTCAAATTCGAAAACTTTTTATCATATTGCCAATGTGTGGATAGAAATAGCAAGGAATACACCGGCTCTGTTTCTCATCTATATGGCGTATTTTGGCCTCGGTGCTTATGGCATCCATC
>NZ_PJBZ01000076.1 GCF_002835995.1 Psychromonas sp. Urea-02u-13 | reverse complement strand
GAAAATACACACGGGATCCGTGATACCTGCATAGAGCAATATAAATTACGAGTTTATAGTTTCCTATTTACGACACAAATAAAAAGCAAACCAATATTTACTTAATGGAACAGCATCACTGCGTATACACAAATTTTCCGTTCCATTTTTCTGCTGAAAAGTATGACTTTAGCAAAGGAAATCATGGATGATTTCATTAGTAGTTGCATGCACATGGATGTGCATTCAACTACGCTGCGTTAATAAGTTATACGTTATACGTTTTAGTAGAATATAAAATGGTTCGGAACGGCACTCACTTGCTACTTCAGACTGCGAAACTGCATTTCGGTTCTTCATTCGCTAAAGGCACTACTGAGTGAAAACTATGAGTGTTCCCAATTACGCCCACAGGGACTTTTCATTTAATTAATGGAATAGTATCAATGCGTATACACAAAGTTTCCGTTCCATTTTTCTGCTGGAAAGAATAACTTTAGCAAAGGAAATCATGGATGATTTCCTTAGTGCCTGCATGCACAGGGATGTGCATTCAGGCGCGGTGCGTTAAGAAGTTATGCTTTTTAGCAGAATAAAAAATGGTTCGGAACGGCACTCTTTTGCTTACTTTTCTCTTGCTGTTGAGAGAAAAGTAAAGTCGCCAACAAGGCGAAACCACTGTAACTTAGGTTTAGTTGAGGACTGGATGAGCTTGACGAACCACAATGCAAAATGAAAGACCTGCCCCCATTCGCGCGAAACTAACTTCGCGAATTATTACCTTACTGAGTAGCTTCAGACTTTTCTTTTTCTACAGCCGCTTTGAATGTCTCGCCAAGGTTACTAGGTAATGGTTTACTAAACACATCAGGACAAAGAGAGTCATATACCTTTGTTAAGCTCCACTCAGGTATTTGTGAAACATCATCACCTAACCCAAACTTAAAAGCCCCAACAGCATAGTATGAACCTGAGTAACACGGCCAGCTGTTAACACTCTGCATTAGAGTCGCTAAATTATCATCTTTACGAGCATCAGCTAATGCATAGTGAGCTGCTACTTTGTTTCGCCAAACTAGAACTTCCTCAGGAACTAACTTCTCTTGTACCTGCTTACAATGTGATTTAACCACTTTGTAATCATCCATTAGCGCTTTATAGCTTTGACCGCTATCCATTAGCTCTTTTAAACCTATAAGGAGCCCTAAATTACACATGTAGATGCTGAACGTATCAAATGATGTTGTACCATGTGAGGTCGCAAAAAAATCACTCATGTCTACTCCATGTGCTCCGAAAGGTCGGATCTTAAGTCCTTCCTTACCTTGTAAAAACTCAGCATAGCGACTGTGAGCATCATTATAACTAACCTGATTGCCTAGCATAATGTACTTAATATTCTCAAAGTGACGAACCTTCAGAGCTTCACCATGCAAGAAGTTTTTCACCTGTTCAATTTGAACGACCAGTGAACCGCCCTCTTCGCCATCTATATCTTTACGTATTTCAATCATTCTTTATTCCTTGCATATATAACCACGACCTCTCTAATAAAGGAGGTTAATATGTTATCCAGTAAATTTTTACGTCATTAATTTAATCGAGCAGGTTCTTACGTGTGCTTTCTCTATTTAGTGAAAAGTTACAATAAGGTATTACTGAAATATTGAGATTTCGTTCTGTAATGTAAGTTGAGTGGGAAGTTCTTTTCAGCTATTTGACAATAAGCAATAGTGTTGAATTGCATTAGGTAAAATAGATTACTCATAGAGTAGGAAGGGGGTGTTGGCAATGACCTACTCTCGCATAAGGAAACCTTACACTACCATCGGCGCAGTTATATTTCACTTCTGAGTTCGAAATGGAATCAGGTGGTTCTATAACGCTATGATTGCCAATCATGTTAAGCGGTTACTTGTATTTGTTATATAATTCGATACATTTTTCAATGATACAAAACAGACACCAAACAACAGTTAGAAAGGCTGCTAGTAATTCCATCTTAAAGTACTCCTTAAAGCGGAGTGAGCACCCTGTCGTTTAGCCATATGCGGAATGCAGATCACGAATCAGGTACAACTTCGTCAAGAATATTGAAGTACTCACTGTTATCGGGGGCACTGGGGTTCAAATCCAGTTCTGCACTCTTTTCTAGACCATAAAATCGCTGTTCTAAGGCGCTAGTTGAGTTAATTCGCTTCGATGCCAGTTCGCATTATTCTTGAATGATTATATAATACAGCATACTCTTAAACATGCAAACTATACTAAGCACTTTAATTGCGCTAGAATTATCTAGTCAAGAATATTGAAGTGCTCTCATGTATAGGCTTCTAACCTATATATCTGCACCATTAAAAGACCGCTTATCATTAAGTGGTCTTTTTTTTATCGCTAACAATAGGAACCATCAAATGGGAAGAGAGATTCCACGTTCTCGTGAAGAACTACAGGAGTTCTTTGATGAATCAGTATATTACTTAAAATCATCAGCTAAAATCTTTGATGAAGAACGCATAATACCTGAAGCAAAACGTCTAGCATCCGCGGCAAGAACTCTTTTACATGATACAGCTAAATCTGACTCTCTCCTCCATCAACTTGACCTCTTGGATTCAAGATTTGTTGACTCAGCTCAACCAGTTATCGAAGGAAATACCAAACCACATGCAGGACTCATCCAAGTTCATATTGGAAGTTCGAAAGTTACAACTTATCCATTGCTTGATTGCGGGCTACAAACCCAAAAAATATCATTTGATAAATGGTGGCACGGTATTGTATTCATCAATGAAAAGAAGCAGGAGTTTAGTCGAAAAGACATTGTTACTTTTCTAGCAAACAAGGAAGTTAATCATGTATCTCCCACTGTAGATCCTAAGTTTGTGGCTTTAAAGTCAGGAACTTCAATGGGCTGGAAGAAAACAGACTCCTCTGGCCATGATCAAACATTCTCTGATCTGATAGCTGTATCGATGAGACAAATAGCCCATGAAATACTTAAAACATTTGACGAAGAATATTCGTGTAAGGTAATAGAACCCGGTGGCGGTATGTGGGTTGTTGGGCTAGGCCCTACAATGGTCATAGGTCAGCCAACTCCCGATACAATGAAGCCAACACATAACCTTCCAAAAAATAGACCTACTGTTTCTGGAGAAAAGGTGGGAAGAAATGAGCAATGCCCTTGTAAGAGTGGTTTGAAATATAAGAGATGCTGCCTCTTAAAATAATGGAGGTCAGTTCTCACCTTTTCCCTTGATTACTTTTTTTATTATTAAGTTCGCTAATACAGTATAAAACTACCCTATCTAACTGTTTTCGTGAAAAAGTAATAAAATAGGACACTCCAATATTTTGGCTAAACTTCACTAAGCAGCGTTCAACACTCAACAAAATCCAAAGCAAAAAAAAAGGCCACTGTTTCCAGTGGCCTTTCTATTTCAAACTGTTAATAACTGATGAAAGGGATTACATCATACCGCCCATTCCACCCATGCCGCCCATATCAGGCATAGCAGCAGGAGAATCAACTGTTGCATCAGTGATCATACATTCAGTTGTGATCATCAGACCAGCAACAGAAGCAGCGAACTGTAATGCGCTACGTGTTACTTTAGTTGGGTCAAGAATACCCATTTCTAACATGTCACCGTATTCGCCAGTTGTTGCGTTGTAACCGTAGTTACCTTCGCCTTTTTGAACGTTGTTAGTAACAACAGATGCTTCTTCACCACAGTTAGCAACGATTTGACGTAGTGGAGATTCCATTGCACGAAGTGCTACACGAATACCTACGTTTTGTTCGTCATTGTCGCCTTTAAGATCTTTAAGTAGACCTGCAACGCGTACTAGTGCAACACCACCACCCGCAACAACGCCTTCTTCAACCGCTGCGCGTGTTGCATGAAGTGCATCATCTACACGGTCTTTTTTCTCTTTCATTTCAACTTCAGTGGCTGCGCCAACTTTAATGACAGCAACACCGCCTGCTAATTTTGCAGAGCGTTCTTGAAGTTTCTCTTTATCGTAATCAGAGCTTGAAGCTTCGATTTGTTGTTTAATTTGGCTTACGCGTGCTTTGATTGTTTCTTCATCACCAATACCATCGATGATCGTTGTTTCATCTTTACTGATAACAACACGTTTAGCTTGACCTAAATCTTCAAGTTGTACTTTTTCAAGGTCTAAACCAATCTCTTCAGAGATAACTGTACCGGCAGTTAGCATAGCAATATCTTGTAACATTGCTTTACGACGGTCACCGAAACCAGGTGCTTTAACAGCAGCAACTTTAACGATACCACGCATGTTGTTTACCACTAATGTAGCAAGCGCTTCGCCTTCAACATCTTCAGCAATAATCAATAATGGTTTAGAGGCTTTAGCAACGGCTTCTAGTGTTGGTAGTAGTTCACGGATGTTGCCGATTTTCTTATCAACTAATAAGATGTATGGGCTTTCAAGCTCAACCGTTCCAGCTTCTTGATTTGTCATGAAGTAAGGAGATAAGTAACCACGGTCAAATTGCATACCTTCAACAACGTCTAACTCATTTTCAAGGCCTTGGCCTTCTTCAACAGTGATAACACCTTCGTTACCTACTTTCTGCATTGCAGAAGCAATGATCTCGCCAATCTCAGTATCTGAGTTTGCAGAGATAGTACCTACTTGTGTGATTGCTTTCGAGTCTGAACAAGGTGTTGAAAGTTTTTTCAACTCTGCAACAGCCGCTTTAACTGTTTTATCGATACCACGTTTAAGATCCATCGGGTTCATGCCAGCAGCAACGGCTTTAAGACCTTCAGTGATGATTGATTGTGCAAGTACTGTTGCTGTTGTTGTTCCGTCACCCGCTGCATCATTGGTTTGAGAAGCAACTTCTTTAACCATTTGTGCGCCCATGTTTTCAAACTTATCATCAAGTTCGATTTCTTTAGCAACGGTTACGCCATCTTTAGTGATGTGCGGTGCGCCAAAGCTTTTATCGATAACAACATTACGGCCTTTAGGACCTAATGTTACTTTAACAGCATCAGCTAATACATTTACGCCAGCTAACATTTTTAGGCGAGAGTCATTACCAAATTTTACTTCTTTTGCAGACATGTTCTTTTCCTTATAAATTTTTATAGTGAGTCACTAAATTTTAACGTGGTTAGGGATCGTTACAAAATAACTTGTGATAAATTGTTTCCAAAAAGCCTTAAGGGATCGTTACAAAATAAGTTGCGATAAATTATTTCCAAAAAGCCTTAAATGACAGGACATTTTAAAAACAAAATCGCAACTAATGTTGAAGCCGATCCTAAATGACTGGCTATTTTAAAAACAAAATCGCAAGTAATATTGAAGCCAATCCTTATTCAACAATTGCCAGAATGTCATTTTCGCTTAAAATCAGTACTTCTTCGCCTTCAATTTTTTCAGTTTTTAGGCCGTAACCTTCACTGAAAATAACAATATCGCCAACTTTTACGTCTAATGGGCGTACTTCGCCATTTTCTAGAATTCGACCATTACCCACGGCAATAACTTCACCACGAGTTGATTTTGCTGCTGCGCTGCCTGTTAATACGATGCCACCAGCAGATTTAGTTTCTTGCTCAGTACGTTTTAAAATAATGCGATCATGTAATGGACGAATAGTCATTGTGATTCCTTAAAAATAATACTTAAAAATAATAGGGAGTAAGTTTATAAATACAGATGGGGGTGTTCTATTGAGAATCAAGTGTAATGGGAGATTTTAGACAAAAAAAATCCGCATTTTTAAATGCGGATTATCAATCTAAATAAGGTTTGATTAAACCGTTAATTTTCGTTGCGACATCTCTGCAACAATCTTATTAATTTCACTGACAACGATAAGAATGCTTTTTTCTGTTTTTTGATGTTGATAAGCAACAACACGCCCTTCAATAACTCTTAAGCGGCCTAAACCTACAATGAAAATGCGGCCATTAAAAAAACCTTTTACAAATTTTGCAATTTGTCGAGGATGATATTTTTTAAAGCTTCTTAGTGTTATTGAACTCTTAATATCCACAATTAATCCTTTTGGGTGACTCAATTTTTTAGTGGCGCTAATGTAACGCCCTTTTGTTACAAAACAATGAATTTAGAGTAAAAACAAAACAAAGCCAGTTATTTAACGTGTTTAATTTATTAAACTGGCCTTTTAACTGACAAAAAAATTACTTTTGTGATTATCCTCAACAAACTCTATTTTCCATCGTCTTTGCGCTCAAATTCACCTTCAATCACATCACTATCAATATTGGGCTTTGAGAACCCGGATTGAGTCTGTGAAAAACCGCCTGACATGGCAGCAGGAGAGAATTTAATATTTGCTAATAATGTTTTAGCAATCGCGCCACGAATAGATGGCTGAAGTAACATCAATCCACAAAAATCGGTTACAAAACCCGGCGTAACAAGCAAGACACCGGTAATAATAAGCATAAGGCCTTCAACTAATTGTTGACCTGGCATTTCACCTTTTGCAATACGTTGCTGATATTGCTGTATCAACTGTAAACCTTGGCTACGCACTAATGCGGATCCAATTAATGCGGTAACAATGACCAATGCCACTGTCGGCAATGCACCTAAGAAACTGCCCACTTTCACCAGTACAAAAATTTCTAATAATGAAACAGCTGTAAATAAAAC
Source organism: Psychromonas sp. Urea-02u-13 (assembly GCF_002835995.1). Taxonomy (GTDB): domain Bacteria; phylum Pseudomonadota; class Gammaproteobacteria; order Enterobacterales; family Psychromonadaceae; genus Psychromonas. The sequence goes on along the minus strand of NZ_PJBZ01000076.1, from coordinate 30,164 downwards.
AAATAATCTTGCAAACATAATAGATCCTAGAATAATGTTATTGTAATTATTATATATGGGCATTTTATGCCATTTCAAGGTGCCTCATCATTTAATTAGTCATTGTGATTCACTAAAAGTTCAACTATTTACTTTCCACAATTTAATAAACACAAAAACAGGCAGTAATAATGCGGCTGACAATAAGAACAGGTCACCCTGTAATGTTTCGTAGCTAACCCCTGCTATATAAGTAAACAGTGCCATCAGCAAGCCTAATGCAATGCCTGAATAGAGACTCTGATAAGTCACTAGCTCCGAAGGTTTTTGCTGGCTAATATAACGAATGGCAGCCAGATGCGTCACTGCAAAAGTGAGTGCATGTAATGTCTGCACAAGCGCCAGTAGGTAAACGTCATCCGTGATAGAAAGTACCCACCAGCGAACGATTCCGCCCACTAAACCGAGCAATAACATCTGCTTGATGCTCCATCGGCCAAATAACTTACTGTTAAAACGTAAAATCAACACTTCTGCAAATACTGAGATTGCCCATAACCAGGCAATCGTACTTCCTGCAATGCCTAAGCTATCCCAATATATCGTACTAAAAGCATAATAAGCGCCATGGCTACCCTGTATAAAACCAACAATCAGTAGAAACAAAATCACTTCTGGTTTTTTAAGTGTTTTTAATAACGATGTTTTTTTACTTTCACCCGTCTCAATATTATCTACTAAATTTGGGCTAAGCCTTGCGAGTGCGAATACCCACAGCACCACACAAGTCAGTACAATCAACGCAAGTATAGCTTGTAAACCATAATCAACAATCAGCCAACCCACCACTGTTGATCCGGCAATAAAGCTGACCGAACCCCATAATCGCACACGACCATAATCAAGCTGAATTTGCTGTACTAAGCGACTACCGACAATATCGCCAAGTGGCATCATAGGGGCCATCATAAAGTTAACGAGTAATGTTAATGAGGCCAGCCACATATAACCTTTAAGGTAAAATAGAGAGGCAAAGCAAAGCAGGGTAATAAATGCCAATATTCGGATAAGTCTCAGTGTTGCGCTGCCACTGGAGACTCTGGGCAAGATGCTCAAACTACTGACAAAGCGTAAGACTAAACCAACCGAAAAAAGCACGCCTACTTGCTCTGTGGTCACCCCTTGACCGGTTAGCCAAATGCCCCAAAAAGGCAGAAAGATCCCCCAGATAAAATAGAAGTTTATAAAATAGGTGGTTAACCACGTTTTGGCAGAAAGAGTAAACAAGTTAATCCCTTAAAAAATAAAGGCTAGTTTTTGCAAACTAGCCTTATGATAAAAATAAAACTTAGAATACAGTCTTACGCATAACTATGATAGAGATCGTAAACAGTTAACCCCGCTTTAAGTTGCGCTAAACTCGCCTCACCAAAATACTCGATGGTGCGTGTTTCTCCCGCTAATAAGGTAAAGCTTGAATCACTAAAACGCCCCTTCCCTTGATATTCTAAATGCATAAAGAATGCAGGATTATCAGTGCTTAGCGTCACTTCAATGACCTCTTTAACTTGCGCTACTTCAATAGTTAATGTCGGCTCTACAAATCGGCATTGTTTTGCTTTAGCACTGAAGTAAGTATTATTAAAATCAGTATCACCATTAGAGAGTTTCACATAAAAGAAACCTTCATCTTCACGGCCTTTAATTTTATCTAAGTCCCACGACCAGACTTCAACATTACCATCGGCTTCAATAGAGGCATTAATAGCCTCTTGATGTAAAGTGTCACCCGCCCATGATTGCCATATTAGCTCACCACTCACTTCATACGCTTGGCGATTATCGTTCACCACTTGTAGGCGTAATGTCTCATCTGACTTTACAAACACGGCTAATAACGGCGCAAAGAATCGCGCGGTTTGATAATGCAATTGCTTCCAACGTCCATCATATTCAATTGATGACCATGAACTCACTGGCCAACAATCATTTAACTGCCAATAGAGAATACCGCGATTAATCGGTTTAATCGCACGCCAGTATTCGCTGGCAGTTTTAATCGCGACCGATTGCTGTACTTGACTCAGGTACAACATTTGCTCGAAGCTTTTTGGAAAACGGTAATAACGGGTAAACATTTCAGTAATAATAGAGTTACCACGGCCATTCTTTTGGTGTCCCTCAAAGGAAGGCGAGGTAATATTCCAATCTTCCTTTGGTGCAAACTGTTTAACGGTTGGCAATGAAGGCCAAGATTGAAAACCAAACTCACTACAAAAACGTGGATTGATGGTTGTATAAGCATCAATCGATTTACCCGAATGCCATACATCCCAGTAATGCATATCACCACGGTTATCGTCATGCCATGCATCGCCAAAATCAAGCTCGCCATTACACGGGGAGCTTGCCCAAAAACGGCGGCTACTATCGGCATTTAATACCGTTTCTTCAAGGGCGCGATTCAAACGGTCATAGTTAACTACATACTTTTCACGATTTTGTTTCGACTCTGGATACCAACCGATTGCACCAATCACTTCATTGTCTCCACACCACAGAGCAATACAACTGTGATTACGTAATCGTTTGATTTGGTAATCGACTTCTTCAACAACATTTTTAACAAAGTCAGGGGTTGATGGATAAAGCGCACAGGAGAACATTAAGTCCTGCCAAACTAACAATCCTAATTCATCACATAATTCATAAAAAATATCGTGTTCATAGATACCGCCACCCCATACACGAATCATATTCATATTAGCCGCGTGCGCATCGGTTAATAGCTTGCGATAGCGTTGATCGCTGTTTAACCCAGGCATCGCATCCAGTGGGATCCAGTTAGCGCCTTTCGCTGTGATTGGAAACCCATTCACTTCAAACATCATGCTTGAACCAACCGCGTCTTCTTCTGTGATTAAACGCAATTCGCGCAGGCCGATCTTTTTGTTAATTGTTTGATTGTCTAGCGAGACACTTAAATCATATAAATGTGCATCACCGTAACCTGCTGGCCACCAGCGTTTGGCGTCTTCAATCACAAAGGAAAACACCTGACTATTATTCAGCAGATCTAATTCACAGACAACTTCTTGGTCAGCAAAATTCACCGTCACTTGGTCACTCTGTGTATTCAGTTTTTTATACTCAACCGAGACACTTAATTCACAGGTATTCCCCTGCCAAACTTGATCTGTTTGCACTGCGACTAAACGTGTTTTTTCAATCGGGGTTAGCGTGATATCACCATAAACGCCAGCCACTAAAAGACAAATCCCCCAATCCCAACCTGCATGGCATTGTGCTTTGCGCAATGTGTTCATATGTGGCACTTTGTTATTACCCACCGCCCATGGAATAGGGAATGGCAGTTTTTCAGCTTCCGCTTTGGCGGCAAGATCGGCGCGTTTTAATAGGATTTCAATGCGATTTGAGCCAACATTTATAAAGGGTAATATATTCAGCTTTAATGCTACAAACATATTACGACTCGTGGCAATGACGTGATTGTTTATTTTTATTTCTGCAATCGTATCTAAATACTCGATAGACAGATCTAAGCTTGCTACGTCACATTGTGCCTGGCTTAACTCAAAGTTACGGTGTAATAACCATTCACTTTCGCCAACCCATTGCACCTGTTTTTCATTGGTCGCCCAATAAGGAGATTCCATTTTCCCAGCATCAATTAGCGCACTATGAATATCGCCCGGTAAGGTGATAGCAAGATTATTAATCTCTTTCTTAGAGACTTCATCAGTATTAATACAGTCAACAGACCATTGACCGTTAAGGGAAATGTGCATCATTCACTCCAAATGAACTTATACCAGTTCCATTAATTTAATGGTCTAATATTGCGCAGGAAAAATAAGCGAGTTCAAGGCGAAAGTTGCTGTGCTAACGAGCGATTAACTGCGTTAATCCTCTACCGCACATTAAATGAAACTAACCATTTAATGATTAATGGTTGTTCCCTTTACAAAACTTACAACGCGGAAATCACTTCTTTTAACCAGCAAGATTGATCCGTTACTTAGTGGAATTGGTATTAAATAGTTGGTTATTTTTTGTATGGGTATTTTATAACTAGCGAAGGCGAAATGGCGAGTAGTTCATGGGATAAACGGGGAACTTGCTAGGATGCAACAAACCGATGAGATTCTGTTTATACCAAGTGCCTTAAATATGTGATCTTGTATCGCGTAGGAAAAATGAGTGCTAGCAAGGTATGAGTTGCTGGAAGTAGTTATTCTCCTTTCCAAATTCATAACGTAGATAGCGCTCGTTTTAACAAGCAAGACGGATCACAAATTAAATGCGCTTGGTACTAATTAAACTCTAAATTTCGCACTTGTACACGTGTTGTTATCGCATGTGTATAAGCACTGTCGGAAACAAGTTCTCCTGCCAATTCTATTTTCACGCTACGTATCGTGGCAGATGCACTAGAAGTGATGCTTTCAGTAAAAGCGAGATCGGTAATGCTAATAAATTGGTCATCTGACACATCAGTCCAACCTGTTGTTACCGCGCACACGGTATTGGCCACTTGACCCACACCCGTTTTGAATTTGATGGTGCTGTCTTTAAAGCTAAAAGCCATTTGATTACTGCTTTCCAATGTTACTGAACTGTTATGGTTATAATAATAAACAATGCAATCTCCGCCACTATTAATATCAATGCCTTTATCACCCGTTGCGCCAACAAGATAATTTTCGCCACCGTAACCCGCGCGACGAATATCCGTTTCCATTATGGCAATAATAGATTGTAAATCAGTACGTAAGCGCGAGTATTTTAAACTTTTGGCGCCCGTAGAAACACCAGTGACATATAAACCAATGATCATCGCAAGCAATACTGAGCCGAGCAGCAAAGCAATAAGCAATTCAACTAATGAAAATCCATGTTGGCGGTCTTTGGCGTGTATGTTTAACATTGTTTATATCCCAGTTGTTCGCTCTCTGGCGTGCATATTCTTAGTCGCATGACAGACTGAATCACTTTTAATTTATAGCCGTTGTTATCACTTAAAGTAATGCTACCCGCATTCACTGAGAATCGCATCGGGTTATAGGATGCTTGTAACCCGGTAAAAGTAATGTCACTCGGCGAGGTAAATACCAAGTTTCCATCACTTAATATCACATTATGTTGGGCCCCGTTTAAAACACAGCTATTTTCAACAAAACAGTCACAGCTAGTATCTTCACTCATGGCCATTCTCCATTTTTGAGTCGAACCTTGCTGGCAAAAATGTACATACACTTTTTTGTTGTACTTTATAGACTGTGATTTAGCGAACCCTAAAAACTGAAAAAGTCGCTCACCACTTGCAACCAATGCTTGTTTTGAAAAAAGTTGGTTATAAGCAGGACTGGCAATAGAGATTAAAATCATCAACACTGACATAGCAATCAGTAGTTCAATAAGTGTAAACCCTTTTTGCTTTTTCATTACACCGCCTTTAGTGCTTGTTCAATAGCACGGTAGCGTTTTGTAGCAAGCTCATCCAATTGGTTTGCTTCAATAACAATAATACAATGTTTTGCTAAGCGTTTTTTCCTTGTAAAAGGTTCGTTTGCAGGCCAACCTTTTAATAGCGACTGCCCTAAGTTGAGAGCTAACTGTACATTATTAGGCATAATGTCATGCGCTTCCATAAAGACGCTACTTGAAGCAGGGTAAAGGCCACTTTTAAACAGTTTGATGCCCTGATCATTCAAGGCAAGCAGTTTAGACACTTTATCTTTATTATCTTTTTGCACAGTTTTTAACAGTAATAAATCACTCATAGCCTCAATACTATTGTCATCTTCAGGCATTTCTAGCAAGGCAATAATTTCATCATATTTCTCATAATCGCCTAACTCAAACCAAGCTTTCGCTAGTGCTATCCCACTGTCTCGACCACAATGGAGTACCACTTCTGTATTACAGTCATGTAACGATTCGGCTGCACTTTTAAGTGATTTTTTCATTATCATTATGCGCGAAAAGACTATTTTTTCTAGTTCGTGAAAACTGTCTTTATCAAATCGTTGCGAGGCACTTTTTAAAACAGCCTGCGATTGTGAAAATGCTTTTGCCTGCTGTAATTCATTACTGCAATTTGCTTTGTCTAAAAGGCAGTGAATGTAATTGAAATGATGGCTAATATGCTCATGGACAGAAAAACGCGTATTGTCTAATACGGTTTTAAAGCAGCGTTGTGCAATTTCCCAATCACCTTCAAGCAAAGAAAGGTTCGCTAATGCACGTTGCCTAGGAATATTTTTAGGGGAAAGCTTAACCGACTCAACAAGCACTTCTTTTGCTTGCGAGTAACACTCACGCTTGGCATAAATACTTGATAACCAGTTCAATGCTTCAATACGTGTTTCCGGCAGTTCACAGAGCTCATTTAATATTTTTGCAGATTTACTATAGTCTTGTAAGTGGTAATAAGAGATTGCTTTACCCAGCTTTGCCCATGAAAAATCTCTAAATTCTAAAACAGAGTCATAGAGATCAAAGGCGGATTGAGGTTGTTTTAAATTAAGTAATACCTCCCCTTTTAAACGCATAATCAGCGAACTATATTTCGGGTTTCCCTGAGAGGCTTTACCACACTCATAAAGTGCTTTTTTATAATTTTTAATCGCCAAGCAATCATAAACACGGCCAAGCACTTTACGCTTTTCAAGCGCACGTACTAAACGCGCCTCTAATATTTTGTAAGAGAAGGGTTTTAACAGGTAATCATCGGGCTGTAACTCCACTAAACCATGTACCACTTGCAATGCCGTTTCAGCACTAATCAAGATAAATACAGTGCTCGGTTTCATCAAGTCTCTTAACTTCAACTCTTCAAAAAGCTGATAACCATCTTTGCCTTTACCGAGGTTAAAATCACAGAGTATAAAATCAAATTCAGTCACTTGGCAGAGCTCTAAGGCACGCTCACCATTACTAGCAATCGCGATACTTTTACAACCTAACATCTGCAACATACCTTTAACGGCACTGCGAATCGTATCAATATCATCAACCACTAAAACGGATTGGCTAGAAAAAAAGTTACTCGGTAACGCCATAAGATAAACGCCTAAAATTTGAAGAGTTAAAAGTATAGCTTAGTTGAATGAGCCTGTTTTGCGAACCAAACCAGAGATTGAAAAAGCTTTATTTTTAAAGGTTTAAAGTAATGTTTAATAAAACTGCAATATACCCCAAGTATGGTTGAACTACCGAGAGAAAGCTTAAATTAAATTTAGTGAGGATATAAATATGCAAATGCACGATATTGAAACACAGATGATGACTGACGATTCGCTCTTTTTCAGCCCTAAGAAAAAACCAATTCGTGCGCAAAAATGGCGAGAGATAGAAGATATTAAAGCACAGCAGCGTTTAACGAGGGAGTTACGCGAAATAGACCAAAGCTTTGTTTTTTCACTTTCCGATTTGATTTGATTTTTTTAGCTCGCCTAAAACTAAAAAACGCATCAATTGATGCGTCTTTTAGTTTAGCGTTTATCTAATTTAAACGTAAGTGGCTAAACCTGAAATAAAGACTCAATTGAAAGACCTTGTTGAGAAAGTACATCACGTAAGCATTTTAATGCCTCAACCTGAATTTGGCGTACACGTTCACGTGTTAAACCAATCTCTTTACCTACATTTTCTAGTGTAGCGGCTTCGTAACCTAGTAGCCCAAATCGTCGCGCTAATACTTCACGCTGTTTAGGGTTTAAATCTTCTAACCAGTCAACAATACGTAACTTCATATCGTTATCTTGTAACTCATGTTCCGGTGTCGCTTCTTTGCGATCAGGAATAATATCAAGTAACTCTTTATCTGAGTTATTGCCGATCGGTGTATCAACAGAGCTAATGCGCTCGTTAAGTTTAAGAATTTTAGAGACTTCTTTTGCCGGTACATCAAGTTCTTTTGCAATGTCTTCTGCTGTTGGCTCATGCGTCAACTTGTGAGCAAGTTCTCGGGCAGTCCTAAGGTAGACATTCAATTTTTTAACAATGTGAATAGGCAATCGAATCGTACGTGTTTGATTCATTATTGCGCGTTCAATCGTTTGACGAATCCACCATGTTGCATAGGTGGAAAAACGAAAACCTTTCTCAGGGTCAAATTTTTCAACCGCACGAATCAAGCCAAGATTACCTTCTTCAACTAAGTCTAATAGTGATAAACCTCGGTTATTATAACGACGAGAAATTTTAACCACTAAACGTAAGTTACTTTCTATCATGCGTTTACGGGCAACGTCATCACCACGTAATGAGCGCCTTGCGTAATAAACCTCTTCAGGAGCGGTTAATAGCGGAGAAAAACCTATCTCTCCAAGGTAAAGCTGAGTGGCATCCATTACTTTACTGTCCGCAGCACTTACCTTCACCGTCGCCGCTTCTTTGGGGCTTTTTGTAGTCACCTTCGCTTTCTTCACTTTACTTTTTCCGGCTTCCACCATCTTTAACGCTCCCTTTACTACACCGATGCTTTTATTTTTTTTTGCTTTAATTGTTGCGACTTCATGAACCATAATTTGCTCCCTAAAGATAAACATCTTTTATGACACTGTAATGAACGACATTACCTTTTAGGCAAATAACGCAATGGATCTACCGATTTACCTCGATAACGGATCTCAAAGTGAAGATTGACATGATCGCTGCCACTATCCCCCATTACTGCTATTTTTTGGCCCACTTTAATCTGTTCATTTTCACGTACTAATAGTGTCTCATTATGCGCATATGCACTCAGGTAATCGTAATTATGTTTAATAATAATCAAATTACCATATCCTCGTAATCCGCTACCGGCATATACCACCTTCCCAGAAGAGGCTGCCTGTACGGAAGTTCCTCGCTTATTAACAATGCTAATGCCCTGCATGCCTGATTGCGATGCCGAAAATCGCGTGCTTAACTTGCCTTTTACAGGCCAAGACCAATCACTTACTTTTTTATTGCTTATTATTTCACTTTTCTTTGCGATTGTTTTTCCATCAACCTTATTAGCAGAGTATGCTTTTGTTTTTTTCTGAGCAAGCTCCTTTGTCTTGTTTTTATTACAGTTTTGAGCTGTGCAAGCAGAGTTGCTATTTTTGTTTACATTTTGGGAAGATAGATCACTTTTATTATTTATTGTTTTCGTATAACGGGGCTTTTCATCCGTTAAACGTAATACTTGCCCTTTTTTAATAATGTAGGGTGATTTAAGCTTATTACGTTGCACTAGCGTATTAATATCGACGCCAGCTCTCCAAGATATGGAATATAACGTATCCCCCTTTTTTACAGTGTAATTTTTTTGATTAATAATGTTTTTTGAGGCACGGCGCTTAGAATTAGAAGCAACATCTGTTCCAGATCGGTTATTCGCACTTAATGTGAGATCAGAAACGGGGGCTCGCCCGCTCGGAGAGGAGCAAGCAACTAGACTAAACAAACAGATAATTAATAAAGGGAGCCTTATCGACATTAGCAATTTAGCGTCACAGGAAATACTACAGAAAGAGCCATAATTACCGATTGTAGGCCATTAAAGTACAGACTTAGTTTTGTTTTCATTTTATCTCCAGTAACCATTCGCCTAGTACATTCACATTACCTAGTGGGTCTTTTATCAGGGTTATTTATCAGGGTTATTTTAATAATTATTTCGCGCAATACTTTATTTAAAGCAGTTAACACGATAAGCAGTTACGACTCAGACTAAGCCATTTATGTCCAGTTCAAAGCGGGAAAGCGTCATTTAGTGGTTTAAATACGCGTTTCCCAACACAGTTATCGACAGATAACTGACGCTTTACTTGAACAACTTAAAGGGCAACGACCTGAGTCGTTAATAAGCTTATTGTATTAGCTCTCTCAACACGCTGGTTGCATAACAACCAGAAGGTAGATAAAAATCGATGCACACACTTTGTTCATCAAGCCAAGTCGCCGATAACTTTTCTGGCACAAGTATCAACGGTCGACGCTCTTGGCGTAAACCATTGTTAGCAAGCCCTGCCTGTAAAGCTTGGTAAGCTTCTAATGTCTTAATTTCGTATGCCTTAGCATCTGACTCACTGGTCAACTCCCCAGCTCCCCATAAAGGCGCTGTTAAGCAAACTTCACGTGATTGTAAACGCTGTAAACTTTCTTCACCAAGATCAGGAAGCGGAAAAAACGAACGATTACCAACAAATTGTACGCAGTCACCTAACATTGGCTGTTTATAAAGTGCATCTGCAATTCTTGCAGAAATCACTTGGTTAAACAGATAGCTTCGGGCCGCACTCAAGTACATGCCGCGTTTGAATCTATCTTTAATTTTTCGCCCTTCGAACATTGCCAGTGCGGAGCCCACATTATGTCCATCAAAACCAAATCGTTGTTCGCCAAAGTAGTTAGGCACGCCTTGTGCGGCTTTCTCTAATGCCAGTTCAACGTCTGCTTTATCGCTAATATCACGTAGTGTAATTGAAAAGTAATTACCCGCTAACGCGCCGGTTTTAATTTTTTTATGATGGCGAATCACTTTATGTATAGTGACTCCTGGCGATTCAAAAAGACTAAAGTCCGGCGTGATTTTTCCTGGAATATGTAACGAGAACCACTGCCACGTATCACCTTGTCTATCTTTAAGGCCCGCATAACTGACATTACGAGCGGGAATAGCCGCAAACTTTGCTAATTGTTTTGCTAAGTACTGCGTATTTTCACCTATTTTTTGTATCCATAAACAAACATGTTCTCCTTCACCCGTTAATTCAAAACCAAGGTCTTCTTTAACGATAAAGTCTTCACAACGCTGTTTATAAACACCGGTACTTTTAGGTTTTCCAGAGAGAAAGTTAAAATCTAAGCTAAACGTTTGTTTGGCTTCTTGATTTTCATTACTACTTTGCTCTAATTTTTCTTGCTCGTTGCTCATGCAATACTCTTTTTTAATAACAAAACAACCGCGTGTGTTGCGATTCCTTCACAGCGACCGATACTGCCAAGTTTTTCTGTGGTGGTCGCTTTTACGTTTACATTACCCACGTCCGTTTTTAAAAGTGATGCAATCTCAGTACGCATCGCTTGGATGTGAGGCGCCATTTTAGGCTCTTCAGCAACAATCGTTAAATCAACATTGCCAATATGATAACCCTTAGTCACCGCGTGATGAAAAACCTCTTTTAAGAGCGCTTTGCTATCAACACCTGCATATTTTTCATCATTATCAGGAAAGTGGTGACCAATATCGCCTAACGCAAGGGCGCCAAGAATCGCATCACATAATGCATGTAATGTGACATCACCATCGGAGTGTGCGATCAAGCCTTGTAGATAAGGGATTTTAATCCCGCCAATAATGATCGGGCCTTGCCCGCCAAATTTATGTACATCAAAACCATGGCCAATACGAATCATCTCTATTCTCCTTGAGCGAGGTAAAAAGCAGCGAGCTTTAAATCCTCTTCACGTGTTACTTTCAAATTATCAGAACGCCCTTCTACAATCGAAACAGGCAAGCCTGACATCTCTAGCGCCGAAGCTTCATCGGTGATTTTTTCTGCTTGTGAACTTTCATTAATCGCGTTAATAAGTTGTTTATTAATAAACATTTGTGGGGTCAATGCATGCCAAAGATTATCCCGCTCTACGGTTTTAGTAATGGCATTATTAGTATCACTACGCTTCATGGTATCGCGAACTTGACTGGCTAAAATCGCACCTTGCTGCTTAATTTCAACTTCATTGATCAATTTATTAATATCGCTAAGCCTAATACAGGGCCTAGCGGCATCATGTACCAGTACATAATCGTCATCGTTAATCATATTCAGGGCGGCTAATACCGAATCAACTCGCTCTGTTCCACCCACCACCGTTTCTATTTTGGGATGTTTTGCCACAGGAAGTTCGCTAAACCATTGGTCATTTTCAGCCAATGAAACAATGACCCGCGTGATAGCGGGATGAGCCAGAAAAGGAGCTAAACTGTGCTCAATAATTGTTTTATTAAGCAAAGGTAAATATTGCTTGGGAATCGTTGCACCAACACGTTTTCCGATGCCAGCAGCGGGAATCACTGCAGATAAATTTCTGTTCACCATTATGCTTTTCACTTTATTAAGGCCCGATTACTCTTTAGGCACGATGCGGAAAAAAGTTTCTCCTTCTTTCACTAAACCAAGCTCATTACGCGCACGCTCTTCAACGGCTTCTGAGCCTCGTTTAAGGTCATCAATTTCAGAGAACATCATATTGTTACGCAATATTAACGTGTTATTACTTGCTTGCGCGAGGGTAACCATTTCTTGTAGCTGGTTATGGTCTTGCACGCCATTTTTACCCCACCACAAATGATATTGCTCTAATGCCAATACAAACAGTAAAGAAAAAAAGAACAGACGCATGGTATTACCTTTTTGAATTCAACACTTATAATCCCATATTACCTAGAAAAGCATAAAAAGATCAAAGGATTATAGATAATTAGAGTTTTTTCCAAAACATTATCTTTTCTTCTAACTCTGGGAAACTAGGGTGAATCAATAACTTATAAAGCATTATCAAGGCAACAATTATTTTAATAACAACCATCTGCTCAATACCTAAAAGATAATAAGCGTAACTACCTAAAAACGCAGAGCACAGCATGATAACTTGAAACAAGCGGATCTGTTTTACACTGAGTGCAGTTAATATTAATACAAAATCAAACCATGTGAGCAACAAACCTAATGAAGGGTTCGCCAGGTAATCATTAACAGCAAAATAAACAAAATAAAGTAATCCCGCGATCATCAGTCCCATGAACAGATTTATTATTTTTTTAGAGGCGTCTGTGAAATCACAAAGATAACGATAAAGCGTCACACTGCCCACAACAAGGTTGAGTAATACTTTAGGCAAAACGCCTATCATAAACCCCCACACCACATCATTTACGACGGATAAAAAAGAGGCTAAACGCATATTTTTCATGCCGTTAAACAGCAGTAAAAATATATAAAACACAACACTTGTCCAACCTAATACTTCTATGATTATTTGCATCATTTATCCACATAAATAAAAAGCGCTATGATACTACAATCAACTCTAAAGTATTAATATAAAGTATGCTGTTAATGCCCCCTGCCAGCTTCATTGAAAGGTAAAAAATAATAACCGTGAAGACGGTCTCTTTCTGACGCTAAACGCCGTTATAATATTTCCAATAAACTCAAAATAAAAACAGTCTTTCATTGAGATAAATAATACAAGACAACCACGAAACCAATGCGTTAACCCCAAAGACCTTCAGCCTTCTTATCTGTGTGGTTAATTGCTTTTAAGCTTATTTAAGCAACACTCAATCAAATTATAGACACAAAAAAGGGCCACCATTATGGTCGCCCTTGAAGTTCTCGCCTCTATTTTATCAAGGCATTATTTAACGGGGTTGTTTTTCACCCCTTTGTTCATCGCTTTTGTCAGTTCATTATTATTATCATGAGTGAGCTCCCAAGCAAAAACACCGGCGAAACCTTGCGCTAACACCCAGTTACCTTTTGCTTCCACTGAGCGAGCATTATCATAGGAGATAAAGCCTTTTTCAGACTCATTCCACGCAAAAGCGGCCTCATGCTTTGCATCATAAAACTCAACCCAGCCTGACTCTTTATCATTAACCATCGCTTGAATTTCATGATAAGAAAGGTCGGCTTTGATACCAGCGGCTGCATTTGCGTAGGTATCATCTTCATTTTTTGCATAGGGGCGACCTTCAGGATAGTTTTCTAATCCCGTCCAACCACGACCATAAAATGCTGCGCCTAATACTAATTTTTCAGCCGGTAAGCCCGCTTTCAACATACCCGCAATATAGCCATCTGAGCCAGACCACCACTTAAGATCGCCACTGCCTTTAAGATTTGATAAATGACCGATGTCGTTAGTGCTCCAGCCACCAAAGAAATCGTAAGTCATGGCAAACCAATTATCAATATACTGACTGGCTTCTGGATAATTGATGTTGGCCACTTTAGTAGCAGGTACACCAGCGGCAGCACTTAATTCATAATAACGGCCATTTTTTTCACCTAATGCGTCCAGCCCTTCACGTAGCTCTTTTAACATCACAGTAAACATCTCTGTTTCATGTTTCATTGCATCGACGCTTAGCTTTGTTTTAGGATCCCACGAAGCGGTGGTTAATCCGCCACCTCCTGGGTATTCCCAATCTAAATCAATGCCATCAAATATTTCAGCGTCATCAACTAACTTCAGTGCAGAGGTAACAAATTGTTGGCGTCCCGCATCGGTTTTAATCATTTCATGAAAAGGTTGTGACATTGTCCAACCACCAAAGGATGGCAGAACTACTAAATGTGGATTAGCCGCTTTTAATACTTTGAATTGCTCGAAATGACCTTCATATTCACTTCCATCAGCGAGTGTTAAACCATAAGCCGCTTTTTGATCGGCAACAATCGCTGTGAACGCGGGTTTGTCTTGGCAGGTTTCTTCAATTTGCTTAAGCAATGCTTCGCCCGTATCCGCAGGATGTGTTCCGCACATGGTTAAAAATGCGTAAATGACATGTGTTAAATCACCGGCAGGGATTTGTGCAGGTGTGTATATATTCTCACCATGGATACGCCAGTCCGGAAAATAAGCCCCGACTACCTTTCCCGATGACTGCTCAAAACTGCTTGTACTTTTTACCTCTTCATTAGCACCAGAACACGCGCCTAACGCGAGAGTAAGTGCAACCAGAGAGCTAAGTTTAGTGATTTTGTTATTTAAAAATTCCATATTTTATGGGGCAATATATAAAACAAACAACAAAAAAAACTATCTAACATCTCAGTTGCAATGTCAGAGCAAAAAAAAACGCTCAAAGAGCGTTTTTAGTTAATGAACAATCTGAAATTGAAGGATTATTCCCATTCAATCGTAGCAGGCGGCTTACCAGAAACATCGTAAACCACACGAGAAATACCATCGATTTCATTGATAATTCGATTTGATACATGACCAATTAAGTCATACGGTAAATGTGACCAACGCGCCGTCATAAAGTCGATAGTTTCAACACAACGTAATGAAACAACCCAATCATATTTACGACAGTCGCCCATAACACCAACAGAACGTACCGGTAGGAATACAACAAAGGCTTGGCTTACTTTATGGTAAAGCTCAGCTTTGTGTAACTCTTCAATGAAGATAGCATCAGCACGACGTAATAGGTCACAGTACTCTTTCTTCACTTCACCTAAAACACGTACACCTAAACCAGGTCCTGGGAACGGGTGACGGTAAAGCATGTCGTATGGTAAACCTAGCTCTAAACCAATTTTACGCACTTCATCTTTAAACAATTCACGTAATGGCTCAACAAGACCCATTTCCATGTCGTCTGGTAATCCACCGACATTGTGGTGAGATTTGATAACGTGTGCTTTACCATTTTTAGTCGCTGCAGATTCGATAACATCTGGGTAAATCGTACCCTGTGCTAACCATTTAGCATTGTTTAGTTTCTTAGATTCTTCATCAAAGATTTCAACAAATACACGGCCAATGATTTTACGTTTTTTCTCTGGATCACTTTCACCCGCCATCTCATCTAAGAAGCGGTTTTCAGCGTCAACACGAATAATGTTTAATCCAAAACGATCACCAAACATATCCATTACTTGCTGACCTTCGTTTAAACGAAGTAAACCATTATCAACAAATACACAGGTCAATTTCTCGCCAATAGCGCGTTGTAATAACATCGCTACAACCGATGAATCAACACCACCAGAAAGACCTAAGATAACTTCATCATCGCCGATCTGTTCTTTCATTGATGCAATTGCATCATCAATAATTGATGCAGAAGTCCACAGACCATCACAACCACAAATATCTTTAACAAAGTGAGAAAGCATGCGCTCACCTTGACGAGTATGTGTTACTTCTGGGTGGAACTGTACGCCGTAGAAACGTTTTTCTTCGTTTGCCATGGCAGCAAATTCACAAGTCGCTGTGTTAGCAACCGTTACAAAACCTTCAGGAATTGCAGATACTTTATCACCGTGACTCATCCAAACGTCTAATAGTGCTTTACCGTTATCAGATACAGCATCTTCGATAGACTTGAATAATTCAGACGGGTTTTGCATCTCAATTTGTGCGTAACCAAATTCGCCTTCGCCTTCACCCTTGATAACTTTGCCACCAAGTTGTTCAGACATTGTTTGCATGCCATAACAGATACCCAAAACAGGCACGCCTGCATTAAATACATAGTCAGGAGCACGCGGAGAACCTTCAGCTGTTACGCTTTCAGGGCCACCCGCTAAAACGATACCGTCTGGATTAAACTCTTTAATATCTTCTTCAGAAACATCCCAAGTCCAAAGCTCACAGTAAACACCAATTTCACGGATACGACGCGCGATAAGTTGAGTGTATTGAGAACCGAAGTCTAAGATTAATATGCGTTGTTCATGGATATTCGTAGTCATTTTTCTTCCTTAAATAAATAAGACGTTTATAGAAACGTCTTATTGTAAATTCTGTCATTACCGTTAATAGAACGGCATATCCAAATTAAATTGGACAGGTAACGGCTTAGGGCTAAGCCATTTATGCTTAATTCAAGGCGGGAAAGCGCAGTTTAGTGGTTTAAATGAGCATTTCCCAACGCCGAAGTAAGCTTTAAATGGCGACGACCTGAGTCGTTACAATAAAAGCTAGCCGCCGATGCGATAATTCGGCGCTTCTTTTGTTATAGCTACATCATGCACGTGGCTTTCGCCCATACCGGCACTTGTAATCTTCACAAACATCGCTTTAGTATTCATCTCTTTGATTGTTGCACAACCCGTTAGACCCATAGAAGAACGCACGCCGCCCATCTGCTGGTGAATGATCTCTTTAACTTTACCTTTATAAGCAACACGACCTTCAATACCTTCAGGTACTAATTTGTCAGCTGCATTATCAGATTGGAAGTAACGATCAGATGAACCTTGAGACATAGCGCCTAACGATCCCATACCGCGGTATGATTTGTATGAACGACCTTGGTGGAAAATTATTTCACCAGGAGACTCTTCTGTACCAGCAAACATACTACCCATCATGACACATGATGCGCCAGCAGCGAGTGCTTTAGCGATGTCACCAGAGAAACGAATACCGCCATCAGCGATAACTGGAATACCCGTACCTTCAAGCGCTTCAACAGCGTCTGAAATAGCAGTAATTTGTGGAACACCAACACCTGTCACGATACGTGTAGTACAGATAGAACCAGGGCCGATACCGACTTTAACCGCGCTACAACCAACAGCAACTAATGCTTTAGCACCTTCGCCAGTCGCCACATTACCACCAATGATTTGTAGATCAGGGTAGCTTGCACGTGTTGCTTTAATTCTGTCTAAAACACCTTGAGAGTGACCGTGAGAAGAATCAATTAATAATACATCAACGCCCGCTTCAACTAATGCGTCAATACGCGTTTCGTTACCAGCACTTGCGCCAACAGCAGCACCTACACGTAAACGACCTAATTCGTCTTTACATGCATTCGGCTTACGTTCAGCTTTACGGAAGTCTTTAACCGTGATCATGCCTTTAAGTTTAAAGTTATCATCAGTTAATAATACTTTTTCGATACGTTTCGAATGCATTAATGCTTCGACTTCGTCACGAGGAGTATTTGGTTTTGCAGTTACTAGGTCAGCTTTTACTGTCATAACCGCAGAAACAGGTTTTGCTAAGTCAGTTTCAAACAAAACATCACGACCAGTAATAATACCCACTAGTTCGCCAGAGGCTTCAACAACAGGGTAACCCGCAAAGCCATTCTTTTCAGTCAGCTCTTTGATCTCTAGTAATGTTGTATCAGGAGAAACAGTAACAGGAGATGCTACTACACCACTTTCGTGGATTTTAACTAAACGAACTTGCTCAGCTTGCACTTCAATTGACATGTTTTTATGAATAAAACCAATGCCGCCTTCTTGTGCTAGTGCTATTGCAAAACGCGCTTCCGTTACCGTATCCATTGCAGCAGAAACTACTGGAATATTCAGTTGGATAGTTTGTGTAAGTTGCGTTGTTAAGTCCGCAGTGTTTGGTAGTACAGTCGAATGAGCTGGTACTAATAATACATCATCAAATGTTAATGCATCTTTGGCAATTCGTAGCATTTTGCAATATCTCACTTATAGTTGGGAGGATTGTTCATACCTATATAATGGGTATGATATTGCGAATGGATTTTAATCGTTTTGTGACATAAGTACAATTAAAAAATCGTTTATTATGTATTCTTTTTAACGGAAAGTGGGAGGGGTTTGTAATTAACAAGTTTAAAAACAATTAACCACGAAGGCACGAAGAAAAAACAAAGTAAAACCGGCACCTTTGAGGTCATCTATTTACACCTGTTTTCATTGCACTTCATGGCGGTGTTTTAAAATCACCTGTGTACTTCGTGGTCATGCTTTTTAATTATCTGCTTCTCCATCTTTCTATGCGTGTTTGGTGGTGAAGCTTTTTATTTATCTGTTTCTTCGTATCCTCTGTGTGCTTCGTGGTAATGCTTTTGAATACCTGTTTCTCGGTACCCTCTACGTACTTCGTAGTGATGCTTTTTCTCCTATAATATAAATGTTAATATCCCCACTCAATTTCCTGCTAGTGAATATCAAATGAACACTCAAAACAGTAACATTTATAGTGTGAGTAGCCTTAATCGTGCGGCTAAATCTCTTTTAGAAACCGGTTTGGGTGTGGTGTGGCTATCAGGGGAAATCTCAAATTTAACCATTGCTGTTTCTGGGCATTGGTATTTCACCCTCAAAGATCACAGCGCCTCGGTAAAATGTGCCATGTTTAAAGGTAATAACCGCCGAGCAGGTTTTATCCCAAAACACGGACAACAAGTATTAGTGCGCGGGAAATTAAGCCTTTATGAAGCACGTGGCGATTACCAGTTAATAGCAGAAAGCATGCAACCAGAGGGTGACGGTTTATTAAAGCAGCAATTTGACCAACTAAAATGTCAGTTAGCGGCTGAAGGTTTATTCTCAGAACAATATAAAAAGCCATTACCACAGATTATCAAACGTATCGGTATTATCACTTCTTCTACCGGCGCTGCCCTGCACGATATTTTAAGTGTATTAAAACGACGCGATCCACGTTTACAAGTGATTATCTACCCGAGCCAAGTACAAGGCGCAGGCAGTGCAGAGTCTGTTGCGTCTCAAATTCAATTAGCGAATGCACGTAATGAATGTGATTTACTCATTGTCGGCCGTGGCGGCGGTTCATTAGAAGATTTATGGTGCTTTAATGAAGCTGTCGTTGCCCATGCTATTTTTAATAGTCAGTTACCTATTATCAGTGCGGTTGGCCATGAAATAGATGTGACAATAAGCGATTTTGTTGCCGATGTTCGCGCAGCAACCCCTTCTGCAGCAGCAGAGCTCGTGAGTCAAAACAAAGCCTTTGTAAGCACACAGCTAGAAACGTTATTAACACGCTTGAAAGCAGCAATGAATTCAAACCTTCAACGCACTCAACATCAACAGGCGTTATTAACACAACAATTATTAAAACAAGATCCAAAACATAAATTACAACAACAAACACTGATTGCAGATGAACTCAGTTTGCGCCTGCAACATGCAATGAACGCAATATTAAACCGTAAACAGCAAAGAGAAAACTATCTGCAAGCCAGTCTGATGCAACATAGTCCAGAGCAAACCATCAACCTTGAATTACAAAAACAATCTCAATTATTAGCGCGTTTAAAAAATGGTATGCAAAACAAGTTAAAAGAGAGCGAAGTTGACCTACAAAATTGCATTAGCCAACTTAATACCGTTAGCCCACTAGCAACGCTGGCACGTGGTTATGCGATTGTAAAAGATGAAAAAGGAAAAGTGACTACGGATGCGAGTTTATTGAGTGCAGGTGATGTGGTTGATGTACGATTAGATAAAGGGACGTTTAAAGCGAAGGTTATTTAGATAGCTTTCAGTTATTAGCTATCAGCCATCAGAGTGAAATACTAATCTGACGGCTGACAGCTTAAAACTGACAGCGCGTTTTATTCAAAAGTCTGCATTCTATAAATAATCCTGTCATTACCGCGGAATAAACCAAACTCCACATAACCTGAGATACAATCTTTTAAACTGCCCGTTTCACCCGGGCAGACAACAGCATTGCCACTGTCGAGTAACCACGGGGCATACAAACTAGCACTAGCGAGATCTTTAAGGCGAATAAAGTAGTCTAACTTGCCACGGCTATTGGGAGCTGAAAAATTAAAGTAGTTTTTACCAGAGCTTAGTACAATAGGAAAAGTTGTAATGGTCGTCTTATCAGCAACACCACCAGATATATCCACCTTGGCTACTTGAGCCTCAATAACGTCAGTGCAACTATCCCGATCAAAAGGCACAAACTGCGTACCATCAAAATAGGTTGCCTCAATAGTAGTACGGATCGGTTGAAGTTCACTACCGTGTCCATTGCCTGCCTGCAGACGCCCGTGGAAAACATCATCTAAATCGCCTAATAAACATTGATCAGTAAAAGCAGGAGAAAATGTATTACAGGAAGTGGCACTATCGACTTTAACTTGTTCGCCATCTCCCCCAGATAACTTAATAAAATATTCTATAGCGCGCGTTGTTCCACCTTCAAATGGCCCCTGTGGTGTTGTTCTATCTCGATCAACACCAATAGTAGCAGGGTGAGCAACAGCAGGGTCTAGTGAAAGTGCTACGGAAAATTCACCACTCTTCCAATCACTTTTTTGATAATAATTAGGTGGGGTATTATCCTGCAAGATAACAAAACTATTACTAAAATCATCACGCGCAAATTGTTCAAAACTTCCAGCAACAGGGTAACCTAAACTATCATCATAATTTTTTGTTACTTGTGTCGCGCCTTGCGGATGAGCCATCAAGATATATTTAAGACCAATCGCTTCTTCACCTAAGTAACTAAAATCAGCATTACAACTTGGCATTGCCATAAAGCTATTTTCTTTGTAGGAAATATAATCAGGATAAAAGCGTTTAGTTACTTTAATGTCTGAAGGGGTAATATCATTGCCGATTATATCAAGGTAGTTACTGCTGAGCGCCTGTAAGCCCAACGTACCAACTTCATCGTAGGCTAAATCAGAATATTTAAATCTCCCGTTTATCATTTCTACTTCAAACGGTAATGCACCAGGGTCAGGGTTATTATTATCATAATAAAGATTACCCAGTACACCTGCACTTGGAAATATTAATGAGCTAGCTAGATTAATGGTATTTGTAAAACTCGGAGCGGTAACCTTTACATTATCTCCGCGCCTTCTTCCGCAGTTTTTCTCAACACCAGAAGAGACAGTACAGTCAATAATTGCTTTGACCGTAACATTAAAGGTATCAACCACTAAAGGATTAGTATAATCAGGAATACTTGCACGAACCCAAGCACCAGCAGCAACCTCCCTATTGCGATCAACCCTACGAGAGTTCCTCGCTGCCGAGCCAACAACTAACTTTAGCGGGTTAACGACTGTTATTATCTCACCAGTAATATCCTCAATATCAGGGTCTTTAAGGTGAATATTTATTCTACCCGCATCAGGGTAATTAGCATCGATTGTAGCAACACCAGCAGAAAAAGAGATGGGTAACTCAACAGCATCAACCTCCGTTCGTCCAATGGCAATAGTATTCACATCAACATCTTTTTTTGTATTAAATTCCGACCAAAAAGCAATTTTATCAGGATTATAGTTAATACAAGCCTGACTTTCGTCAGCCTTGTATGCTGTTAATGTCAGTGGGAATTCACGATTTGCTGTATTGATGCATTGACCTGCAATTGGGTTATTACACGTTTGAGATATTTTAATCATTGACGATTGAAAATTAATATTTTTCGGAACAGCTGCCAATGCTCCTTGCGACATAGATATAGAAACCTCGGAAACAGCTGTAACAGATAACAGTAACCCTATTTCACCATTCTCACTACCGTTAAACGTATAAGTTGCTACACCATCATTGGCAAGCTTATTATCTAATCGAGTATTATCCGTAGCCATACTCCAATCGCCAATTCCATTATTATTAACATCAGTAACCGCTAGATCTACGGTGCCTATAAAGTCAGTATCAATAGAGGAATCATTTTTTAATACTTGTAAGGTAACAGAGTGAGGTTCACAGGTTAGTGCATTAGGTTGGGTTGTGATAACAAACTGATTTGTTTCTTCTGGTATTGGACATACTGCTTGATTGTTTACTGTGCTACTACCGATTATGAGTAAATCCTTCGAAGCGACTCTACCATTAATTATTGTATTTCCCTGTAACACAATATTATCAGAATAAACAGACGCATTTATTTCAGAGTCGCTGTTAAGTGTTAAATTTTTATTTACGATAAAATGAAAATCACTAGGGTTACTTAGTATATTTAACTCACCGTTGAATGCTTCTTCAACGAAGAAATAAACCTTCGCACCATTGGCTACTTGGATATATCCTCCTGACGCAGAAGAGAGCTTCCTTACCGCATAAACTCCTGACTCTAAATATAACGATGCATTATTAACAATTTCAATTTCATCTATTTGATATTGGTTATTTAAATAATCAACCTGTTCCAAAAAAACAATAGAGCCCTGTTGCACCTTTAGTTTTCCAAAGATAGTGCCCTCATATCTGCCATTACTAATGTCATCGTTAGCGGCACCAAGTGTTACATGTGTAACATTACCATTCCAAGATGGAGGCTCTGCAGTAATATTTTTTCCTACAATACGAGGAATTTCAAAATCAGATAACTTTTCTGACTCTGTGCCCGTCACCCTACATATACCAGCACTACAATTATTCGCATTAGTTCCACCAGCCAAGGTTTCAAAATCAAATGAGCTGGTCGAGTCAATTATTCGAGCTTGCGAGCCCCATATTGTAAGAGTTCCTTCATCATGGCTCTGTACAGCATCTCTGAAAATGTCATTGCACACTTCACCGATTAATTCATCTACAGGTAACTCTATCTGAGGAGGAGGTATTTTTTCCCCTTCATTACATGTGCCCTCTCTGATCCTAATGTTCCCAGTATTGTGTAATGTAATTGTCCCTTCACTATAAACAAAGCCAGTCACAGTCACTTTTTTACCTATGTAAACATCCCCGGTTGCATAAATACTGCCATAAAAAATAGTATGACGGTTCACATTATATTGATTTATTCTTACATTACCAAAAACATAAATAGAATCATATTGATTATATCCTCCGTCTATAGTTACATTCCCATGAACAATATCAAAACCACTCAAATCAGGAGCAGGATCACACGCTTCATCATTTAATAGAGGTTCTCCTATTGCCATAAAGCTTGAGGTAATGCATAGAAAGAAGAACATTGAACTTAGAAATAACTTCATAAACTTACCGCCTCAACAGTAATTTGACGACGGGTAACGGTTTGTGCATTTTTACATACCGCAGTGCTAACAATTTTATAACGAGTAGGTAGGCTTGAAGAAGTTGATGGCATTAACGTTTGGCATTGATAATCGGCAGTGCAACCGTGAAAGCCAGCATCATTTCCTAAGGGAACTGAAATATTGGTACCTAAAGGAACTGAAATATCGGTACAGTTGGTTGCATTAGCAGCAGAGCTATTTAAAGGAAACAGATCCACCAATGCAATTTCACTAGCCGAATAAGCACTCAAATAAGCACGTGCAGCATACACTTCATAACTAGTGCCTTTTGCGCTATCACGTTGTAGCGACACTAATGCAGCGCCGAGTAGCGAAACAATAATAATCACGAAGATAGCCAATACAATTGCACTGCCTTGCTGCTTTTTAGGAGAAGTCACTTTATGGGACATTGTTAACATGCAATGTTTGTTCAATTGGCACCTCCTGCCCGTCGAAATTTAGCATATAGGTCACTTTGGCCAAACCATTACGTTGTAATGTCGGCTTAGCAACATCAAACTCTCCCTCAATATCATTTGCCATAATACTCCCCGTCGTATTGCAACTGTCAGCTAATACTAATTCAAAGCGCTCATTACTATTATTATAATGAAAATAATAACTTTTTGAGGTATTGATAATATATAAACGTTTGCTGGGAGACCCCAATGAAAAACTCACATCATCATCACTGAAGTTTATTTGTTCAGCAGCAATTCCATCGATAGCATGTACTTTATCACCAACGAGTTCACTAGAGTCTAATAAATAGACCACCGCTTTATTACCGGCGGTATGTGCATAGTTATCAATGTTAGTTATCGTTGCAGTTGATGCTTCCATAGGGAAAATAGGAAGGTCATAGCTATATAAACTGCTATATAAAACCGGTGTAAAGGTGAGGCAACGATTAGCTTCAGAAACCACGAGACTATTAGGCAATGCATTTAACATATCACGACGCAACCGTTCCATGACAAAACGGGTACTATTAAGCGCTTTATCACGTTCGCTAATATCAGTGTATATACTCACACCTGTTGATATATAGGTACTGGTTGCAATGCCTATCGCCGACAACACAATAATTACTATGACCAGTTCAATTAAAGTAAAACCTTTATGGTTAACCCTCATTAATAGTTTCCTTTTAATGCGCTAAAACGAATCTCTTCGTTACTGGGGGTTTTAATAATCACAGCCACTTTTTTGTTATTATTAGCAAGTACTTCTACTGCCTCAATTTTAACCGCATAGTTATTATATTGGCTTGCTAAGTTACTGCCCAATACATCACCATAATTTACCGCGGGTACAAAACCTGTGGTAATAAAATCGTCTACATCATTAAAGTTTTGATGTTCACCGGCAACTTCACCAGTATCAGTATCAATGCCTAGAGAGGCTGAACACGTTTGAACTGCGTTACTAGGTTGCCAAACTTCACCGCAACGATATAAACCACCATTATGATCCGATTTATCATCATAAGCGCGCGACAAAACATCTTGCATAATGCTTTGCCCAAGTTGTGAAGCACGCAAACGATATAGAGGCTCTAAGGCATCTTTGCTTTGTGAAATAAGCATGGTATTCATGATCATCATCGCAATCGCCAACACGACTATGCCAACCACCAATTCAACTAAAGTAAAACCGCGATTATTCATGGATAAAACCCTCCGATTCAATTGAAACAGAAAGATTATTATCACCGTTGATTGGGATCACAACAGTGCTCTCACCATTGAAAAAGATAGGAATAGGAAAACTACCCGAAGCTAATTTTCCTTGTGGTCCAAAACGGTATCGGGCTTCACCAATCATGTTTGATGGAAAAGCAACTCGTCCGTAGTCGTTATAGCTATCATCACTGCACACATTTTTTCTATCTGGAGGGAGATTACAGCTAGCACCATTTTTAGTCGTATGATCTTGATAAAAACAACTGCTTTTGACCACGACCCAATAGCAAGCATTCTTATTTGCACCATTAGTCGGATCAGCATTCATACCTTGTAACTGCACTAAACGTAATCGCGCAATTAATTGGTCACGCACAGTGTAATCTTCAAAACCAGAGCGACTGGAAAATTTAGGAACAGCTGTAGCCGCCAATACACCTAATACAATGATTACAATCACTAATTCAATCAGCGTAAAACCTTTTTGTGTAGCTTGCTGATATTGACAGCCTTTTAGCAGCATAAAGAGTCCAGTGCAGAAAATAGAGGAGTTAAAAAAATTAATTATAGTTGCTGTTGTCAGGTTAACAAAGCATAAACAGATGATTAACCTGTAAATATTAGGAAAAAAAAAGATAAAAAAATACCCACATAAAGCGGGTATTTAGAATAATTAGCTGTTATTGATTAACAACCGTCATTAACGACAATAGTTGGACGAGCTCCAGATACGCCAAGTGTATATGCCACATCACATGTTCCTGGTGCGTGGGTTGTTGTTGCAGATGAGGCATAGATATAAAAAGGAGTACCGGTAGTAGTTGCCCAGTCAGCACTATTTAAATCAACCATTTTCATAATACCTGCAGCGTCAGCAGTTGGATATCCCGCTGCAATAGTCACAGTTTCACCATTGACATCAATACTAGAGCCAGTTTTTTCTTTACCTTCAATGGCGGCTTTAGAGTAAGCTAAAGTAGCACCGCCTTCTAATGCAGATTTAACACCTTTCAGTGTAGACTCACGAGCATCACCTTGCAGGTCAACAAATTTAGGCACTGCAACCACAGCTAAAATACCTAAAATTATAATAACAATGACTAACTCAATTAATGTAAAACCATTTTGCTTTTTCATAACGTACCTTAAATATTAAAGAATGATAATTCTAACCTCAGAAACAATAAAAATACAGAAGGCTTTATTGTTTTTTAAACAAAAAAATCTCGCTATTAAAGCGGGATTTTTACATTGAATATTTCTATCTAAACAAACTAACAACCATCATTAACTGCAATAGTCGGTCTGGCAGGAGATGTTCCTAATTTATAAGATACATCGCATACACCTTTAGTAGTGCGAACCGCTCCGGAAGTGAAAATATAAAAAGTACTTCCATTTAAATCACTACCCCAGTCTCCTGTGCTTAAATCAACCATTGTCATGATACCCGCTGAGCTTGCATCAGGATAACCATATGTGATCGCAACATCCCCATCAATATTAATCGTTGTGCTAGGATTTTTTTCTACACCACCGATAGCTGCTTTTGAGTAAGCTAGCGTAGCCCCTTCTTCTAATGCAGCTTTAACTCCCTGTAAAGAAGACTCTCGAGCATCACCTTGTAAATCAACAAGCTTTGGCACTGCCGTTGCCGCTAAAATACCTAAAATGATAATAACGATCACTAATTCAATTAATGTAAAACCATTTTTCTTGTTCATAAAACGCCTTAAAATTTAAAATGAAAAATTCCATGCATCGCATTATTCAATGCGATGCATGGAACAATATAGAGTTAACTATTAACAACTCGTCGCGACGACTGAAATTTCAGGTCGACTAGTAGTATCCGTTGGAGGGTCATAAAATGTATGACAAGTCGCTTGAGAAGAAGATGAACCAGCACCATAAATTCTCACTCCAGTTCCACTAACGGCAGATGCCCAATCGTCACTGCTTAATTCAATTACATCAAATATACCGACTATCGTTGGATAACCAAATTTAGTTTCTACACCACTTTTTGTATCTTGAGCAGTTGAACTCTTCTCAATACCTTGAATAGCAGCTTGAGAATAAGTCAATGTAGCACCACCTTCTAATGCAGCTTTAACTCCTTTCAAAGCAGACTCGCGTGCATCGCCTTGTAAGTCTACAAATTTAGGCACGGCAGTCGCGGCTAAAATACCTAGAATAATGATTACAATAACTAATTCAATTAACGTAAAACCACTTTGTTTTTTAGAAATCATCTAAAACTCCAACTTTGAAGTAAAACATAAAACCTCCAACTAACTTAGAGGTTTACTTTAAGATATAACAATACTTTTAAATAAAATTAACAGCCTGTTATTGTTGCTACTATCTTAGGGCGAGATCCTGTGCTGGTAGGCTCAGTATAAATAACCTGGCAATCAGCAGTTGCTGTAGCGCCTGATGCGATAACAGAGGTAATCGTTGTCGTATTTGTACTAGTATTGTGCGTAACAGTCCAATCATCTACACTTAAATCAATTGAAGCTTCAGTCCCAGTTAGAGAAGCATCAGGGTAACCAAAAACAACGCTAACATTGCTACTTGTAATTATTCCACTAGAAGCTTTTTCAATACCTTGAATTGCAGCTTGAGAATAAGTTAGTGTTGCACCGCCTTCTAACGCCGCTTTCACTCCTTTTAATGCAGAACCACGTGCATCACCTTGCAGGTTAACAAATTTTGGCACAGCAGTCGCCGCTAAGATACCTAAAATGATAATAACGATAACTAATTCAATTAATGTAAAACCTGCTTGCTTTTTCATAGTGTAAAACCTTCTTTTGCTTATTTACCTGTTTAATACAGGTTTATGTTTAAAAATCAATAATACTTAATAGTGCTTAATAATACTTATATAGTAACTAAGCAAACCATATACCAAGTTTAGAATGTTGCGAATTAAATCATTATTAAAAATAGCTAAAAATTTCAAATTGCGATCTAAATGATACATCGTATAAATTATAAGCATGATATCACAAGTAGTGTCAAAATCAAACAAAGGTGATTTGCATCGCATTAATTTACGTTTTGTTACGTTAAACAAGCGATTAGCTTTCTCATACTTGGTTACTCATTAAGCAGATTGACAAATCAATCTTCTATTAACCATGAAACGTTTTAATCTTTATGACTCACACATCAAAATACTGCTGAATTTATTCTTTTAAAAAGCCCTTCTATGGCTTAGATAGACCGTCAAATTATTGCCTAAAGCCCATTAAATAGGTAATCTGCGGGTCCGCTTTTGCAAATGCATAAGCACAACATGGATAAACCAATAATCAGTTGGTTTTTACAAAGGAAGATTTATGAAACGAGAACAATGGGGATCACGCGCAGGGTTTATTCTTGCAGCTGTTGGTTCAGCAATTGGATTAGGGAACATTTGGCGTTTCCCTTATATGGCATATGAAAATGGCGGTGGCGCATTTTTCATTCCTTACCTATTTGCAATGTTAACTGCAGGTATTCCATTTATGATCATGGAATTTGGTATGGGTCATAAATACCGCGGTGCAGCACCCCGTGTATTTGCTCGCTTAAACAGTAAATTCGAATGGCTAGGTTGGTTCCAAGTCATGCTAGCAGCCATTATCGCCGTTTATTATGTGGCAGTGATTGGTTGGGCTATTTCTTACTTTAATATGTCATTTACACAAAGCTGGGGCACAGACACAAATGCCTTCTTCTTTGGTGAGTTCCTGCAATTAGGCAGTGATAATGGCCCAAGTCAATTAGGCTCAATACAGTGGCATATTGCGATTCCAATGGCGATTGCATGGGCAATTACATTTGGCGCTATTTTTACCGGTGTAAAAGGCGGCATTGAACGCGCAAGTAAAATCATGATGCCTTTATTGTTTGTTATGGTACTGGCGCTGATCGGACGTATGATCATGCTACCGGGTGCTTTAGACGGATTGAACTATCTGTTCGAACCTGATTTTAGCAAGATAACAGATCCTAAAGTTTGGTCTGCCGCTTACGGACAAATATTCTTCACGTTAAGTGTTGGTTTTGCCATTATGTTGGCTTACTCAAGCTACTTACCTAAAAAATCTGACGTGACAAATAACGCGTTTATGACGGTACTGATTAACTGTGGTTTCTCAATCGTGGCGGGTATCCTGATTTTTGCTATCTTAGGTAATATGGCGCACGAACAAGCGAAACCATTAACTGAAGTCGTTACATCGGGTGTGGGTCTTGCATTTGTTACGATTCCTTCAGCAATTAACTTATTACCTGCGCCTTATATTTTAGGTCCGGTATTTTTCTTTGCGTTGGTGATTGCTGGTCTTAGCTCGCATATCTCTATTATTGAAGCGGTGACTTCTGCCTTTATTGATAAGTTAAACCTATCTCGTAAAGTCGCTGCCTCACTGGTATGTGGTATTGGTTTTGTTGTATCAATGGCCTTTGCGACTAATGGTGGTTTGTTATTACTTGATCTGGTTGATTACTTCATGAATAACATCGCTTTATTAGCGAGTTGTATTATTGAACTGATCATTATGGGTTGGATTATTAAACTGTCTGATATCCATAAACATGTCAATAACGTATCAGAATTTACTATTGGTAACTGGTTTGAAATCTGCTTACGCTTTATCAGCCCGTTATTCTTATTGGTTATTTTAGCAACTAACATCTACACAACAATTACTGAAGGTTACGGCGGTTACTCGCAATCAGACTTGATGTTATTAGGTTGGGGACTTGTTGCTGCTATGTTTATTGCTGCGATTGCGATTAACGCTGCAAGCAAGAAAACCATTTCACAGGAGAGCTAAGATGACAACTGGTGCAATTATTATGATGGTATTGGGTTTAGGTATTACTTGGGGAGGCGCAGCCTTCTGCATTCGCAAAGCGATGAAGAGTGATGCTAGCAGTACTGCTAACGGTGATGCTGAATAAGCATCACTAACTAATAGATG
>NZ_PJBZ01000075.1 GCF_002835995.1 Psychromonas sp. Urea-02u-13 | reverse complement strand
CAGAAGGTTGGGGTTTTTTCGTTATTAGACGCTTTGATTGCGATGACCTGCTCGAACATGGAAGGTAGAGAAGCATGCCGAAGGCATTTCCTTATGTGTGAGAGTAGGGTGAGTTTGCCGGCAGGCAAGGTTTACGAACAATGTTCACCCATCGCCTTCGTATCAAGAATACCAAGCGAGCAATCAAATCCAGATAATTCCTGTAGACTAACGTCGACAGGGATTTTTTCGTTTAGGGCGTTTATACTTTGGCGCGATGAATAAACTAACTCTTCTGTTTTTTTGGACAGAAAGAAATGATTAATAATCATTTCTGAGATATACCAAAGTGGCGAGTGGCCGATGCGTATCGTGATAGTAGGGTGAATTGTGCGACAGCACAGGTTCATGGGTACATGGGCAATGTTCACCCATCGCCAAGTGCAGCGTATCAAATGCATCAAGCGAGCAATCAAATCCAGATAATCCCTGTTGGCCAACGTCGACAGGGATTTTTTCGTTAAGTGCTTTCGCTTTGCTTTATTACTAATGGGCTTATAGACACTAATTTCAGGCACAAAAAAACCGCATTTAAGCGGTTTTATATAATAGTGAACAAGATTATGCTGTTATAGGATATAACGGCTTAAATCTTCATTTTGAACTAATTCATCTAATGCGTTAGCAACGTACGTGGCATCAATCGTAACTGATTCGCCTTTACGATCATCTGCTTCATAAGATATTTCATCCATAATGCGCTCCATTAGCGTATGTAAACGACGTGCGCCGATGTTTTCGGTTGTTTCATTTACATGCCATGCTGATTTTGCAATCTTATCGATACCGTCTTGTGTGAATTCAATCGTCACACCCTCTGTTGCTAATAGCGCTTGGTATTGCTCTGTAAGCGATGCTTTAGGCTCAGTTAGTATACGTGCTAAGTCTTCTTCTTTTAATGCTTCTAGCTCTACACGGATTGGCATACGTCCTTGTAGTTCTGGAATTAAATCAGAAGGTTTTGCCACTTGGAATGCACCAGAACCAATGAATAACATGTGATCTGTTTTCACCATACCGTGTTTCGTGCTTACGGTTGAACCTTCAATCAATGGTAATAAATCACGTTGAACACCTTCACGTGAAACATCTGGGCCACTGCTATCACCACGTTTACAGATTTTGTCTATTTCATCGATGAAAACAATGCCGTTGTTTTCAGCTGCAAAAATAGCGCGCTCTTTTAAGTCTTCTTGATTTATTAGGCTAGACGCTTCTGCTTCTGCAATCGCCTTTAACGCATCTTTAATTTTCATTTTACGTTTTTTAACTTCGCCTTTACCAGATAGGTTTTGGAACATACCTTGTAACTGGTTAGTCATATCTTCCATACCTGGAGGCGCCATGATTTCAACACCCACTTGTGGTGCTGGGACATCTACTTCTATCTCTTTATCATCAAGCTTACCTTCACGTAATTTCTTACGGAATGATTGACGTGCAGCACCTTCTTCTACTGTATCGCCACTCGTATCCCATTCTCCACTTGTTTTAGCAGGCGGAATAAGAATGTCTAATATTTTATCTTCAGCAAGGTCTGCGGCTTTTGCTGTTACTTTTTCCATCTCTTGTTCACGGGTAATTTTAATCGCTACATCAACAAGATCACGGATAATCGTTTCAACTTCTTTACCTACATAACCGACTTCAGTAAATTTAGTTGCTTCAACTTTAATGAAAGGCGCGTTTGCTAGTTTAGCAAGACGACGTGCAATTTCTGTTTTACCAACACCCGTTGGACCGATCATCAAAATGTTTTTAGGCGTTACTTCTTGGCGGATATCTTCGTCAAGTTGCATACGACGCCAGCGGTTACGTAATGCAATTGCTACTGCACGTTTTGCTTTGCTTTGTCCGATAATATGGCGATCTAGTTCATGAGCTATCTGTTTTGGAGTCAAATCTGACATGTTAATATCCTATTTATCGCTATTTTCATTACTATCGAAATCAATCACTTCAATAGTTTGATTAGTATTGGTGAATACACAAATGTTGCCTGCAATCGTTAATGCTTTTTCAACGATAGTTTTTGCATCTAAGTCTGTATTTTCTAATAGTGCCATAGCAGCGGATTGTGCAAAGTTGCCGCCCGAACCAATGGCAATAAGATCATTTTCTGGACGCACTACATCTCCGTTACCAGTAATGATGTAAGAGTGGTTTTTATCTGCCACTGCTAATAATGCTTCTAGCTTGCGTAACATTTTATCGGTACGCCAATCTTTAGCTAACTCAACGGCTGCGCGTTCTAAGTTACCTTGATGTGCTTGTAATTTTGCTTCAAAACGCTCTAATAACGTGAATGCATCTGCTGTACCACCGGCGAAACCAGCAATAACTTGATTGTTATATAAACGATGCACCTTACGTGCATTACCTTTCATGACTGTATTACCGAGAGAAACTTGACCGTCACCGCCAACAACCACTTGGTTGCCACGACGAACTGAAACAATAGTTGTCATTTTAAATTACCTGTTCATTGAAATGTATATATTAGATATAAGGGGGAGGAAGAGGGATTTCAAGGGAGTAGAAAATAGAAAAGGGTAAATTCTCATTTACCCTTTTTAAATACGTATTTTATGTAATATTTAGTACGCGATTAGAACTTATCGCCAGTACCAAATTTGACAGCCATTAATTTTGGCGCGTTGTAATTTGTGACGTTCTTTTTCAGCCATTCTCTTTCTATCGTAAGGGCCTAAAATAACGCGATACCATGAGCCTGTTTTTTTGACTATGCTGTTTAAACCTTGGAAAGCGATTCGTGCTTTCAAAGATTCTGCATCACCTTGTTTTCTGAAAGAGCCACACTGCATTTGATAAGGACGCGTATTTGCTTCTTCTTCTGGAATATCAACTTTCACTTCCTTGGTAGGTAGTGATTCTTCATATTGCCATTTAGGTTGTGGCTTCTCTGGTAATAACTCTTCTTTTTTAACGGGTTGTTTCTTTACCGGTGCAACGGGATCAGGTTTATCAACGGCAAACATAAAGTAGCCGATAAAAGCACTGAGTAGTATCGCGATAATAACGGCTAAAAAAGGAAAGCCTTGGTTTCCCTTTTTAGGACGTTGAGGTGCCGTGCGTCTATTTTTTTTTGCAGCAGTACCTTTTTTACGTCTAGTGGGAGTTGCCATAATTACATGCGCTCTAAGGTATTAATGCCTAATAACGACAAACCTTGCTGTAGTGTTTTTGCGGTTAACGCAGCTAATTTCAAGCGACTTTGTTTTTGTGTTTCTGTTTCAGCACTTAAAACGGGGCATGCTTCATAAAAACTCGAAAACAAACCTGCTAACTCAAATAAGTAAGCACATAAGAAATGTGGCATACCTTGTTTGCCAACTTGATTAACAATTTCGTTAAATTGCATCAGTTTGTTTGCTAAGTCTTTTTCTTTCTCTTCAGTTAACGCAACGTCAGCGGTAATGCTATCCATTGAGATTTCTGCTTTGTTGAAGATACTTGCTACACGTGTGTAAGCATATAATAGATAAGGTGCTGTGTTACCTTCAAAACTTAACATGCTATCAAAGCTAAAAGTGTAATCGCTGGTACGGTTTTTTGATAAATCAGCGTATTTAACGGATGCAATACCAACTACTGATGCAATATGACGAAGCTCATCTTCGGCCATATCTTGATTTTTTTCTTTTACTAACTCATAAGCACGTTCTTCTGCTTCTGTTAATAAGTCTGCTAATTTTGGTGTTGCACCGGCACGTGTTTTAAATGGTTTGCCATCTTCACCCATTACAGTACCAAATGCCATGTGCTCAAGCGTTGTTTCTGCTTTCACAAAATCAGCTTTACGTGCAACTTCGAATACTTGCTGGAAATGTAAACCTTGGCGTGCATCTACAAAATAAAGTGCGCGATCAGCATTTAGTACTGATTGGCGGTAGCGGATAGCGGCTAAATCGGATGTTGCGTATAAGAAACCACCGTCTTTTTTCTGGATAATAACTGGAAGAGGCTCACCCTCTTTATTTTTAAAGCTATCTAGGAAAACACATTTAGCGCCTTGGCTTTCTTGTAATAGGCCTTTTTTGTCTAAATCACTCACTACAACAGCTAATTCTTTATCGTAAGCACTTTCACCGCGAATATCTTCAAGGCTTAAGCTCACGCCCATACGCTGATAAGCTTCTTGGCAATGTGAAATACTGATGTCTTTAAATTCTTTCCACAGTACTAAACATTCTTCGTTACCACTTTGTAATTGAACAACTAGAAAACGTGCGCGATTTGCAAAGTCTTCGGATTCATCAAAACGGGCTTTTGCTGCACGGTAAAAAACTTCTAAGTCAGATAGATTTTTTGATATTTCTAGTTTTTGTGCACGAAGCTCTTCCATGTAAGCCAATAACATACCAAATTGTGTTCCCCAATCACCTACATGGTTTTGACGAATCACATTTTGACCTTGGAATTCTAGCGTACGTGTTACAGCATCACCGATAACCGTTGAGCGTAAGTGGCCAACGTGCATCTCTTTTGCAAGATTTGGTGAAGAGTAATCGATAACAATATTTTGTGGTTTTGCTATTAGCTCAACATTTAAACGGCTATCGGCATAAGCGCTATCAATCTGTTTTTCAAGATAATTGGGATTGATAAAAAAGTTAATAAAACCAGGACCGGCAATCTCTGTTTTAACAATAAGATCAGATTCAGGTAGGTTTTTAACGATAAGCTCAGCTAAAGCGCGTGGGTTTTGCTTTGCTGGTTTTGCTAGCATTAATGCTAGGTTGTTAGCAAAGTCACCGTGAGACTTATCTTTAGTGCGATCAATGGCGATACGTGGCTGAACATCTTGTGGAATTACTTGTTGTTCTTTAAGAGAAACAATTGCTTGTTCAAGTTGTTGCTGGATAAACGCTTTCATAGATAATTCACCAATTGATACGGACTAATAATAGAGTGCGAATTCTACAATTTATCGACATGGAAAACTAGGGGAAGTGTGGGTCGGACTTAATAAAGTTATTCAATAGAAAGCCGACCGAATGGGGGGGATTAATTACATATACTCAAATTCATGACTAGCTGTGACAACCGAGTGTAGTGCTTCTTCTTCTTGATTGGTGAGGTTTTCCAAGGCAAGTTCTGCTTCAATCGTAGGAGAGTTGTAAGCGGCTGTTTGCATGAGCTCGATTAATTGCATATCCAGTTTCATCGCCAACGCAACGACGTCATCAATCGCGAGGTCAGGTTGTGCTTTCATCTGTTGGCATTTCATCGGAAAGCTTTGATCAAAAACGTTATCTAACCACGTTTCTAATAGGCTACCAGGTGCCTGTTCAGCGTATTCATGTAAATGGAAAAAGGATAATTGTTCTTTATTACGCATGAAATCAAGTAACAATTTTACTTTTTCATCGGTGGCTTCCAGGCTTAAACG
The DNA here is from genome assembly GCF_002835995.1 of Psychromonas sp. Urea-02u-13. Lineage (GTDB taxonomy): Bacteria > Pseudomonadota > Gammaproteobacteria > Enterobacterales > Psychromonadaceae > Psychromonas. The sequence goes on along the minus strand of NZ_PJBZ01000075.1, from coordinate 32,034 downwards.
CAGGTAAAGATCTGCAAGTGCGATATGGCACTCTTCAATATAAGCTAAGAACTCTTTGATAGGTTTAAAACGCATTATTGGCTCCTCGGGATATTATTTTATACCTCTTAAAGCGTAGTTACTTTTTATTGTTTCATGTACGAATAACTAACAACAATGGTTAAACTTTGATTTGTATTACACTTTTTTTGTAAAACGAATTAAGCCCATTTAACTGGGCTTAATAAGATCAAATAGTTAGCTGTTATACCGCTTCTAAACGTGCATAAGCGGTCATTAACCATTTACTGCCTACCTCTGAAAAATGAACCTGCAAACGACTATTTTCGCCACTGCCTTCTTGTGCAATGATAGTGCCTTCACCAAATTTCACGTGTTTAACTTGCTGGCCTAATTTAAAGCCTAATACGTCTTGGCTTTCACCTTTAAATTGCGCAGCTTTAGTAGCGGGTTGTTGCATACGTTTAACTTGTGCTTTTTTGCGGATGAAGTGAATATCTTTCTCTGGCAGTTCTGCAATAAAACGTGACGGAGAATGAAATTTTTCCTGACCGTATAAACGACGACTTTCAGCATGGCAAATGGTTAATTTTTTCATTGCGCGTGTCATGCCAACATAACAAAGGCGACGCTCTTCAGCGAGGCGTGTTTCATCTTCGGTAGATCGTTGACTCGGGAACATGCCTTCTTCGACCCCGACGATAAATACTTGCGAGAATTCTAAACCCTTAGCCGAGTGCATTGTCATTAGTTGCACTGCATCTTCAAACTCGTCGGCTTGGTTATCGCCAGATTCTAATGCCGCATAAGCAAGGAAAGCGGTAAGCTCATCCATTTCTTGTTCTTCTTCAGGGATAACAAACCCTTTAGTCGCAGAAACAAGCTCTTGTAGATTCTCAATGCGACTTCTTGATTTCTCTCCTTTCTCAGCTTGAAACATCGCTTTTAAACCCGAATGGGAAATGATGTGATCGACCATTTGGAAAAGAGGTAGTTCTGATGTTTCACTTTTAAAGCGACTGACTAATTCGATAAAACCACTTAACGAGCTAGATGCACCCGCGCTCAATAGCTTGTTCTCAAGTAAGTAAACACTTGCTTGCCACATGGTATAACCTTGATCACGGGCACACAGGCGGATTTTGTCTAATGTGGTATTACCAATTTTTCGTTTCGGTTTATTAACAATACGTTCAAAAGCAGCATCATCTTGATGATTGTTCATCAAGCGCAAGTAAGCGATGCTGTCTTTGATTTCTAAACGGTCGAAGAATCGTTGCCCGCCATAAATATGGTAAGGCACTTGGTTGGCCATAAACTGCTCTTCGAAAAGACGCGATTGGGCATTACTACGGTATAAAATAGCGCAATCACAGAGTTTGTTACCTTCACGCTCCCAGGCTTGAATTTGTGAGGTGACATAACGCGTTTCATCGTAATCGTTAAAGGCACTGTAGATACCGATAGGCTCGCCATCTTCACCACTGGTCCATAATTCTTTGCCTAAACGATCGCTGTTATTTTGAATCAGCTGGTTAGAGGCTTTAAGAATATGACCTGTTGAGCGGTAGTTTTGTTCTAAGAGAATGGTGACCGGGTTATTCTTTTCTTTTAAGAAACGCTGAATATTTTCAACATCCGCACCACGCCAACCATAGATAGATTGATCGTCATCCCCAACAATGGTTAAAAAGTTATTACTGTCGGTTAATAGGTTGAGCCATGCATATTGTAATTTATTGGTATCTTGAAACTCGTCTACTAAGACATGTTTAAAGCGATCTTGATAATGTTTTAATAACGCTTCGTTATTGAGTAATAATTCGTGAGCACGTAATAATAATTCAGCAAAATCAACAAGACCGGCTAACTGGCAGGCTTCTTCATAAGCCTGATAAACCTGTAAGCGCTGTTTATCTTGCAAGTTATAACCGGCATCAATATGTTTTGCGCGTAAACCTTCATCTTTTTTATCGTTGATATACCACTGTAGTTCTTTAGCCGGATAAAATTTTTCATCAAGATTTAGAGTTTTGATTATACGTTTAACCATCTTCTGTTGATCATCGCTGTCGATGATCTGAAATTGTTCTGGAAGATTGGCTTCTTGATAATGTAAACGTAATAAACGATGTGCAATGCCATGGAATGTACCTATCCACATGCCACCAATTTGAAAAGGGCAGATATCAGCAATACGACCGCGCATCTCTTTGGCCGCTTTATTAGTAAAGGTTACCGCTAAAATACCATAGGTAGGAATCTTCTCTACTTGCATTAACCATGCAATTCGATGAGTTAAAACACGCGTTTTACCACTACCAGCGCCTGCTAATACCAGCATGTTTTGCTCGGGAGCAGAAACCGCTGCGCGTTGAAAATCGTTTAAACTATCGATTAAGTAGGAAACATCCATAATATGCAAACACCTGTTTATTTATTCAGTAATGAGTGAGTATAGTTGATCTAGCTGGGTGATTTCAACCGTAGGCAGTAACCTTGCACCATTTAACGGTTGTTTATGTTCGTTTAACCAGACGGCTTGTGCGTTACTATTTTGTGCGCCAAATACATCACTCACAAGATGATCGCCAATATGTAAAATATCGCTCACTTCAATATTCAAGCGTTTAGCTGCTTCGATAAACAGATCGGGTTGCGGTTTGGCGTTAAAGTCACCACCCGCTTTAAGAATAAATTGGAATTTATCATGTAGACCGATCTGTTTCTCATCAACGTTACCGTTAGTGATCGCAATAACAGGGTACTTTTGTGATAGTTTTTCTAATAAAACAAGACTTTCAGCGGGTACAGTGAAATCACTGCGTAAACGTAAAAACTCAGTGAATGCGATTTGTGCATATTCAATCGCTTTGTATTCTGCAATGCCAAAAATCGTCATCACACGCTCTAATATTTTCACTCGCCATAAAGACACATCATTCGCTAAGGCGGGAAACTCTCTTATTAAATGGTTTTTATATAAACCCCATTGACGCGTATCTAATTCACTAAGCTCTGGATAAGTTTTATTCAGATAAATAAGAAAATCATCTTCTGCCTTTTTGATGACTGGGTGGTTGTCATACAAGGTATCGTCAAGGTCAAAGCTGATTGCTTTAAAAGGTTTTAATGGGCGATAGAATTTCATTATTTTTTCCGTTTAGAGCGAGGGTGTGCTTTATCATACACCTCTGCAAGGTGTTGAAAATCAAGATGTGTGTAGACCTGTGTGGTAGAAAGGTCTGCATGGCCTAATAGGGTTTGCACTGCACGTAAATTACCACTCGACTCTAACATGTGAGTTGCAAAAGAATGACGTAACTTATGCGGGTTAAGGTGGCTAGGCAGGTTTTGCTGTAAGCCCCATTTTTCCATGCGTGCTTGCACATTACGTACCGAGATTCGCTGCTTCAGCTTAGAGGTAAAAAGGGCGGTTTCGCCTGCTTCACAAAATTCTGGGCGTACTTTCAGCCAAGCGCCAATGGAGTTCACGGCTCTTTTGGTGATCGGTAATAGCCGCTGTTTGCTGCCTTTACCTAATACCATGATCTCTTTTTCGCGCAGTTTTATATCTTTTAAGTTAATGCCTACTAACTCGCTAAGTCTTAATCCAGAAGAGTACATTAACTCCATCATAGCTTGGTCACGCAGACTAAGTGGATCTTGGTCATCAATGTCGAGTAATTGGAAAACTTCATCGACAGAGATGTTTTTAGGCAGTGGTTTATCTAACTTAGGCGCGGCTATCCCTTTGGCTGGATTAAAAGTAAGCACTTCATTTTGTACTAAGTGCGTTAGAAAAGAACGCAAGGCGGATAATTTGGTTGCGATAGAACGTGCTTTAATGCCCTTTTGATTGAGCTGTTTTACCATTAAACGCACGTGATCGCTTTCTAGTTCAGACCAGTTGGTTAGCTTTTTTCCTGCTATCAGCGTGACAAACTCAGCTAAATTTCGTTGGTAATTTTTGATAGTAATAGGGCTTAAGCCACGCTGACTGGCAAGGTGGTTAAGGTATTGATCGATAGGTTTTTGTAATGAAGTCATTGAGTAAGGTTGAGGAGGACAAATAAAGTATACATATCTGTCTCCTTTCTGTTTCCTGATTAGATTTGAATTTGTCCATCAAAAACAAACTCAGCCGCACCTGTCATGCGTACATTTTGGCCCGCTTGCCAGAAGAATTTTAGCTTTCCACCCGGTAACTCAATAGTGCAATGAGTATCAAGTTTGCCCTGTAACTGTCCAACAACGGCAGCTGCACAAGCGCCGGTACCACAAGCTAATGTTTCACCAACACCACGTTCCCAAACACGTAATTTTGCATAATCACGACTAACTACTTCTAAGAAACCCACGTTTACCTTATTAGGAAAACGTTCATGTGTTTCTAATAATGGACCAAGTGTTTCAACGGGAGCAGTATCAACATCATCCACTAATACCACACAGTGTGGGTTACCCATTGAGACGGCACCACATAATACAGTGTGATCTTCAACGCGCAGAATGTAGGTTTTCTCTTCTTTTTGTGCTTCAAAAGGAATTTTTGCAGGCTCTAAAATAGGTTTGCCCATATCAACAGTGATATTGCCATCTTGCTCTATTTTAAGTTGAATTTTACCTTTGGCTGTACTGACATTAATAACCCGTTTTTGGGTTAACCCTTTCAATTTCACGAAACGGGCGAAACAGCGTGCGCCATTGCCACATTGTTCAACTTCGCTACCATCTGCATTAAAAATACGATAATGAAAATCAAGCTCTGGGTCGTAAGGTGCTTCTACCATTAATAATTGATCGAAGCCTATACCGAAGTTACGATCCGCTAAACGTCGGATCGCATCTTTAGAGAGGAAAACATTCTGCGTGACATTATCAATAACCATAAAGTCATTACCCAAGCCATGCATTTTTGAAAATTGGATGTTCATTTACTGTATTTTTCCCATCTACTGACGCTTTTATCAATGATGGCCAATATGCATTAAACATATTGGCCTCTATTTTCTATGGTAAAACGTGCTCACCAGCCCACAATGTACGGTGTTCTTCACGTTCACGTACGATAAACGCTTTTCCGCCATCAACCATGACTTCAGCTGGGCGACAACGTGAGTTGTAGTTTGAACCCATTGTTGCACCGTATGCACCTGCACTACGAATAGCGAGGTAATCACCTTCGGCTAATGTTAGCTGGCGATCTTTACCTAAGAAATCACCCGTTTCACAAATTGGGCCTACGATATCGTAGTTTCTTAATGGGCGAGTTTCTGATTCCACTAGGCTGTTGTTCAGTGGAATGATGTTTTGCCAAGCGCTGTATAAAGCAGGACGAATTAAATCGTTCATGGCCGCGTCTACAATAGCAAAGCTTTTATGGTCGTTGATTTTTAAGAATTCAACTTTTGTCACCAAAATACCCGCATTTGCCATGATTGCACGGCCTGGTTCAAATAATAATTTGAGTTTACGGTCACCCATTTTGGCTATAACGGCATCCATATATTCTTTTGGCTCTGGTGGTGTTTCGTCATCGTAAGGAACACCTAAACCGCCACCAAGATCAAGATGGCTAATGCTGATGCCTTTTTCTTCAAGTTGGTCGATTAAGACTAATAATTTATCTAACGCTTCAATGAACGGTGCCACTTCAGTGATTTGCGAACCGATATGACAATCAACACCTTTTATTTCAATAAATTCAAGGTCATTCGCTAAATGGTAAACGGTTAGCGCTTGCTCAATATCAATACCAAATTTGTTTTCTTTTAAACCGGTAGAAATATAAGGATGTGTACCGGCATCAATGTTTGGATTAATACGGATTGAAACAGGGGCTTTTTCATTTAAGCTAGCAGCCACTTCATTGATACGGTAAAGCTCTGAAATAGATTCGATATTAAAGCAGTAAATGCCCGCTTGTAATGCCGTTGCAATTTCAATTTCTGTTTTACCAACACCAGAGAAAACCACTTTTTTAGGGTCGCCACCTGCTTGGATAACACGTAACAATTCGCCGACAGAAACAATATCAAACCCTGAGCCTAAACGTGCCATCAGGTTTAAAACACCTAAATTAGAATTCGCTTTTACGGCGTAACAGATAAGGTGTGGGTGTTTTCCTGCTGCTTCATCAAAACCTTTCCAGTGACGCTCAATGGTCGCACGAGAATAGATATAAGCAGGTGTCCCTGACTTTGCGATAACGTCTTCAACAGGTAGTCCTTCAACAAAAAGACGACCATCAGCTTGATAATTAAAGTGATCCAATTTTAAATCCTTTTTATTTGCTTAAGTTTATAAAGTAGAGAGTGAATGATGCCATGACGAATAAAGCGCGCTTTATTACACTTTTATTGCGAAACGCTATTTTCCGTTTCTATTGCTTGCTCTTCTACTGCTTGTTCTGGTGTTGTTGGTTGTTCTTTTTCTACTACGACTGTGGGTGTGACGGGGGCGCGATATAGTGGCCCCGACATGCCACAACCGATTAATAAGCTTGAAAAAAGCACGGGTATTAAGAATAAATTTAGCTTTTTCATCGCTTATCCTAGTTAAATATTTTGAGCCCTCTATAATCGCACTTCATTGTGCAAAAGCAAAGGGGATAGATCGTGAATGACAGCCAATTTCAACAATTAGCGGATGAGTTGTATCAAACCATTGAAGATTGTATTGAAGAATCTGAGGCAGATGTAGACTATGACCAAAATGGAGGTCTATTAACCTTAGAGTTTGAAAACCGCAGTAAGCTGATAATTAATCGTCAGCAACCTTTACATCAAATCTGGTTGGCAACGGTAGAAAATGGCCACCATTATAGTTATGTTGATGGAAAGTGGATTGATGATCGTAGTGGAAATGAATTCTTAACGTTTTTATCACAAGCTATTTTTAAGCAATCAGAAGAGCAGGTAACGTTTATTTAAACGTTACCTACTCAAGGTTTATAGGTAACGTTTGGCAATGATGCAGTAGAGGCCAAACAATGCAATATAAAAAGTAATTATCCAATTGTGGTAATTGCTATAACCTTGAATTAAAAGGTCAAAGAGGATAAATAATGCGACGGTTAGAAATGAACTTTTCATCGCTTCGCTAACAATTATTCTGTTATAAGTCATGATCTGTTTTCTCCTATGCATTGAATTGAGGCATTAAAGATAGATCATTTCTAAGCAAAAATAAGCCTTTAGGTTAACCAAAAAAGTAATTTATTCACCGTGAAAAATAATTGTTTGTTTTTAAATGTATTTTTATTTTTCATTAAAAATGGATGCTTATTTTTGCGATAAACGCTCAAATTTTACAAATAATAACTGGTAATATTTGTAGCACTTAATAAACAAAGACTTATCAAAATATGCAAAAAGTGGTCTGATAAGTGGACAAGGAAGCAACATGTTTAAACTCTTTTTTATCTATCCATTGGTGCTGTTAATCGGCGTTTGGCTATCAAGTGATGTAGAAGTTGGTGCATCAGTGTATTCCTTTGGTGATAATCATCTATCAATCGAATTCCCGAAAGAGAAATTCCGTTCGGAAGAAAACCCAGATCCTTGGTATAGCTTTTATTGGAATGCCGAGTCAGCGCGTGATGAATTACAATCAATTAACGACGCCGTTGTAAAATAGGGAAAACTAATGAAAACAGTGATATTTCCAGGATCATTTGATCCCGTTACTAATGGTCACATTGACCTGCTTGTCCGTGCTGCTCGTTTGGCCGATAGAGTGGTGGTGGCGGTCGCTAAGAATGAAACGAAGAAAACACTGTTTGATTTGCAACAACGCTGTGACTTATTAACGGTAGCAACAGAGCATATAAAAGGAATCGAAGTGATCCCTTTCTCTGGTCTGTTAGCAGACTTTGCAACAGAGCAAAATGCACAGGCATTATTGCGTGGTATTCGTGGCGCCACTGATGCTGACTATGAAATACAGTTATCGCAAGTAAATAAAGCGTTAAACCCACAGCTAGAAACTATTTTGTTAGCTGCTAATGGGGCAACCGGCTTTATTTCATCCACCGTGGTGAAAGAAGTATTTAAACATGGTGGAGACATCAGTCAGTTAGCACCACTTTGTGTGCAACAAGCATTAGTCACAAAATAAGTTAAAAAAGCGCAACCTACCAAGCAAATCCTCTTTCTGTTTCTATAATTAGAAAACTAGAAAGGGGAACGTTATGCCAAATAATGAGAAATGCAGCTATGTTAATCACCTTGGTGAGCGGTGCCATTCGCATTCTGACAGCTCCCATTATTGTTATTGGCACGACCCTGAAATAACCAAATCCAGCCCCGATACTTCAAAGAAATTAGAAGAACACGCACGTGCAGGCGGCATGTTGCATGGCATCTTTCTGAAAAATGCCAATTTAGAGAACCTCAATCTTGTGAAAAGAGGATCAAAGAAAGGTTTTGATCTCACGGGGGCTGATCTTTATCGCGCTAACTTACGAGGTGCCCATCTCTTTAATATCATTTTAATTCGCGCTAGCCTGATGAAAGCAGATCTTTCTAATGCCAATATCCATTGTGCTCATCTGGAAGAATGTAACTTATTAGGGGTGAAGCTGACCGATACTAAAATAGAACATATTAGAATCGGTAAAACATTGATTCAAGAGAACAGTGCCAAAGTGCTCGAAGACCAAGGAGAGCATGAAAAAGCCAAAGATTTTTATGAGCAAGCGGAAGAGATCTACCGTAATTTACGTAAAACCAGTGAGCATCAGGGATTATTCACGCTTTCAGGACCTTATTTACGTAAAGAACTGACCATGCGTCGCTTCCAAGAGCAACGATGCTCTATGAATCGCGTATCTTCCAAAGTGGTAGACCTGTTTTGTGGTTATGGTGAAGACCCATTACGCGTCATCATGTTTTCATGGGCATTGATTTTATTTAGTTCGTTTTTTTATTATGTCTTTGGTTTGCGTTTTGCTGGCGAATTTCAAGTCTTCTCTATGGATCAAACCCTCGAACAAAATATAATTTTCTTTTTTGAGTGTCTCTATTACAGCGTGGTGACTTTTACCACCTTGGGTTATGGCGATTTTATTCCCGTTGGATTTTCGCGTGTTATTGCTGCCCTTGAGGCGTTTACGGGCAGCTTTACGATTGCGTTGTTTGTGGTGGTATTTGTTAAAAAAATGACTCGTTAAAAACCAGTTGTCACTCAACTGGTTTGATTTTTCACCTAAATAATAACGATATCGACTAAAATCATGCGTATTTGGGTGTCACTTCTTGTTCTTCATGTGTTTCACCACGAATGATTTCTGTTAGTTTGGGCGCAAGAATAAGTGTGATTAGTGCGATAATTGCTGTTACGTAACCAATATTACCAAACACTTTGCTGTAGATAGCCAAGCTTTGAGTCGCGTCTGTTAACCCCGCTGGTGCAGTGGTTAGTGCTGCCACCCAACCTGCAATAACAGCAGCTGTTGCTGAGGTTAAAAACCACATGCCCATTGCAAATCCCATTATACGTTGTGGGACAAGCTGTGCCACCATCGCAAGACCTAATCCAGACACAAGTAGCTCACCAAACGATTGAAAGGCGTAACAAAGCACTAGCCAGTTAGCGCTCATAATGCCATTTGAATTAGCAAAATTGGCTCCGAATTTTAATGTTAGGAAAGACAGTGCACATAACGCGATACCAAGGGAGAATTTATAGGGCATAGCAAAGCGCTCTCCTAAGTTGTTGTAAGCAATCGCGAGGAATGGGCTTGCAATCATTATCCAAAATGGATTAAGTGCCTGGAACTGTTCTGGAGCCACAGATATGCCAAATAGATTATGTTCAATATTGTTAATTGCAAAGAAGTTGAGTGAGGTAGGCATCTGAAAATAAAGAACAAAAAATGCAATTCCTTGCAACATTAAGACAAAGGCCACTAACATTTTTGCTCGTTCTAAGCCTTGAACTTTGAATGCTTCGCGCATATAAATAGCCACAACGGTTATGCCAACGACCACTAAAATAGCGTGTGCGTAGAATAAGTGTTGCAACAATATTGAACATAAAAAGCTCAATGCAAAGGTGCCTACAACAACCGCTAAATAATAAGCCTTCTTTAGCGGGACTAAATCGGGTTTAGACCCCACATTTTAAATTATGTTTGAGCAAACTAAGAAGTTGATAACGGTAATAACCAAACCAATTGCACTAATACTAAATGCCATACCATAGCCGAATTTACTGGCTATCCATGGGGTTAATAACATAGAAAAGAAGGAACCGAGATTGATCGCCATATAGTACATCGTGAATGCGCCATCTAAGCGTTGATCATCTTTTTCATAGACTTTGGCAAGTAAGCTTGAGGGGTTTGCTTTAAATAAGCCATTACCCATAGTAATAAAGCCCATTGCAATATAAATAAGGTCTGAATCTCCTATGTTTTCTGCAGACGCAGAAAGGCCTAATAAGGCATAACCAATAGTAAGAATCAGTGCACCAAGCGTGATTGTACGTTTGGTTCCAAGGATTTTATCCCCGACCCAACCACCGATCGCAACAGAACCAAAAATTAACGCAGAAAAGGCGCCAAAGAGAATAAATGATTGTGATTCTGACATTCCTAATATTCTAACGAGATAAACAGCTAAAATGGCTTGCATGCCATAAAAGCCAAAGCGCTCCCAAAATTCCACTGAAAAAATCAAATAGAATTGCTTTGGTTGCTTGAATACATTCAAGTTCGACATGTGTAGACCCTTGTTTTTTTATGTTGATTTTTTTGGGTGGGGTTAAAGTGTATACCTGCTTCAATCTACATTTTTAGCATTAGCGAAATATAAACAACGGAAAGTATGGTATCAAAAAACAAGGTGAGAAATTCCAATGTTTTCATTATCTACGGGCTATAAAGTCAACGGAAAGCATTTGTTTTATGTAAGGTTGATGTTTTTGGGTGGGTATTGTTTCACCATACTTTTATTAATCTACGAATAAAAGGTGACGCATCTTAATCACGATGGTGAGTGATTACATCGTGATGCTACGATTCTCATATTCAGCCTTACTTCTGGCAGTTCGGACAATAAACACTGTTTCTAGATGCCAATTTAAGCGATGTTAAGGCTGTTTGGCATTTAGGGCAGTCGCTGCCCGTTTTTCCATAGATATGCAGTGTCTGTTGGAAATAGCCAGGTTTACCATCGCCTCCCACGAAATCTTTAAGTGTGGTGCCTCCCTGTTTTATTGCAGCGGCTAAAATTTCTTTGATTGCTGTTGTTAATAACAGATAACGTTTTAAGGAAATATTACCGGCAGCACGTATTGGGCTGATACCCGCCATGAATAATGCCTCTGTCGCATAGATGTTACCTACACCAGTCACTACTTTTTGGTCCATGATAAATTGTTTGACCGATAGTTTGCGTTTTCCTGCCAATTCAAAAAGATGTTTACCGGTGAATGCATCGCTCAATGGCTCTGGGCCAAGATGACTCAGTAGCGTTGAATCCTGTGGGGTTAACCCTAACCATAAAATAGCCCCAAATCGACGCGGGTCGGTATAACGTAACAAGCACTGATCAAAGATAAAATCAGCATGATCATGTTTCTCAACGACACTATTTAATGGGCATATGCGTAAGCTACCAGACATGCCTAAGTGGATCAGTAACGTACCAGACTCAAAATTGAGCAATAAGTATTTAGCTCGACGGTCAATGGACTGTAATACTTTGTTTTTTAGGTGGTCCAATAAATCGGCTGGAATTTTCCAACGTAGTTGCGGTTGTCGAATCACAACGTCACTGATTGATGAGCCGATAATATGCGGGCTAATGCCACGACGACTGGTTTCAACTTCTGGTAATTCAGGCATATTTTCTCTCCACTGGTCTAATCTTTATCAGTGTACTTTTTTTGGAGAGAAAAGCGATGCCTAGCGTTCCAACATGGTTAGTCGTGTTAACGGGGTTGTTATTTAATATATCAGCCGCTTTAATCACGCATTTTTTAATTGATGGTAAAACCAATCAGTTAAACAGTTTATCAATGCAGATGAAAAATAATGATAAAGAGATAAGCCTATTGTGGGTGCAGATTGAAGGCATTGAACGTAAACGCGAAACACTTTACTTGTTACGTAACCAAGGCCCACTTGATGCTGTGATTGCTTTACAGTTTAGCCGTTTGCTTGCATTGCATTTGCATGAACAAATATCGTTAGAGGACGTACAGCTTGTTGATACAAAGATTGATGCTTACCAAGCAAGTATTCGTGATGAGATAGATAATAAGTTCTTTTTGAATCTAGAGCTGGTGGAATTAGAGATGTACCTACAGAGTGAGGTTTCTAGTTTGCGTAACTGGTCTATTTTTTTACAGATGATCGGTCTTTCATTAATTTTAGCGCGAGATTTAAGCCGCAAGCGCTTGGCTTAATGGTCGTGAATGAACCTATCTTCCCAGAAAAAGGGGTAATTGTTCACTGCTTAAAAACAGCGACATGTTTTCATCGGTCTGTAATAAATAATCATCACCTTGCTGGATTAATTTTACAATAATCGGCTGTGCATCATTAGCGGTATAAACCTGCATAACAAAAGGGTTCTGAGGTTGAATGATAGCCGCATGGGTTTGTAAGGGCAGGTGTTGCCAGTTTTGCACTAATAAGGACAATTGGAGTTCTGATAAACCGAGGTTAGGCTCACTTATCCAGTTTCTTCCGACACGTTTGATAGAGAAGTCGGGTGTTTTTATTTCTACAATCATCACTTCACTGCCGATCAGTGTACGTTGGTGAACTTTTGGTTTGAGTAATAGTTTATGGCTAAAGTTAAACAGAAAAACAATAATCAATACGCCAAAGATAAGCACATTGTTCCAGCCTCTTTTTGATAATCGCATATTTCCTCACTTCTCTATTATTTTTCTTCAGGCATAAAAAAACCCAGTATAAACTGGGTTTTTATCAGATAAAATCAAAATTACTTGATTTTGCCTTCTTTGTACATAACGTGCTTACGTACAACAGGATCAAATTTCTTGATCTCAAATTTTTCAGGCATAGTCTTTTTATTTTTATCAGTAGTATAAAAATGGCCAGTACCAGCACTTGAATTTAAACGAATTTTATCGCGCATGTTACTGCTCCTTAAACTTTAATGCCATTAGCACGGATATCAGCAAGAACGGTATCAATACCTTTCTTATCAATGATACGCATACCTTTAGTAGTTAGACGTAATTTAACAAAACGGTTCTCACTCTCAACCCAAAAACGATGTGTTTGTAGGTTAGGTAAGAAACGACGTCGTGTACGGTTTTTCGCGTGTGATACATTGTTACCAGTAGCTGGACGCTTACCTGTAACTTGACATACTCTAGACATGTCGATTTCTCCAATATATTAGTTTTACTCGAGCAAAATAGTCGAACACCTTTTTTAGCCGTCGCCAAAGGCGTCGAGGGCGCATTTTATACATGATCGAGTATGAAAGATCAACAAATCTGTAAATTAAACTGTTAAATCCACCCTTTTTCGGCAAATGAGGTGGTTTTTTGGTGTCCAATGATGAAATGGTCCAAAACTCGGACATCAATTAATTGCATCGCAGAGATGATTTTTTCGGTGATTTTTCGGTCACAAATACTCGCAGTTGGATCACCACTTGGATGGTTATGAACGAGGATAATTGCAGCTGCATTTTCATGTAAAACTTTTTGCGCAATAATTCTAGGATGAACCGTTGCACTGTCAATTGATCCAAAAAAGAACTCATGAAAACAGATTATTTGATGTTGTGTGTCTAATAAAAGCGCTGCAAAAACTTCATAAGGGTAAGCGTGCATTTTCGCAATTAAGAAATCTTTGGTCTGTTTTGCACTGGTTAAGGTCGTTCCTTTTTGCAGAGGTTCTTGAAGATAACGACGTGACATTTCTAATACGGCCTGTAATTGCACATATTTTGCTTGGCCTAATCCCTTTTTGGCACAAAACTCATGCTCAGAAGCAGCAAAAATCGCGTGTAATGATCCAAACTCTGTCAGTAATAGGCGTGATAAGGCGACCACATCAATGCCTTTACAGCCAGTCCGTAAAAAAATAGCTAATAACTCGGCATCAGAAAGCGCGTTACTGCCTTTTGATAGTAGTTTTTCTCGTGGACGTTCTTGGCTTGGCCAATCTTTTATGGTGGTCATTATCACTACCATTTAGGATGAATTGATCTTAAATCTAGTCGATAAAATCACATATTGCTGAAAATGTTTATGCTATCCTACGCCTCTATTTTTTACCTGCTTATGAGTATTCTCTATGTCTGCATTAACTGGAAAAAAGATTTTATTAGGTATTTCTGGTGGTATCGCTGCTTATAAATGCGCGGAATTAACACGCCGTTTAAAAGATCAGGGGGCAGACGTTCGCATTGTAATGACCAAGGCTGCCAAAGAGTTTATTACACCACTGACGATGCAAGCCGTTTCTGGCTATGCCATTGCTGACTCATTGCTTGACCCAAGCGCGGAAGCGGGTATGGGACACATTGAACTCGCTAAGTGGGCAGATCTGGTATTATTAGCCCCTGCAACAGCCAATTTGATTGCACGCTTAAGAGCTGGGTTTGCTGATGAATTACTGACTACGCTTTGTTTAGCATCACCTGCGCCAATCGCTGTTTCACCGGCAATGAACATGAAAATGTATTTCGCCCCAGCCACACAAGAAAACATTACAGTATTAGCTGAACGTGGTTTGCATATATGGGGACCAGGAAAAGGGCCACAAGCTTGTGGTGATATTGGCCCTGGACGTTTATTAGAGCCTAGCGACTTAGTGCAACGCGTTATTGAGTTCTTTGCACCTGTGCCACAACTATTGGCGGGGGTAAGCGTGACTATCACAGCGGGGCCGACGCAAGAGGCGTTAGACCCTGTTCGTTATATCAGTAATCATAGCTCGGGAAAAATGGGTTTTTCATTAGCTGAGATGGCGCAGAGAATGGGCGCAAACGTCACATTAATTAGTGGCCCTGTAAGTTTGGCAACACCTTTAAATGTAAAACGTATTGATGTTTGTAGTGCAATGCAGATGCATAAAGCAAGTTTACAAGACCTTGCTCAGTGTGACATTTTCATTGCTTGTGCTGCCGTGGCTGATTATCGCCCAGAGCACGTTGAAGTACAGAAAATGAAAAAACAGCAGGGTGTTGATGACTTAACGATCAAGCTGATTAAGAATCCAGATATTATTGCTGATGTTGCTAGCGCAAACACAGGTACATTTTGTGTTGGATTCGCTGCGGAAACGCAAGATGTTGAGCGCTATGCACTAGATAAGTTAAAACGCAAAAAATTAAAACTGATTGCGGCAAATGATGTTGCAAAATCAGGGCAAGGTTTTAATAGTGAAAAAAATGCATTAACAGTATTTTCTGAAACTGAAAGATTTGATATAACTCTTGCGGACAAAAAGAAGGTCGCAAATCAGCTATTGGTCATTATTGCGCAACAATATCTGCAGAGTACATAAAAATGAAACAGGCGGAGCTTAAAATTCTGGTTCCGAGAGTAGTTTCATTTTAGAAGTGGGAGAGCGTTTGGCTCAATGAGCGTTTTTACCCGTTGCTCAGGCAACGTTTGACGTTGTAGAAAGCTTTACGGGTGGTTTTGGGCATTCAGGTAAATTATAAGTTAAGGAAGTTAGCAGCAATGGTTACAGCGACAAAAAAGAAAACAAATCGCAAAGATGATATTTTACGCGCTTTAGCAGTCATGTTAGAGGGGAAGCCAGGGCAACGCATCACAACGGCTAAATTAGCTGCCGAAGTGGGTGTCTCGGAAGCTGCCTTATATCGTCATTTTCCAAGCAAAGCACGTATGTTTGAGGGCTTAATCGAATATATTGAAAACACCATTTTTACACAAATTAACTTAATTAAAGATCAACAAAAACAAACTTTTACTCGAGTGGAACATCTGTTACATTTCTTGCTCGGTTTTGCTGAGCAAAATCCAGGCATTACTCGTATTTTAACCGGTGATGCATTACTGGGAGAAAATGAACGCTTACAAGTACGTGTTGAGCACATATTCTCTAAACTTGAATCGCAAATTAAACAGATTTTACGTGAAAAGCCAATGTTAGATGGCGATAAATTAAGTGCTGATGAGGCCGTTATTGCTAATCTATTATTGGCTTACGTAGAAGGGCGATTGAACCAGTTTGTTCGATCGCAATTTAAACAGAAACCAACCCAGAGCTTTAAAGCTCAGTGGGCATTTCTTTACAACCAACTAAAACAAAGCTAAATAAGGAAGATAAGCATGTCAGATGAGAATATAGTGCCAGAGGTTGCTGAGAAGGCAGGTGAAGTAATCGGTGAGCGATTAGAAAATAGCATGGATGTTGTGGCAAACAGTGTTGAATGGGCGAATAACAATCAGGGCCTGATCATTGAATACGGTTTAAATATCGTATCTGCAATTGCCACTATTTTAATTGGTATGTTGTTTGCGCGTATCATCTCTAATGGGTTCCATAAAGTACTGACCAAGCGTGAGTTAGATAGCACGATTGTTGATTTTGTATCACACATGGTGAAATACGTTATTGTTGCATTCGTTGTGATTGCAGCATTAAGCCGTATCGGTGTACAAACGACTTCGTTTATTGCTCTAATTGGTGCAGCGGGTCTAGCGATTGGTCTTGCACTACAAGGTTCATTGTCTAACTTTGCATCGGGTGTGTTAATTATTGTTCTTCGTCCATTTAAAGCGGGTGAATACATTGACGCAGCGGGTATTGCTGGAAGTGTTGAATCAGTACAAATTTTTGCGACTACGTTAGTAACGGTTGATAATAAATTTGTAGTGGTACCAAACTCTGCAATTTTAGGTGGCAATATCGTCAACTATTCTCGTAAAGCAACACGCCGTATCGATTTAACGATTGGTGTAAGCTACAACGCTAACTTACAACAAACTAAAGCGGTATTAGAGAAAGTGGTTACTGCTAACGCACTTGTTCTTAAAGATCCTGGTGTACAAGTTGCAGTTGCTGAACTTGGTGATTCAAGTGTTAACTTTGTTGTTCGCCCTTGGGTTAACAGCGCTGATTACTGGAATGTTCGTTTCGAGTTAATGGAAGCGATTAAAGATGCATTAGATGCTGAAAACATTGAAATTCCATTCCCACAAATGGATGTTCATATGGATAAACCAGCTTAATAATTTGCTGTTTACCTTATGAATCAAAGCCTCGCACTTAGCGGGGCTTTTTTGTCTTTACCGTTTGAAAAAGAATGCTTTCAAGTCTTTTAATGAAGGCCTAAAGATAGCCTTACCTTACCTCGATTAATCCCTTTCTGTTACAGCCAGCAGTGCTGATGTTTTTTTAAGACTTTAGCGCCTAACACACAAAGCTAACGACCATCATGGTGAATAAAAACAGATAACCAGTTTCATTTTATTAGACAGAAAGAGTGATGGTAGATACAAGGAAGCTAACTACATCAACAGGCCTATAAGCAGAACGTGTAACACAAGGTAGGATTTTTAACGCTAAGTGGCTTATATGAACTCCCAGGCAGGATGAGGAATGTCATGCAGAGGTTTAATCAACAAGGAAGGTGCTAGGGATTGAATGGCATTCATATTTCGATTGAAAATATGAATGCCAATTTTCATGATGCTTTTGTTTGAAAAAGCCCTTTCAACAAGGGCTTTACTTAGCAGGGAGTTACTTCTGAGGAAGGTTAATCATCTGCACTGTTTTAGTGGGATCTAAGTAAGTTTTGAAGAACTGATTCATATCTTCAAGTGAGATGCTGTTAACAATCGTTTGTGCATTCTCAGTTGAGTCTAATTCAAAGCCTAATAGATGGTCTCGGTGAAGAAACCACTGTCTGTCCGTTGATTTATATAAATTAGATAACATACCTTTTGTTAATCCAAGCTGGTGGTCGACTAATTGCTCATTAGTAATACCCTTAGTGACAAAGTCATTCATGATGTCAGCGATGACTTGTTGGGTTTTTTGTGCATCTTCAACTTTAGTGACCATCTGAATAAACACTTCAGTAAAGTGGTTACCTGCTTGTTGGTCTGCCACGTACACGTAAGGAGAATAAGTGAGTGATAATTTTTCTCTTACTTGCTGGTTTAAGGTTTGAGTCACGATACGTCTCATTAAGTCCGCTTGGTACACTTCTTTAATGCTTTGGTTTTTATTATCGGTTACCGCACCAAAGGTCACAATGGCATTGTCTTGCGGATTGGTAAACTCATTAATCTTGGTCGCTTGTTGAATCAGTTTTTGTGGTTTTTGGTCAAACTGATGCAATTTTCCACCTTGTAATGGTGCGATGTATTGTAAAACAAGGTTTTTCATTTCATCAATTTCAAAGTCACCAACAATGGTTAGCTTGTAACCATTTACACTGCTGAAAAATAGCGCGTGTATCGCTTCAACATCACTCTGTTGTATTGCTTGCAGTTCTTCGACACTAAATACATGTTGATAAGGACTGCTTGGGAAGAGTGCCTCTAACAGCTTTATCTGTGTTGCGCTGGTGGGTTGGGCTAAAAAGCTTTCTTGTTGCTCAATGAGTTTGTTTTTTTCCTGAATAAATATCTTTGGTGTTATTGCTGCGTCATTAATCGCGCTATATAACATTGAAAAAACAAGCTCTAAGCTTTTAGGGTTATTGACTGATTCCATAGTGAAACCATGGCTATTGTTATATGTATAAGGTGCTAAGCCTGCTTTAGCACTAATAAATTTCTGGTTCAACGCTTGCGGTGATAAACCAGCAAGGCCACTATTTGCATAACTATTAATTAATAGTGTATTGGCGGCTGCCTCTTTAGCTATTAACGTGTTATTCCCACCCGGGGCACTGAAACTCATGCTAATTGCATTTTTTACGCTGCTATCTACTTGTAAAATGACATCAACACCATTATTTAAAGCAAGCTGCGTAATTTTCTTTTCTGGATAAAATTTCTCACTTTTTACCGGTGTTAAATTGTTGCTTCTTTTTATAATCGGTAAGACCATTTTTTCTATTTTAATACTGGTATTGGCTATTTCTTTATTAAAATGTTTAGTAAAGCTTTTGTCGACCATTAAAAAGTTAGGCTGAATAGTGCCGTATGGGTAAGCCAGTGTTAGTTTTTTAGGGCTTTCAAGTAGAGATTCAGTGAGTTGGTTTACTTCATCTAATGTCAATGCTGAGAGTGCTGTGTTGTAAGCTTGTTGTTCTTGCTCAAAGGTAAATAACCTATTACCAGTTGCCCATGAGTCAATCACTTGAGTCGCGATTTGTGCAGAGCTTTGGTTAAGGTAATTATTTTTAAGCTCTGCTTGCCTTGCTTGTAATGCTTCAAGCTGTAGATCGTATTCTGCTTGGCTAAAACCATGTTGACCCAATCGAGCGAGCTCTTGAGCAATAAAAGTCACTGATTTTGCGGCATTACCTTCTTGGTAACTAATGGCAATATTCTTAAATGATTTATTATTCAACAGTGGCAAGTAACTGAAAGAGACTTCGCTAAAAGGCAACGCTCTCTGGCGGTTAAGCACATTTAATCGATAGTTAAGCATGCTGTCAAACAGATCCAACTTAATGGCTTGGCTTAGCTGTTCGGTGCTTTTAAGCTCTAAATAGGGCGTTTCAAAAAATAGATCTGTTTGTGAAAAGTTAATAATTTTACTGGTGAATGCTTTGCTATCAGTTTTTAACTTAGGCGCATCTACGGCTGGCTGTAGTTGTTGATTTTTTGTTTTATCAATACTTGAGAATGTTTCCATAATCAGTTGTTTAGCAAACACGCTATCGACATCGCCAGTGATCAGTAGTTTGGCGTTATTAGGGCGGTACCACTGTTTGTAGAAGGATTTCACGCCTTGCTCTGTGCTACTTCCAACGCTTTCTAAGGTACCGATAGGTAGGTGTGTACCGTATTGGCTACCCTCAATGTAATCCGTAAAGAGTGCAAAGTAATAAGGAGGCTCTTGCGGCATGCGTGAGCGGTATTCATTTTGCACTACGCCTTTTTCTTTATCTAATTCAGCTTGGTCAAACTCAATATCATTTAATACATCACGTAAATAAAGCAGTGTTTCACCAAGTAATTTTTTATCGGAAGCCGGTACGCTTAATGTGTAAACCGTTTCTGTAAAACTCGTATAAGCATTAATATCTTGACCAAAGGTTAAGCCTGATTTTTCAAATAGCTCAATAATTTTGTTTTTAGGGAAGTTTTTGGTGCCGTTAAACGCCATATGTTCAAGTAGATGTGCGTAGCCCTTTTGTTGCTCTGTTTCGCTGAATGAGCCTGACTTTATAAAAAGATGAAGTTGTATTTTTTGAGAGTTGTCTTGTTTTGCATGAATTTGGTAATCGAGACCATTTTCTAGTGTCGCTGTTGTAATAGTTGCAAAACTATTCTCTGGATTGGGGCTTGAGGTCATACACGCTGTTAACATGAGTAATGAGAATAAGGCAATAAAGCCCTTTGGAATGATGTTCATAATTATCCTTGAAAGTGGTATGTAACTGAGGATTATATAATAAATTTACTTTTAAATAACATGCACTTGCAATTTAAGCAAACATATTTGTAACGAGGAGAGGTGTGTTTCGTGAGTGGTTGGAAAAGCACGTTGTCTGATTGACAATGATAACAACGAATATTTTCATCATCTATTTTACATTCAGGGTACTTCAGTAGATATTCGGCTAAAAAAGGGAGCTTTTGCCAATCACTATTCTTCCCCGGTAAACGGCAGGTATAGTAGCGCTGGGCTACTATTGCGATTGTGACTACGAGACTGATAATAAACCACGTCATAGGCTACCCCATCGATAAGTTATTGAATATTTACAAAGATATGGCTGTTATTAAATTGAATAGGTTGTTGAAGGTGTAATGCTTTAAATTTATTGAAAGCAGCATAGCTTGTTTCTGCTTCTACGATATCGCCAATAAGTTCAAATCCTTGTGCTATCAATTGCAACTTTTCGTTGTGGAAGGAAAGTGTATCGATATCGATATGAACAAGTGCATTTTGTTTCTTATAAAACTGGAAAGTTGTCATTTTATCAATCCTTGAAATGAAATAAGTCTTTTTATGTCAAAGGATTATAAAGGTTACATTATATAAAGGAACTACCCGCGCGGGTAGTTTTACTGTGATATTTTCATGATGATTTATTTGAAGTGTGAAAGTAACTAAATAATAGTTACTTTTTAATTTTACTTTGTACACTACTTGGGATTTCTAATGCTTCTTGATTTTTATCCAAGTCGCTATCTTCAGGTAGAGGTTGCCCTGTATATGCATGTAAAAAAGCTTCGCATAGCAGTTCGCTATTAGTCGCATGACGAAGGTTGTTAACTTGGCGTCGAGTGCGTTCATCAGTCAGTATTTTTAATACTTTAGTAGGAATAGAAACCGTGACTTTTTTAACTTGCTCACTTTTCTTTCCGTGCTCAGCGTAAGGGCTGATGTATTCACCGTTCCAGTCTTTAGACATGATGTTCCTGTTTTACCCATAGTATAAGAAAGGGCATTTTAACGATTGTTATCGACGATGGCAAATAGACTTCTAGAAGTCTGATTGGTTGTTTGAATAAAACTCATCTTATATTTAGTTTATTTCATGTTTAAATTGTTTTGTTGACATAATTTAATAGTAAGATAGATTGTCTTTAATTAAAGACGTCTAGACAGCTAAAGGATTAACACCATGACGATTGAAACCCAGCAACAAAAATACTTTTCTGCACAATACTTGGCACAGCTAAACCAAAACATTGCCGATATTAATACTGAGGTTGGGGTTTCATTTGAATTCTTTCCACCTGCGACTCCAGTAATGGAAGAAACCTTGTGGGGATCGATAGCGCGTTTAAAAACATTAAAACCTAAATTTGTTTCTGTTACTTATGGTGCCAACTCGGGAACACGCGATCGTACCCACGATATTATCAAAGACATTAAAGCCAAAACGGGCATGATTGCAGCACCACATTTAACCTGCATTGATGCAAGTAAGGAAGAGCTACGCCAAATAGCACGTGATTATTGGGATAATGATATTCGCAGTATTGTTGCATTGCGTGGCGACATTCCTCAAGGGGAATCGAAGCCACATATGTATTCAACGGATTTGGTTAAGTTACTCAAGGAAGAAGGGGACTTTGATATTTCCGTGGCCGCTTACCCGGAGAAGCATCCTGAAGCGAGCAATGCACAGTTCGATTTGGATGTATTAAAAGCGAAGTTTGATGCCGGTGCTAATCGTGCTATTTCTCAGTTCTTTTTTGATGCGGAGACCTTCCTACGTTTTCGCGACAAATGTGTGAAACAGGGAATAGATGGCGATATTGTTCCGGGTATCTTACCGGTTTCTAATTACAAAACCTTAGTGAAGTTCGCTGGGTTAACCAATGTGCATGTGCCGGATTGGATGCACAAGTTGTATCAAGGAACTGATAACGATCCGATGACACGTAATTTAATTGGTGCAACGGCTGCGATGGATATGGTTAAGGTATTAAGCCAGGAAGGGGTAAAAGACTTTCATTTTTATACGCTAAATCGTAGTGACTTGAGTTACGCGATTTGCCATTCACTTGGACTTCGTCCTGAGTAAACACTTAGCAAGAATCTTCCGCTCAATATAAGCGGAAGATATTGTTATTAATGTAACGTGCGTTCTGCACCTTTACAGCTACTTTTGAAAGAAGAGAGTTCTAACTGCTCATTTTCGCCTAACTCAATTTCATAAAACTGCGGTAAGTTGAAGTTTATTTGATCTTCTAGATTGCTGTTTTCAGTGCTATTAGACGCATAAAAACGATTCACATTGTGTACTAAATCATCTTTACTACCCGCAAAGCTTTGGAAGCTCTCTACTTCATTTTCTGCATTAGCAATATAGACATTAAAGCCATTCGGATAATTTTCAAAAAAGAATTGGATTAACCCTTCACTGATATGCGATTCAATGACTTCTGCTGTTTGCTCAAAAAAAGTGTTTTTAAGATTGACGACACTGGTGGAAAGTTTTTTCTTCGAAATATGGCTGTAAATGTCGACTGTGCTTTGTAGATGCTGCAGTGAAACACCGGTTCGCTCAAAATAAAATCCAAATTTTCGTCCGCCCGTCCAAAGTGTTTGCACTGAACGCTGGGTAACAGAATCTAAACGTAATTGGATATATTCTTCAAGTTTGCTTTTAAAGCTATGGCTTATTTTTTCTTGAAAATGTTGGCTATAACAAAAAAGGTCTATCTGTTCAGGAGGCGCTGCATCTTGATGCATTTTTCCTAAAATAGTATTTAGCGCATCAACCACTGCATAGTTATTATTAAAGTGCAGGGTACGTACTTCATTCCAAGAGTTACGGTAAACAAGGTCAACACTACCAATCAAGCACTCATTATTTTGACCGTAGGACAATACGTCATCATTTTCACTTTCAGTATCTTCGTGAGCATCTTGCCAATGACGAGTTGGATCTTTTTCGAGATTTAAAAAGATAGCTAAGTGCTTTATTTCACAAGGCTGACTTAAAGACTGATTGCTCGCTTTAGGCACATAGACAGGAAAAACAGAGTACAAGTCACGAATAAATAGATTGAGCTTTTTGTCTACTAAGTCTGAGCCTTGGTTATAAAGATGAAGCTTAGTCTCTTCTTCATATAAGCCATTCATGTGGCACCAAGAAACTAACTTAGAGATATATTTTGCATACATTAAGGTTGGCGTATTAATCAGTGTATGGGTATCAAGTGAACAATTATACAAATACCAACCGACTTTGTTCTTTCGGCCCTCTGGCACTTGAATAAAACTCAAATTAGGCTCAGAAAGATCAGGAGATATATTCGGGTTTATAAGATCAACTTTGCCGGGTAATGTTTCATGAGCTGCATACAGTTTGCGAGATAAAATACCGATATCTTCAGCACTGATTGATTCTCCAATATTATTATCACGCGCAAACGACAGCAGTTTACGATAACTGGTCATTAAAGCTTCAAGCAAAATATCTTTGGCTTTTGTTACGTCGCTGACTTTCCAATTTTTACGGTTATCTAGATCGGCGATCTGCTCTTCTACCCAACCCCAGCGATTTACAAATTTATTCAGGATAGTACGTCGCCAAGCGGTGTTGTCGTTATAACAAACCTTGGAAAGTGTCTCTTCTGTTTTTAAGTAAAAACAAGCGCGCACGACTTCGATACGTTTAAAGTCTTTAATTTCAGTGAGGTAATCGGTTACCTTTTCGAGCATTAAACAATATGGGTCAAGCTGTTCGTCGTAGAATTCTTGGGTTTGGAAGCGTTTTTTATAGGTGATAGCAACCAATTCTGTTTTTGGATATTCCCACGAATAGGCTTCCATCAAGATTGTTTTTAAGACTGCTTTGTATGGGGTATCAATGCCTTTATAGAGTTGCCAAAGGGTGGCACCAAAATATTCTTCTGCGGGAATGCGGTGGAATCCACCAAGGTCTAACCAGTCATCACTGTTTAAGATGCCGTCATCATATAAAGCTTGTACGTATTGGTCGTAATCTTGTTCGTGCTCAATCGGAATAAGTCGCCATAAAATAGGCTTACCGGCAATACGCAGAGCGGTGCGATAAAACTCATCCAGTAAAACCATATGCTGTGAAGAGCCACAGGAGTCTTTGGTCATGCCTGCATCATTATTGATACGGAATTTATTGTCAGGGATTAAGAAGAAATTAAGTTCTACACCTAAGCTTTCTGCCCAGTGGGTAATTAACCAAGACTTTTCTTCTAATAAAGCCACACGATCACTATCCAGTTGGTGTGGATAACAGATCCATATATCAAAATCACTTTCAGAACATTGACCAATAGAAGAGGTGCTACCCATGGCGTACATGCCAATGATATCGTGCTGTGTTGGTTCTGAGCTAGGTAAGTCTGCGTTAAGAAAGTAGTTAATAAGATGATGTGCGTTTTCTGTCACTTGGTACTGACAGATACCCGCAGGAACATCTGCATTAATATAACCAGGTAGTGTCGGTAGATTAAAATGAAAGAGAAGAGGGAATGATTGAAATACATTCAATTCCTCTTTATCCATTAATACTTGTGCAGATTGAATACGTAAGCGATTAAATTTATTCGCTTTATCACGCAGTCTTATAATTTCACAACTCAACGTAGACCCACTATTCGGTTAGACTCATACAATGTTGATAAAAACATGGTACAAAAAGTGTGACCATTATAGCATTATTTTATGGTTCAAGGAAATATCCCCGATTTCATTCGGGGATTAGATGAGTGCGATTAATCTTCGTCTAGTGTGTAAGGTAGTGGGGCATAATAAAGTGTTGAACCTTCAATTTCTTTTACCTGGTAAACATCTTCAGGGCTACAATCTTTAGGTAATACCGCTAATACTTCAATGTGTCCGTCACCGTACTGACAACCCGAAATAACGGTGCCGATACGTTTCCAATTATTGCTGACCAACATTTGGATATTATCGCCGACTTTAGGCGCCTGAGCTGCACGACCGGTTAAAATAAACAAAGCGCGTTTATTGGCGCCACGATATTTTGCACGAGCAACGGTTTCTTGGCCGATGTAACACCCTTTCGCAAAACTAATACCGTCTAATGCTTGTAGGTTTAACATTTGTGGAATAAAGGTGGCTGACGTTTGTTCTTCAATAAAACCGATACCTGAGGCGATATTCATCGCGTTCCATAAACTATCATCAAAAATTTCAGCGCGATTTTTAAGATCTTCTAACAGTTCATCAGCAATCGCATTTTTCATAATCGCTAAATAACGTAATGATGGATAAGGCTGTTTGATTATGACCGTACCGCTGTCTAATAATCGACTTTGATCATGTGTCGCCGCAGTATCTACTTTTTCTGCAATATATTGTGCAGATTGACAGCCCGCTAAACCTAATGCTTTGTATTCTGTTTCTTTTTTAATTTCTACTTTAGAGAAAGCCGCGTATTTTTGTAGCTCTGGTAGTTGGCGCTGTGTCACTGAACTTGGTTGAGTGAGTAAGACTCTGTCTTCTAATATAATGACGCGGAAAATACTAAATACTTTACCCTGTGGGTTACACTGTGCCGCTAGCGTTTGTTGCCCTGGTTTTAGGCTCGCAAGATCGCAGGTCAGTTGTCCCTGCAAAAAAGAGATGCGGTCATCCCCTGTAATAGAAATTAAGTCCCAGTTATCAAGTGGGCATAAAACTAAATCTGGTAGTTGGCTAATGTTATCTAAATCACTCAGTTTGCGCATAATTGCCTCGTTTATATTTTTTTACAATGGTATAGCTCACAACCTATTTTGTCAGTAGTTGCCGTTAATAAATTGTTGTTGTTATGATGTTGATGTGTTTTTACCTAAATCTATCGTATAGGAAATAAGAGAATGACCGAAGTGGTGAACAAATCGCGCTTAAAGTGGGCGTGTCGTCGTGGCATGTTAGAGTTAGATGTTTTATTTATGCCCTTTGTTGATGAGGCATTTGATGATCTCTCTAATAGGGACCAATTTACTTTTCAACGCCTATTAACCTGTGAAGACCCTGAGCTTTTTGCATGGTTTATGGGGCATAAAGTTTGCCCTGATGCTGAATTAGCAAAAATTGTCGATGTCATCCTTAAACGCGTTAAAGTATAAAATAACCGTAACTTCTTCTTATTACGCAGGAATTGCGATTTTCCTGCTTTATAGCATTGTTATTGCATTAACCCTACTGGTTACTTCCCTTACCTTTACTTCACTGTTCTTCTATCTGTTACTTTTTGCTACTGCATTTTATAACGCGTGGAAAACCTTTCTGCAACAAGATGAATTATTAATCAGTGAATCGGGTCTAGTGGAAAGGGTGGTTGCAGATAAACGTTATCATGGAAAAATAAGCAGAGGGTCTTTTTATAATGGCTTGTTTATATTCTTGAAGCTTAACGTTAAGAGCACTGTTCTTGCTGGGAAAAATAAAAAGCAATATATAACGATTTATAAAGATGCAGTTAGTGAAGAACAATTTAGGTTACTCGCCCGACTTATCAATAGTGGGCGAGGTTAACAAGATTAAAGGTCTAATCGTTTTGCGGGCAGAGAATAGTAGGTTTTGGATTATCCAGTTGCTCAGGGTAATCTAAGTTGTAATGCAAACCGCGACTCTCTTTACGTTGCATTGCACTACGAATAATTAATTCAGCCACTTGCACTAAATTACGTAACTCTAATAAGTTATTGCCCACTTTAAAATTATTATAATACTCATCGATTTCTTGTTGTAACATTTGCACTCGACGTAATGCCCGCTCTAAGCGTTTATCAGTACGTACAATACCCACGTAATCCCACATAAATAGGCGTAGTTCATGCCAGTTATGCTGAATAACTACTTCTTCATCGGAATCTTCTACTTGGCTATCATCCCAAGGTGGAATGGTTGCAAATTTTCTTTCTTGGTAAAAAGGCAGGCGATTAATAATATCTTTTGCACAAGCATGTGCATAAACAATACATTCTAAAAGAGAGTTAGAAGCCATGCGATTTGCACCGTGTAATCCAGTGTAAGTCACTTCACCAATCGCATATAAACCATCTATATCGGTTTGACCATGATGATCGATCATCACGCCACCACAGGTATAATGTGCCGCCGGTACAATAGGCATAGGCTGGTGAGCAATATCAATGCCTAATAACAGACAGCGACGGTAAATAGTGGGGAAGTGCTTAATAATAAATTCTTTAGGTTTATGGCTGATATCAAGGTACATGCAATCAACCCCTAAACGTTTCATCTCGTAATCGATAGCGCGGGCGACAATATCACGCGGTGCGAGTTCTGCACGCTCATCAAAATCAAACATAAAACGTGTGCCGTCTGGGCGTAATAAATGTGCGCCTTCACCACGCAGTGCTTCGGTCAGCAAAAAGTTCTTTGCATCAGCATGAAACAAACACGTCGGGTGGAATTGATTGAACTCCATGTTAGCGATACGACAACCACTACGCCATGCGAGTGCAATACCATCTCCACTGGAAACATCGGGATTACTTGTATATTGATAAACCTTACTCGCGCCACCGGTTGCTAGTGTTACAAAATGTGCATTGATAGTTTCAACACGCTCAGCGTTTCGGTTCCAAACATAAGCACCTAATACTCGATTAGCAGGTAAGTTAAGTTTGCGACTGGTAATTAAATCAATGGCGTTAAAACCTTCCATTAAGGTAATGTTTTCATGATTTTTTACTGCGCTTAACAGTGTATTTTCAATTTCTCGGCCTGTTGCATCTGCCACGTGTAAAATACGGCGGTGTGAATGTCCCCCTTCGCGCGTCAGGTGAAACTGTTTATTGCCTTCTTCATCAAGCTCGGTATCAAAATCAACACCGGTATCGATTAACCACTGCATGCTTTCTTTGGCATTACTAACGGTAAAACGAACGGCTTCTTCATCACATAAACCTGCACCAGCTATTAATGTGTCCTCAACGTGTGAATCAATACTATCGGTATCAGAAAATACCGCAGCAACACCACCCTGTGCATAAAACGTAGATCCTTCAGCAAGCTTACCTTTGCTTAATACGTTTACTTTTGCGTGGGGCGCTAGCTTTAATGCTAACGATAGGCCTGCTGCACCTGCTCCGATTATTAAAATATCGCAACTATGTTGTTCAGTTATTGATTTACTTTCTGTCATGGCACTATATGCTCTGCAGTTAATGAAGTATGCGCACAGTTTATCTAAAAATGATTTCTTTTGAAATAGTTTGGAACTTTCTTCAAGACATTAGGTCATATACCCATGCTACCTCAATCAGTTTTGTCAGGCACAAGCTCGATAGCCAGAACAAGGCGCAACATGAGGTAATGGTTATTCCCTTTTCGATTGTTGGAGCCTAGAGCTGTATTTGTCACTTGAAGTATCATGGGGATGACTGTAGATGCCAATAAGGCTAATAATAATTATAGGTAGATAAGCTCAATGAATGAGCGTGATTTAGATTTTCAATTAATTCAGCGTATTCAGAATGGAGAGCAACAAGCTTTTACATTATTGGTTCGTAAATACCAGAACCGAGTAGCGAATATACTAACGCGTTATGTGCGTAGTTCAGGTGATATTGCAGATGTAACCCAAGAAGTCTTTATTAAAGTACATAAATCATTGCCTTCATTCCGAGGTGATAGTGCTTTTTACACTTGGTTATATCGTATTACTGTTAATACTGCGAAAAATTATTTAACCAGCCAAAGTCGTCGTCCACCTGCATCGGATATCGATGCGATGGAAGCTGATAGTTACGATGGTAGTGATGCGCTTAAATCGGTTGAATCGCCTGAAAGTATTATGCGTTCAGAAGAGATAAAACGCGTGATCATGGAAACCATTGACCGCTTACCTGCTGAACTGAAAGCTGCGATTACATTACGCGAGCTTGAAGGCATGAGTTATGACGAAATTGCAAAAATAGAAGATTGTCCGATTGGTACCGTGCGCTCACGTATATTTAGAGCCCGTGATGCCATTGATAAACAGTTAGCACCTTTATTAGAAGAGTAAATGGAAATATAATGACAGAAATTAACGAACAACTTTCAAGTTTGATTGATAATGAAAACGTTGAAAGCAAATCATTAGATGCACTTATCCATGATAAAGAGCAACAGGATGTTTTTTCACGTTACCATTTAATTGGTGACGTGATGCGCAACGAAACGGCATTAAACATCGATATCAGTGAGCTAGTCATGGCTGAAATTGCGCAGCAACCGAGTTTAGCAACGGTGACGCCGATTACAGCAACCGTGGTGAGTGAAAAATCGGATAATAATGTAGTATCATTTATGAAACGCTTTGGCCAATACGCTATTGCAGCTTCTGTTGCTGGTGTTGTTGTAATGACGAGTTTTATTACTTCGCAGCCAACGCTTGAAAACAATGGTATTGAAGTATTAAACACAGTGCCATTTGGTGGCGGTGTTTCACCGGTAAGTTTACAAGCGAATAAAGGTCAATCTAAGCAGGCGTTACAAGATCGCCATGAACGTTTAGAAGCATTATTAAAAGACCATCAATTACAACTCCAAGTACAGCCATAAATTAAAGACAGGTTAGCAATGAATAGACACTCCCTCTTTAGCACAATAGTGGCAAGTGTATTGTTACTATTAACGCCACTAGGCAATGCAATAGAAGTTGATGGAAATAGTAAAGAGTTAGTAGTAAAGGAGGAAAGTACCATTCCCTCCGCTATTGAATACCTGCAGTTAATGCAAAAATCCTATCAAATAGAGAATTATGAAATTCTCTATTTAAGTAGTTTGCAAAAACAACTTGAACCTATGCAGTTAATCCACGGTATTGTTGATGGTGAAGAAGCCAGTTACTTTCGTTACCTTAATGGGGTAATACGAGAGTCTCTTCAATACGCAGGAAAAATCAGTTATTTTGAGCAAGGCAGACCTGCCTATACTATCGAATCAGGCCAAAACCGCAGCGTTTTTGCAAATATTGCTAACTTTGATTATGTAAAGGGTAAGCAAAGCTACGATTATGTCATTTTAGGTAAAGGGCGCATCGCAGGTAAACAATCTATTGCTATCCGTATGATCAGTAAAGACGATTATCGTTATAGCTATGTTGTTTGGTGTGATTTGCAATCCGCATTGCCACTCCGCCTAGATACGATCAACAAATCCAATGTTGTGGTTGAGCAAATAATGGTGATGTCATTAAATGTTTCAGAAAGCAGTAACCCATGGTTAGCTAAATTAACCACTAATGCTTTACCTGAAACCGTGCATATCCCTGAATCGACTACAGATAACAGCTCACAGTGGAAAACCACTTGGTTACCCACTGGTTTTTCAGTTATTAAAGATGATCAACACAGATTAGTCATGCATGAAAATGAGCCTGTTTCATATATCTTGCTTGATGATGGCATTGTAAATGTTTCAATTTACATATCAGAGAAAAAATTAACCCTAGAAGAACCGCAAAAACTAATTCGCCGTGGTGCAACGGTTCTTTATACAGAACACCGTGGAGAAGTAGAGATCAATGTAGTCGGTGATATTCCAGTGGCTACCGCACAACGTTTAGCTGAATCGATCAAATTAGTCACTGATGATCACTGAAACCGGTAAAGTTATTGCGATTGAAGAAGTGCAAGGTGAAAAAGTTGTACGAGTAGAGTGTATCTCTAAATCAGCTTGCTCATCTTGTCACAACCAAAGCAGTTGTGGTGTTGGTGTTGTATCTAAAGCCTTCTCTGATAAAAGCCAATATTTTGAGCTTCCTTATAAAGAAGGTATGAAAGTAGATCACTTCATCGAATTGCAGATTAGTGATGGTGACTTAATTAAGAGCGCTGCGCTTATTTACCTATTACCCCTGTTCTTTTTTATTGGTAGCGCACTCTTCATTAAAAGCTTCTTTATAGTGAACGAAGGCATGCTGATTGCCGCTTCTGGTGTTTTTACTGCATTGGGTTTTGTCATCACTCGCTTTATCGCTAATAAACTCTTCCCCAATCAACAATCAAAGCAATTTATTGCAACTCAATTTGATAAATAACGAATAACTAAACAGCACTTTGTTTAGTTATTATTCGTTTAGTCATTTAATTGAAATGAATAGTAATAAACGGTTGCCAACGTGATTCAGATCCCTATAATGCGACCCCACAGACAAGGCAACTAACAAAAGTTACTTACCAAGTCCGAACCAACAAACTGCCTTATTTATAAGTGATAGTTTGAGTCGAAAATCTTAATATAATTAAGGTGTTGACAAGGTTCAAGGTTAGCGTATTATACGCACCTCGCCGAAAGGCATGCTCTTTAACAATTTAATCAAACAATCTGTGTGAGCATTGATAGTAGATTTCAAAAAAGTCCTCTCTTCTTGTAAGAAGGGGACAAAAAGAATCAATGTCAATGACACACGAATTAATTCATTAATAACATTGAAAGTTTATCTTTCAGTGATTAACGTG